>JAOBWK010000044.1 GCA_025463305.1 Ilumatobacteraceae bacterium
CCCACGACCGCGCCGCCACCGACGCTGCCGCCCGCGCCCCCGCCACCCCCTGTCACGATGCCGAGCAGCTGACCATGATCCTGACCCTGTCCGCTCCGGCCGCCGGGACGGTCGACCCGATTGCGCCCGTGCTCCACGCCCATCGCACGTTCCGGGTGATGGGCAACATCGCCAACGTCACGATCACCCAGTCCGGCACCCAATGCGGCACCCAATGCGGCACCCAATGCGGCACCCAATCAGGCACCGAGTCCGGCACCCGATCGGGCACGTCGGGCCGCGGTGACTGGGTTGGCATCGACTCGGTTGCGCTGCTCGACCGGGTGCAGCGTCGCCTCGACGAGCTCGAGGCCCGCTGGAGCCGGTTCCTGCCCGACAGCGACATCACCCGCGCCAACCAGGCCGCGGGCGAGGCCGTCGAGGTGCACCCCGACACCGTCGCGGTCGTCGCCCGAGCCATCGAGGCGTGGAAGCAGACGCGCGGCCTGTTCGACATCACCGTCCTGCCGGCGCTGGTCCACCATGGCTACACCCACAGCCAGGCGGCGGCGTCGTCCTGGCCCGGCGTGGTGGCACCACGCATCAGCGGTCGCTCGATCGCGGTCTGCGGTGAGATCCGGCTCGATGCCGCTCGCGGCACGCTCGCCGTGCCACCCGGCGGCGCGATCGATCTCGGAGGCATCGGCAAGGGCTTCGCCGCCGACCTCGTCGCCGGCGAGCTGATCGACCTCGGCGTCGACGGCATCACCATCGAGATCGGCGGCGACCTCGTCGTCCGTGGGCTCCCGGCCGTCGGCGATCGCTGGCAGGTGGGCGTGCAGAACCCGTTCGCCGCACCGAAGCTCGTGCAGTCGGTCGCGCTCGTCGAGGGCGGACTCGCCACGTCGGGCACCACGATCCGCCGCTGGACATCGCCGACGGGCGACACGGTGCACCACCTCATCGACCCCACCACGGCCGAGCCCTCCACCACCTCGCTCCTCACCGCCACGGTGATCGCGGCCGACGCGGCGACGGCCGAGGCATTCGCCACCGCGGCGATGATGCACGACGGACCGGCCGCGCTGGCGCTGCTGGAGCGTGCGGGCCTGGCCGGCCTCCTCGTCGGCCGCGACGGACGCGTCCTGCGCACCAGCTCGTTGGAGGCCTTCGCCCTGTGACGACGCAGATCTGGTGGTTCCTGTCGCGCGGGAGCGGGATCGTGGCGTGGACGATGCTCGGCACGACGTGCCTGCTCGGCATCGCGATGTCGACGCCCAGAATGCGACTGGCCCGTCCCGTCTGGCTGCTCGACCTCCATCGTTGGGTCGGCAGCCTCGCCGTCATCACCACCGGCCTCCACCTGACGGGTCTGGTGGCCGACAGCTACGTGCACTTCGGATGGAGCGAGATCCTGCTCCCGCAGGCGAGCGCGTGGAAGCGCAGCGCCGTCACCTGGGGGGTGATCGCCTTCTACCTGATGGTGGTGATCCAGCTGACGTCGTGGACCATGAAGCACCTGCCACGGCGGCTGTGGCACGCGATCCACCTGTTCTCGTACGTGCTGTTCGGCTGCGCCACGGTTCACGGTGCGCTCGCCGGCACGGACCGCGGCAACCGGCTCTACATCGGTGGCGTCGCCCTCGGCATCAGCCTGGTGACGCTCGGCCTCTTCGTGCGCATCGCCCGCCGGCGAGCGCGTGCGTCAGTCGTCGCCGCGCCAGCGGCGGTCGGCCTTGCGGCTGGCGACGTGCTTCTTGGCGGTGATCCGGCGCTCGACGGCGCCACGGGTCGGGCGGGTGGGACGCCGCACGCGCGGCACTCGCGCCGCGGCATCGATCATCACGGCCAGCCGGCCGAGCGCGTCCGAGCGGTTGCGCCGCTGGGATCGCTCGTTCGACGCGACGACGCGTAGGTCGTCGCCGAGCGCCGTCACGATGCGTTCGGTCACCGCCGACGGCAGTCCCAGGCGGCGCACGTCGCAGATCAGCTCGGCCTTGCTGTCGGTGGTGTTCACGTGCTGGCCACCCGCGCCGGAGGACCGCGAGAACCGCCACGAGAACGCTGCCGGATCGAGTCGCCAACCACCTGGCGTCACCGGCTCGGCCTCATCCACGGGACACGCTCATCCCGCTGCGGTGACGTGGCCGATGTCGTTCCACAGCGTGATCGCGGGCCCGTCGCGCAGATCGTCGATGACGCTGACCGAGGCGGTGTCGAGGCCGAGATGGCGACCGAAGTCGCCCGGCTGGCCGACGGCGCGGGCGCCGAGGATGCGCAGGAGGTGCCCGTGCGCGAACACGATGCCGACGGTGGCCGGGCTCATGTGCGCGTCGGCAAGGAACGAGTCCACGCGTGCGGCCACCTCGTCGACGGTCTCGCCGCCGGGACAGCCGTCCCACACCGTCCAGTTGGGGACGTGCTCGCGGATCTGCGCCGTCGTGAGCCCCTCGTAGTCGCCGTAGTCGAACTCGCGGAGCCGGTCGTCGAGCGCGTAGGGGCGACCACCGAGGACGATGTCGGCGGTGGTCCGGGCGCGCGTCATCGGACTCGACCAGCTCGTCGCGAAGGTGTTGCCGATCATCGACGCCACCGTCCGCATGCTGTTCGCCGCCTGAGCGCGCCCGTGATCGGTGAGCGGGAGGTCGGTGGAACCGGTGTGCCGACCGTTCGCGCTCCACTCCGTTGCGCCGTGGCGGACGAGGATCAGCTTCACCCGGCCAAGGTAGTCCGGGGTCCGATGACCTGCGTGTGTTAAGCAATTTCGATGGACGCGGACATCGAGGCGATCGTTCGCCGGGTGCCGGCCTGGTCGCGAGGCGTCGTCGAGATCCGGCCGCTCGCCGGTGGCATCACCAACCGCAACTTCGTGGTGACGTTCGAGGGCGACGACTACGTCGTGCGCATCCCCGGCGAACGGACCCAGCTCCTCGGCATCGATCGGCGGCACGAGGGCGAGGCCTCGCGCCGCGCTGCCGAGCTCGGCATCGGTCCCTCCGTGTTCGGCGAGCTGCCGGGCGTCGGCACCCAGATCACCGAGTTCGTCCCCGGCCGTCACCTCGAGGACGCCCCGTTCGTCGAGCGGCTGCCCCAGGTGGTCGTCGCACTGCGCGAGCTGCACGACAGCCTGCCGCTCGCCGGCCAGTTCCCGATCCACCGCGTGGTCGAGTGGCACGCCCGCGACGCGAGCAGCCACGGTCGTATGCCGCCGCAGTCATACGAGCGGCTGCATCAGCAGAGCCGGCACATCGAGGCGGCGTTCGCGGCGTCGCCCACACCGACGGTCGCGTGCCACAACGACCTGCTGCCGAGCAACGTGCTGTTCAACGACGTGCGGGTCTGGTTGCTCGACTACGAGTACGCGGGCATGAACGACCGGTTCTTCGATCTCGCCAACCTCAGCGTCAACGCCGGCTTCGACGCCGTGGGCGATCGTCGGTTGCTCACGCTCTACTTCGGCGGCGTGACGCCGTCGCGCTGGGCGCGGCTGCAGCTGATGAAGGTGATGAGCGAGTTCCGTGAGGGGATGTGGGCGGTGGTGCAGCAGGCGATCAGCACGCTCGACACCGACTTCGTCGCGTACGCCGGTGAGCGCCTGCGCCACTGCGAGCAGCTCGTCGCCGCGGCCGACTTCCCCCAGTGGCTCGCCGACGCCCGCGCCGATCCGCTCGCTGACTGATCACCCACTCGCGACCTTCTCGAGGTACCAGTCGACGAGGTGCTCGGCGTTGGCTCGGCTCTCCAGCACGTTGCGCGACGTCTCCGCGCGGAGCTGCTCGGGCTCGATGCCGCGGGCGCGCAACGTGGCCGCACCCTCGGTGGACCAGCGGGTGATCATCGCCTCGTTGACCTCGGGGTGGAACTGCGTCGCGAACGTGCGACCGATCCGATACGCCTGGGTGGCGAGCGGCGAGCGAGCGAGCTCGGTCGCGCCCGGCGGCACCGTGACGGCGTCGGAGTGCCACTGCATCCACGGTCCGGTCGGGATGACCGAGGGGATGTCGCTGACGATGTCGTCGTACCAACCGATCTCGGGCTCGCGCGCCGGCTCGACGGTGCCGCCCAGCGCGGCGGCCACGGACTGCGAGCCGAAGCAGATGCCATAGATCGGGATCGCCTGCGCGCTCGCGGTGCGGATGACGTCGAGCTCGGCGGCGATCTGCACGGCGTGCTCGACCCAGTACACCGACCACTCCGAACCGAGCAGGACGATCTGATCGACCCCGTCGAGCGACGGCCACTCGGCGGGTCGCTCGCGGTGGCACTCGATGAACGAGTATCCGTGGTGGCGGAACCGCTCGCCGGTGAAGCCGGCGTCGCAGTCGTCGGCGTTGGCGATCAGGAGCGCGCGCACGTCCGAACCGTAGACGGCAGAATGGCGGGATGTCATCTCCGCAACACGGCATGCCGGCACCGCTCATCGCCATCGTCGGACGGCTCAGCCCGGAGGCCAAGAACGTGCGCGGCGAGGCGTTCGCGATGGGCCAGCGCTACTCGCGCGCCATCGAGCGCGCGGGCGGCATCCCCGTCATGCTGCCGCCGATCCCGGCCCTGCTCGACGACCGACTCGAGACGTTCCTTCGCCGCATCGACGGCCTCGTCTTCCACGGCGGCGGCGACGTCGATCCCCGCCGCTACGGCCAGGAGCTGTCGGCCGAGCAGGTCTACGGCATCGTCGCCGAGCACGACGAGGTCGAGCTGGCGGTCATCCGTGCGGCCATCGCACTCGATCTTCCGCTGCTCGCGCTCTGCCGTGGCCTGCAGGTCCTGAACGTCGCGTGCGGTGGCACGCTCGTGCAGGACATGGGCACCGAGTCACATTGGCTGCAGTACCAGCCGGTCGAGCTCGAGGCCGGGAGCCGGCTCGCCAAGGCGCTCGGCACCGAGCATCCCGAGCACTGCCACCACGTGCACCACCAGGCCATCGACCAGCTCGGCGACGGGTTGCGCATCGTCGGCCGCGCCGCCGACGGCACGCCCGAGGCGGTCGAGTTGGAGACGGCGACGTGGATCGTCGCCACCCAGTGGCATCCCGAGGACAACGCCGCCGACGACACCACCCAACAGGGCGCCTTC
Source organism: Ilumatobacteraceae bacterium (assembly GCA_025463305.1). The sequence continues at coordinate 5,056 of JAOBWK010000044.1, forward strand.
GACGAGCTGATCCGCCGAGCCAGCCGCTAGCCGACGATGGGGCGGGCGACGTTGACGACCTTGTCGCTCGCGTCGATCAACCAGCCGGGGTAGAACCCGACCAGCAGCGTGAAACCGGCGCACAGCGCGATGGCGACGCCCGTCGAGAACGGGACGCGGATGGCCTCGCGGGCATCGTCGCCGGCCTCGGGCTCGGCCATCCAGACGCTGATCATGATCCGCAGGTACAGGAACGCACCGATCACCGAGGTGACCATCGCGATGATCGCGAGGGCGTAGCTGTGCTGGTCGACGGCGGCCTGGATCACGCCGAACTTGGCCGTGAACCCGGACGTGAGTGGCACGCCGGCCTGGGCCAGCAGGAACACCGTGAGCGCCAGGGCGAGCAGCGGCTTCTGCTTGGCCAGGCCGCGGAACGAGGAGAGCTCGGTGGCCTCGTCGCCCGTACGGCTGACGAGCGAGACGACGCCGAAGGTGCCGCACACCAACACGCTGTAGAGCAGCAGGTACAGCATCGAAGCCGGCATGCCCTTGCCGGTCGAGCCGCCGATGTGCCCCGCCGCTTCGACGCCGATCAGGATGAACCCGGCGTGGCTGATCGATGAGTAGGCGAGCATCCGCTTCACGTTCGTCTGCACGACCGCGGAGATCGAGCCGACCAGCAGCGTCAGCACGGCGATGACCCAGATGACCGGTTGCCAGTCGTCCTTCCACGTCGGCAGGGCGATGACGAGCACCCGCAGCATCGCCGCGAACGCCCCGGCCTTGGCCACCGACGCCATGAACGCGGTGACCGGCGTGGGCGAACCCTGGTAGACGTCTGGCGTCCAGAAGTGGAACGGCGAGGCGGCCACCTTGAACGAGAGCCCGACGAGCAGCAGCGCGATGCCGACCAGCACGATGGCGTCGTTGCGCTTGGCGGGCACGTTGTCGAACGCAGCGATGATGGCGTTGAAGTTCGTCGAGCCGGTGCCGCCGTAGATCAGCGCGATGCCGTAGAGGAAGAAGGCCGAGGAGAAGCCGCCGAGCACGAAGTACTTGATGCCGCTCTCCTGGCTGGCCGTGCTCTTGCGGTGGCTGGCGGCGAGCACGTAGAGGGCGATCGACAGCGTCTCGAGGCCGAGGAACGTGACGATGAGGTCGTTCGACATCACCATGACGATGCCGCCGAGCGCGGACATCAGGTAGAGCCCGTAGACCTCCGGACCCTCCATGCCCTCGCGGCGGAGGTAGTCGTCGGTGATCATCGACGCGAGTGCGACGGCCACGAGGATGGTGATCGTGCCGAACATCGAGAACGCGTCCCACGACAGCTCGTTGCCGACGAGGAACTTCGGGGCGGAGTCGCTGAGCCGGTGCCACTGGATGAACGTGAGCACCAGGGCGCCGATGACGATCGCGACCGTGGTCCAGGCGTACGTGCGCTTCGGCCACAGCGGGGTGAGCGCGGCGCCGACGAGCAGGGCGAGGCCGCCGCCGAGCAGGACGAGCAGCGGCGAGAGGGCGAACCAGTCGATCGATGGGGCGACGAAATCTGCGCCGATCACGGCTGGGGCTCCTCTGCGCTCGCACCGGCCGAGGCACCGGCATCGTGGTAGCCGCCGTGGGTGATGAGTGAGTTGATGCTGGGCTCGATGCGGTCGAGCATCGGCTTCGGGTACACACCGACGAACACGATGGCGGCGATGAAGGGCAGCAGGACGGCGCCCTCCTTCCAGCGCAGTTCGGCGAACGTCTTGTTGTCCTCGTCGGGCTCACCGTGGAAGACCCGCTGGTAGGCCCAGAGGAGGTAGAGCGCGGCGAGGATCACGCCGGACGCGGCCACCACCGTCCACCAACGGGCGGTGAGGAAGGAGCCGATCAGGATCAGGAACTCACCGACGAAGCCGTTGAGGCCAGGCACGCCGATGGACGACAGCATCACCAGCGTGAACACCGCGGCGAAGACCGGCGCGACCTTCTGGAGGCCCTTCAGGGCCGAGATCTCACGGGTGTGCCGGCGCTCGTAGATCATTCCGACGAGGAGGAACAACGCTCCGGTGGACACACCGTGGTTGATCATCTGCAGCACGCTGCCGCTCATCGACTGCGACGTGAACGCGAACGTGCCGAGGACGATGAAGCCGAGGTGGGCCACGGACGAGTACGCGACGAGGCGTTTCAAGTCCTTCTGCATCGTGGCCGCGATCGCGCCGTAGAGGATGCCGATGACCGCCAGGGTGAGGAAGATGGCCCGGCTGTTGCGCGCCGCCTGCGGGAACAGGTAGATGCCGAAGCGGAGGAAGCCGTACGTGCCGAGCTTGAGCATCACGCCGGCGAGGACCACCGAGCCGGCAGTGGGCGACTGCGTGTGCGCGTCGGGCAGCCAGGTGTGCAGCGGGAACAGCGGCACCTTGACGGCGAACGCGATGGCGAAGGCGAAGAACAGCCATCGTCCGGTGGAGGCGGCGAAGCCGCCCTTGTCGGCGAGCACGACGAGGTCGAACGTGATGTGGCCGACGTTCTGCTTGGCGATGAACACCGTCGCGATGATGCCGACGAGCATGAAGGCCGAGCCGAACATCGTGTACAGGAAGAACTTGGTGGCCGCGTAGACCCGCTTGTCGTAGCCCCATCCGCCGATCAGGAAGTACATCGGCACGAGCACGATCTCGAAGAAGACGAAGAACAGGAACAGGTCGAGGCTGAGGAAGCTGCCCATCACGCCGGCCTCGAGCAGCAACAGCCAGGCGAGGTACGGCTTCTCGTCGTGGTGCGGATCGACGCCGACGATGGCGAGCGGGAACAGCACGCCGGTGAGCACGATCAGGAACAGCGAGATGCCGTCGACACCGAGGTGCCAGCTGATGCCCCACGCCGAGATCCAGCTGTGCTGGCTCGTCATCTGGAAGTCGGCGGTGCCGGTCTTGAACGAGGCGAGCATCCACACCGTCAGCGCGCCGGTGAAGACGCTGGCGAGGATCGCGATCAGCTTGACCCACTCCGGGCGGCGCTTGTTCATCGCCGCGACCAGCACGGCACCGATCGCCGGGACGACGACGATGGCCGACAGGATCGGGAACTTGCCGCCCACGACGTCGGCGGCGAAGAGCGCGCTCATTGGGCCACGCCCCGGATGAAGAACCACGCGAGAAGGAGCACGACGCCCACCCCGATCAGCGCGGCATAGGTGCGGACGAGTCCGCTCTGGCCCTTGCGGATGATGCCGGCCGCGCCCTGCACCAGCTTGCCCGTGCCGTTGACCGCGCCGTCGATGACGTTCGCGTCGAACCAGGCGACGCCTTCGAAGCCGTCACGGCCCGGCCCACCCATGAACTCGGTGATGCCGCGGTCGTAGTACCAGCCGTTGGCGAGGATGGTGGGTTCGATGGCCTTGATCTTGTGCCGGGAGTAGACGAGGTAGGCGAGCGCGATGCCGGTGAGCGCACCGAGCGTGGCGATGCCGGCGAGCACCCACTTGATGTCCTCGGTGCCGTGCTTCAGGCTTCGCTCGCTGACGTCGACCACCGGGGCGAGCCAGCTCGACAGCCGCTTGGTGGAGCTGTTGAACGGCAGGTTGAGCCCACCGCCGACGATGGCCAGGCCGGCGAGCACGATGAGCGGGGTGTACATCGTCCACGGGCTCTCGTGCGGATGGATCTCGCCGTGGTCGTGGGCCGCTTCGCCCTCGGCGTGGGGACGCTCGTCGTTCCAGCGCGCCTTGCCGTAGAAGACCATGATCACCTGACGGGTCATGTAGTACGCGGTGAGCAGTGCGGTGATGAGACCGAGCGCCCACAGGATCGGGCTCTTGTCCCATGCGTAGAGCAGGATCTCGTCCTTGCTCCAGAAGCCGGCGAACGGCGGGACGCCGGCGATGGCCAACCAGCCGACGATGAACGTGGCCGCGGTGATGGGCATCAGCTTGCGGAGCGCGCCCATGAAGCGCATGTCCTGTTCCTCGTGCATGCCGTGGATGACCGATCCGGAGCCGAGGAAGAGCAGCGCCTTGAAGAACGCATGGGTGACCATGTGGAAGATCGCGGCGACGTAGGCGTGCGAGCCGATGGCCAGGAACATGTAGCCGAGCTGGCTCACCGTCGAGTAGGCGAGCACCTTCTTGATGTCGTTCTGGGCGACCGCGATCGTGGCCGCGAAGAGCGCAGTGGCGATGCCGATGATCGCGATCAGCGTGGACGCCCACGGGGTGGCGTAGCCGATCATCGGGCTGATCCGGGTCATCAGGAACACGCCGCTGGTGACCATCGTCGCGGCGTGGATGAGCGCCGACACCGGCGTGGGGCCGGCCATCGCGTCGGGCAGCCAGATGTACAGCGGCAGCTGGGCGCTCTTGCCGCAGGCACCGACGAACAGCATCAGCACGATGACCGTGGCCACGGTGCCGCTGATGGTCTTGGCCTGGGCGGCGTGGTTGATGGTCGAGTAGTCGAGCGAGCCGATGAACTTGAACGCGACGAACATCGCGATCATGAAGCCGAAGTCGCCGACGCGGTTGGTGACGAACGCCTTCTTGCCCGCCGAGGCGTTCGAGTCCTTGGTGTGCCAGAAGCTGATCAGCAGGTACGAGCAGGTGCCCACGCCTTCCCAGCCGAGGAACGTGACGAGCAGGTTGCTGCCGAGGACGAGCATCAACATGCTGAACACGAACAGGTTCAGGTAGAGGAAGAACTTGCTGAACTTCGGATCACCGTGCATATACCCGATCGAGTACAGGTGGATCAGCGAGCCGATGCCGGTGATGAACAGCGCCATCGTGATCGAGAGCGGATCGACCAGGAACGCGACGTCGACATGCAGGCTGCCGACGGGCAGCCAGCTGAACAGCGTCTTGAGGTGGTGGCGCTCCTCGGCGGTCTTCGACATCAGCGAGAAGAACACGCCGACCGTGACGGCGAACGCGCTCGCCGTCATCAGGGTGGCGAAGTAGCCGGCCTTGGGCTCGCCGAGCCGGCGACCGAAGACCAGGATGATCAAGAACCCGGCGAGCGGGAGGGCAGGGATGAGCCAAACAGCATCGAGCACGGCGGGGTCAGCCCTTCAACTCTGCAAGATCGTCGGCGTTGGCGTCCGGCCTCTTGCGCAGGATGGACACGATGATGCCGAGGCCCACCACCACTTCGGCTGCGGCGACGACGAGGACGAAGAACACGGTGGTCTGACCGCCGATGTCGCCGAGCGCCTTGGCCATCGCGACGAACGTGAGGTTGACCGCGTTGAGCATCAGCTCGATGCACATGAACATCACCAGTGGGTTGCGGCGCACGAGCACGCCGACGGCGCCGATCGAGAACAGCAGCGCGGCGAGGATCAGGTACCACGTGGGGGTGGGGGTGACGGTGGCGATCACTTCGAGCCGGCCCTGGTTGCGGTCTTGATGTTGGCGGCGGCGAGCTTGGCATCGATCTCGGCGAGCTCTGCATCGCTCGCGACGGGCCCGCTCTTGCCCGGGCGACGGGCGAGCAGCACGGTGCCGACGACGGCGATGACGAGCAGCACGGACGTGACCTCGAACGCGAACACGTGGTTGCTGAACAGGTCGTTGGCGAGCTGCTTGATGTTCGAGTCGTGCGACGCGGCGGTGGCGGTGTCGATGCCCGTGCCGCGCTTGGTGAGCGTCTTGCGACCCTCGATGATGGCACCGCCGATGAGGCCGAACAGGCCGACACCGACGATGGCCGCGAGCGGGCGCTGCACCTTGACCGGATCGATCCGCAGCGACTCGGCGCGGTCGACGCCGAGGAGCATGATCACGAACAGGAACAGCACGACGATGGCGCCGGCGTAGACGATGACCTGGACGGCCGCGAGGAAGTGGGCGTCCTGGGCGACGAACATCACGGCCACGCCGAACAGCGTGAGCACGAGGCTGAGCGCGGCGTGCACGGGATGCGACCGGACGATGACGCCGACGGCGCCGATCAGGATCATCGCGGCCGCGCAGATGAAGACGAACAACTGCATCGTCAGTGGTCCTGTGCCGTGTCCGTCGTCATGTTGCCCGTCGTCTGGTCGCGGGTGATCTGGTCGCGCGTGATCTGCACCGGCTCCGCCTTGCGGACGCCATAGCCGAGCTCGCCGCTCCAGCCATCGATGCCTTCGAAGTCGGCGTCGCCGCTCGGCGACGTGGCCCGCATCCAGCCGCTGGTGTGCAGGTCCTCGCCGGCGCGCCAGTCCTCCCACGGGAGGTGCTGGGGCTTGCCGTCGTCGCCGACGAGCAGCTCCGTCTTGGTGTAGATCGCGTCTCGCCGGTTGGTGAAGCTGAACTCGAACAGCTTGCTCTCGGTGATGGCCTCGGTCGGGCAGGCCTCGACGCAGAGGTCGCAGTGGATGCAGCGGAGGTAGTTGATCTCGTAGACGAACCCGAAGCGCTCGCCGGGTGAGGTGGGCGTGTCGGGGTCGTTGTCGGCGCCGCGCACGTAGATGCACTTCGCCGGGCAGACACCGGCGCAGAGCTCGCAGCCGATGCACTTCTCCATGCCGTCCTCGTACCGGTTCAGCACGTGGCGCCCGTGCAGACGCTCGGGCTTGGGCGCCTTCTCGTCGGCATGCAGCTGCGGATCGACGTCGGCGCCGTCCTTGGCGGTCTTCTTGGCGACGCGGCCGCCGGAGTAGTTCTTGGTCAGCCGCTTGCCGCCGAACAGGCGGTGCTGCTTGATCGTGACGACGAATCCATCGAGGTAACCCATCAGAACATCGCCCCCTCTCGATCTCGGTTCTTCCCACTGACCCGCACCGCGGCCATCAGCAATCCTGCACAGAGGGCCAGCACGGCGATCGAGATGCCGCTGACCCACCACTTGTTCCAGTCATTGTCGCTTGCGACGCGCTGCGCGGCCAAGAGGAGGAACCAGCCGAGCGATGCCGGGATCAGCACCTTCCAGCCGAGGTTCATCAGCTGGTCGTAACGCAGGCGGGGCAGCGTGCCGCGGAGCCAGACGTAGACGTAGAGGAACACGAGCACCTTGGCGATGAACCACACCGTGCCGCTGAAGGGTCCGAGGTGGATGTCGCCGTTGAAGTGGAGGCTGCCGATGTCGAACTTGACCGGCTGGGGGCCGCCGAAGAACAGGGTGACGATGACGCCGCTCATCGTCACGGTGTTCATGAACTCGGCGAGGAAGAACAGCGCGAACGAGAACGCCGAGTACTCGGTGTTGAAGCCGCCGACGAGCTCCTGCTCGGCCTCGACGAGGTCGAACGGTGGGCGGTTCAACTCCGCGGTGCCGGCGATCATGAAGATCACGAACGGCACGACGCCGGTGGCGATGACGCTCCACTTGCTCAGGCTGTTCTGCCCGCCGACGATGCCGTGGGTGCTGAGGGTGCCGGAGATCAGCAGCACCGAGGCGATGCTGAGACCGAGCGCCGCCTCGTACGACACCATCTGCGCCGAGGCACGGACCGAGCCGAGCAGCGGGTACTTCGAGCCCGAGGACCAGCCGGCGAGCATGATGCCGTAGACGGCGATGCTCGACAGCGCGAGGAGCAGGAGCACGCCGATGGGCGGATCGGCGAGCTGCACGAACGTGCGATGCCCGAAGATCTTGATCGTTCCGTCCTTGCCGTGCAGGAAGTCGCCGCCGAGCGGGATGACCGTCCAGACGAGGAACGCCGGCACGAACGCGAGGTACGGCGCGAGGCGGAAGACGAAGCTGTCGGCACGGTCGGGCATCAGCCCTTCCTTGAAGATCAGCTTCATGCCGTCGGCGAGCGTCTGTAGCAGGCCGAACGGTCCGGCCTTGTTCGGACCGGTGCGGTTCTGCATGCCGGCGACGATCTTGCGCTCGAACCAGACCATGAACATCGTGACGACGAGACCGACCGCGAAGACGATGACCATCTTCAGCAGCACGATGAGGACGGTGGCGAGGCCGAGCTTCTCGACCAGGTCGTCGATGGCGAACATCAGAGGCTCTCGATCCGCACGTCGGTCACCGATGCGTCGGCGTCGATCAGATCGCCGATGGTGACGAGCGTGGCGCCGGTCGTGGCCGGTTGGTTGAAGGGCACCCACGCGGTGCCGCGCTGCACCGATGGATCGACCTGGAGCGGCAGCACCACGGTGGCCTTGGAGCTGGTGAGCGTGACCTCATGGCCGATGGTGGTGCCGATCTTGGCGACGTCGAGCGGGTTGACGTACACGGCGGTGCCGGTGGCGAGCGGCGCCAGCGATGGTGCGTGGACGGTGGCGACGGCCGCGTCGTACAGCTTGCGACTGACCACGAGGCGGAAGTCGTAGGCGTTGCGATCGCCGAGCGTGACGGTGGGGGTGTTGATCGGATCGATGTGCGGAGCGTGAGCCACGACGCCGTTCGGCGACGCCGCGAGCGTGGCGGCCGTGATGCCGTCGTAGCCGTCGACGTGGGTGGCGATCGAGGCCGTGATGTCTTCCACCGACGTGAACCCGAGGTCGGTGCCGAGCTTGCCGGCGATGTCGGCGGCGATCATCCAGTCGGGACGCGACGTGCCGTTGACCGTGATCTTCTGGGCGAGCGTGGTGGTGCGCCCCTCGAGGTTCGACGTGGTGCCCGACTTCTCCGCGTACGCGGCGGCCGGGAGCACGACGTGGGCGAGCCGCGACGACGAGGTGACGAAGGTGTCGATGGCGATGATGCGGCGGGCACCGGCCAAGGCGCGCCGGGCGAGATCGGCATCGGGCACGTCGCTCAGCGGATCGGCACCGAGCAGGATCAGGCACTCGATCGAGCCGTTCGCCGCCGCGTTGAGGATGCCCTTGCTGTCGAGGCCGCCCTTGCCCGGACGCAACCCGACCTGGGTGGCGCCGACGACGTTGCCGCGGCGCAGCGCCGGCAGCACGGTGGCCGACGGGACGGCGGCGATCACCGCGTTGAGCGCGGCGACGGTGGGGCCCGAGGATTCGGCGAGGTTGGCGCGACCGGCGACGACGACGACATCGCCGGTGGCGATCTGCGCCGAGATCGCAGCGTCCTGGAGGGTGCTGGCGACGACGTCGGCCTGGGTGCCAGGCTCGTAGAACACCGTCTTCCACGCGTACTTGGTGAGGCCGCTGGCCTTCGGCGCGAACTCGATGATCTTGGTGCGCTTCTTCTCGACCGCGTCACGGAGGCGCAGGTACAGGACCGGCAGCTCCTCCTTCAGGTCGGGAGCGAGGAGGATGACGGTCTTGGCACTCGCGGCCTGATCGATGGTGGCGCGGGGCAGGCCGAGCAGGCCGACGGGCAGGCCGTCGACGAGCTGCGACGACACGTTCGGCGTGCCGATGACGTCGTGGGCGAGGCGAGCGAACGCGAACGCGTCCTCGTTGGTGCCGTGGGCGCCTCCGAGCAGGGCGATGCTGGACGGACCGCCGGCGGCGAGGGCGTCCTTGATCAGCTGGACGGTCGAGCCGATGGCCGAGTTCCACGACGTCGGCGTGTGCCCGTCAGCGGTGAGCACCAGCGGCGTGCTGAGCCGGTCGTCGCTGCCGATCGACTCGAAGCCGAAGCGGCCCTTGTCGCACAGCCAGCCCCAGTTGACAGGATCCGAGTCGACGCCCTGGTAGCGGACGAGCTCGTCACGGGTGGACTGCACAGCGGTGCGGCAGCCGACCGAGCACGTGGTGCACGTGCTCTCCTCCTCCTGGAGGTCCCAGGGGCGGGCCTTGAAGCGGTACGGGCTCGCCGTGAGCGCGCCGACCGGGCAGATCTGCACGGTGTTGCCGCTGAAGTAGCTGGCGAACGGCTCGTCGGGGAACGTGTTGACCTGGGTCAGGTTGCCGCGGTGGGTGAACGAGATCAGCGCGTCGCCGGCGACCTCGTCGGCGAAGCGGGTGCAGCGATCGCAGAGGATGCAGCGCTCGCGGTCGAGGAACACGAGGTCGCTGATCGGGATCGGCTTCTCGTAGTGCCGCTTCTCCTCGACGTAGCGGCTCTCGCCGGGACCGTGGCTGAACGACTGGTCCTGCAGCGGGCACTCGCCACCCTTGTCGCACACCGGGCAGTCGAGCGGGTGGTTGGCGAGCAGCAGCTCGATCACACCCTCCTGCGCACCCTTGGCGATGGGCGAGTCGGTGAACACCTTCATGTCCGGCGACACCGGGAACATGCACGAGGGCATCAGCTGCGGCCCGCGGCCGGTGTCGACCTCGACGAGGCACATCCGGCACATGCCCACCGAGCTCATCCGCTCGTGGTAGCAGAAGCGCGGGATGTACTCGCCGGCGTCCTCGGCGGCCTTGATGATGAGGTCGCCCTTGCGCGCCGTGACGGCGCGGCCGTTGATGGTGATGCTGACGGCGTTGGGATCGGGCGGGGTCGGCTCGGGGACCTCGCCGAGCGTCGGCGTCTCGGTGGTGGTCACGCGTGTGCTCCGGCTGGCTGGGTGTTGGCGGCGACCTCGACCGGCGCGGACGAGACGGGGATGAACGTGCGCTTGACGAGCTTGGCCTCGAACTCGTCGCGGAACAGGGTGAGTGCCGAGTGGACGGGCGTGTACGCCGACGGACCGACGAAGCAGATGGTGGTCATCTTGTACGGGAACGGCACGGCCGTGAGGCCGAGGCGCTCGCTCGAGGCGTGCGGGAAGTTGCCGGGGCAGATCGTCTCGCCGACCTCGATCAACTGGTCGAGGTCGCGGCTCGTGCCGTGCCCGGCGACGATGCGGTCCATGATGCGCATCAACCACGTTCCGCCTTCGCGGCACGGTGCGCACTTGCCGCACGACTCGTGGGCGTAGAACGCGCAGAGGGTGAGCGCTGCAGCGGGGATGTCGGTGGTGTCGTCCATCACCATCACCGCACCGGAGCCGACCATCGAGCCGGCGGCACCGACCTGGCGGCCTTCGAGCGGGAGGTCGAGCTGATCGGGTAGGAACCATGGCGCCGAACCACCGCCGGGCACGAAGGCCTTGAGCTCGTGGCCGTCGCGGATGCCCTGGCAGAACTCGTCGCCGTAGATCAGGTCGCGGAACGTGGTGACGCCGTTGATGACCTCGAACACGCCGGGGCGCTTGACGTGGCCGGAGATGGCCATCATCCGCGTGCCGGGCGAGGACTCGGTGCCGATCTTGGTGTACTCCTCGGCGCCGTTGCGCAGCAGCCACGGGAGGTTGGCGAGGGTCTCGACGTTGTTGACGATGGTGGGCTGGCCGTACAGGCCGATGGCGGCCGGGAAGAACGGCGGCTTGAGGCGCGGCATGCCGCGGTTGCCCTCGAGGCTCTCGATGAGCGCTGTCTCCTCGCCCACCACGTAGGCGCCGGCGCCCCAGTGCAGCACGATGTCGAGCGAGAACTGCGAGCCGAGGATGTTCTTGCCGATGTAACCGGCGGCATAGGCGTCGTTGAGCGCCTGGGCGACGCGTTCCTGGGCGACGGCCATCTCGCCACGGATGTACAGGAAGCACTGCGACAGCCCGGCGGCATAGCAGGCGATGAGGCAGCCCTCGATCAGCTGATGCGGATCGCGCTCCATCAGGAGGCGGTCCTTGTAGGTGCCCGGCTCGCTCTCGTCGCCGTTCACGACGAGGTAGCGCGGGAAGACGCCGGGGGGCGTGAGGCCCCACTTGGTGCCGGCCGGGAAGCCGGCGCCACCACGGCCGAGCACGGTGGCGGCCTTGACCTCGTCGTGCACGGCTGGTGCCGGCTTGGCGAGTGCAGCCTTGAGCCCCTCGTACCCGCCGGTGGCGAGGTACCGCTCGAGCGTGTACGAGTCGGTGTACTCGAACCGCGACGTCACGATCTGCGGGCGATCGCCGGCATAGAAGCCCGGCGTGTGTGGGTAGTTCTCGGCACGAGCACTCACTTGGCGGCCTCCGGTGCTGGCATCCATGGGGGAGGCGAGGTGACGCTCTCGGGCGGAACGGCGCCGACACCCTTGTCGGCGGGGATCCGCTGACGGATCTTGGCGACGGTGCCGTGCGGCGGGATCTCGTCGCTGAGCCGTCCCGCGCGGAGATCCTCGATCAGTGCGTCGAACGTCTCGTTGGTGACGCGGAACCGGTAGCGGTAGTTCACCTGCAGCGTGGGCGCCTCGGTGCAGGCAGCCTGGCACTCGGCGTGCTCGAGCGTGAACAGCCCGTCGGGCGTGGTGCTGCCGGCCTTGATCCCGAGGGTGTGCTCGGCGTGGTGCATGAGCTCCTCGGCGCCGAGGAGCGCGCAGGACATCGTGCCGCAGATGTTGACGAGGTACTTGCCGACCGGCTCGAACTTGAACATCTCGTAGAAGGTGGCCGTGCCGAGCACCTCGGCCGAGGTCGCGCCGACGAGCTCGCCGATGTGGGCCATCGCATCGTTGGTGACATAGCCGTCCTGCTGCTGCGCCAGGTGGAGCAGCGGGATGGTGGCCGAGCGCGGCCGTGGGTAGCGGCCGATGATCTCCAGTGCGACGCGGACGTTGTCCTCTGACAGGCGACTCAACGGTCTACTTCTCCCAGGACTGGATCCACGGAAGAGATGATGGCAATCGCGTCGGCCACGAGGCAATTGCGGAGCATGTGCGGCAGGCACTGCAGGTTGACGAACGACGGGCCGCGCACGTGCATCCGGTACGGCTTCGACGATCCGTCGCTGGCGATGTAGCAGCCGATCTCGCCACGGGGGCTCTCGATCGCGACGTAGACCTCGCCCTCGGGCACCTTGAAGCCCTCGGTGAAGATCTTGAAGTGGTGGATCAACGCCTCCATCGACTCGTCGATGCGGGCCCGCGGCGGCGGCGTGATCTTCTTGTTCTGGATCCGGTAGTCGCCCGACGGCATCTTGTCGAGGATCTGGCGAACGATGCGCATCGACTCGCGGATCTCGTTGAGGCGGATCGCGAACCGGTCGAAGCAGTCGCCGTAGGTGCCGACGATGACGTCGAACTCGACCTGCTCGTAGCGCAGGTAGGGCAGATCGCGGCGGAGGTCCCACGGTGTGCCGGTGCTGCGCAGGATCGGCCCGGTGGCGCCGAGCGCGAGCGCCTCCTGAGCGGTGATGACACCGACGCCCTGCAAGCGGTCGCGCCAGATCGGCTGACCGGTCATGAGGATGTCGTACTCCTCGAGCCGCGGCGGGATCAGATCGAGCAGGCGCAGCACGTCGTCGCGCCAGCCCGGGGGCAGGTCGGCGGCGAGGCCGCCGGGGCGGATGAAGTTGTGGTTCATCCGCAGGCCGGTGACCTTCTGGAAGAAGCGCAGCACCTCTTCGCGCTCGCGCCAGCCATAGAGCATCATGCTGACGGCGCCGAGGTCCATGCCGTTGGTGGCCATGAACAGCAGGTGGCTGCTCATCCGGTTCATCTCGCTGAGGAGCATGCGCATCCACACCGCACGCTCGGGGATGTCGCCGTCGATGCCGAGGAGCTTCTCGGTGGCCATCGAGAAGACGAGCTCGTTGTTCAACGGGCTGACGTAGTCCATCCGGGTGACGTTGGTGCCGCCCTGCATGAAGGTCAGCTCCTCACCCGTCTTCTCCATGCCGGTGTGGAGGTAGCCGATGATCGGCTTGCAGCGCAGAACGGTCTCGCCCTGGAGCTCGAGCATCAACCGGAGCACGCCGTGCGTGCTCGGGTGCTGCGGGCCCATGTTGATGATCATCGTCTGGTCGTCGGCGTTGCCCGTGGTGCCGGGCACAGGGGCCTCGACCGCACCCATGGCAGCGGCCTCGGCCTCGCTGATCCGCAGCACGGCGCCGACCTCGCGCATCAGCTCGGTGGCCGTCAGCTCGCTGCGCGGACGCAGCTCCTGGCCACCTTCGTTCGTCTGGCGGATGAGCGTCTGGCGCTCGGCCTCGTGGATCGCGGCCAGCTCGGCGTCGCGGCTCGCTTCGTCCATGTCCTCGGGTTCGAGCTGGGTCGAGGAGGTCACGGCCGTCATGATGGCACTCCTGGCACGACCGACGGGCGACCGGCGGTGGCGTAGTCGTTGCTGAACTGCACGGGGATGTGGCCGACGGCGTAGTCCTTGCGCAGCGGGTGGCCTTCCCAGTCCTCGGGCATCAGGATGCGGGTGAGGTCGGGATGGTCGCTGAACGTGATGCCGAACATGTCGTACGCCTCGCGCTCCATGGCCTCGGTACCGGGATGCACGTCGAACAGCGACGGACAGGTGGTGTCGTCGGCCGGGACCTGCACGCGGACCCTCAATCGGCGGCGGTGCTCGATGTCGAGGAGGTTGACCACGACCTCGAACCGCTCCGCCACGATGCCGTCGGGCAGCGTGCGGCCCGGGTGGGTGAGGTAGTCGACGCCGCAGAGGTCGGACGCCTGCACGTAGCCGTCGTCGGCGAGCAGCTTGATCAGCGTCACGTACCCGTCGCGCGGAACGTGGACGACGGTCTGCCCGCGGCTGTCCGTGATCGGAAAGCCGTGCATCTCGGTGACGGGGATCTCGGCGGTGGCCGTCTCGTCAGCGGGCGCGTCGGATTCCGCTGGTGCGGGAGTGTTGCTCATGGCTCACCTGTCCTGCGTCGATGGTGCCGCCCCGAGCAACACGGGGGTCGGCTCGAGCGTGGCGGGGATCTCGGTGATGTGCACGTTGGCGCCGGCGCCGGTCGCGGCCCGACGCTTCATGACCTCGCCGGTCTCGATCAGACCGTGCAGCGTCTCGATCGCGTGGATCAGCGTCTCGGGCGTGGGCGGGCAGCCCGGTGCGTACACGTCGACGGGCACGATCTGGTCGACGCCCTGCACGATGGCGTAGTTGTTGAACATGCCGCCGCTGCTGGCGCAGACGCCCATGCTGATGACCCACTTGGGCTCCATCATCTGGTCGTACACCTGGCGCAGCACGGGTGCCATCTTCTGGCTGACCCGGCCGGCGACGATCATCACGTCGGCCTGACGGGGGCTGGCCCGGAAGACCTCCATGCCGAAGCGGCTGATGTCGTAGTGCGCTCCACCGGTGCCCATCATCTCGATGGCGCAGCAGGCGAGGCCGAACGTGGCGCCCCAGCTGCTTCGGCTGCGCGCCCAGCGGATGAGGTCTTCGACCTTGCCCGTGAGCGCGTTGTGCTGGATGCCGCCGAGCCCGTCGTCGAGGATGTCCTGGATCTGTCCCATGGTCAGGCCGCCTGCTCGTCCTGGAGGCGGCCTTCGGTGCCGACCCGGCGGATCGTGCTGGTGAGCGTGCGCTCGGCCGACACGGCGCTGTCGAGGCGGCGGTACTTCTGCACCGGACCCCAATCGAGCGCACCACGGGCGACGACGTAGACGAACGCCGCGAAGAACACGGCCGAGAACGCGATCATCTCCCAGAACCCGAACGAGCCCAGCGTCTTGCGCGAGACCGCGTACGGATAGATGAAGATGACCTCGATGTCGAACATCACGAACAACATCGCGACGATGTAGAAGCTGACCGGGAAGCGCTTCGGGGGCTCGCGGCTCGGCACGATGCCACATTCGTACGGCGCCTCCTTGGCGGCCGACGGACGCTTGGGTGCGAGGAGCTTCGACGCAGCGTTGCTGGCGACTCCGAACACGATGGCCAGGAGCATCAGGCAGATGATCGGCAGATATTGACCCATGGTCGGCTCCCCTCCTTTCCTTGGTCGTCTCTGGTGGTGGGGTCGTGTGTGGGGGCGGGGTTGGCTAGCTGCCGGCCGCGGGCACCGCGAGGCCGGTGCGGTTGGCGAGCACGCGACGGTCACGGATGTGCAGCAGGTAGCAGCACGAGAAGAACACGATGGCCGACCCGATGGCGATCTCGGCAGCCGGCACTCGCTTGTTGCCGAGGTCGCGGATCATGTACACGTAGCGGTGCGGCTGCGAGGTGTCGACCTCGGGGCTGGCGGGCGCACGGCCCGGCTCGGCACGCTGGGTGATGAGCGGAGCGACCTCGACGAGGATCCAGTGCGGCTTGTGCAGGAAGGCGATGAAGTCGAGCGTCTCGTTGATCTTCGGGTAGCGCTCGCCACCCTTGTCGAACACGTTGACGACCTGGTACGTGCCGGCCTTCAGGGTGCCGTCGGCCTCGACGACCACACCGGCGGCCGATGCCGACGGTCCGTAGTTCTTCGCCGTCTCACCGACCTGCGTCCAGCCGTTGTTCTTGAGCAGCGTGTCGATGGCCGAGTCGGTGACCGCCGGTGACGCGTCGGCAGCGGGCAGCACGGCGTCGGACTTGAAGACGCCGGCCTGTTGCACCGCCGAGGCGTCGAGCAGGATGGTCTTGCCCGGCACGGCCTTCCACGACACGTCGTCGCCCTTCAGACCGATGCCGAAGGACCACCAGACGACGGCCATCAACATCATCCATCCGGACAGCGCCGACAGTGACAACAAGAACCCGAGGCGGGCGCCGAGGTTCGTGCCGAGGATGAGGTACACCGACCCCATCAGCACCGTCACCGAGATGATGATGATGAGGATGCCGCGGATCTGCGGCTCCCAGTTGAGCGCGAGCAGGGGTGACATCTAGAGACTCCGCACGTATTCGACGATGAGTTTGATCTGTTCCTGGGTCAGCATGTTGCCGAAGGCCGGCATGCGCCCGCTGCCCTGGCTCTGCAAGCCGTACTTCTTGCCGGTCTCGGAGCCCTTGCTGACGAAGTCGATCTGATCGGCCTCGTTGGGGAAGTGTGCGTCCGTGGCACCGGCCGTGAGGTTCGGGCCCATCGCGCCCTGGGCCGGCTTGCCGGGATCGCCGTAGCTCCAGCCCTGGGTGTGGCAGCGTGCGCACGAGTACGCACCACTGTCGAGGTCGAGGTTGAACAGCGCCTCACCGAGCGTCTTGTAGCGGCCACTGTCGACCGAGGCCTGCGCCGCCTGGGCGATCTCGGCCTGCTTGTCCGGTGGCAGCGTGCCCGTGGGGCAGACCAGCGGATCCGTCTCGTTCGCCGCGCATCCCACCCGTGGTATCTGGATGGAGTGGAGGTAGGCGATGAGCGTGTCGATCTGCTGATCGTTCATCGGTCCACCGCCCGCGAGGCCCCATGGGGACATCGGCGAGAACGGTCGGCCGTAGACGAGGATGAAGCGGACCTCGTCCTCGTCGAAGCGGTACAGCACCGTGTTGAGCGCGGGTGCGTTCCAGTTGACCGAGGTGACCAGGTTGGTCTTCGGATCGGTGATGGCGTAGCTCGCCGAACCGCCAGAGGCCTTCATGCCACCGTGGCAACCGGCGCAGTTGAAGCCACCCTCCGAGGTGACCTTGAACAGGTCCTTGCCCCAGCCGATGGCGCGCTTGTCGGAGAACGCCTGCGCGCCCTCCTGACGGCTCGGCTCGAGGATCCAGTAGAGCGGCAAGCCGATGACGCTGACGACCAGGAACAGCAGACCGATGAACTGGACGCGCTCCAGGCGACGGCCCTCGAGGATCTCGTCCGGGTAGTAGGGCTTGCGGTTCGCGGCGAGCTCGATCTCCGAGCCGAGCTCGGGGCGCGCCGCGGTGCGACTGGCGACGGCGTAGACGATGAAGCCGACGACGAGGATCGCCAGCAGGATGTATGCCAGCGAAACGGTGAGACTAGCGAGCATGTTCGCCAAACCCCTTCATGATCGTCACTCCCCGCCCGTGATGCAGTGCGGGCCTTCTGCTTCTTGACCTGTGGTGTTCGTCCCGATCGCGGGACCGGTGAGGGCGGCGCCTCCGAGGGTGTCGATGGCGACATCGCCGGTGCCACTGACCTTGACGACGAAGCGGTCCATGCCGCGAGGGGCGGGGCCGCCCTTCTTCTCGCCGACGCGGTTGTACTGGCTGCCGTGGCACGGGCACTCGAACCACTGCGAGCTGACGCAGTTGGGGACACGGCAACCGAGGTGCGGGCACTTCTGGTAGAGCGCGACCAGGCCGGCTTCCATGCCGGGCAGCAGCGGCGCCTGGTAGATGCGCTTGGCCTTCGGCACGGCGTCGGGCGGGTACGCCGTGATCCACGTACGTGCCTCGGGGAGGTAGAAGAACCCGCTGTTGAGGCGGATGTTCAGCAGGATGTCGTCGAGCTTGCCGGCACCGACCACACCACCGAAGCCACCGCCCTTGGACGGCGGGTAGAGGAAGCCGACGAACGCGGCGGCGGCGAAGCCACCGAGCCCGAGGCCCATCAGGCTGATGTAGGCCCGGTTGAAGAACACGCGCCGGGACACGCCGATGGCGTCGGCGTCGGGAGCGACCCACGGGGTGGGCAGCAGCTCGTCCTTCTTGGCGAGCGCGGCGGACCGGCTCTCGACGGCGGCGCGCTCGACCGCGCGGCCCGACTCGGCGACCGGGAGGTCGATGTCGGCGTCGCGATCGCGCTTGCGGGTTTCGCGGGACAGCGCGCCCGCGCCGCGGACGTCGGTGCGCCGAGCGGCGGTGAGGAACACCACTGCTCCGAGCACGGCGACGACCGCGATGACGATTCCGATGACTGCACCTTGGCTCATGTCATCACCTCACAGATCGAAGAAGATGCCGTCACGCCATGGCAGCGTGAAGTTGAAGCCGGGCCCACGGAAGAACGATCCGATGATCACCAGCACGGCCCAGAACATCAAGAAGATGGTCATCAGCGAGGTGGCGAACTTGCGGTCTTCCGGCTTCGCGGATGGGTTCTTGTCGATGTACGGAGCCAGGATCATGACGATCAGGCCGACACCGGGGATGGTCACGCCGGCCACCATCGGGTTGAACATGGTGAGCAGTTCCTGGAGGCCCAGGAAGTACCACGGTGCCTTCGACGGGTTGGGGGTGCGGTTGATGTTCGCGTACTGCAGCAGCGGGGCGTTGACGAAGATCGCGAACGTGAACAGGAACGCGAGGCAGGCGAGCGCGGCAACGAACTCGGCTGCGAGCAGGTGCGGCCAGGTGTGGACCTTGTCGACGGGCGCGGCTTTGACCTCTTGGATCGAGCCGCTCTTGACCACGGTCAGCAGGCGCTGGGTGTGACCACCCGGGCCGGCTCCGACGGGAATGCCGCCACCGGCGGCGGGCGCGGACACGACGGCGCCGACCTTCTCGGCGACGGCGAGACCGCCGCCACCGCCGGTCGACGCACCGGCGTCACCACCTTCAGTCTTGGCCTTCGCGGCGCGGCTGCGCTCGAGCAGGTGCGCGGGGATGCGCGAATCAGCGGCTGGTGCGCTCTCGGCTGCTGCGGCTGCGGGCGCGGCAGCAGGAGCTGCCTCGGCCTCGGCCTTCTCACGGGCGGCCTGCGCCCGCTTCAGCAGGTGTTCAGGGATCTCAGTCATCTGCCATCACCCCTTTCATGTCGGACATGGACGTGCTCACAACGGACCCGAGATGCCGCCGTCTTTACGGACCCGCCAGAAGTGGATGGCCATGAAGATGACGATGATGAACGGGAAGAAGAGCACGTGGAGCACATACCATCGCAACAGGGTCTCGGGTCCGATCTCCGCGCCTCCGAGGAGGACGAACCTGACCTGGGAACCCAGCACCGGTGTGTAACCCATCATGTTGGTACCCACCGTGACGGCCCAGAGTGCGAGCTGGTCCCACGGGAGCAGGTAGCCGGTGAACGACAGCAGCAAGGTGAGCGTCAGCAGGATGATGCCGATGACCCAGTTGAACTCACGCGGTGCCTTGTAGGCGCCGTGGTAGAAGACGCGGGCCATGTGCAAGAACACGCTGAGCACCATCAGGTGAGCGCCCCATCGATGCATGTTTCGAACCAGGAGCCCGAAGGCCACCGACGTCTGCAGGTTGTTGATGTCGTTCCAGGCCTGCGTGGCCTCCGGCCGGTAGAAGAACATCAAGAAGATGCCCGTCACGGTCAGCAGGATGAAGAGGAAGAAGCTGAGCCCGCCGAGGCAGAGCGTGTAGCTGACCTTGACCGCGTGGCGCTTCACCTTCACCGGGTGCAGGTGGTACAGCACCGAGTTCATGATGACGTAGCTGCGGTTGCGCGGGCTGTCGGTGTAGCCCTTGCGGAAGATCGAGCCCGGCCGGAAGATGCTGCTCCACGCCTGGCTGCCCTGGGTGGTGGAGGTGACCTTGCCGACGCGGTCCTTGATGGACGGGCGTGGTTTCTCGTCGATGATGTTTGCCATGGATCGCTCTCCTCCTACAGCCGCATGCCGTAGGCGTAGCCGTGGTTGTTCGTACGTGTGTGGACGTCGCCGGTGGCACCCGCCGTACCGACCTTGCCGAGGATGATGACCCCGGTGGGGCAGCGGTCGACGCAGAGCGCACAGCGCGTGCACACGTCGTCGTCGATGATGAACACAACATTGTCGCTCGGGTCACCACCAGGGAGTTCGGTGCCGGTCGCTTCGGAGATTGCCTCGGGGGCAACCATGTGGATGCACTTCCACGGACAGATGTCGACGCAGCCCTCGCACATGATGCACTCGGTCTGATCGATGTGGATGAACTGCTTGGGCTTCACCGCCTTGGTGAGGTAGTCCGCGTCGACCTCCACGAGCTGGTACTCCTGGGACCACTCGGGCATCGGCGGGTTCGCGTCGGTACGTGCCATGCGTCAGGCCTTCTTCACCAGTGGGCGGCCGTACGAGCTGGTCTCGAGCTCGGTGCTGGCCACCTTCTTGCCACGGTTCTGCCACCACGCCCAGATGAAGATCTGCAGGGCGAAGAAGAACACGTGGATGACGATGACCACGATGTCACGTACCTCTTGGTACGACAGCGTGAACGGGAAGTGGCCGCCGTTGACCTTGGCCTTGAAGATGTCGAACGGGCCGTTGAGCAACTTCTGCTTGTTCCACTTGAGCTCGGAGTTGGCGTGGGTGAGCCAGCGGTCGGGAACCACGCCGTAGGCGATGAACATCGTGGTGAACGCGTAGAGGGCAGCCAGCATGGACTCGCCCCAGCTGAGCGGGGTGCCTTTCGGACGGCGCTTCCCGTACGGGATCGCCAACAGCGTCATCCCGGTGGCCAGGACGAAAGAGAAGATGAACGCCTGGTTCACGCCTGGCCACGTAGAGGGGTCGATTGCGAAGAGCAACGTGACGTCGCCTTTCAGTCTTGAAGCCTGCCGGCTCGATCGTGACCGGATCCAGGCCCAACGAAATCGCTGGCGGCGGGGATGGAACCGGGTGGCACATCGAGTTGTGAAATTACGCACGAACTGTAGTCGCGGGGACCTCCGGTGACGCCAACTTGCTCAGAAGAAGCGGCGGCCGGATGAGCGCTTGACGTCAGGTTTACCACGCGAAGGAGCGCCGGCCACATCGTTGTGAACATGTGCACGGAGCAGGGCCCGGACACGAGCCGGCAATTCACTTTTCCGACGCGCTGCGCTCTAAGGTGACGGACGTAGAAACCCGCCCTCGTGCGCGCCCCACTGGCGCGGCGAAAGGATTCCAGTGACCGAGATCCCAGAGCATCTGCTGAAGCGTTCGAAAGATCGGCGCGCCTCCCTCGGGGGTGGCGATGCCGACGCGGGTGCACCCGCTTCGACGTCTCCGGCGACCGTTGCTGCTGCCTCTGCTCCTGCTGCGCCCGCCAAGGCGGCAGCCCCGGCCAAGGCCGCGCCGGCCGCTCCCCCGCCGCCCAAGCCCGATCCGCCCTACATCGCCGCGGCGAAGTCGCGCAAGAAGATCCCGTTCTGGGCGATGGCCACCCTCAGCCTCTTGCCGATCTGGGGCTTCATGTACGTGCAGGGCCTCAAGCCGGAGAAGAAGGTCGTCACCGGCCCCATCGGCGCCGGCCAGACCATCTACGCCACATGCGCGCTGTGCCACGGCACCACGGGCGGCGGCGGCGTGGGTCGCAACTTCCAGGACGGCTCGCTGCAGAAGACGTTTCCGCACATCGAAGACCAGCTCAACCTGGTCTACACGGGCAGCCAGGCCTTCCGCGATGCCGGGCTCAAGGCGTACGGCAACCCGGCGCTCGGCCACCTCGGGTACAACGGCAGCTTCATGCCGGCCCAGAAGGCCAACCTCACCCAGGCCCAGATCCTGGCCGTCGTCTGCCACGAGCGCTACGACCTCGCCGGTGCCAGCCCGGAGGACCCGAAGTGGGTCAAGGAGTACACCACGTGGTGCAGCCCCGACTCGGTGATCTACGCCGGCCTGCAGGACGGGTCGCTGACGTTCGACAACCTGAGCACCAAGGTGAAGGGCGTCCTCCCGATCGGCACCGTGCCGCGGGCAGCAACGACGCCCTGACCGGTGCCTGATCCGGACAGCACGGCGAGCTCGGCCGAAGTCCTGATCGTCGGCGGTGGCCCGGCCGGGGCAGCCGCCGCCTACTGGTTGTCCGCGCACGGGCACACCGTCACCATCGTCGAGAAGCGCACGTTCCCGCGCGACAAGACCTGCGGCGACGCGCTGACACCCCGCGCCGTCCGCCAGCTCGAGGACATGGGCCTCGGTGACGCCTTCACCGACGCCCACCGGTACGAGGGCGTGCACGTCACCGGGCTCGACCGCGACATCACCCTGCAGTGGCCCGAGCACCCCGAGTACGGCCGGCACGGATATGTGGTGCGGCGCGCGCACCTCGACACCGTCGTGGCCGACCACGCGGCCGCCACCGGGGCCACCGTGCTGCAGGGCCACGAGGCCGTGCGTCCGCTGGTGTCGCGCGGGTTCGTTCGCGGCGCCGTGGTGCAGGGCCCGAGCGGCGCCCCGTTCGAGGTGATGGCCAAGTACGTCGTGGTCGCCGACGGTGCGAACTCACGCTTCGGTCGCAGCCTCGGCACGCTGCGCTCGCAGGACTGGCCGTACGCGGCGGCGATCCGCACCTACTGGTCGACCCCGCTGCACGCCGAGCCGTGGATCGAGACGGCGCTCGACCTCCGCGACCGCAACGACCGCGCGGTGCCCGGCTACGGCTGGGTCTTCCCCGCCGGCGACGGCACGGCCAACATCGGCGTCGGTCTGCTCAGCACGTTCCGCGACTTCAAGACCGTCAACACCGCGCACCTGCTCGAGACGTTCGCGCAGGGCATCGCCGAGCGCTGGCAGATCGACCCGGCCGCGCCACTGCGCAAGGCGGCCTCGGGCCGGATCCCGCTCGGGGGCTCGGTGGCCCCCACCGCCGGACCGACGTACCTCGTGGTCGGCGATGCGGCCGGCGTCGTCAACCCGTTCACCGGGGCGGGCATCGATTACGCCTACGAGACCGCGCGGCTCGCGGCCGAGGTGCTGCACGAAGCGCTCGAGGGCAACGACGCCTCGGCGCTCCAGCGGTACTCCAAGCAGCTCGACGTGCGCTACGGCCAGTACTTCAAGGTGGCCCGCCTGTTCGCTCGCGTCGTCGGCCGTCCGTTGATCATGCGCGAGCTGACCCGGGTCGGCATGCACAACCGCACCCTGCTCGAGTGGATGATGCGGATCATGGCCAACGAGCTCCGTCCCGACGAGACGGGTCCGGCCGAGCTGGCGTACAGCGCGGCGAGCAAGATCGCCCGCCTCGCACCCAACGCCTGAGTCGCTCGCCGGAGCGGGTCAGGACACGTCGTCGAGGAGCGCCTGCGGTGCGGCGCGGAGCGCCTCGACCACCGGCCCGGGCGGCAGCAGGTCGCACGCGTCGGACGCGGCCTGCACGTAGCGGCCGGCGGCCTGGATCGAGTACCGAACGCCATCGCCCGACCGCACGATGGACAGCGCCTTGTCGCGCACCACGGGATCCAGCGGGCCGCCGAGCAGGTCGCCGAGCTCGTCGGCCGCGACGCCGGAGCCGGCGAGGGTGTGCAGCACGGGCAGCGTGTAGACGCCCTCGACCATGTCGTGACCGGCCGGCTTGCCGAGCTGGTCGTCGGTGGCGGTGATGTCGAGGATGTCGTCGACGATCTGGAAGACCATCCCGTACGCGAGCCCGTAGGCCGTGAGCGCGTCGACCGACGCGCGGTCGATGCCGGCCACGATGCCACCGATGCGGGCCGCCGTGCTGAACAGCGACGCCGTCTTGCCGGCGATCGACGAGAAGTAGGCGTCCTCCGGACGGTCGGGCTTGTACGTGTGACGCAACTGCTCGATCTCGCCCTCGCACAACCGGGCGATGGTGTGGCCGAGCAGGCCGGCCACCTCGGCACCGAGCGATGCGGCGATCTCCGATGCCCGGGCGAGCAGGAAGTCGCCGGCGAGGATGGCCTGCAGGTTGCCCCACTTCGCGTTCACGGTCTCGACACCCCGCCGGGTCTCGGACTCGTCGATCACGTCGTCGTGGTAGAGCGAGCCGGTCTGCACGAGCTCGCACGCGATGCCGCCCTGCACGACCGCATCGGCAACGGGACCCGGGCTCGCGACCTGGGCGGCGCACACCGAGAGCACCGGCCGCAAGCGCTTGCCGCCCGCGACGATGAGGTGCCGGGCGAGCTCGTTGAGGTACGGGTCCTTGGTGTCGACGGCGGCCACCAGTGCGTCCTCGATGCGCCGCCGGTCCAGCTCCATGCCGGGGAGCGAGAAGAACGGCGTGCTGGACACACGCCAAGGCTAGGCGGTCTCCTGCGCTCGTGCGCAACACAGTGACCATCGCCGCCCTGATCGCCGCCCTGATCGCCGCCCTGATCGCCGTGCTGGTCGTCCTGCTGATCGGCGTGGGTCGCGACCCTCGAAATCAGGGGTGGCGGGCCGACACGAGAGGCATGCCAATGAGAGCAGTGGCATCGCCACACTGTGGTACGGCACCGGTACACTTTCGACACGTATCCACCGTCTCGAGAAAGGGCGGGCATGTTCGAACGCTTCACTGATAGGGCTCGGCGGGTTGTGGTTCTCGCGCAGGAAGAGGCGCGACTGCTCAACCACAGCTACATCGGCACGGAACACATCCTCCTGGGTCTGATCCACGAGGGCGAGGGCGTCGCGGCGAAGGCCATGGAGTCCCTCGGCATCTCGCTGGAGGCTGTCCGCAGCCAGGTCGAGGAGATCATCGGCCAGGGCGGCTCCTCGCCGTCGGGTCACATCCCTTTCACACCGCGGGCCAAGAAGGTCCTCGAGCTGTCGTTGCGCGAAGCGCTGCAGCTCGGCCACAACTACATCGGCACCGAGCACATCCTCCTTGGCCTCATCCGTGAGGGCGAGGGCGTGGCCGCTCAGGTGCTCGTCAAGCTCGGCGCCGATCTCAGCCGCGTGCGCCAGCAGGTCATCCAGCTGCTGTCCGGCTACCAGGGTGGCCAGGGCAAGCCGGGCGAGCCCCAGGCAGCCGCCACCGGTGCCAGCGCCGCCAGCGGCAAGGAAGAGGCCGGCGACAAGGGCAACAGCCAGATCCTCGACCAGTTCGGTCGCAACCTCACCCAGCTCGCCCGGGAGAAGAAGCTCGATCCCGTGATCGGCCGCACCCGCGAGCTCGAGCGCGTGATGCAGATCCTCAGCCGTCGCACCAAGAACAACCCGGTGCTGATCGGCGAGCCGGGCGTCGGCAAGACCGCGATCGTCGAGGGCCTCGCCCAGAAGATCGTGTCCAATGACATCCCCGACACGCTCCGCAACAAGCAGCTCTACACGCTGGACCTCGGTGCGCTCGTCGCCGGCAGCCGCTACCGCGGCGACTTCGAGGAGCGCCTGAAGAAGGTGCTCAAGGAGATCAAGACCCGCGGCGACATCGTGCTGTTCATCGACGAGATCCACACCCTCGTCGGCGCCGGCGCTGCCGAAGGCGCCATCGACGCGGCCAGCATCCTCAAGCCGATGCTCGCCCGTGGCGAGCTGCAGACCATCGGCGCCACCACCACCGACGAGTACCGCAAGCACCTCGAGAAGGACGCTGCGCTCGAGCGCCGCTTCCAGCCGGTCAAGGTCGAAGAGCCCACCGTGGCCCACACGATCGAGATCCTCAAGGGCATCCGCGACAAGTACGAGGCCCATCACCGTGTCACCATCACCGATCAGGCCCTCGTCGCCGCGGCGAACCTCTCGGACCGCTACATCAGCGACCGCCACCTCCCCGACAAGGCCATCGACCTCATCGACGAGGCCGGTTCGCGCCTGCGCATCAAGCGCATGTCAACCCCGCCCGACTACAAGGAGCTCGAGAACGAGCTGGGCGAGGTCGTGCGCAAGAAGAAGGAAGCCGTCGAGGCCCAGCGCTTCGAAGAGGCCGGCCGTCTGCGCGACCGCGAGAAGGAGCTGCTCGGCA
>JAOBWK010000050.1 GCA_025463305.1 Ilumatobacteraceae bacterium
GCCGCTGCGGCGGGCGGAGTCGCCGGTGCACATCTCCGACGGACCGAGGATGGCGACGTCGATGCCGGCGCGCTTGAGCAGCTTGGCCATCGACTGGGTGACCTTCTGGTTCTTGTCGTCGAACGACCCGGCGCACCCGACCCAGTAGAGGTACTCGTGGTCGAACTCGCCCTCGGACCCGTCGAGGATCTCGACCCCCTCGACCTTGGAGGCCCAGGCGGCCCGATCGCTCTGGCTCATGCCCCACGGGTTGCCGCTGTTCTCCATGCCGCGGAAGGCGCTGCCCAGCTCGGTGGGGAAGCTGCTCTCCATCAGCGTGAGGTAGCGGCGCATGTCGAGGATCTTGTCGAGGATCTCGATGTTGACGGGGCAGATCTCGTCGCAGGCCTTGCAGCTCGTGCACGCCCAGATCTCCTCGGCGGTGATCCGCTCGAACACCGAGTTGCTGCCGATCTTGATCTCGACGTCGGTGCCGATGGGCGGCGAGACGTGCGTGGCGGCGGTGGCGGCCATGACCTCGCCGACCTTGAGCACGATCTCGCGCGGGTCGAGCGGCTTGCCCGTGGCGTGGGCCGGGCACACGCTGGTGCAGCGGCCGCACATCGTGCAGGCATCGGTGTCGAGCAGCTGCTTCCAGGTGAAGTCCTCGATGACCGACGCGCCGAACGTCTCGAGCGACGTCTCGGTGAGGTTCGGCATCGCCTTCATCGCACCCTTCGGACGCTCGCGGTCCTTGAGGTACATGTTCAGCGGTGAGGTGAACATGTGGCGCAGCATCGTGACCGGCAGGATCGCCAGGAACGCGATGAACGCGAGCACGTGGGCGCCCCATGCGGCCTGGTGCCAGATGTCGAGCGTGTGCGCCGAGTGGCCGGTGAAGAGGTTGCTGATCGGGTAGCCGATGAAGCTCCACTTCTCGAAGCTCGGCTGGTCCTGCTGGGCGATGCGCACGCCCTCGGCCAAGAAGCCGGTGACGCCGATGGTGAGGAACACGCCGAGGATCAGCGCGTGCTCGGGCTTGGTCTTGATGCGGATGCGGTACGGGCGCTGGATGTAGCGGCGGCTGATGGCGAGCAGCAGGCCGCCGACGAACACGATGCCGGCGAGGTCGCCGACGAACGCGTAGCCCATGTACGTGCGGCCATGGAGGAACTTCGCGCTCTCCGGCAGCTGGTGGTCGACCTCGAGCACGGTGGTGACGCCGAGCAGCACGAGGAAGCCGAAGTAGATCATCGAGTGCATCAGGCCGGCTGCGGGATCGCGCAGCAGGGTGCGCATGTAGACGCCGGCGCGGAAGTCGCCGAGGCGGCGCTTCGCGTTCTTCGGCGTGGTGCGACGACGGTCCGGGCCGCCGCGCTCCCAGTTCTTGACCCGGTCGGCGAACGCGAACGCACCCCACACGAGCAGCGCCGGGACCACCGTGTAGAACGCGATCTGCAGCGGGCCGGGGATGCCGCTGAACGTCTCGCGCGAGATCGGGCTCTTGTCGTGCCACTTGGTGATCAGCGGGACGATGCCCGAGATCACGGTGAAGATCGCCATGAAGAGGCCGATCGTGATCACCAGTTGGTGCGGCTTGAACCGCTTCGGACCGCTGTTGCCAGCCTGGTCCGGCGAAGGGGAGGACGCGTGGGTGCTCATGACGGACGAAACACTAGTTCCATCGGGTGCCCGGAGCCCATTGTTGCCGCAGGCCACAATGGTCGCCGTGCAGCGTGTCTCGGGTGCGTCCCCACTGGTCCGGGCCGCGCTGGTGGCGGTCGTCATCGCCGCCGTCACCGGGTGGTTGGCGGTCGGGTCCGCCGCCGATTCCGCCTCGGCCGTCGCATCGTCGAACCGCGCCGCATTGACCCACACGATCGTGCTGGCCGACTCCGCGGCCACGGTGGCCACCCAGCTCGGATCCGCAGTGTCCGCGCTGACCGAGGCGACGGGGTCGGCCGCCGAGGCATCGGGCTGGGCGGAGACGATCTCCCAGCAGGTGCGCGCGCTGATCGCCGCACTGTCCGGGGTGACGGGTCAGGACGCGAAGGCCGTCGCCAAGGTCACCGACGCGCTCGCCAACGCGGAGGCCTCGCTGCTCGAGACCCAGGGCGGGCTGAACGAGGCGAACACCACGCTGTCCGACGCCCAGCAGTCGGTCACGGCCGCGGCGATGGCGCTCCAGGCGGTGCCGGACCAGCTGCGCACCGCCCTCGCGCAGGCGAACGGCGGCTCCGATCCCGACACCGCGATGTGGCTGTGGCGGATCACCATCGTGCTCGCCGCGCTGGTACTCGTGGCCGTGCTGGTGTCCCTGCCGGCGAACCCGCCACCGGCGCCTTCGCCCGGCTCACCCGCCGACGATGCCACCGAGGATGTCGCCTGACGACATCTCCCGTGACATCGCGCAGGTGCGGGGTGACACGTCGCGAAACTTTTCCACGTCCGTGACTTCCTGTTGTCGCAGCGCGGGATTACGCTTTTCGAGACTCAGCGGAGAGGATCGTTCGGATGGAACACGAGGTCGGACCACTGCTGCCACACTTCGGCAGCACGCGGCGCAGGTTCTTGCTCGGGGTGCTCGGTGCCACCGGCGTCGTCGCGCTGCCCGTCGCGCTGTCGTACGCGATCAGCAGCTCGAAGCCGCAGCACGGCGCCGACCCGGAGCCGCTCGAGGCCCTGGCTGGTTCCACCACCAGCTCGATCATCGGCGGCACGACCACCAGCGACGCGGCCACCACCACGACGGACGCGTCGACCACCACGACCTCGACCCCGGCCGCCACCACCACCGTCCCGCCGACCACAGTCGCCCCGACAACGACGCTGCCGTCCACCACGACGACGTTGCCCCCGACCACCACGGCCGTTGCCACCGGTTCGCCACCCACGATCCTCGCCCCGAGCTCGGTCAACGCCGGCGGCACGCTCACCGTGTGGGTCGAGGGCTATGTGCCCGGCGAGACCGTCACGTTCATCCTCCACTCCGACGCGTTGATCATCGGCACGTCGATCGTCGATCCCAGCGGCAACGCGGGCATCACCGCCAAGATCCCGCTGTCGTTCCCCACCGGGCCACACCGCCTCGAGGTCGTCGGCACCATCACGGCCAGCACCGATCGCCCGATCGACGTGCACGCCGCGGCATCGTCGACCCCGACGAAGACGACGTCGTCCGGCGCCACCGCCGGCACGCTGCCCGCCACCCGCTGACGCCGCCGGGCCATCGCACCGTCACGGTGCGCTGAACTGCACGCCGTCTCCGCTGCCGGTCGTCTCGGTCGCGTCGATCGTGAGGGTGGTGCCGTGGCACTCGCCGGTCCCCGGGAAGAACGAGGTGACCGTGCTGGACCCGGGGTCTGGGAAGGCCGACCCGACCTGTCCGATGTCGGTGTACGAGGAGGTGCCGGCGATCTCCAGGAACGCCTCGAGCGTGCCGGACAGCTGACTGATGTGGTAGTGGCCGTCATTGGTCCACGTCCCGCTCTGCTGGCCGCGGAGCTGGATGTTGTCGCCGCTCGGATCGACGAGCGGCGCCGAGTTGTCCCAGTCGAGCGTTGCGGTGCCGTTCGGGCTGAGCGAGAGGGTGATCCCGGACTCGTTCGCGGGGTTGACGAAGCTGGTCGGCACGATCACCAACGGTGTGCCCGTCGCGCACTGGTCCTCGGGTGCGGCCGTGTCCGGCGTGGCAGCCGGCGCCGTGGTGTCGGGTGGCTTCGGCTTGTAGTAGCCGACCGTCACGGTGGTGGTGGCGACCGCAGCGCTGTCGGGTGCCAGCTCGTCGGAGATCAGCTGCGCGGCGCCCCCCGCCAGGTAGTTGACGGCCTTGGTCAAGAGATCGCCGCCGGCGGGCAGCAACGAGGTCAGCTCTTTCGTCACCTCCTGGATCGCATCCTGGACCAGCGACTGGAGGATCTTGTGGATCGTGTCCATGTTCTGGTGCACAGTCGCGTCGACGGTCAGCAGCTCCGTTGCCGCTTCGTCGCTCGCGGGTGACGGGTTGATGCCTGTCTGATAGATCAGGCTCGCGCCGTAGGTGCCGTCGAGGAGCTTCATGAGGTGCGTGTCGGACGTGGTCGTGCTGGATTCGGGTGGCGTGCCGTCCGCGCGTGACGCGGTCATCGTCATCTCGACGGGCGTGGGTGGGGTCGTGGGGTCGAGCGAGGGCAGCGGGGGAAGGCCGAACGCGCGGGCACAGTCCGTGATCGTGTACGGCCACTCCGTCGCGACGCTGCGTGCCAACGCGACGGTGACCGTGCCGCTGTTCGCAATTCCGGTGCCGTAGGTGTTGATCTCCGGTACGGCCTGCATCGTGAGGTCCCACGGCTGGAACGCCTCACCGATGGAGGTGACCAACAGGAGCATCTGGATGCTGATCTTGATCGCCTTGACGACGGGAATGGTGTTGACGGCGGCGGAGAGCCATCCGACGAAGGTGTCCAAGGCGCTGCCGGCGAGCTGGCCGAGATAGGTATCGCTGCCCTGCAGGCTGGTGATGACGGCGCCGACGCTGTCGTCGTAGACGCTCGTCAGCAACCCGCACACGCCGTCGTTGGGAAGTGCAGAGGTGCTGTGTGCGGCGCGGGCTGGGCCGCTCGTGGCCGCAGTGGCGGTCGAGGGGGTCCCCGCTCCCGCTGCGCTGCCGGAGTTCGCGACATCGTTGAGGAACAGCGCGAGCACTGCCCACGGGTAGCGGAACGTGCCGGGATCGGTGAGCTGGGCGATCGGCACCATCGTGACGGCAAGCTGCGCGGCCGGGGTCTTCGCTTCGTGCAGCCACTCGGCGACGATGAAGTCGACGGGCACCTCGTCGGGCGCTTGGTTCACGAGCGTGCGCAGCTCCGTGCCGAGCTCGCCGCCGCCGTTGGTCACCTGGGCCTGCCACGTCGCCGCCTGGAAGTCCGTCACCACGAACGGTCCGCCGACGGGCTTGGTGTCGAGCGCATCGATCGGCACGATGCCGATGCCGCTGGCGAGCAACGCCTTGCCGACGGCCCCCGTGTCGATCGGTGGTCCGGGTGTCCCGGTCGTAGCGGGCGCCGACGAGCCCGTCGCGGCGGTTGCCGTGCTCGCGGCCGTCGCGGCTGTGCTCGCCGCCGTCGCGGTCGTCGTGGACGTCGCCTTCGATCCCGAGGTCGCCGACGTGCCGGGGCTGCTCGATGAGCACGCCGCGGCGAGCGATGTGACGACGAGCAGGGCGGCGGCGCGCCGCGCCACCGTCCGTCGTGTTGACGAGGTCCTGCGCATCACGCCTCCGAATGTCCGCCCTGGTGCAGCGGATGGTACGTCAGCTGCCGTCCATCATCCGATCGCGACGCGCGAACAGCTCCTCCGCAGCGGACTGCGCGTCGGCCATCACCGCGTCGACGTCGACGGAGAGCACCGTGCCGCCATCGACGAGCAGCCGGCCCTCGACCCAGACGTGATCGACGTCGTGACCACTCGCGCTGAACACGAGGTGGGCGGCCACGTTGAGATGCCGGCCGTGCAGCAACGGGACGAAGTGCGGCTGGCGGAGATCGACCGTGACGATGTCGGCGCGCTTGCCAGGCTCGAGCGAGCCGGTGATGGCGTCGAGTCCGAGCGCCCGCGCGCCGCTGAGCGTCGCCATGTCGAGCACGTCCCACGGATCGCCGGTGGTCGGATCGAGCGTCGACACCTTGGCAAGCAGCGAGGCGAACTTCATCTCCTCGAAGAGGTCGAGGTTGTTGTTCTCCTTCTCACCGTCGGAGCCGAGGCCGACGGCGATGCCGCGGGCGCGCATGTCGGCGATGCGCGCCGGACCGGATGTGAGCTTCATGTTCGAGCACGGGCAGTGCACCACCGAGGTGCCCGTGCGGGTCATCAGGTCGAGCTCGCGATCGTCGAGCCACACGCAGTGCGCGACGACGGTGCGCTCGCCGAGGATGCCGCGGTTGTAGAACTCCTCGATCGGCCGGCGCCCGAACCGCTTCAGCGACTCCTGCACCTCCCAGATCGACTCCGAGCTGTGGGTGTGCAGGCCGGTGTCGTACTCCACCGCCATGTCGATCGCCCCGCGGAAGCACGCCGGCGAGCAGTAGAGGAGGTGCTCGAGGCCGACCCACGCGCGCACCCGACCATCGGACGCGGTGCGATGCGTCTGGAGCAGCGCGAGGTTCGTCTCCAGGGTCTCGAAGTAGTCGTAGCCGGCTTCGTCGGCGACGTAGGGCACGAGCGTGGCGCGGATGCCGACCACATCAGCGGCTTCGGCGGAGCCCTCCATGAAGCGCCACATGTCCATCACCGACGTGTTCCCGAAGCGCACGTTCTCGGTGTACGCCAGCATCGACGCGGCCTTGGCGATCTCCGGCGTGAGCGCACGGTGCGCCGGATCGACGTAGGCCTCGAGCCAGTCGAACAGCGACATCGACTCGGCTGTGCCGCGCAGCAGACCCGAGTGCATGTGCCCGTTCTGGATGCCCGGCATCACGGCGTGCCCGCTGGCGTCGAGGACGTCGGCACCCGCTGCACGCGGATCGGCATCGATCTCCGCGACAGTTCCGATTGCAAGTATCTCGTTGCCCTCGATCAGCACCGAGCCGGGATCGAGCACGACGCGTCGGCCCTCCATCGGAAGGACGATGCCGTTGCGGATGAGCGTTGCGATGTCGGTGTCTCCTCGGGGGCGGGGACGGCCGGCTCAGCTGGTGCGGCGGCGGCGGCTGAACCGGATGCAGATGATACCGATCGGCAGCAGGGTCGCTGCGAGCACGATGGTGGACGACGTGTCCGAGCCCGTCGTCGGCAGGACCGCGTTCGAGATCACCTCCGCCGGAACCGTGGTGGCAGGTGCCGTCGTGGTCGTCAGGATGGGAGCCTCCTGGGCGACCGCCGTGGTGGTCGTCGCAGGTGCTGCCGTGGTCGTCGGGGCGGCCGTGGTCGTCGGAGCGGCTGTGGTCGTCGTTGCGATCGCCTTCGCCGTGACGTCGATGTGCACGACGGCGGTCGGGTCGGCCGCCAGGGTGCGAGCCGATCGCGTCGAAGCGGGCGCGGTGCCGTAGGTGAACTGGTCGGGGCCCGAATATCCCGGGTCGCCGACGTAGGAGATCGATCCGTCCGCACCGAACTGGACCGTTCCGTGTGTGGTCGGGCTGATGATGGCGAGCGTGCGGCCACACAGTGTGTCGTTGCCCGCTGCGCCTGGTGCGGCGACCGTCAGCGTGCCGTCGGGGGCGTTGTAGCTGTCATTGGCGAGAGTGACGACACATGGGGCCGGCGACACGTTGAGCGTCACGGTGGCGACCAGCGGAGCCGCATCGCCGCCCTCCCCGTCACCCTCGATGGCGTGACCGCGGAGGTCCCCACAGAAGAATCCTTCTTCGTCGCTGCACGGGTCCGGCGACAACAGCTTGTACGTGAAGCTGTCAGTGCCCGAGTAGTCGGCATCGGGTGTGTAGGTGAAGTGGCCATCTTCAGCAAGGGTGACCGTGCCGTGTGACGGCGAGCTGGCGAGCCCAGCAGTGCCATCGCAGGCCTTGTCGTTGGCGAGGACCCCAGGGGCCGCAACCACGAGGGCCGTTGCGTGCGCGACGCCGTAGCTGTCGTCGCTGACGGCGGCTGTGCAGGGCGGTGCCACGGTGATGGTCACGGTGCCGATCGTGGGGTCCTCGGAGCCCCTGGGCAGGCACACCGAAACGCTCGAGCCACACGACACCCCCTTGCCGACGCCGTACGTGAACGTGTCCGTGCCGTAGAAGTTGAAATCAGGGGTGTAGTTGAAGGACCCATCCGAGTCGAGGAACACAGAGCCCGATGACGTCCCGGTCAGAAGGATCGCACTGTCGTTGCCGCACGCCTCGTCGTTGTCGAGCACGCCGGCGTCGGTCGTGTCCGGCACGCTCAAGGCCGTTCGGTAGCTGGTGGAGTAGCTGTCGTCCTGCAGCAAGATCGAGCACTCGGTGGTGTCATCCGTGCTGGACTCCGTCGGCTCGATCCCCTCGATGACCGCGGTCGAATCGTCGTCGGCGGCGCCAGTGTCGTCGCTCGCGATCGTGTCGACGGTCTGTGTGGTGTCAGCGGTGGTGCCGGCAGTGGTGTCGTCGGTCTGTGTGGAGTCGTCGCTCGCCGTTGTGTCGTCGCTCTGTGTGGTGTCAGCGGTCTGCGTCGTGTCGACGCTCTGCGTGGTGTCGTCGGTGGGATGCACCGCGCTCGGTCGTGAGGCGGTGGCGGTCGTGGACCACACGAAGAGGCCGCCGCCGACGGCGAACAGAGCCATCAGGCAGCGAAGGAGAGGCCGGACGATCGGCCTGAGCGGGGCTTGGCGAGACATGGCGGAAACGATACGCAGATCGCCGCACCGGTGCAGCAGGGAAGCCTCTGCGTTCCGTCAAGAACGGAGGTGGTCAGCGGCTTGCTGTGGCGACCCGACCACCATTGGTGATCGAACGGACGACGCGGTCAGCCGTAGTACTGGCGATCGAGGTCGCGGATGCGCCCGGCGAGCGAGGCGAGGAGCTTGTGCGCAAGCGCGGGCACCTCGTCGATGACGGCCGAGAAGTGGCGCTGCGTGATCAGCATCAGCGAGCAGTCGCTCTCGCACACCACCGTGGCGGTGCGCGGACCGTGATCGAGCAGTGACAGCTCGCCGACGACGGTGCCCGTCCCGAGCGTGGCCACCTTCTTGCCGTTGCGGCGAACGGTGACCGCGCCCTCGAGGACGACGAACGCCTCGCGTCCGGTCTGTCCCTGATCGACGATCATCGTGCCGGCCGCCATCGTGATGACGTCACCCGCCTTCGCGATCTTCTGCAGGTCCTTCGTGGAACACGACGAGAACAGCGACACGTGGCGCAGGTGCTCGAGTGATGCCTTCTTGCTGATCATGCGGCGACTATACGACGTTCGCCGAGGGCCTCTGACGGTTGCTACTCGCCGGCTTGCTTGGCGACTTGCGCTGCCGCCGCAGCCACCGCCTCGACGTCGCCGAGGTACGCGGCATCGGTGACGCGCATCGACGTGTCGAACGTGTACCGGCGGGGTGCGCCTGTGGGGATGTTCAGCTCGGCGATGTCGTCGCGGGAGATGCCCTCGAGGTGCATCACGAGCGAGCGCAACGAGTTGCCGTGGGCGGTGACCAACACGTCGAGGCCCGCGCTCAGCTGCGGCACGATCACGTCGTACCAGTAGGGCAGCACGCGCAGCACGACATCGGCCAGGCACTCCGTGGCCGGCAGCACATCGGGAGGCAGCAAGCGGTAGCGGGCATCGTGGATCGGGTGCTCGTCGCTGTCGAGCGGTGCGGGCGGCGGCGGCACGTCGTAGCTGCGTCGCCACAGCTTGACCTGCTCCGCGCCGTACTGCTCGGTGGTCGACTTCTTGTCGAGACCTTGCAGCGCCCCGTAGTGCCGCTCGTTCAACCGCCAGTGACGTTGAACCGGGAGCCACACCTGCTCCATCGCCTCGAGGGCGAGGTGGCATGTGAGCACCGCCCGCGTCTGCAGCGACGTGTGCGCGACGTCGAACCGCAGACCCTCGGCCAGCATCGTGACACCGGCCGCGGACGCCTCGCCGCGACCCTTCTCCGTGAGCGTGACGTCGTGCCAACCCGTGAACAGGTTGAGCTTGTTCCACTCACTCTCGCCGTGACGGAGGAGCACCAGGGTGCCGGTCATGAGCGCATCGTAGATCCGCACATCGGTGCGACACCCCCTCCGTACGGTGTCGACGCATGGAGGTCCGCGACCAGTTGAAGACCCTGATCGACGAGGTGCTCGACGACGATCCCCGCACGGCGCTGATCGCCTATCGACGTCTCGTCGATGACGAGATCCCGTGGATCGAGCAGCGAGTCGTCGCGCTCGCCCGTCGTGAGAACTGGAACTGGGCGACCATCGCGCGGCTGCTGGGCCGGACGCGCCAGAGCGTCCACGAGCGGTTCCGCAAGGCCGCGATCGCGCACCGCCCCGACCCGCACCTCGCCAAGCACCAGTACGAGCGGTCCTTCAGACAGATCACCGAGGACATCCGTCGCCGGGACGACGACGACCCGATCGCCTGGTGATCGGATGGCTTGGTGGGTGGCGGCTGGGGAGCTCCCCGGGGGGTGTGCGTCTCGGGAAGTGTCAGGCTGGCCTGCTCGCGGAGCAGGATCGCCTGACGGATCGGTGGGGAGGAACATCCCCGGAGGACCGGGCGTGCCTGGGCCGGGCGCCGGCTGCAGGGAACCGTACGTTCACACGGCCCGGGACCGGGCCGATCGCGCGTCCAGTTCGGGGTCGCCCCCTCCTCAGGCGGGGTGGGCAGCGCCCCAGGTGTCGGCCCATTGCAGCAGGCCGGTGGCGACGCTGACCGCTTCGGCGCGCATGGAGTCGACCTTGTCGGCGCCGTAGCGGTCGGACCAGTACTGGTCGCACATGTAGTGGACGACGTAGTCGGGTGTCTCGTTCGGGGGGAGGCCACCACGGGCGAGGACCAGGCTGGCGACGGTGTCGGCGAGGCACTCCTCGTTGACGCCGGTCTCGAGATCGAGCCAGTGGGCGAGATCATCGCCCCGCAGGTACTGCTGGTACCGGAACGACAGCACGTGACCCCACTCGTGGGAGACCATCACCCGGTTCGAGTCGACCGGGTCGCGGCCCGGGTCGGCCCAGTACGTCGGCGAGATGAGCATGCACAGCGGCTCGGGACCGCAAGCCGGGAAGGCACTGGGGCTGTAGGGGATCATCGCCGGCGCGCCGCCGGGTGGCGCGGAGAACACGATCGACACGCCGCCGCCGGCCGCGAGCTCCGCCGGCGTGTAGGTCTGGTGCAGCAGCGCGAGTGGATCGCCGGTGGCCTTGCCCGTCCCGGTGTGATCGGTGATGACGCCGGTGGTCAACGTGCGCGGTCCGGTCGACGGGGTGCTGGTGCTGCCGGTGGTCCCCGACGCCGATGCATCGCCGACGATGTTCGAGCCGGCGGCCGGTCCCGCGGCCGGCGCGGACGGGTTGTTCGACGGCGCGCCGTCGAGGACGTATGCAGTGACGTCGAGGATGAACGAGCTCGGTGTCGAGCCCTGGATGGCGAGCTGTCCACCGCTCGGCAGCGGCTGCACCATCATCGCCGCGACCGCACCGTGCCCGCCGGGCCAGTTCACCATCGACGTGGTCGCCTCGCCGCCCGTCGCACTGGTGCTTGCGGCCGATGCGAAGCCCGGGTGGTCGCCGTCGACCGCGGTGATGGTTCCGATGACGGCGCCGATCGGCGCGCCCGGGAACGCCGCAGCGATGTCGGTCACCGCTGCGGTCGTCACCGGATGGGTGGAGGTGCGGGTGTCGAGCACGCGAGTCGGGTTGACCGGCACGAGGAGTCCGTTCGTCGACGCCGCTGATGCGGGGCCGGTGACGTAGCCGGTGACGTCGAAGAGGATGTCCGTCGTGGCCGCGCCCGCGTAGATCGACAACCCACCCGCTCCGAGGGCGACGATCACGCCGGATGCGCGGTCCTGACCCGGGGCGTCGGTGTTGACGTTCGAGGCGAGTGGCGTGGGCGTGCCGGCGGGATAGGCGGTGAGGTAGCCGGCATTGGCGCCGCCGGTGGAGGTCAACGTCCCGGTGACCGCGATCGCGTCGGTCGGCACGCCGAGCGTCGCCCGATCGACGGTGACGACACCGCCGGCGGGCACTCGGCTCACGCGCAGGCGGGTGTCGAGGATGCGTCGCGCATCGACGGTGACGATGCGTCCGGCCGTCGCCGTGCCCGTGCCGGTGACGGGCGACCATGCGCCGTTCACGTCGACGATGACGTCGGCCGCGTCGAGCCCGGCGGAGACGCGCACGTCGACGGCGCCGCCCGCCGAGAGCTGGACGATGGTCGATGCCGAGCGGACCTCGCCGGCGACCCAGTTCACCGTCGAGGTCTCGCCGGGGACGCCCGCCGGGGTGATGGCCGCGAACCCGTCGGCACGCGTGTCGGCGACGGCGATCGACACGGCCACGGCGGTCGCCGACGTCGCGACTCCGCAGCGTCCAGTGACCTGGATCCGCACGGTCGAACCATCGATCGCGTCGACGCCGGGCGTGGCACCGTTGCGGGTGTCGGCGAGGCGGCAGGGCGTGACGGGCTGGTACGACGCGCGGCCATCGGCGACGATCACCGGCGCCGCCGCGGACGCCGCGGCCGCCGGCGCGCAGGCCGCGACGAGGACGGCCACCGTGAAGCCGGTCAACCGTCGATCTCGTGTGCTCATCCGTCTCCTCCGCCGATTTCCACTGGATGATCGGCGTCGCAGCGGGCGGCTAAAACAGTTTCATGAGTGCACGAGAATTGCTGGTGCGATTGATTGCAATGCATCACCGGTGATCAACAACGCATCTCGGTCCATTGTGCCACTGAACTGGGATGATCTGCTCCGAGGTGCGATCTGGTGAATCAATACCGGTGTTCGAATTCCTCGAATTTCACTGATGTCGGTCGAGCAAAAGTACGTCATTTGATTCCGGTGACGTTGATCCGATCCGGGTCCCGGGTCGGCTCCATTAGGGTCGGCGCATGCCCTCTGGATCCCCCCTCGTGTTCGATCGCTTCCTGCGCTACGACGAGTACACGGCAACGCTGAGCGCCCTCGCGGAGCAGTTCACCGGGCTCGTCGACGTGGAGCAGTACGGCACGTCGTTCGAGGGCCGCCCACTCCTGCTCGTGACGGTGACCGACCGCTCGACGGGCGCGCCGGACACCAAGCCGGCGCAGTGGGTCGATGCGAACATCCACGCCACCGAGGTCACCGGGGGAGCGGCGGCGTTGCACCTCCTCCACCACCTCGTCACGGCGGAGGAACGCGGAGACGCGACGACGATGCAGGCGCTGCGGACGCGCACCTTCTACGTCGTGCCGCGCGTCAACCCCGACGGCGTCGAAGGCGCGCTCGCCGATGCCCCCGTCTATCGGCGCAGCAGCATGCGTCCGTGGCCGTACCGCGATCGGCATCAGTGGCCGGGCCTGCTCGACCACGACATCGACGGTGACGGTCGCGTGCTGAGCATGCGCGTCGTCGACCCCAATGGCGCCTGGATGCCGCACGCCGACGAGCCACGGGTGATGGTCCCCGTGCCAGCCGACGGTGTGGTCGCCGACGGCGTCCTCCGCTACCGGATGTTCGCCGAGGGCACGATCACCGACTTCGACGGCTTCACCGTGCCGACGCCGCGCCCGCCGGAAGGGCTCGACATGAACCGCAACTTCCCCGCCGGCTGGGGCACGACCGTGCGGGGCTCGGGCGACCATCCGCTGAGCGAGCCGGAGATCGACGCGCTGGTGCGAGCGATCGTCGCTCGCCCGAACATCTGCGGTTACAACGCCTACCACACCAGTGGTGGCGTGATCCTGCGTCCGTCGAGCACGGTGGCGGACTCGTCGCTGCCGCCCGTCGACCTGTGGACGTACAAGGAGCTCGGCCGCCGCGGCTCGGAGCTCACCGACTACCCCGTGCACTCCGTGTACGAGGACTTCACGTGGGACAAGAGCGACACGATGAGCGGCGCCGCCGACGACTGGGCGTACGAGCACCTCGGTGTCTACGGCTGGACGACGGAGTTCTGGGACGTGGTCGCTGCTGCCACGGACCATCGCAGCAGCACCGACATCTGGTACGTCGGCCCGACTGTCGAGGAGGAGGTCGCGATCGCCGCGTGGAGCGATCAGTACGGCGTCGGCGAATACGTCGTGCCGTGGCGTCCGTTCGATCATCCGCAGCTCGGCCCGGTGGAGATCGGCGGGCTCGACTGGTTCCGGGTCGCCAGCAACCCGCCGCTGGCGCTGCTCGCCGACGAGGTCCGCCCCCACGCCGCCTTCGCCGTGCACCAGGCGCTCGCCGCACCGTGCATCGAGATCGTCCACGCGGCCGCGAGCCCGCTCGGCGACGGGCTGTGGCGGATCGAGGCCGGCATCGCCAACACGGGCTGGCTGCCCACCACCGTGACGGTGCGAGCGGCGAAGGACAACCTCGTGCTCCCGATCGACGCCCGGCTCGAGCTGCCCGACGACGCCGCCGTCGTCAACGGCGCGAACCGCATTCGGCTCGGACAGCTGCAGGGGCGCAGCGGCTACCGCGTCGACGGCGGCTCGCGCAACGACGGCACGCCCGACCGCGTGCTCGCCGTGTGGACCGTGCGCGTCGCTGCGCCGGCGTCGATCACCATCGTCGCCGGGCATCCCCGGGCGGGCACCCGCCGCTTCGTGCTCGCGATCGAGTGACCGTGCCCGCGACGATCGACGTCGAGGTCGCGCCCGAAGCGCGCAGCGACGGCCATCGCCTGATCGCGACGCGCGGCATCCGCGGTTTCGTCGACGGCGCGGTGTCGGTGGTCCTCGCGGCCTACCTCACGCTGCTCGGCTACAGCGGCGTCGAGGTCGGCGTCGTCGTGACGGCGATGATGCTCGGCTCCGCGGCACTCACCCTCGCCACCGGCACCTACGGCCATCGGTTCCGGCGCAGGACGGTGCTGGTCGTCGGCGCGGTGCTGATGATCGGCACGGGGGTGACGTACGCGTCGACCACGGTGCTGATCGTGCTGATCGTCGTCGGCGCGATCGGCACGATGAACCCGAGCAGCGGCGACGTCAGCGTGTTCCTCCCGATGGAGCAGTCGCTGCTGCCGGCCACTGCGCCGGACAGCGAGCGGACCGCGCTGTTCGCTCGCTACGCCTTCACCGGCAGCATCCTCGGCGCCGTCGGATCGCTCGCCGCTGGCGTGCCCGACTGGGTGGCCCGCCACACATCGCTCGCCCGCGAGCAGACACTGCGCGGCGTGTTCATTGCATATGCAATTGCCGGTGTCGGCGCGCTCGTGATCTACCGCTCGCTCTCGCCGGCGATCGAGCCTGCGACCGACGCCGGCAAGCCCCAACCGCTCGGTGAGTCGCGCCCGATCGTCTACCGGCTCGCCGCCGTCTTCAGCCTCGACGCGCTCGGTGGCGGCTTCACGGTGCAGTCCTTGCTCGCGCTCTGGCTGTACCGGCGGTTCGACCTCTCGGTGGGTGCGGCCGGCGCGTTGCTGTTCTGGACGGGCGCGTGCTCCGCGTTCTCGGCGTTCGTCGCGGCGCGGATCGCCAAGAAGATCGGGCTGATCCGCACGATGGTGTTCACCCACCTGCCCGCGCAACTGCTGCTGATCGCCGCGGCGTTGATGCCGAACCTCACGCTCGCCGTCGTCTGCCTCGTTGCGCGCAGCCTGTTGTCCGCGATGGACGCACCGCTGCGCAGCTCGTACGTGATGGCCGTCGTGACCCCGGGCGAGCGTGCCGCCGCGGCCAGCGTCACCAACGTGCCGCGCAGCCTCGCCGCTGCGCTGCCGCCCATCGCCGCCGGCTGGATGCTCGACCACAGCACCGTCGGCTGGCCGCTGATCATCGCCGGCGTCACCAAGATCGCCTACGACCTCCTCCTGCTGCGCATGTTCCGCCACATCCGTCCCCCCGAAGAACGCTGACCGCGCAGCGCCGACGGGACTAGGCGAGGAGGGGGGCGACCTCCTCGGCGATGAAGTCGAGGTGGTCGAGGTCGGACAGGTCGAGGACCTGGAGGTAGATCCGCTGGGCACCGGCGGCCTGGAAGGCGAGGATCTTCTCGGCCACTTCCTGGGCCGTGCCGGCGGCGCCATTGGTGCGCAGCTCCGCCGGTTCGCGCCCGATGGCGGCGGCGCGGCGGGCGACCTCGGCCTCGTCGGCGCCGGCACACACCACCAGCGCGGCGGAGTAGATCATCGGCCGCGTCCGGCCGATGGCCTCGCATGCGGCACGCACTCGACCGGTCTGCTCGACGAAGAAGTCGAGCGGCACGAACGGGGTGTTGAACTCCGCGGCGTACTGCGCGGCGAGCTGTGGCGTCTTGGTCTTGCCGCCGCCGCCCATCACGATCGGCACCGGCTGCTGCACGGGCTTGGGCAAGCCGGGTGAGCTCTTCACGGAGTGTGCCTTGCCGGTGTAGTCGAAGGTCTCGCCGATCGGGGTGGCCCACAGCCCGTCGATGATCGCGAGCTGGTCGACCAGCGAGTCGAACCGCGCCCCGGTGGACGGGAAGTCGAGCGCGTACGCGTCGTGCTCGGCCTGGTACCAGCCGGCGCCGAGGCCGAGCTCGACCCGGCCGCCGCTCATCTGATCGACCTGGGCGACGCTGATCGCGAGCACGCCGGGGCTGCGGAAGGTGACCGGCGTGACGAGCGTGCCGAGGCGGATCGTCGACGTGTCACGGGCCAGCCCGGCGAGGGTGATCCAAGCGTCGGTGGGGCCGGGCAGGCCGTCGCCGCCCATCGCCAGGTAGTGGTCGCTGCGGAAGAAGGCCCCGAACCCGAGCGCCTCGGTGCGCTGCGCCACAGCCAACAGGGTGTCGTAGGTGGCGCCCTGCTGGGGCTCGGTGAAGATGCGGAGGTCGGAGCGCTGCATGGCCCGCACGCTAACGATCTGTAACAGCAGCACCGCCCGCGACGACGAGATGGTTCGGGACGGCGAGCAACTCGCCCGGGGTGGCGGAGCCCCGGGCGAGGCGCTGCTCCCACGGCATCCGGTGACGGCCGACGGGACCTCGGTCCTTATCATCGCCGCATGGCAGGTACGGTCACGCTCGACATCGACGGGGCGGTCGCGACGATCACCAACGTCAACCCCGACAAGCACAACGCGTTCGACGACGAGATGGACGCGCAGTTCTTCGGGATCCTCGCCTCGATCCCGGCGAGCGTGCGCGTCATCATCTGGCGCGGCGAGGGCAAGTCGTTCTCCTCCGGGCGCGATGTCGGCTCGATCGGCACCAACAAGACCGAGCTGACCCACCACCAGCTGATGAGCCGTGGTCATCGCGGCATCCAGCAGCTGTGGCAGATGGACCAGCCGGTGATCGTCGCCTGCAAGGGCTGGGTGATGGGCGGCTCGTTCCAGCGCGCGCTGCTGGCCGACATCCGGATCGCCGCCGAGGGCACGCGCTTCCGCCTCCCGGAGACCACCCACGGCGTCATCCCCGACACCGGTGGCATCGCCGTGCTGCAGCAGATCTGCGGGCCCGGCGTGGTCAGCGACATGGTGCTGACGGGTCGGATCATGTCGGCCGAAGAGGCCCTGCACCACGGCGTCGTCAGCCGCATCGTGCCGGCCGACGAGCTCGACGCGACCGCCCGCGAGATGGCCGAGCAGATCGCCGCTGCACCGGCCGTGGCGATCAAGCTGTCGCGGATGATCATCAGCCACCTGTCCCGCCCGGCCATCCGGGCGTCGATGGACGACGAGCTGATCTACCAGACGTACCTCAGCCGATCGGACGACACGATCGAGTTCCGCGCCGCTCGCGCCGAGGGTCGTCCCGGCAACTACACGGGGAGCTGACATGCCAGCCATCGACAACCACGGCACCGAACTGCCGGGCCTGCCCGCCGCACCGGCCACCGGTGCCTCGGCGCTGCCGGCCGGCACCTACGACGGCGTCGACGTGTTCGTCACCGGCGCCGGCACGGGTCTCGGCAAGGCGATCGCCGCCGAGTTCGCCCGCCTCGGCGCGGGCCTCGTCATCGCCTCGCGCAAGCCCGAGCACCTCGAGGCGGGCGCCGACGCGATGGCCGCGCTCGGGGCGCGCTGCATCACCGTCGAGTGCGACATCCGCGATCCAGCCCAGATCGCCGCCGCGTTCGACACCGCCGCCGCCGCGGGCTTCACACCGTCGGTGCTCGTCAACAACGCCGCGGCCAACTTCCCGGTGCCGGCCGAGGACATGTCGCCGAACGCCTGGCGCACCGTCATCGACATCACGCTGAACGGCACGTACTTCTGCAGCCGCGAGTTCGGGCGCCGGCACATCGCCGCCGGCACGCCCGCGTCGATCATCAACATCGGCGCGACGTACGCGTGGACGGGCGGCCCGGGCTTCGCCCACTCGGCCGCTGCGAAGGCCGGCATCGTCAACCTCACCGAGAGCCTCGCCGTCGAGTGGGGCCCCTACGGGATCCAGGTCAACTGCCTCGTGCCGGGCCTGATGCCGCACGACGACATGACGGCCGACATCAAGGGCAACCTCGCCCGCACGAACGACAAGGACATCTGCCAGCCGGCGCTGCGGGTCGGCGCACCGCGCGAGCTCGGCTGGGCGGCCACGTTCCTCGCCTCGCCGTACGCCCGCTTCATCAGTGGCCACACCCTGGTCGTCGACGGTGCGAACTGGCAGCGTCGCTCGCTGACGAACCCGCCCGTGGTGACGATCCGCGACCAGATGGCCAAGCCACCCTTCACCCTCTGATCTGGCCTGGGGTCATCCGCAGAACTTGAGTCGAGATGACTCAAGTTTTCTGCCACGTGAGGTTGGCGGCGGCGTGGGCTGGGGATAATCTTGCAGCACGTCCGCTCAGCATCGCTGGGCGATCTGTTCCCCCATCCCTCTCACGAACACACAACGGAGCATCCACCATGGCCAAGGCAGTCGGAATCGACCTCGGTACCACCAACAGCGTCGTCGCCTTTCTCGAGGCCGGCGAGCCGGTCGTCATCCCCAACTCGGAGGGCGCCCGCACCACCCCCAGCGTGGTGGCGTTCAGCAAGGCCGGCGAGGTGCTCGTCGGTGAGGTCGCCAAGCGCCAGGCGATCACCAACCCCGACCGCACCTTCCGCAGCGTGAAGCGCGAGATGGGCACGTCGTGGAAGAGCGGCGACATCGATGGCAAGCGCTACACCGCGCAGGAGATCAGCGCGCGCACGCTGATGA
Source organism: Ilumatobacteraceae bacterium (assembly GCA_025463305.1). The sequence continues at coordinate 18,659 of JAOBWK010000050.1, forward strand.
AGCTGAAGCGCGATGCCGAGGCCTACACCGGCGACGTCGTCACCCAGGCCGTCATCACCGTGCCGGCGTACTTCGACGACGCCCAGCGCACCGCCACCAAGGAGGCCGGCCAGATCGCCGGGCTCGAGGTGCTGCGCATCATCAACGAGCCCACGGCTGCCGCACTCGCCTACGGCCTGGAGAAGGGCACCGAGGACGAGACCGTCCTCGTGTTCGACCTCGGTGGCGGCACGTTCGACGTGTCGGTGTTGGAGATCGGCGACGGCGTGTTCGAGGTCAAGAGCACCCACGGCGACACCCACCTCGGTGGCGACGACTGGGACCAGCGGATCATCGACTGGCTCGTCCAGCAGTTCAAGAGCGCACACGGCGTGGACCTCGACAAGGATCGCAAGGCCCCCCAGCGCCTGAAGGAAGCCGCCGAGAAGGCCAAGATCGAGCTCAGCCAGGTCCAGCAGACCCAGATCAACCTGCCGTTCATCACGGCAACGGCCGATGGTCCGCTGCACATGGACGAGTCGCTCAGCCGCTCCAAGTTCCAGGAGATGACCGCCGACCTCATCGAGCGCTGCCGCATCCCGTTCGAACAGGCGCTCAAGGACGGCGGCGTCACCAAGGGACAGCTCAACCACGTCATCCTCGTTGGCGGCTCCACCCGCATGCCGGCCGTCGCCGATCTCGTGCAGAGCCTGACGGGCAAGGAGCCCAACCGCAGCGTCAACCCGGACGAGGTCGTCGCCGTCGGCGCGGCCATCCAGGCCGGCGTGCTCAAGGGCGACGTCAAGGACGTCCTGCTGCTCGACGTCACCCCACTGAGCCTCGGCATCGAGACCAAGGGCGGCGTGATGACCAAGCTCATCGAGCGCAACACCACCATCCCCACCCGCCGCACCGAGGTCTTCACCACGGCCGAGGACATGCAGCCGAGCGTGGAGATCCACGTGCTGCAGGGCGAGCGTGAGATGGCCGGCTACAACAAGACGCTCGGCAAGTTCCAGCTCGTCGATCTGCCCCCGGCGCCCCGCGGCGTCCCGCAGATCGAGGTCACCTTCGACATCGACGCCAACGGCATCGTGCACGTGTCCGCCAAGGACCGGGCGACGAGCAAGGAGCAGTCGATGACCATCAGCGGGCAGAGCACGCTGAACAAGGACGACATCCAGCAGATGGTGAAGGACGCCGAGGCCCACGCCGAAGAGGACAAGCAGCGTCGTGAAGAGGCCGAAGTGCGCAACAACGCCGACTCCGCGGTCTACCAGGCCGAGAAGATGCTGCGCGATCAGGCGTCGGCGAGCGACGACGACAAGAAGTCCGTCGAAGGCCCGCTGGCCGATCTGAAGACCGCCCTCAGCGGCAACGACGTGAACGCCATCAAGGAGGCCAACGGCAACCTGAGCACCGCCCTCCAGGCGTTCGGCCAGAAGCTGTACGAGGCGGCCGCTCGCGACACCAACGCCACGGGCACGTCCGCCAGCGGTCAGGACGGCTCGAGCAGCGACGAGGAGATCGTCGACGCCGAGATCGTCGACGACGAGAAGTGATCTCGTCGTGACCGACCACAGCCACGGCGAGGGTGCCGATCACAACGCCACCGAGTTCGAGGAGTTCGTGCAGGAGCACGAGCTCTCCGACCTCGATGCAGACACGGTCGATGCCGAGCTCGTCACCGATGAGCCCGAGCCGGCTCCCGAATCAGAGGTCGATGTGCTGACTCGCGAGGTCCTGCAGTTCAAGGACACCGCGCTGCGCCTGCAGGCCGACTTCGAGAACTACCGCAAGCGCGTCACGGCCCAGCAGGCCGACGAGATCGATCGTGCCGCCGGCAAGATCGTCGAGTCGCTGCTGCCCGTGCTCGACGCGTGCGAGGCCGCGTTCGCGCACGGCGTCGACGGCGTCGAGCCGATCTGGTCGCAGCTGATGGGCGTCCTGCAGAAGCAGGGCCTCGAGGCACTCGACCTCACCGACCAACCGTTCGATCCCGCGCTCGCCGACGCCGTCGTGCACGAGGCCGGCGACGGCCACGCCGACGGCGGCCCCGTCGTCAGCGACGTGCTGCGCACCGGCTACCGCTGGAAGGGCAAGACCCTGCGACCAGCGATGGTGAAAGTCAGGGGCTGACCATGGCCGCGCAGCGCGATTGGTATGAGAAGGACTTCTACAAGGTGCTCGGCGTCAGCGAGACGGCGAGCCCGAAGGAGATCACCAAGGCCTACCGCAAGCTCGCGCGCGAGAACCATCCCGACACCAACCCCGGCAACACCGCCGCCGAGAACCGTTTCAAGGACGCGTCGGCTGCCTACGACGTGGTCGGCGACGAGGTCAAGCGCAAGGAGTACGACGAGGTCCGCAAGCAGGGCCCGATGGGTCCGTTCGGCGGTGGTGGCGGCTTCGGCTCGCCGGCCGGTGGGCAGCAGCCCGGCGGCTTCAACTTCAACGTCGGGGCCGATGGTCTCGGCGACCTCCTCGGCGGGATGTTCAACCGCGGCCAGCGTGGCCGCGGCGCGTCCGCCGGTGGCGGCCCGCAGCGCGGCGCCGATCTCGAGGCCAGCCTCACATTGGACTTCATCGACGCGATCCAGGGCATCACCACCACGCTGTACCTCACCAGCGACGCGCAGTGCAGCACGTGCAACGGGTCCGGCGCCAAGCCGGGCACCACGCCGAAGACGTGCTCGATCTGTGGCGGTCGAGGGGTCATCGACGACAACCAGGGCTTCTTCTCGTTCAGCTCCCCGTGCCGCAACTGCCAAGGTCGCGGCGTGGTCATCGAGACCGCGTGCCCGACGTGCCACGGCAGCGGTGTCGAGAAGCGGGCTCGCGAGGTCAAGGTGCGCCTGCCCGCCGGCGTCGCCAACGGCCAGAAGATCCGGCTCAAGGGCCGCGGTTCGCCGGGGCGCAACGGCGGTCCGGCCGGCGACCTGCTCGTCGAGTGCCACGTCACCCCGCACGAGCTGTTCGCTCGCGACGCCGAGAACCTCACGGTCCGCGTCCCGATCTCGTTCGACGAGGCGGTGCTCGGTGGCGACATCCAGGTGCCCACGCTCGGCGGCCAGCCCGTCCGGCTGCGGCTCAAGGCCGGCACCCAGTCCGGCACCCGGCACCGGGTGAAGGGCAAGGGCATCGAGACGGCCAAGCACCACGGCGACCTCATCGTCACGGTCGACGTGCAGGTGCCCACCAAGCTCAACCACGAGCAGCGCGCAGCGGTCGAGGCCTTCGCGGCAGCGACTACGGTGAGTCCGCGAGCCCATCTGGGCGAGCACCTCGCCGACGCGCACGCACCAGGTGACGACACCAGATCGGAGGCCGAAGCATGACCGCACGCAGCAGATCCCACGCCGTGTACGTCATCTCCGTCGCCGCCGAACTGGCCGGCATGCATCCTCAGACGCTGCGCATCTACGAGCGCCGCGGGCTGGTCGCGCCGGCCCGTTCGCAGGGCGGCAACCGTCGCTACAGCGACGTCGACATCGATCGCCTGCGCCGCATCCAGGAGCTCGCCGGTGAGGGCATGAACCTCGAAGGCATCCGCCGGGTGATGGCGCTCGAGGCCGAGGTCGAGCACCTGCGCAGCGAGAACGCCGAGCTGCGCTCCATCGCCAGCACAGCGCTCGCCGAGGCCGAACGCCGCGCGCCACGCCGCGACCTCGTGCCCCTCCACCAGACGGTCGCGGTGTTCGGGCAGAGCAAGCCCTTCGGCAGCTGATCCACTCACTGCACGCGCGATGTCGTCCAGCGGGCGACATCACGCGGTCGGTCAGGACCGCGGGTCGATGATGCCGCTGCGGAACGCGAACAGGATCGCGGCCGTGCGGTCGCGTGCGTCGAGCTTGGTGAAGATGCTGCCGATGTGGGACTTGACGGTGCGCTCCGCGAGGTAGAGCTGGGCGGCGATCTCGCCGTTGGTGGCGCCGACGGCCATCAGCCGCAGCACCTCCAGCTCGCGCGCCGAGAGCTGCACGTCGGCCGTCGCCACCGGACGGGTCTGGGTGCGCACCCGGGCGAGCACGCGTGGCGTGACCCGCGGATCGAGCCACGAACCGCCGCCGGCCGTGGCGCGGATCGCACGGATGAGGTCGTCGGCCGGTGTGTCCTTGAGCACGAACCCTGCCGCGCCGGCATCGATCGCTCCCCACAGCACGTCGTCGTCCTCGAACGTCGTCAGCACCAGCACGGGCGGCGCGGCGTCTCGCTCGGCGTTGAGACGCCGGGTGGCTTCGATGCCGTCGACACCTGGCATCCGCACGTCCATCATCACGACGTCGGGGCTGCACTCGTCCACGGCGCGGATCGCGGACTCGCCATCGGCCGCCTCACCGACCACCGTCAGGTCGGGCTCGCTCTCGACGATGAGCCGCAGCCCGGCGCGCACGAGCGCCTGATCGTCGGCGATCAGCAGGCGGATCACGACGCGGACAGCTCGCTGCTCCGGCACGCGGGCCGGGGCAGGCTGGCGCGCACGATCCAGCGCCCGTCGTGCGGGCCGACCTGGATCGAGCCGGCGATCGCCGCGACCCGATCGGTCATGCCGGCCACGCCGATGCCGACCCGGTCACTGGCGCTGCGCACCACGGCCGGCATCGCGTTCGACACGGTCGCGACGACGAGCCGTTCGTCGATGCGCACATCGACGTCCACCGTCTCGCCCGGCGCGTGTCGCGATGCGTTCGACAGCGACTCCTGGAGCAGGCGGACGACGGTGAGCCCGATGGAGGGCTCGAGCCGGGCGGGATCGCCGGTGACGGTGGCGACGATCGGCATGCCCGACTGCCGGGCCTGGTCGAGCAGCGGTGCGACATCGGCCCCGCCCGGCAGCGGTGCGTCGCGCTGGCTCTCGTCGGCGGTCGACAGCAGGGTCACCACCGCGCGGATGGTCTCCAAGCTGTCACGGCTGACGGCCTCGGCACGTTCCAGCGCATCCGCGGCAGCGACCGGGTTGTTGGCCAGGTTGCGGCGCGCGCCCGAGATGTTGAGCAGCACGACGGTGAGGCTGTGGCCGACGATGTCGTGCACCTCGCGGGCGATCGACTTGCGCTCGTTTTCGATCGCGGCGAGGTCGAGGTCGTGGCGGGCGACGGCGAGCTCGTCGGTGAGCGTGCGCTGGCGGTGCAGCAAGAACCCGGCGAACCAGCTGAACAGGAGGCCGGTGATCCAGATCATGAACGCCCCGGCCTGATCGCCGTGGCGCACACTGAACACGATCGCAGCTGCGCCGAACCCGACGAGCGACGTCCACGTCGCCCAGCGCAGCCCCTGCGCCGCGGCCCACGTGACGGTGACGACGCCGAGGAAGATCGCCGCCTGGTCGAGGTAGTGGCCGGCGAGCACCGCCGTCGGCGCGAGCGTGATCGCGACCGTGAGCAGCGGGGGCAGCTCGACGCCACCGGACATCAGCACCCACGGCACCAGCGCCACCGCGAGCAGGACGATGATGCCGACCGACGGCGCCTTCGATGCGAACGTCAGCAACGACACGGTGAGCGCCACGATCGGGAACACCAGCGACGGGGTGCTGAGCACGAGCTGGAAGCACTGCTCCGACATGCGCGGGCGCCGCGTCCGGCCGGTGGTCATGCCTGCACGGTAGTGGCCGAGGTCGAGGCGGCGCATCGGCCCACGGGACATCCCGGCGTCGTACCACGGTACGAGTCGGCGGTCTTGGGGACCGCCCGTCGGCCGCTGCCGAACCGCTCGCGGGCCGATGCCGCGCCGGGCCGGTCGGCAGACGATGGACGTGCGGCTCGGGGAGCTGCATCGCCCGGCCATCGGTCGTCCACGCAAGGGAGCGCTCATGTTCTTCACCAACCTCGGCAGGTTCACGGTCCGGCGTCGCCGGCTCGTGCTGTCGTTCACCCTCCTGCTCGTGCTCGTCGCCGGTGCCGTCGGCTCCGGCGCGTTCGGCAAGTTGAAGGGCAGCGGGTTCAGCGATCCCGGTGCCGAGTCCACGAAGGCCACCGCCGTCCTCCACGATCAGTTCCACACCGGTGACCCCAACCTCGTCGTGCTGGTCCACGCCCGGGCCGGCTCGACGGTCGACGATCCGGCCGTGGTGGCGGCGGCGAACGCGCTCACGTCGCAGTTGACGGCACACGCCGACGTCGCCCAGATCGTGTCGTACTGGTCGCTCGGCGACAGCCCGCAGATGCGCTCGATCGACAGCTCGAAGGCGATCATCGTGGCCCGGCTCACCGGCACCGACGACCACATCAGCGACTCCTTCGACGACATCGCCAAGGAGCTGCGCACGGTCGACAGGCCGGCGAGCGCGGTGACCGTGCAGCTCGGTGGTTACGCCGCGGTCTCGGCGGACCTGAGCACGCAGATCGGTGCCGACCTCGGCAAGGCCGAGACGCTGTCGGTGCCGGTCACCCTGATCCTGCTGATCCTCGTGTTCGGCGGGCTGATCGCCGCGGGGATGCCGCTGCTGGTCGCGCTGATCTCGGTGGTCGGCACGCTGTTCAGCCTGTTCGTCATCGGCTCGATCACCGACGTGTCGATCTACTCGATCAACCTCACGACCGCGCTCGGCCTCGGCCTGGCGATCGACTACAGCCTGTTCATCGTCAACCGCTTCCGCGAGGAGCTCGGCGGCGGGCTCACCCCGCACGACGCCGTCGTCCGAACCGTCGAGACGGCGGGGCGCACGGTGGCGTTCTCGTCGTTCGTCGTCGCCGCGTCGCTGTCGGCACTGCTGGTGTTCCCGCTGTTCTTCCTGCGCTCGTTCGCCTACGCCGGCATCTCCGTGGTGATCATCGCGGCCATCGGCGCGACGGTGGCGCTGCCCGCGCTGCTCGCCGTCGTCGGGGTGCGGGTCAACAGCTTGAGCCTGCGCCGGCGCAAGCGCACGCCCGACCCCGATCGCGGGTTCTGGCACCGCCTCGCCCATGGGGTGATGCGCCGCCCGGTCTTCGTCGCACTCGGCACGGTGGCCTTCCTGCTCGTGCTCGGCGCGCCGTTCCTGAAGGTGAACTTCGGGTTGTCGACGGTGACCGCACTGCCGAAGTCGGCCGAATCGCGACAGGTCAGCGAACAGCTCACCGACGACTTCGCCACCAACTCCGGCGAGACGTTCGCGATCGTCGCCCCCACGGCCGACGCCACGAACACCTCGGCGATCGGCACCTACGCGGCCGAGGTGTCGGCGGTGCACGGCGTTGCGCAGGTCGACACGCTCACGGGCACCTACCGCAACGGTGCACTCGCCGCGCCGCCGACGGATCGCAGCGCAGCGTTCGCCTCGGGCAGCACGGGTGTGTACTTCTCCGTCACGCCGTCCGTCGCCCAGCGATCCGCCGCCGGCGAGACGTTGGTGCACACGATCCGTCATCTCGATGCTCCGTTCCACACCGGCGTCGAGGGCTCGGCGGCACAGCTGATCGACACCAAGGCGGCGATCATGAGCCGCCTGCCGATCGCGCTCGGCCTCATCGCGCTGATCACGTTCGTGCTGCTGTTCCTCGTGTTCGGCAGCGTGCTGGTGCCGATCAAGGCGATCGTGCTCAACCTGCTCTCGCTGACCGCCACGTTCGGGGCGATGGTGTGGATCTTCCAACAGGGTCACGGCCAGGCACTGCTCGGCTTCACGTCCGACGGCACGCTCGACGTGTCGATGCCGATCCTCATGTTCTGCATCGCCTTCGGGCTCTCGATGGACTACGAGGTGTTCCTGCTCTCGCGGATCAAGGAGGACTACGACCGCACCGGCGACAACACCCATGCGGTTGCGACGGGGCTGGAGCAGACCGGCCGCATCGTCACCGCTGCCGCTGCGCTGCTGGCGGTCACGTTCCTGGCGTTCGGGCTCAGCGGCGTGACGTTCATCAAGATGTTCGGCCTCGGCCTGGCGCTCGCGGTCGTGATGGACGCGACGATCATCCGCGGCCTGCTCGTGCCGGCGTTCATGCGCCTCGCCGGTGACGCCAACTGGTGGGCGCCGGCCTGGATGCGGCGGATCCACGATCGGTTCGGCATCAGCGAGGGCGGCTCGCACCATCACGGGGTCGACGGCGTCGAGCCCGTGCGCGAGCTCGTCGACGCCTGACCGCTCACGGGGTGGGCGGGATGGTCTCCTCGGCGAGCACCTCGAGTGCGTCGGTGAGCATCTCCGCCCACAGCTCGCCCCACGGCGCGTTCGGCGGGGCGACGGTGGAGACCGGCGCGAGCGCGAGCTCGCGCCGGTGGCCGAGGTAGTCGGCCAGCGCGGCGACGGCCGTCTCGTCGAACGCCGGCTCGGGAGCCACCGGCGCGGCAGGCGCCGACGGTTCCGAGCGACCACCGCGCGAGCCGACGACCGCGCGTGGGGCCGAGCCCGGTGGGGGCTGGCCGCGCCACAGGCCGAGCATCGCCGGATCGTCGAGGACGAGGTCGGCGAAGGCGACGAGCACCGCGACGCCGTGCTTGCAGGGATCGCCGCTGTCGGGGCACGAGCAGATGCAGTGGACCTCGCGCCGATCGGGGACGAGGTCGGCGCGGGTGTCGAAGCGCTCGGCCGGATCGACGTGGACGACCACGTGGTACGGCGCCGAGCGGCTGCCCTGGACGTACGCGTCGAGCTCGCCGGGCTCGACCTGGAGGTCCTCGACCGCACCCTGGATCGCGTACGTGCGACCGCGCGTCAGCCGTGACGGATCGCTCATCGAGGCGATCAGCGAGTGGAGCATCACGGCCAGGATCCGCGCCTCGCGCTCGTTCGACATCAGCGTTCGCCGCCGGGGGTGAGCATGACGAGTGCGCGGAGATCGTCGGTGGACAGCTCGGTGAGCCACTGCTCCCCGGTGCCGAGCACGGAGTCGGCGAGCTTGCGCTTGTCGTCGATGAGCTGGCTGATCCGCTCCTCGAGCGTGCCCTCGCACACCAGCTTGTGGACGAGCACGGTGTGCGACTGGCCGAGCCGCCAGGCGCGGTCGGTGGCCTGGTCCTCGACCGCCGGGTTCCACCAGCGGTCGTAGTGGATCACCTGGGAGGCACTGGTGAGGTTGAGCCCGGTGCCGCCGGCCTTCAGCGACACGAGCAGGATCGGCGAGCCCTCGCCCTCCTGGAACCGGCGCACCATCGTGTCCCGCCCGCCACGTGACACACCGCCGTGCAGGAACGGCGCCTCGATCTGCAGGCGCTCGCCGAGGTGGCGCTGCAGCAGCAGGCCCATCTCGCGGAACTGGGTGAAGACGAGGGCGCGTTCGCCGACCTCGAGCAGATCGTCGACGATCTCGTCGAACCGGTTCAGCTTGCCCGAACGTCCGGCGATGCGCGAGCCGTCGCCTGCGGCGTGCGCCGGGTGGTTGCAGATCTGCTTCAGCCGGGTCAGCGCTGCCAGCACGAGACCGCGACGGCGCATGCCGGATTCCTGCTGCGCGTCGGCGAGGAGCTGATCGACGACCGCCTGGTACATCGTCGCCTGCTCCTTGGTGAGCGTGGCCCAGGCGATCTGCTCGATCTTGTCGGGCAGCTCGGGCAGCAACGTCTTGTCGGCCTTGGTGCGGCGGAGGATGAACGGCTGGGTGAGGGCGCGCAACGCTGCCGTGGCGGCTTCGTCCCCGTTGCGTTGGATCGGCTTGGCGAAACGTTCGTTGAACTGGCCGAAGCTGCCGTACAGCGCAGGGTTGACGGCGTCGAGGATCGACCACAGCTCGCCGAGGTTGTTCTCGACCGGCGTGCCGGTGAGGGCCAGCTTCTGGTCGGCGATGAT
>JAOBWK010000092.1 GCA_025463305.1 Ilumatobacteraceae bacterium
GGCCGACGAACGCTACGGCCGCACCGTGGTTGCCCCCAGAGGCCGCCATAAGCCAACCACCGCCGACCTCGCAATCTGATGATGCCAGGAGCGTGCGGTTGACTGCGCCGCGGGTCTTGAACGAACCGGCGTGCTGGTGCAGCTCCAGTTTGAGGGTCACGGGAGCCATCAGTCCGAGCTGCCCGGCGCCGACGTCCAGGACCGGTGTCTCGCGCACATGCAGTCGGATCCGGTCCATCGCCGCAGCGATGTCGTCGGGCTGGACGGCGGGCTCGGACGAGTCGGGACGGGGCACGGCCGCTGACCCTAATGGGACGGTTATCGGTGCGGGTGCGAGAGGCAGTGGTTGGTACCGTGACGACCATGTCCGAAGCGACCACACCTGCCCCCGGCGACACTCCCGTCGACATCAAGCCGCGCAGCCGCGACGTCACCGACGGTCCGCAGAAGGCGCCGGCGCGGGCGATGCTGCGTGCGGTCGGCATGACGGACAACGACTGGGTTAAGTCGCAGGTGGGCATCGCCAACGCCTGGAACGAGATCACGCCGTGCAACATGACGCTGCGCAAGCTCGCCGAGAAGGTCAAAGAGGGCGTGCGCGCCGCCGGCGGGTTCCCGATGGAGTTCGGCACGATCACCGTCAGCGACGGGATCAGCATGGGCCACGAAGGCATGCGCGCGTCGCTGGTCAGTCGTGAGGTCATCACCGACTCGGTCGAGTGCGTGATGCATGCCGAGCGGCTCGACGGCTTCGTCGGCCTCGCCGGCTGCGACAAGAGCATCCCGGCGATGCTGATGGCAGCGGCCCGGCTCGACCTGCCGAGCGTGTTCGTCTACAACGGCAGCATCCTGCCCGGCCAGCACAACGGCGTCGCGTTGGACATCACGAGCGTGTTCGAGGCCGTCGGCGCGCATGCGCTGGGCAAGATCGACGACGCCGAGCTCAGCGCGATCGAGCACAAGGCGTGCCCCGGCGAGGGCGCGTGCGGCGGCATGTTCACGGCGAACACGATGAGCTCGATCGCCGAGGCGATGGGCATGAGCCTGCCCGGCAGCGCCAGCGCGCCGGCGGTCGATCGCCGGCGCGAGGACGACGCGGTGTTGGCCGGCGAGGCCATCGTCAACCTGCTCCGCCTCGGCATCACCGCCCGCCAGATCATGACCAAGGAGGCGTTCGAGAACGCGATCGCCGTCACCAGTGCGCTCGGCGGCAGCACGAACGCGGTCCTGCACCTGCTCGCGATCGCCAACGAGGCCGGCGTCGAACTGGAGCTCGAGGACTTCAACCGGATCGCCGCCAAGGTGCCGCACATCGCCGACATGAAGCCCGGTGGCAAGTTCCACATGAGCGATCTCGATCGCGTCGGCGGCGTGCCGGTGGTGCTCAAGCACCTCCTCGACGCCGGCCTGTTGCACGGCGACGTGATGACGGTGACCGGCAAGACGATGGCCGAGAACCTGGCGCTGATCGATCCGCCGGCGCCCGACGGCGTCGTCGTGTACCCGCTTGATCAGCCGTTGCACGAAGAGGGCGGCATCAACATCCTCACCGGCACGCTCGCCCCGAAGGGGTCCGTCGTCAAGGTCGCCGGGCTCAGCAAGGAGCAGAAGCTGTTCGAGGGTCCGGCCCGCGTGTTCGACGGCGAGGACGGAGCGATGGCCGCGATCCTCAGCGGCTCGATCCAGCCGGGCACCGTGCTCGTCATCCGCTACGAGGGGCCCAAGGGCGGCCCGGGCATGCGCGAGATGCTCGCCATCACCGGGGCGCTCAAGGGTGCCGGTCGTGGCGCAGACTGCGCGCTGATCACCGACGGCCGTTTCAGCGGCGGCACGTGGGGCTTCTGTATCGGCCACGTCGCCCCGGAAGCGGTCGACGGCGGACCGATCGCGTTCGTGGCCGACGGCGACACGATCCGTGTCGACGTGCACAACTTCAGCCTCGACCTCCTCGTCGACGAGGACACGCTCGCAGCCCGCAAGGTCGGCTGGACCCCGCCGCGCAACAACTACCCGAGCGGCGTGATGGGCAAGTACGCCAAGTTGGTCCAGGGCGCCGAGACGGGCGCGATCACCAACACGCTCTGAGACGCGGAGCTGCCCGCGTGATGTCGTCTCGGGGACGACATCACGCGGGCAGTTGTCCGCATCCGGGGAGGATCAGTGGTGGGCGCTGGACACCACGGCGTCGAAGCGGGCGGCGGCGCCGGCCCAGTCGGTCATCTGGGTGAAGTTCTTCGCCCACGATGCCTTGTCGTTGCGGTAGTCCACGTAGTACGCGTGCTCCCAGCCGTCGGCGGCGAGGATCGGCGTGGAGCCGAGCAGCATCGCGCCGTCGTGGTTCTGGACCTGCACGATCTGCAGCTCCGCGGCGATCGGCTCGAACACGAGCAGCGCCCAGCCCGAGCCCTGGATCGTGGTGAGCGCGGCGGTGAACCGCTCGATGTACTTGTCGACGGAGCCGAACGCGAGGTCGATGGCCGCGGCGAGCGTGCCAGTCGGCTTCTGCTCCATCTCTGGCGACATGCTCTCCCAGAAGAGGGTGTGCAGGCCGTGGCCGGAGACGTTGAACGCCAGCGCCCGCTCGAGCCCGGCGATCTGCCAGGCCTCGGCGGTGGCGAGTCGCTCGACGGTCTCGTTCGCGGCCTTCACGTAGGCAGCGTGGTGCTTGTCGTGATGCAGCTCCATCGTCTCGGCGGAGAGGTGCGGGCTCAACGCGTCATAGGCGTAGGGAAGTGCGGGAAGGGTGTATGTGGCCATGGGGACTCCGTCCGTTCGTTGACGTCCAGTGCAGTATGCACGGACGCGATTGCTGACCGATTCGCGGCCGTCGCTGTGATCAGCGCGCCGCGCGTGCGGGCTTCGTGGACACGCCGCGGCCCACGCCGGTGCGACCGGCGTTGCTCTTGAGCATCGTCGAGCGGGCGGCACCGATCTCGGTGGTGGAACCGGCGTTGCTCAGGCCGCCGGCGTAGTCCTCGAGGTGCGAACGAACGAACCAGTGGTACATCTCCAGCTCGCCGGTCTGGCCGATGAGCATGTCCTGGGTGACGGGATCGGGCTTGTCGGTGGCCTCGATGGCCTCGCGCTGGCCCTCGATCACGTTGCGGTACACCATGTCGAGCGCGGCGAGGTGGGCCTGGCTGTTCGCCCGACCGAGGTCGTAGTCGTCCCACGTGCGGCTGCTGACGATGAAGCCCGGCAGGCCGCTCGGCACGCCACCGAGGGTGGAGATCCGCTCGGCCGTGGTGTCGACCATGACCTGCACGCCCGCGTACTGGGTGTCGAGCATCAGGTGCACGCCGATGAAGGACGGTCCGACGACGTTCCAGTGGATGTGCTTGATCGTGAGGCTGAGATCGACGAGCGCGCTGAGGCGCCGCTGCAGGATGTCGATCACCGTGGCGCCGTCTTTGGCCGACATCCCGGGCGCTGTGAACGACGCGTTCCGCGTCGAGGACACGGCCCCGAGGGCACGCTTCTTGGAGGAGGGAGTGGTGGCGCTCTTGGTGGCCATGATCGTGGTCCTTGCTCTCGGGTGGGTTTGTTGAACGGAGGTGCTGAGGTTGTTCCCCCGGCCTCCGGGCCCCAAACATGCACCACACGTGCCCGGCGCTACACGAACTCGGAGAGGTCCTCGGGATTGATCTGCCCGCGCAGCTGCTCCAGCCCGGCCTTCAACAACCGGCCGACGTGGACCTGGCTGGTGCCGACGTGCTCGGCGATCTCGGCCTGGCTCATCTGCTCGAAGAAGCGGAGGTACAGGATCATCCGGCTGCGGCCGGGGAGCGTTTCGAGCAGCTGGCGGATCGCGGTCGCGTCGACGGCGCGGCCGAGCTCGCGGTCGTCCTGGGCGAGCCCGCGGTGGGACTCGGGCGCCTGCTCGCTGCCGCGCGCCGGCGCGTCGAGGGACGACGTGCGGTATGCCGCCGAGGCCTCCATCGCCTCGAGCACGGTGTCGACGTTGATCTGCAGGTGCTCGGCGATCTCAGCGATGCTCGGCGAGTGGCCGAGCTCGTGCTGGAGCTGCTCGATCGCCTTGGTGATCAGCGGCTTGAGCTCCTTCGCGCTGCGCGGCACGCGCAGGCTCCAGGTGTGGTCACGGAAGTAGCGACGGACCTCGCCGACGACGGTGGGCATCGCGAACGACACGAAGTTGGTGCCCATCTCCGGATCGAACCGGTCGGCGGCCTTGACGAGACCGAGTGACGCGACCTGGACGAGATCGTCGTAGGACTCACCGCGCTGATCGAACCGGCGCGCGACGGTGCGCGCGATCCAGGCGTGCTCGACGATGATCTGGTCGCGCAGGCGTTCGTCGCCGGTCTCGCGCAGGGTCCGGAAGCGCTCGCGCAGGCCTTCCTCGTCGTAGGACGAGTGGGAGGTGGTCATGGCGCGTCCGCTCAAGCCGAAGCGGTCGACGCGGACGTGGGGGTCCGTGTCAGGTGCTTCACGATGCGGAGCAGGATGCGATCGTCGGTGGAGGCGATCTGGTGCTCGTCGGCGACGGCCTCGAGCACGGCGGTGGCGAGAGCGAGGTCGTTGCGGCCGAAGCTGCTCGCGCCCGACGGGGTGCTCGCTTCGACGGAGAACTCGCTCTCGGTCGTCTCGAACCGGAGGGTGATCGTGGCCCGGTTGCCGCTCTGGATCAGCAGCGTGATCATCTCGCTGACGGCGATCTTGATGTCGTCGATGTCGTCGATGCTCATGTCGGCGAGCGATGCGATGGAGCTCGCCGTGAGGCGTCCCACGCGGACCATCGCCGGCGCCGGCGGGAGGACGAGGGTGACGGGACCGGCGGTGGTGGTCGCGCTCATCACTCGGCCGCCGAATCAGCGGGTTCGAGCGTGAACTGGTCGGCGGTGCCGGTGATGCTCAGCAGACGGAGCACACCGGACGACGGGTTGCGCAACACGACCGACGAGTGGCGCGTCTCGGCCCGACGGCTCGCGGCCAACAGGCTGCGCAAGCCGGACGAGTCGATGAACTCGACGGCGGCGAGGTCGATGACCACGGGCTTGGACCCCTCGACCCGCACGATCGCGGCATCGAGCACCGGCCCTCCGGCGAGGTCGATGTCGCCCTCGGCGATCACCACACCATCCGGATCCAGCTGCACCCTGATCGACTCGTTCTTCCCGATCTCTTCCATGTCGTGGATCTCCAGTTGTCCCATCACGTGTCGCCGAGTCGGCGGAACGGCTCGGGGCCGAACCGTATCCGCGCCGACGTCGACGAGGTGGGGCATACCCACGTGGGGCAGCGGCCAAACCTGGACCTCACATCATGTGACCGGTGTCGGTTCCGGTGCCGCGCGGCCCGTGTCAGGTGAAGATGCTGACGCCGCCTGGGCCGACCAAGAGGCCGATGATGACGAGCACGAGGCCCCATGTGTACTCCTTGCGGACGATGGCAACGATGCCCGACACGACGAGGATGACAGCGAGGATCCACAGCAGGAAACCCATGACGATCCCTTCCTTCCAGGTGGAGCGGCGCACCGGCGGTGCTCTGGCTCGACAGGTCCGGCACTACCCCTGCCAGATGGGCTATAAACGATGTTTACGAAGGGTTGGGACAGGGCATGTCGGCACGCGTGCACGAAACGATGACTGGGGGAGATTCGGATCGTCTCGTGCTGCCGCGCCATCTGGAGCAGCCCGGTGACCACGACCGTGGCAAGGGCTCGTCGTGGTCCGACGTGCCGTGGCGCACCATCGTCGCCGTCGTGGGTGTCGTGCTCGGCACCTACGTCACGTGTGTGCTGCTGCTGGCCTCCGTGCGTGTCATCGCCTGGGTGCTGGTCGCCGGGTTCTTCGCGATCGTCCTCGCCCCGTTGGTCAAGCGGGTGCAACGTCACGTCCGCAACCGTCGGGCGGTGGCCACCAGCATCGTGGTGTTCTCGACGCTCATCGCGATGCTCGGTGTGGTCGCGCTGTTCATCATGCCGGTGCGCACCCAGCTGGTGTCGATCCTCACCGACCTCCCCGGCACGGTGCACGACGCGGCTCAGGGCAAGGGGCCGGTGGGCAACCTCGTCGAGAAGCTGCACCTCGAGAGCCTCGTCCGCAAGAACGAGAGCAAGTTGACCACTGCGGCGAACAAGCTCGGCGATTCCACCTTCGAGACGGCCACCACCATCCTCAGCGGCGCGCTCGCCTTCGTCACCATCACCCTGATCACGTTCCTCTTCCTCAGCCAGAGCGAGGCGATGGGGCGCGCGGCCACGAACCTGATCCCGCATCGAAGACGCGCGTCGGTGCGACGGATCGCGGTCGAGGCGGCAGGCGCCGTCAGCGGCTACGTCATCGGCAACCTCTTGGTCAGCGTCGTGGCCGGGGTTGCCGCTTTCGTCTGCCTGGTGTCGCTCGGCGTCCCGAGCCCGGTGGTGCTCGCGCTCTTCGTCGCGTTCGCCGATCTGATCCCGCTCGTCGGGGCCACGCTCGGCGCGGCGGTCAGCGTCCTGGCCGCATTCCTCTACTCACCCACCGCTGGCATCGTGTCGCTGATCTTCTTCATCGTCTACCAGCAGGTCGAGAACGGCCTGATCTACCCGCAGATCATGGCTCGCAAGGTGAACGTGAACCCGCTCGTCATCCTGCTCAGCGTGCTCGTCGGCGTCGAGCTGTTCGGCTTCCTCGGTGCGCTCCTCGCCGTGCCGGCGTCCGGCGCGCTGCAGGTCATCATCAAGGCCGCCCGCCAAGAGCACGGGCGTGAGCAGTTGGTGCTGCCTGACAACGTCACCCAGCCACTCGATCTGTCGGATCGATGACGATGGCGATGCGGACGGCACAGACGGATCTGACCCACGGTGTCGAGGCGCCGAGGACCGCGCGTCGGTTCGTGACGTCGCAGCTCGTGGCGTGGGAGATCGGCCGCGACGCTGTGGAGCGCGCCGAGTTGCTGGTGAGCGAGCTCGTCTCCAACGCGGTGCTCTACGGCAGCGGCCCGATCCGGCTCGAGCTCACCGAGGTCGATCGCGGCCGCCGCGTGCGGATCGAGGTCTGCGACCGCGGCGCCGGCCAGCCGCGGATGCGCCACGCGGCGCCGGAGGACCTGTCCGGTCGCGGTCTGCAGCTGGTCGACGAGCTGTCGCGCGGCTGGGGCAGCGCGACCATCGACGGCGAGACCAGTGTGTGGTTCGAAGTGCAGGCCGATGCGTCGGTGTGACGTCTCGTGGTGGTCCGCCGATCGAGTCCACCTCGGGTGAGCCCACCTCACGCCTCCAGCGCTGCCACGTCCACCGCTCCCCGCGAGCGACACGCATGGTGGCTTCCCACGATGTTCGGTCGCGGGCTCGCCGCCGGCGTGGTCGCCGCGATCCTCGTCGTCGGCCTCGGTACGACGTCGGCGCTGTTCGTCCAGGCTGAGCGGATCGCCGAGCGCCAGGAGGCCGCGCTCGCCAACCGCGGCAACCGCTCGCTCGAGAGCGTGGCCGGCAACGTCGTGTCGTCGTTCGGCGGCGCGTCGGCCGTCGTCGACGCACACGGCGACGTCACCGAGACCACGTTCGACAGCTTCGCGTCAGGGGTGGTCGACACGACGCTGCTCCCGGTGCTCGCCTACGTGCAGCCCGTCGCCGACGCCGATCGGGCTGCGTTCGAGAAGGCCACCGGTCACGTGATCAGTGCGGCCACGGCCAACGGCCTCCTCCACCAGGGCAACGAGGACCAGTACCTCGCGGTGCGGTTCGTGTTCCCCGAGAACGAGACCTCGTCCAGCGTGATCGGCTTCGACATCGACTCCGACCCCACCCGCGCAGCGGCCGCGGCCGAGGCGATCAAGACCGGGTCCACGGTGTTCTCGGCGCCGATCACCTCGCAGCCGAGCGGACAGATGGCAGTGTTCGCGGTCCGTCCCGTCTACCGGGCCGGGATGCCGCTCACCACGCCCGCTGAGCGGTCCGCCGCGTTTGCCGGGTTCGTCTCGTCGCTCGTGCCGGCCAACACGATGCTCGCGGCTGTCGTGGCGCAGCTGCCGGCGGGCGCCCGCGTCAGCATCGCCGATCGCGGTGTCGTCCTCGCGTCGACGTCGTCGGCACCGCAGGGAGGCCACACGGCAGCGGTGGCGGCGTCCGGCCGGTCGTGGACCGTCCGCGTCGACTACCACGATGCCGATCTCAGCTCGGCATGGCTGAGCCTGATCGCCACCATCCTGCTCGCGGTCGCGGTGGGGTTCCTGCTGTGGCGCAACGGACGCCAGACGGCCGAGCTGCGCGCCGCCGCAACAGGTGTGCGCCAGCTCGGTGAGCTGAGCGAGCAGCTCGCCGTGGCCGACACCCGCCACGAGGTGCTGCGGATCATCCTCGCCTCGGCCGGTGACTCGGTGCGCGCGGTCACCGTGGCGGCGGCGTTCCCTTCGCCCGACGGCGCCCATCTGCTGCTGACCCGCACCGTGATCGGGAGCCCCGACGGGGACGTCGTCTCGGCGCCGCTGCAGGAGCACCTCGAGCTCGTCGCCAACCAGCCGTCGCCGATCACCGATGCGTGGAACACGCGCACGGCCGTCGTGGTGCCCGACGAGGCGGCCTTCCGTGGGCTCTACGACGGCGACGGGCAGGACCGGATCGACCGTGGCGTGGGCTCGGCGGCGGCGCTCCCGCTGCGTCGCCCGAACGGCGAGATGCTCGGCGTGATCGCGTGGGAGTGGGCCGGCTCGAACCGCTTCGCCGACGGCACCCGCTCCACGCTGCAGGCCACTGCCGACCTCGTCCAGCAGAGCGTTCATCGTGCCGATCTGCACGAGCAACGCTGGACGTCGGCGTCCGCGCTGCTGACCCTGAGCCAGCGCCTCTCGGTGGCGCGCACGACGCGCCAGATCGCCGATGCGGTCATCGACGCCGGGCCCGGCGCGTCGGGAGCCGCGTACGTCGGCGTCGGCTTCCTCAACGAGGCCGGCACGGCGTTCGATCTGTACCACCCGGCCGGCGACCGGCTGACCCACCTGCCGATCAGCTCGAACGGCCGGCTGATGAGCGTGCTCGGCACCGGCCAACCGCTCGAGTTCAACGACCGCGAGCAGATCGCCCGGTTCACCGAGCTGTACGACCTCATCGGCCCCGACATGGAGCGGCTCGTGTGCCGGCCGCTGATCGACTCCGAGGGCAGCCTGCGTGGCGTGCTCGCGTTCGTGTTCGTGCGCACATCGCCGACGCAGCCCCGCCACGATGGTGGCCGCCTGGCCACCATCGCCGACGTCACCGCGCAGACGGTGGAGCGGGCGATGCTCTACCTCCACGAGCACGAGCTGGTGGTCAACCTGCAGCGCCAGACCCTGGCCGATCTACCGACGGTGGCGGGGTTCGACATCGCGGCTCGCTACCTGCCGTCGTCGACGACGCTCGGTCTGGGTGGCGACTGGTACGACGTGTACGTCCTCGACGACGGACGCATCGGAGCCGTCGTCGGCGATGTCTCCGGCCATGGCATCGACGCCATCGCCGACATGACCGAGTTCCGCACCACGATCTCCACCTTGCTGCGCACCAACCCCGAGCTCGGGCAGATCTCGTCGCTGTCGTCCGCGCTGCTGCGCGATGAGACGAGCGACGATCTCCGCTTCGCCACGGCGGGGTTGATGATCATCGATCGCTCGCGCGGCGAGCTCGCCTATGTCCGGGCCGGGCATCCACCGATGTTCGTGCGCGAGCCCGATGGCACGATCGTGGTGCTCGAGGCCGGCGGCGGCGGCCCGATCGGGATGGCCAGCGAGACGGTGACGGTGCAGACGGTTGCCGTGCCGGTCGGCTCGACGATCATCGCGTACACCGACGGGTTGATCGAGCGACGCGAGGAGTCGATCGACGTCGGCCTGGCCCGTCTCGGAGCGGCGCTCGCCGAGTGCGCGGGCCTCGATGCCGAAGCCATCGCCGACCACCTCATCGAACGCTGCCTCGGTGGTCGCCAGACAGCGGACGACACGGCGTTGCTCGTCATGGTGCTGGGGTAGGGCAGCGGTGTCGGAGAAGCTCGCCGAGTACCAGCGGATGCGCGACTTCTCGGCCACGCCCGAACCGCAGGGAACGGTGGTCGAGAACACGTCGGGACGGCTGCGGTTCGTGGTGCAGCGCCACCGGGCCACCCGGCTGCACTACGACCTCCGCCTCGAGGTCGACGGTGTGCTCGTCAGCTGGGCCGTGCCGAAGGGGCCGAGCCTGGATCCGAAGCGCAAGGCGCTGGCCGTCAAGGTCGAGGACCATCCGTATGCGTACGGCTGGTTCGAGGGCAACATCGGCAGTGGATACGGCAAGGGCGATGTCGTGCTGTGGGACGACGGCTGGTGGGAGCCCGACCCGGAGTACCCCGACAGCGCCGATCCCGCGAAGGCCATCGCCGCCGGCGAGCTGAAGTTCGTGCTGCACGGACACAAGCTGCGTGGGCGCTACGTGATCGTGCACACCGGTGGCCGCAAGAAGGCAGGCACGACCTCTCGTGCGAGCGACGACGACCAATGGCTGCTGATCCACAAGAACGACGCCGAGGCCGTCGAGGGCTGGGACCCCGAGGACCATCCCAACTCGGTGCTCAGCAACCGCACCAACCCCGACATCGTCGACGGCACGCCCGGCCGCTGGCTGGGTCCGACCAAGGCCGAGCTGAAGGCGCTCGATGCGCTCGGCGAGAAGGGGCAGTGGACCGTCGCCGGTGAGACCACGTTGCTCACCAACCTCGACAAGGTGTTCATGCCCGGCCGCGCCGACGCCGGTGGCGCGGTCGCGCCCCCGATCACCAAGCGCGACATCGTGCGCTACTACGCGCAGATCGCCCCGTGGATGACGCCGTACCTCGCCGGCCGGCCGGTGAACCTCAACCGGTTCCCCGATGGCATCGTCGGGGCGAAGAAGGGGTTCTGGCACAAGGCCGTGCCGACGCACGCGCCCGACTTCATCCGCCGTTGGCCGAACCCGCGCGCGAGCACCGGCGAGACCCGCGACTACATGTTGGTCGACGGCGCGCCGGCGCTCGTGTGGGCCGCCAACTTCGCCGGCATCGAGATCCATCCGTGGACGTCCACGGCAGCGAACCCCGACCAACCCTCGTACGCGCTGATCGACATCGACCCCGGCCCCACCACGGCGTGGGATGACACGCTCACCATCGCTCGCCTGTTCCGCGTCGCGATGCAGCAGCTCGGCCTCGTCGCCCGCCCGAAGGTGACGGGCCAGCGCGGCATCCAGATCTGGATCCCGGTGCGCCCGGGCTACACGTTCCACCAGACGTCGGCGTTCGTCGAGGCGCTGTCCCGCACGGTCGGGCGGGTTGTGCCCGAGCTCGTCAGCTGGCAGTGGCACAAGAACGAGCGGCGCGGCCTGGCCCGCTTGGACTACACCCAGAACCAGATCAACAAGACGCTCGTCGCGCCGTACAGCCTCCGTCCCGCAGCGGGCGCGCCGGTGTCGGTGCCGTTGGAGTGGGACGAGCTCGACGATCCGAAGCTGCGCCCCGACCGCTGGACCATCCGCGACGTGCTGCCCCGATTGGCCAAGGTCGGCGATCCGTTCCTGGCCGTCATCGGGGTCGAACAGGACTTGCCGCAGCTCTGATTGGGTATTCTTCCGGCCATGGCGCGACCCGTGTGGACAGGCTCGATCAGCTTCGGAATGGTCTCCATCCCGATCCGGCTGATGCCGGCGGTGAAGAAGAAGAGCATCTCGTTCAACCAGATCGACGATCAGACGATGTCGCGCGTCCGCTACCGCAAGGTCAGCGAGGCCAGCGGTGAAGAGGTGCCGAACGAGCACATCGTCAAGGGCTACGACCTCGGCGCGGAGAACTACATCCTCATCACCGACGACGATCTCGCCCCACTCGCACCGGCCAAGTCGAAGGAGATCAGCCTCGAGACGTTCGTGCCGACCGACGAGCTCAACCCGCTGATGTTCGACGCCTCGTACCTCATCGTGCCCGACAAGACGCCGAAGCCGTATGCGCTGCTCGCCACCGCGATGGCCGGTTCGGGCCGGGTCGGCATCGGCCGGTTCGTGATGCGCCAGAAGGAGTACCTCGCGGCCATCCGCTCCGATGGCACCTACCTCACGCTGTCGACCCTGGTGTTCCCCGACGAGCTGGTCGACATCGGCACGGTCGAGGGCTTCGAGACGCTCGACGACGTCGACATCTCCGACAAGGAGCTGCTGATGGCCAAGTCGCTGGTCGAGGCGTTGAGCGAGGACTTCCAACCCGCCGACTACCGCGACGAGTACCGCCTGGCCGTCGAGAAGATCATCGAGCAGAAGGCAGCCGGCGTCACGCCGGTGTTCGAGGATGCACCGGCCGCGAAGGCCACCGTCATCGACCTCGCCTCGGCGCTCGAGGCCAGCCTGCGCGAGGCCAAGGAGGCCCGGGCCAACCACCCCACGGCCACCACCGCCGCCGCCACGAAGAAGAAGGCCCCGGCCAAGAAGGCGGCCGCCGCCAAGCCCGCCGCCGCAGCGAAGCCAGCGGCGAAGGTCCGCAAGTCCGCCTGATCGTCGATCGCTGTCACCCGCGATTGCGCCCTGCGCAATCCACGGTGACAGCGTCGGGCGAGTTTGGACCGGTCAGCCGGGGAGGGCGACCCACCCGGAGACGGCGACGAGCGACTGGTCGCCGGCGAGGGCGTAGACGCGCACGCGTGACGGGCCGGCGAGGGTGGGGCCCTCGACGTCGCCGGTGTGGTCGGCGCCGCCGAGCACGATCGAGGTGTCGGCCCCGGTCCACGCCCACACCGGCGTGCCGTCGGCGCCCTGCACGACGAGCTCGTAGCCGGCCGCACCGGCGACCGCGGCCCACGAGAACGTCGGGCGCGTCGGGTCGTCACCCGCCGCCGTGACGGCCAGCGTCGCCAGTCCCGGCAGCTGCTGCAGCGCGTCGGGCGGGACCGTGGTTGGCGTCGTCGTCGAGGTGGTGGTGGTCGGCGCGTCCGTCGATGGTGTCGTCGTGTCAATGGTCGTCGACGTCGGGTCGGTGGTCGACGGCTCCGTCGATGCGCCGGTGGAGGTCGGCTCCGTCGACGGCGTGGCGACATCGGTTCGCACCGTCGTCGCCGCGGTCGTGATCGGCCGCAGCACCGTGGTGGGCGTGGTGGATGCCGCCGTCGTCGGCGACGACTTCGGCGCGTCGCTGCCGCACGCGGCGAACGAGAGCGCGGCGATGATCGCCAGCGCGGCGGAGGAGGTGATGGAGCGCCGCATCACAGCGCCGCCAGCGCCGTCGCGGCACGATCGGTGAGATCGTCCCAGCCGAGTGAGTCGGCGCTGATCGCGATCAGCTCGATCTCGGTCTTCGAGCCGCTGGCGATCGCCGCATCGAGCAGGCTCGACGCCTTGGTCTGCAGCTGCCCCTCGATCGGATCGTCGACCGACGGCAGGTTGCCGGTGCGCAGGCCGGCGGCGATGCCGAAGCGCAGATCCTCGGCCGTCGTCGAGCTGGAGTTGGCGAGCGCGCCGAGCAGGCGCTGGACGAGGCCGGCGAGCGGCGATGCCCACTGGCCCTTGGTGGCCGCATGGCAGGCATCGTTCTTCGGCCCCGACACGGCGAAGTGCTCGGCATCGACGAGCACGCTCTCGAGCGCCTCGGCGTCGAAGGTGCCGTTCGCCAGCCAGGAGGTGAGGATGGCCTCGCCGCGGTCCTCGAGGTCCTGCAACGCCGAGGCGGTGGCGGCATCGCCGGAGCCGGTGTAGCTCGCCGCCCAGCTGCCCTGGAACATGCCGACGTTGCCGCCGCCGGCCTGGATCGCCGACTTGAACTCCTGCGCCCACGTGCCGCTGGCGACGGTGCACGACGACGACGTGATGACCAGCGTCGAGCTGATCAGGTCGTCGGGCCCGAAGTCGTGGCCCTGGTTCACGGGCACGGTGTAGCCGTTGACGGTGACCGAGCCGGTGACGTCGAAGTGCGCCCCAGCCGGCTGGAGGATCGGCCCGGTGGAGGTGCCCTCGAGCGTGCCGCTGATCGCGCCCGCTGCGGAGACGTCGCCCGTCACCCCGTTGCCCTCCTCGGTGGCGTCGGACGAGGCACCGAGCGTGTACGTGCCGCTCGCGGTGCCGCCGGCGAGATCGAGATCGAACGTGCCGTCGCCCTTCCCGCTCGTGATCAGACCGGTGCCGCCCTGGCTGAAGTCGATCGTGGCTCCGACCGACATCGTGCCGGCCCAGTGCCCGTCGGGCAGCGGACCACCGGCCCCCTTGGCGCTCGCCGGGTGTGATGGCATCACCACGACGGCCGCGAGCAGGCCGATCGTGATGCATCCGAGACTCTTCTTCACGTTCGTGATCCCTCGTGGCTTCGAGCCGACACCGTTGTCGACCCTGCGCCATCATCGGGGCGACCGGCCGCAGCGTCGTGAGTAACGGTTGCTCATTGTGCGTCGAGGAGGTTGCTCAGCCCCGGGGCTCGCGCACCACGTCGGTCGCGACCTTGTCGTCGCGGATGCCGAGGAACACGGGATGGCGGAGGTGGCCGGCCTCGGTCCACTCGGCGAAGCTCACCTGGGCGACGATCTCCGGGTGCAGCCACACCGCGTGCCCGCGCGGCAGCTTCGGCTCGGGGTCGAACGGGCAGGCAGCGATCCGCAGCGGAGCGAACCGCTGCTGCAACGTGCGCAGGGTGAGGTCGGTGAACCCGGTGCCGACGGCGCCGGCGAAGCGGAGGATGCCGGCTTCGTAGTGGCCGACCAGCAGTGAGCCGAACGTGGTCGACCGGTTGCCTTCTCCGACGAGGTAGCCACCGACGACGAGCTCCTGCTCGAAGCGGTGCTTGATCTTGATCCACGACGACGTGCGTCGACCGGCGAGGTAGGTCGAGTCGAGACGCTTGGCGATCACGCCCTCGAACCCGTTGGCCTTGGTGGCCGCGAGCATCGCGTCGGCGTCGTCGCTCACGGGCGTCACCGACAGAGGTGGCAGCGGGCGCACGACGGAGTCGAGCAGCGCGCGTCGTTCGTGCCACGGACGCGTCAGCAGGTCGTCGCCGCCGAGCGACAAGATGTCGAACACGATGAACGAGTGCGGGCGATCGGCGCGCCCGACCAGGCCGAACGAGTGGTGGCCGTCGTCGTCGATCGCGATCACCTCGCCGTCGAGGATGACGTCGGCATCACACGACGCGCGCACGGCGTCGGCCAGCCACGGCCATCGCTCGATCCGGTCCAACCCGTTCGAGCTCACGGCCTCGACGTCGTCGCCGCGCCGGCGGGCGATGACCCGGTGGCCGTCCCACTTCGGCTCGTAGCGCCATTCACTGCCACGCGGCAGCCGACCGCTGGTGGCCTTCATCGGTGCCAGCGGCCAGGCCATCCGACAGTTCTACCGCACGGCTTGGGCGGGTGCCGGCGTCTCGTCGGGGATGTGGACGAACACCATCATCGATCGCTCGATCAGCTTCACCGAGGCGTTCGCATCGACGACCTCGGTCTCTGAGGCATTGACCTCGCCGGTGGCAGTGTCGAGCACCTTGCACCAGTGCTTGCCCCACTGCTCGCTCGGCAGCGTGAACTCGACGTCGTCGGCGCTGGCGTTGACCATCCAGAGCACGTCGTTGTCGGTGATCTGCTCACCGCGCGCGCTCTGCTCGATCGATCCGCCGCCGAGGAAGATGGTGACGGTCTTCAGGTCATCCTGGTTCCACTGGTCGTCGTTCATCAGCCCCGCTTCGGCCGTGAACCACTGCAGGTCCACGGTGCCCTCGCCGTGCAGGGCGCGGCCCTGGAAGAACTGGCGGCGCCGGAACGTCGGGTGCTCGCGACGGAGGTGGATCAGCGCGCCGACGAACGTGTTCAGTTCGATGTCGGCATGCTCCCAGTCGTACCACGACACCTCGTTGTCCTGGCAGTACGCGTTGTTGTTGCCGCCCTGGGTGCGACCGATCTCGTCGCCGCCGAGGATCATCGGCACGCCCTGCGACAGCAGCAGCGTCGTGAACAGGTTGCGTTGCTGACGGGCGCGAGTGGCGTTGATGTCGGCGTCGTCGGTGGGGCCCTCGGCGCCGCAGTTCCAGCCGCGGTTGTGGCTCTCGCCGTCGTTGTTGTCCTCGCCGTTGGCGTCGTTGTGCTTCTCGTTGTAGCTGACGAGGTCGCGCATGGTGAACCCGTCGTGGGCGGTGATGAAGTTGATGCTCGCGTGGGGCTTGCGGCCGGCGGCCTCGTACAGATCGCTCGACCCGGTGATCCGGTAGGCGAACTCGCCGAGCCCGTTCGACGCGCCGGCCCAGCGGTCGCGGATGCTGTCGCGGTAGCGGCCGTTCCACTCCGCCCACTGCGGCGGGAAGTTGCCGACCTGGTAGCCACCATCGCCGACATCCCATGGCTCGGCGATGAGCTTCAGCCGGCTGATGACCGGATCCTGTTGGACGAGATCGAAGAACGCGGAGAGCTTGTCGACCTCGTGCAGGCTGCGCGCCAGGGTGGACGCGAGGTCGAAGCGGAACCCGTCGACATGCATCTCGGTCACCCAGTAGCGCAGTGAATCCATCAGCAGCTGTAGCGAATGCGGGTGCCGGACGTTCAGGCTGTTGCCGGTGCCCGTGTAATCCATATAGTGCTGCGGGCTGTCGTCGACCAGCCGGTAGTAGGCCGCGTTGTCGATCCCCCGCATCGACAGCGTCGGACCCATGTGGTTGCCCTCCGCGGTGTGGTTGTAGACGACATCGAGGATCACTTCGAGACCGGCTGCGTGCAGGGCTTTGACCATCGCTTTGAACTCGTTGACCTGGCCGCCGGCGTCGCCGGCGGAACTGTATTCACCGT
>JAOBWK010000104.1 GCA_025463305.1 Ilumatobacteraceae bacterium
GGCATCGGCGGCGCCGGCGCGGCGGCCGGGGCGGGCGCAGGGGTCGGCGCACTCGCGGCCGGTGACGCCTCGGCGGGCCGAGCCGGCGGTGCCGTACGGTCGGGCACGGCACTGACGGGCGCTCTGCTGGCTGGCGCAGCTGCGGGTGCCGGATCGTTCTGCTTGGCCCGACCGCCGAGCGCGGCGCGGCCGGTGGACGGATCGACGGGCGCCGGCCGGACGGCGGGCGCGGCAGCGGCCGGCACGCCGTTGGCGACGGACTTCTCCAACCGCTCGAGCCGGGACACGATGGAGCTGAGGTCGTTGCCGGTGGGCTCGTGGGTCAGCTGCACGAGCGCGACGTCGAGCAGCAGCCGCGGTTCGGGCGCGTGGCGCATCTCGACCAGCATCTCGCCGAGGCGCTCCATCGATCGCACGATGGCCGCCGCGCCGAGGCGCTGGGCCTGCTCGGCGACCTGCGCGGCCTGGCCGTCGGGCAGCTGCACCAGTTCGGGCGCCATCAGCGACAGGAAGCAGTCGCGCAGCGCGCGCACGATCTCCTGGGCGAGGACGCGTGCGTCGCGGCCCTGGTGCACGGCGTGCGCCAATGCGGCGAGCGCCTGGCCGGGATCGTGGTTGATGAACGCCTCGATGAACTCGTCGTAGGAGACGGACTCCGGTGCATCGCCACCCGAGGCGGCGACCAGCTCGAGCGCCGACAGCGTGTCGCGCGCCGAGCCGCCGCCCTGTGACAGCGCCGACTGCAGGCCTTCTTCGGTGACCTCGAGGCCGGCGTCGGCCACGACCCAGCGGATGTGCTCTTCCAACTCGTCCATCGGGAGGAGGTGGAACTCGAGGTGCTGGACGCGAGAGCGGATGGTCTGGCTGACCTTCTGCGGATCGGTGGTGGCGAGCACGAACACCACGTGCGGCGGCGGCTCCTCCAGCGTCTTCAGCAGCGCCGCCTCGGCGCCCTTGGAGAGCATGTGCACCTCGTCGAGGATGTACACCTTGTGGCGGCCGGGGGTGCCCAGCGAAGCCTTCTCGATGAGGTCGCGCATCGCCTCGACGCCGTTGTTGCTGGCCGCATCGAGCTCGTGCACGTCGTAGCTGGTGCCCGCCTCGACGGCCCGGCACGAGTCGCACTCGCAGCACGGCTCGCCGTCGGTGGGGTTGGTGCAGTTGAGCACCTTCGCCAGCACCCGCGCCGAGGTGGTCTTGCCGGTGCCGCGCGGCCCACTGAACAGGTATCCCTGGCCCTCGCGGTTGTGGATGACGGCGTTGCGGAGGGCCCGCACGACATGGTCCTGGCCACGGATCTCGCTGAATCGGCGGGGGCGATAGCGACGGTACAGCGACTGGGTTGCCATTGGCCCCGAGCCTACAGACAGGGTGTAACGGCCGGATCGCCGTCGTCGACCGTCCCGTGCGGCGAAAAGTTCACCCGGCCCCGACCATCTTTCATATGATGGCGGCAATCGGGCGGGGCCTCGAGCCGACGATCGACGAAGAGAACGTTGCTGAGGAGACAGATGAAGCGGAACCGATTGATCACTGCGTCTGCCGTGGTGATGGCCCTGACGGCGGCATCGTGTGGGAGCAGCGGCCCCAAAGCGCTGTCCGACGACGACTTCGTGTCGCAGATGAACGCCATCTGCCGCACTGCCGACCGAGCGTTGCTGAAGTTGGACTCGTCCGACAAGAACTTCATCAGTGATGTCATCGACGTGACCCAGACGGGCCTCGACGACCTCACCAAGCTGAACGCGCCGAAGGACCTGAAGAGCGACTTCACCGACTTCACCGACAACCTCGACGATCAGCTGACCCAGTTCGGCAAGCTCGACAAGGCCGTCAAGAGCAAGGACTCCGACGCGGCCCAGGCGGCGAGCGACAAGCTCGACAAGCTGTCCAAGGACAGCGACGACCTCGCCAAGTCGATCGGCGCCGACAAGTGCGTCGGCGTCGGCAGCGATGCCGGCGGCACGCCCACCACCGACAGCGCGGCGCCGGACACCACCGAGCCCGCCACCACGGAGCCGCCGGCCACCACCGAGCCCGCGACGACGGAGCCCGCCACCACCGAGGCCACCACGCCCGACACCCCGCTGCCCATCGACACCACGGTGGACACGACCCTCGACACGACCGTCGACACCGGCGGCACGTCCGGTGGGGTCACGGCGTCCGACGCCACCACTCAGTTCAACCCGATCGCCGGCTACACGTGGGGCACGTTCGACAACATCGCCGGCACGGTCACGCCGAACGACCCGGTGCTGCTGCCGATCGTGCAGGGCTACTACGTGGGCGCGATGCAGAACACGGCCGACCCGAGCAAGTTCGTCTACGTGTACGTCACCGTCCTCAACAAGGACACTGCGTGGGCCCAGGCCGAGCTCGACGCCTACTACCGGTTCGAGCTGGTCGACGACGGCACCGACATCGCCTCGCCGACGCTCCAGGTGCCGGGCAAGTCCAAGCTCGAAGAGGTCGAGGGCTACGACGGCGCGGCGTTCACCTTCCCCGGCTTCGGCGTGTCCCTGCTGGCCGAATCCGGCACCGACGTGCCGGCCCTGTTCGACCAGTTCGTCAACGCCCAATCGACGATGGGCGGCTGACCCGTTGAAGCGACTCGTCGTCGGTGTGGTGGCGGCTCTGCTGCTCGGGGCGTGCTCGAGCAGCGCCAAGACCACCAGCCAACCCGATGACGACTTCCTCGACAAGGTCGAGACCGGCTGCCGCGACGCGAACAAGGTCATCACCAAGCTCGACAAGACCGACCCCTCCGCGCCGCCCGCGCTCTACCAGGCGGTGTCGGACATGTCCGACGTGCTCGACGGGCTGCACGCACCGAGCGCGCTGAGCAAGGACTACGACACCTACACGTCGAACATCGACGAGCAGGTGCTGCAGCTGAAGAAGATCACGACGGCGATCTCGGCCGGTGACTCCACCGGCGAGCAGGCGGCCGTGACGCAGCTGAACACGCTCCGCTCCGCCAGCGACGCGATGGTCGACACGTTGCAGATCTACAGCTGCCTCGGCATCGTGCCGGTCGACGGCATGACCGCGGCGACCACGAGCACCACCGTCCCCGACACGTCGCCCGACACATCGTCGCCCGACACCACCTCACCGCCGACGGAGCCGCCCACCACCGCGACCCCGACCACCCGGTCCACCACCACCGACGTCACCACCGATGGCACGGCCACGGAGGACACCGTCCTGCCCGCCGACCTCTCCAAGGACGACCAGGCGCCCGACGGCTTCAGCTGGATCGGCTACACGCCCGCCGACGTGAAGGGTCTCTACGACAACCCGTCGATCGGCAAGTTGGTCACGTACTACGCGGGCGGCGAGATCCAGTCGTCGTCCGACGGCTCGACGGCCACCGTGTACGTGGTCCGCCTGTCGCAGCAGTTCAACGACACGTACACGAAGGCGTACCAGTACTGGGAGGCCGTCGACAACGGCAAGGACGTCACGACGCCCGGTGGCAAGACGGTGCACCAGGAGCTGGGCGCGTTCTCGAACACCGACTGCGAGGTGTACGTCGAGGGCGATCGCGGCGTCACGATCTGCGCCTACACCGGGTACGACGAGCTGACGTTGATGGACGCCTACCTGGCCGCCAACCCGGACTGACCGGCCGAGGCCGTCCCGGAACCTCGCCACCGCGCTGGCTACGGTTACACCACCCCATGAAAAGCGGTCACCGTCTCCTCATCCGCTGCGGCGTACTCCTCGCAGCCGGCGCCGCCGTCCTGTGGCCGACGCTGGGGCCCTCGCCGACGCGTGCCGACGCCGTGTCCTCGGTGTCGACGACACCTGCCGACGCGAGCACCGTCGCGACCTCGCCCGCGCAGATCACGGTGACGTTCGACCAGCCGATCGCCTCGGCCGTGACGATGGTGATCACCTGCAATGGCACGGCGCTGTCGCCGGCGCCCACACCGCGGGTCTCGGGCGACAAGCTGACCCTCATCGACGACATCCCCGCGTCGGCACCGCTGCCGAAGGGGCAGTGCTCGGTGTTCTGGAGCGTGCAGGGCGCCACCGACGGCGTCACCGCCTTCCAGACGTTCACCTTCAAGATCCAGGAGGACACGCTCACCGCCACGGCCGTCACGACCGCGACGACACCCACCGCGTCGGCCTCCGACGGCCTGGCCGGCGGCGGGACCGACCTCGCCGGGCCGCTCGGGCTGTTCCGCCTCGTGTCGACCACCGCGATCGCGTCGCTGTTCGGCGCGCTGGTGCTGATCACGGTCGCCTGGCCGGAAGGCATCGAGTACATCCTCACGATCCGCTTCCTGCGCTATGCCTGGCTGCTCGCGCTCGTCTCGACGGGGTTGATGGTGGCGTGCCTGGTGGCCCAGATCACGGGCAAGGGGTTCACCAGCTCCATCCTGCCGACCAACTGGAAACCGCTCACCGACAGCACGCCGGGCATCGCCGCGCTCGCCCGCGTGTTGCTCGTGGCGGCCGCCGGTTGGGTGGCGATGCGTCCCGAGCGCGTCATCGACGCGGCCACCCAGCTCGTCGCGCTGGCGATCCCCGGCGTCGCGGTCGCGACCCTCGGCTTCTCACGCACGGGCGGCGATCTCGAGCTCATCGGCTACGTCGCCGGGGTCGCCCATGTGGTGGCGATGGCAGTGTGGCTCGGCGGACTGGTGCTGCTCGCGCGCGTGGTGTTGGCCGGCCCGGGTGAGGACGATCTCGTGCACGCGGTGCGCGGCTTCAGCGGACTCGCGACGAAGTCGATGATCGTCACCATCGTCACCGGCGCGGTGCAGCTGTACCGGCTCGATCGCGGCCACCTGTTCGACACGACGCACGGCCGGTTGCTGCTGCTCAAGGTGGTGCCCGTCATCGCGATGGTGTTCGTCGGCGTCGCCACCCGCCAGTTCGTGCACGCACGCCTGGCCCGCGCCGAGTCGATGTCGGCGCCGCTCGCCGGTCGCCTCCGGCGCGCCGTCGGGATGGAGGCGGTCATCGGTGTCATCGTCCTCGCGATCACGTCGTGGATGCTGTCCACCGAGCCCGGCAACCTCGTCGCTGCGGGCCGTTCGTCGAGCGACTTCTCGTTCCAACTTCCCCTGCCGGACACCACCGGAGCGTTCTCGTCGAAGGTGTCCGTCGACCCAGCGAAGGTCGGGGCCGCGAACGAGGTGCTGATCGAGGTCAGCAAGCCGCCGGGCATCACCGCGATGACCGTGCGCTTCGATCCGCCGCAGAACACGCTCGGCCATCCGGTGCTGATGACGATCACCGAGCTGACCCGCGGTGTCACGGGCTGGTACCTGCCGCCGTCGGCCGGGATCCCGCTCGACGTGCCGGGTGGCTGGACCGTCACCATCGACGTCACCACCGCGACGGGCACCTTCCACGAGGGTGGGCTGATGAACGTCGCACCGGGCAGCGGGAGCACCTCCACCAACACCATCGCGTCGGTCAGCCTGCCGCCGGTCACCGCGGCGCCGCTCACCGTCGACCCCAACGCTGCCAGCACCACGACCGTCGCCGCCGGGGCGGGTTGAGCCGGAGGCGTCGTCGACCATCGCCGCTGCGTCAGTCGTCGCCGGCCGCCATCAGCTCCTCGAACGCAACAGGCGCGGCCACGTCGAGCTGATCGTAGGTGCAGCTCGCCGGCGTGCGATCGGGGCGCCAGTGCTGGAACTGCACGCCGTGGCGGAAGCGACCGTTCTGGAGCTGTCCGAACGTCACCTCGACGACGCGCTCGGGGCGCACCGGCACCCAGCTCAGGTCCTTGCCGGCGTTCCAGCGGCTGCCGGCGCCGGGCAACCGGGCGTCGGCGTGGGCCATCGCGTTGGCCCAGTCGGCCCACGGATGATCGACGAGTGCGTCCTCGAGCAGCGGGGCGAGCACGTCGATCAGCTCGCTGCGGAACTTGACGGTGAACGCCGCGGTGACGCCGACGTGGTGCAGCTGACCATCGCCGTCGAACAGGCCGAGCAGCAATGACCCGACCCCCTTGCCGTCCTTGTGAATCCGGTAGCCGGCCACCACGCAGTCGGCGGTGCGGTGGTGCTTGATCTTGACGAGCGTGCGCTTGTCCGGTGTGTACACGTCGGTCAGCCGCTTGCCGATCACGCCGTCGAGACCGGCGCCCTCGAAGCGGGTGAACCACTCGCGCGCGGTGTCGACATCGGTCGACGACGGGCACAGGTAGATCGGGGGCTCTGCACCGGCGAGCGCCGTCTCGAGGTGCACCAGCCGCTCCGACAGCGGCCGGTCCATCAGGCTCTGCTCACCGACCGCGAGGATGTCGAACGCGACGAAGCTCGCCGGCGTCTCGGCCGCCAACCGCTTCACCCGCGACGCAGCCGGGTGGATCCGCTGCAGCAGCGCGTCGAAGTCGAGCCCGTTGCCGTCTGCCGACGAGATCACGATCTCGCCGTCGACCACGCACTGCTCGGGCAGCGACGACTTCAATGGCTCGATCAGCTCCGGGAAGTAGCGGGTGAATGGCTTCTCGTTGCGGCTCGCCAGCTCGATCCAATCGCCGTCGCGGAACACGATGCAGCGGAAGCCGTCCCACTTCGGCTCGTAGTGCCAGCCGTCGCCGACCGGGATCTCCGGCACGGCCTTGGACAGCATCGGCGAGATCGGTGGCGAGATCGGCAACGGCATGGGTTCACTATTGCTCAGAGTTCCCGTGATCTGGGGTCTGGCACTAGCGTCGTCGGCGTGACGACTCCGATGGACGACAAACTCGAGGATCTCCGCGTCCGACGCGATGAAGCCTTCCACGCCGGCTCGCAGCGCTCGGTCGACCGCCAGCACGAGAAGGGCAAGCTGCTCGCCCGCGAGCGCATCGACTACTTCCTCGATCCGGGTTCGTTCCAGGAGCTCGACCTGCTCGCCCGTCACCGTGCACACGCCGCTGGGCTCGAGGACCGGCCGTACACCGACGGCGTCATCACCGGTTGGGGCACCGTCGACGGTCGCAAGGTGTTCGTGTTCAGCCAGGACTTCACCGTCTTCGGCGGCGCGCTGGGCGAGGTCTTCGCGGAGAAGATCCACAAGCTGATGGACCTCGCGCTCAAGGTCGGCGCACCCGTGGTCGGCCTCAACGACGGCGCCGGCGCCCGCATCCAGGAGGGCGTCGTCTCGCTCGCCAGCTACGGCGGGATCTTCTACCGCAACGTGCTGTCGAGCGGTGTCGTCCCGCAGATCTCCGTCATCCTCGGCCCGTGCGCCGGCGGTGCCGTGTACAGCCCGGCGATGACCGATTTCATCTTCATGGTCCGCGAGACCAGCCACATGTTCATCACCGGTCCCGACGTGGTCAAGACCGTCACCGGTGAAGACGTGACGCTCGAAGAGCTCGGCGGTGCGATGAGCCACGCATCGAAGAGCGGCGTCGCCCACTTCGTGTCGGCCGACGAGAAGTCCTGCCTCGACGACGTGCGCTTCCTGCTCAGCTTCCTCCCCGCGAACAACCTCGAGGAGCCGCCGATCGTCGACACGGGCGACGACCCCGATCGCCTCTGCCCCGAGCTGCGCGACATCCTGCCGGCCTCGCCGAACCAGCCGTACGACATGAAGAAGGTCATCGCCGCCGTTGCCGACGACGGCGAGTTCTTCGAGTACGCGACCCACTTCGCGAAGAGCATCGTCTGCGGCTTCGCGCGCATCGACGGCAAGCCCGTCGGCGTCGTCGGCAACCAGCCGCTGATGCTCGCCGGCGTGCTCGACATCGACTCCGCCTCGAAGGCCTCGCGCTTCGTGCGCACGTGCGATGCGTTCAACATCCCGCTGATCACCTTCGTCGACGTGCCCGGCTTCCTGCCCGGCGTCGATCAGGAGTACGGCGGCATCATCCGCCACGGCGCCAAGCTGCTCTACGCCTACTGCGAGGCCACCGTGCCTCGCATCCAGATCATCACGCGCAAGGCGTACGGCGGCGCCTACGTCGTCATGAACTCGAAGTCGATCGGCGCCGATCTGGCCTATGCATGGCCTTCGGCCGAGCTGGCCGTCATGGGCCCGCAAGGCGCGGTCGAGATCGTCTACCGGCGCGAACTGCAACAGGCTGCCGACCCGGTCGCCCGCCGCGCCGAGCTGGTGGCCGAGTACACCGAGAAGTACGCCAACCCGTACAACGCCGCCGAGCGTGGGTACATCGACGACGTCATCGACCCCTCCGAGACCCGTCAGAAGATCGTCGCCGGTCTGCGCATGCTGCGGTCCAAGCGCGAAGAGCTGCCGCGTCGCAAGCACGGCAACGTGCCGCTGTGACCGCCTCTCCGAAGATGTCACAGCACATCACGCCGGCCGCGACCGACGAAGAGACGGTGGCCATCATGGCCGCCATGCACGCGCTGTGGCCGCG
>JAOBWK010000017.1 GCA_025463305.1 Ilumatobacteraceae bacterium
CAACGTGCCCGACACCATCACCATCACCGACGACCGCACCGGAAAGACGGTCACGGTACCGATCACCGACGGCGTGTTCCCGGCATCCGCCGTGCGCGAGCTCGACCCGTCGCTGTTCATCTACGACCCCGCGTTCATGCAGACCGCGGCCTGCAAGAGCGCGATCACCTACCTCGACGGCGACGCCGGGATCCTGCGCTACCGCGGCTACCCGATCGAGCAGCTCGCCGAGAAGAGCACGTACCTCGAGGTCGCGTACCTCCTCCTCAACGGCGATCTGCCGAACCCCGAACAGCTCGCCACCTGGTCGCACGACGTGACCCACCACACGTTCATCCACGAGAACATGCGCAAGCGTTTCGTCGACGGCTTCCACTACGATGCACACCCGATGGGCATGCTCATCAGCGCGGTGTCCGCGCTCGGCACGTTCTACAACGACGCCAAGGACATCGACAGCAAGGAGAGCCGCGACAAGCAGATCCTCCGCCTCGTCGCGAAGATGCCGACGCTCGCGTCGATGTGCTACCGGTTCTCCGCCGGCCTGCCGTTCGTCTACCCCGACAACGACATCTCGTTCCCGGCCAACTTCTTGCAGATGATGTGGAAGATCGGCGAGTACGAGCTGGATCCCCGCCTCGAGCGGGCGATGGACGTGCTGTTCATCCTCCACGCCGACCACGAGCAGAACTGCGGCACCACGGCGATGCGCGTCGTCGGCTCCAGTCACGTCGATCCGTACTCCGCGGCAGCCGCCGCCGCCGCCGCCCTCTACGGCCCGCTGCACGGTGGCGCCAACGAGGCGGTCATCCGGATGCTCACCGAGATCGGCCACGTCGACAACGTGCCCACGTTCATCGAAGAGGTCAAGAGCGGCAAGGGCAGCCGGCTGATGGGCTTCGGCCACCGCGTCTACAAGAACTTCGATCCTCGGGCCACCATCATCAAGAAGACGGCGTACGACGTGTTCGAGGTGACGGGCACCAACCCGCTGCTCGACATCGCGCTGAAGCTCGAAGAGGTCGCGCTCGCCGACGACTACTTCATCAGCCGCAAGCTGTACCCGAACGTCGACTTCTACTCCGGCCTGATCTACCAGGCGATGGGCTTCCCGGTGGCCATGTTCACCGTGCTGTTCGCGATCCCCCGCACCGTCGGCTGGCTCGCCCACTGGCAGGAGCTCCTCGCCGACAAGGATCAGAAGATCAGCCGCCCCCGTCAGTGGTACTCGGGCGTCGAGGCTCGCGACTACATCGACCTCAGCGCCCGCTGACCTCCAGGACGATCTTGCCGGTGTTGGCGTTGGTGGCCATGTAGCGGTGCGCGTCCTGGACCTGGTCGAACGGGTACCGGGAGTCGATGACCGGCCGGAGCGCGCCGGTGTCGAACAACGGCAGCATCTCGCGCACGAAGCGCTGCACCAGCGCAGCCTTCTGCTCGAGCGGACGAGCCCGCAGCGTCGTGCCGATCAATCCGGCTCGCTTGGTGAGCAGCATGCCGACGTTGACGCTGGTGCTGCCGCCACCCATCAGCCCGACCTGGATGATCCGCCCCTGGACGGCGATCGCGCGGATGTTGCGGTCGACGTAGTCGCCGCCGATCACGTCGAGGATGACGTCGACCCCTGCGCCACCGGTGGCGGCCGCCATCTCGGCGACGAAGTCCTGCGTGCCGTAGTCGACGACCACGTCGGCGCCGAGGCTGCGGCAGGCCTCGACCTTGCCGGCGCTGCACGTGACGGCCACCCGGGCGCCGATCGCCTTGGCGATCAGGATGCCCGCCGTCCCCACGCCGGAGCCGCCGGCGTGGACCAGGGCCCAGCGGCCACTGGTCAGCCCACCCTGCACGACCAGCGCATCCCACGCGGTGAGGTAGACCTCGGGGATCGCGGCGGCATCGGCCAACGCGACGCTCGCCGGCACGGGCATCAGCATCCGCTCGTGGACCGCGATGCGCTCCGCGTACGCGCCACCCGCGTCGATGGACATCACCCGGTCACCGACCTTCCAGCCGCGCACGCGTCCGCCGACGGCCGCCACGACGCCGGCGAACTCCATGCCGGGGATCTCCGGCTGCACACCCCGCGGATCGGGGTACATGCCCATCGTCTGCATCATGTCGGCGCGGTTCAGCGCCGAGGTGTGGATGTCGACGAGCACGTCATCGAGACCCACCACCGGATCCGGCACGTCTTCGATGGTCAGCGACTCGGGACCGTTGTGGGAGCGGAGGACGACAGCACGCATGACTGCAGTCTCACACGCGACGCCGACGGCACGGCCGACGTGTCACCGCGCGGTGCTTCGGCGGCTTCAGCGACGTGCTGAAGGTGCCCAAGGTGGCGATCGTCGTCGAGGTCGCCGGCACCTACATCCACTGCGCCAAGGCGATGCAGCGCAGCCACATCTGGGATCCCGCGACCTGGGACGCCTCCGCCGATGCGCCGGACGGCGCGCACGACCTGCGCGACGAGCGGGCCTGAATCAACCGCCGGCCGGGCCTCAGCCGTCGATCAGATCGACGACGGCCCACAGGCCACGCGGTGATCCGCTCTCGACCTGCGGGAGCAGCAGGGTGCGGATGCCGACCTCGACGGCGGCGCCGTCGTTGGCCGGGTTGTCGCCCACCATCAGCACCTCGGACGGCTCGACGCCGACCGCGGCGAGCGCGATGCGGAACAGCTCGAGCTCGGGCTTGATCGTGCCATGCTCGCCGGAGATGACGAAGGTGTGCACCATCTCCGCCAGGCCATAGTGAGCGAGGATCGGACGGAGGTCGAAGGCGACGTCGCTGACCACCACGATCGGCATGCCCCGCTCGTACAGGTCGCGCATGACCTCCTCGGTGTCGACGAAGGGCGACCAACCCAGCGCCGACGTCTCGTACTCGTAGAGGTCGTCGGCGAGGCCCGGCCAGCGCGCCTCGAGGTCGGCCCACAGATCGAGCCAGCAGGACCGGTGCAGCTCGGCGCTCTTGTCGCGCCCCTTGGCGATCTCGGCGGCCGACCGCGAACGGACGCGAGCCGCGTCCCACAGGGCATGTACATCCGAGGCAGTGACCGGCTCGTCGCCGGGCGGGCCGTTGCGGCCCGCCCAGTCGACGATGAAGTCGACGCTCCCGGCGGTGTCGAAGAGGGTGTGGCCCCAGTCGAAGAAGACGGCCTTGACCGTCATCGGGTGCCGGTCACGCCATCTTGGCCTGGAGGCGGCGGTCCAGCGCGTCGAGGAAGTCCTCGGTGCTCAACCACGGTGCATCCTTGGAGATGAGGAGGGCGAGGTCCTTGGTCATCTCGCCGGCCTCGACGGCCTCGATGCAGACGGCCTCGAGCGCTTCGGCGAACGCGACGACCTCGGGGGTCTCGTCCATCTTGCCGCGGTAGATCAGGCCCTGGGTCCAGGCGTAGATGGACGCGATCGGGTTGGTCGAGGTCTTGTTGCCCTTCTGGTGCTCGCGGTAGTGGCGGGTCACCGTGCCGTGCGCGGCCTCGGCCTCGACGGTCTTGCCGTCGGGGGTCATCAGCACCGAGGTCATCAGGCCCAGCGAGCCGTAGCCCTGGGCGACGGTGTCGGACTGGACGTCGCCGTCGTAGTTCTTGCACGCCCAGACGTAGCCGCCCTCCCACTTCATCGCGCAGGCGACCATGTCGTCGATCAGGCGGTGCTCGTAGGTGAGGCCGGCGGCGTCCATCTCGGCCTTGAACTCGGTCTCGTAGACCTCTTCGAAGATGTCCTTGAACGAGCCGTCGTAGGCCTTGAGGATGGTGTTCTTGGTGCTCAGGTAGACCGGGTAGCCACGGTTGAGGCCGTAGCGCAGCGAGGCGCGGGCGAAGTCGCGGATGCTGTCGTTGTAGTTGTACATGCCCATCACGACGCCGCCGTCGTCGCCGTAGTCGGCGATCACCAGCTCGGTCGGGGCGGAGCCATCGGCGGGCGTGTAGGTCATCGTGACCTTGCCGGCGCCTGGCACCTTCCAGTCGGTGGCCTTGTACTGATCGCCGTGGGCGTGACGGCCGATGACGATCGGCTTGGTCCAGCCGGGCACGAGGCGGGGGATGTTGGAGATGACGATGGGCTCGCGGAAGATGACGCCGCCGAGGATGTTGCGGATGGTGCCGTTCGGGCTCTTCCACATCTTCTTCAGGCCGAACTCCTCGACGCGGGCCTCGTCGGGGGTGATGGTGGCGCACTTGACCGCCACGCCGTACTTCTTGGTGGCGTTGGCCGAGTCGATGGTGACCTGGTCGTCGGTGGCGTCGCGGTGCTCGATGCCGAGGTCGTAGTAGTCGAGCTCGATGTCGAGGTAGGGCAGGATCAGCTTGTCCTTGATGAACTGCCAGATGATCCGCGTCATCTCGTCGCCGTCCATCTCGACGACGGGGTTCTTGACCTTGATCTTGGTTCCGGTGAAGGCCATGCGTGCCACTCTCTTTCGCTGATGCTCTCGCTGTTGGGTCCACGGCTCGGCGCCGCTGCGAACTTGTATTCGACTTGTACAGCGTAGCTCACCGAACGGCCCGATCGACCTACCATCGGCGCCATGGACTTCGCATGGACCGCCGAGCAGATCGAGTTGCGCGAGCGGGCCCGTCAGGTGGCCGCCGACGCGGTCGGTCGCTACGGGCGGCACAACGACAGCTGGATCAACGGGTACAGCAAGGAGTTCGCCCAGGAGCTGGCCGCGCTGGGCTGGATCGGCATGACGTGGCCGGCCGAGTTCGGTGGCGGCGCACGGCCGGCGATCGATCGGCTGATCGTCGGTGAGGAGCTGATCAAGGCCGGCGCACCGATCGCGGCGATGTGGTTCGCCGATCGGCAGATGGGTCCGACCCTGATCGCGTACGGGCGTCCCGACCAGCAGGCCGAGTTCCTGCCGAAGATCCTCAGCGGCGAGACCACGTGGTGCATCGGCATGAGCGAGCCCGAAGCCGGCAGCGATCTGGCCAACCTCAAGACCGCAGCGCGCCGCGACGGCGACGACTGGGTGATCAACGGCCAGAAGATCTGGACCAGCTTCGGCGAGGTCGCCGACTACTGCTACTTGATCTGCCGGACGTCGAGCGAGGGTCCGCCCCACGCCGGCATCAGCGAGATCGTCGTCCCGATGGACACCCCCGGCATCGAGGTCCGCCCGATCAAGGACATGACCACGAACCGCCACTTCTGCGAGGTGTTCTTCACCGACGTGCGCGTCCCGGTCGTCAACCTCGTCGGGGTCGAGGGCGCGGCGTTCAAGCAGACGATGCGCCAGCTCGAGCACGAGCGTGGCGGCGTCGATCGCCTGGTCAGCAACCATGCGCTCTACCTGCAGGCACGCGAGCGTGCCGACCGGAGCGATCCGCTCGTGCGCCAAGAGATCGCCGCCCTGGAGATCGCCTACCGGATCGGGCGGATCCTGGTCGTGCGCGAGGTGCTCAAGCAGGCACCCGCCGGCTTCAGTGCCGCCACGAAGTGCTTCTGCACCGAGCACGAGGCCCGTGTCGCCGACTTCGTCTCACGTGCCCTCGGCGCCGACGCGACGCTGTGGGACCAGACCACCGCCGGCCTCTGCTACGCGCCCGGCTACACCATCATGGGCGGCACCTCGAACGTGATGCGCAACATCCTCGGCGAACGGGTGCTCGGCCTGCCGCGCTGACGCCGGGTCCGCGTACTCTGTCGGCAACGCGGCCGGAGCCGCCACGAGCACGGGGGATCCATGCACACCGAGGACATCGAGTACGTCATCGACGGCACCGTCCACATCGGCCGGCTGGCCGTCGACCGCGACCGAACCGGCACCCGCCCGGCCGTGCTGGTCTGCCACGAGGGGCCGGGCCTGAGCGATCACGCCACCGAGATCGCCGAGCGGCTCGCGGCACTCGGCTACGTGGCGTTCGCGCTCGACTACCACGGCGACGGCAAGGCGCTGCCCGGCGACGAGGTGATGGCCCGGCTCGTCCCGCTGATGGGCGATCCAGAGCGCATCCGCGCCCTCGCAACGGCCGGGCTCGACGTGCTGCTCGCCCAGCCGGAGGCCGACCACGACCGGGTCGCCGCCATCGGGTACTGCTTCGGCGGCACGATGGCGCTGGAGCTCGCCCGCGGTGGGGCGGCCGTGCATGCCGTCGTCGGGTTCCACTCCGGGCTCTCGACGGTTCGGCCCGAGGACGCCACCAACATCCGCGGCACGGTGCTGGTGCACATCGGCACCGAGGATCCCATCATCCCGCCCGATCAGCGCACGGCGTTCGAGCAGGAGATGCGGGCGGGCGGTGTCGATTGGCGGATGGTGCTCCACGGCGGCGCGAAGCACAGCTTCACCAACCGGCGCGCTGGCGAGGTCGGCATCCCCGGCATCGAGTACCACGAGCCCAGCGACCGGCGCTCCTGGAACAGCATGATCGAGCTGTTCGAGGAGACGTTCGGTCCGCTGCCGGGATGAGCCCGCACCGTGCGCGACCAGCCGCCGCGGCGGTCGTGCTCGCGCTGCTGACGGGCTGCTCGTCGAGCTCGACATCCGCACCGTCCAGCGTGGCACCGGCCACCACGGCCCCAGCCGCGACGGTCCCGGTCACGACGACGACCGAGCCGACCACGACGGAACCGCCCACGACCGAACCACCGACATCACCACCGACATCACCGACATCACCGACGGTGACCGATCCATCGACCACCGTCGCGCCGACCCCGATCAGCGCGGTCACGCCCGAAACCGCCGACACGGGCGCATCCGACACGGGCACGGCGGACACGGGCACGGCGGACACGGGCACGGCGGATTCCGTGCCGGTGAACACCGACGCTGAACTGGACGACGATTCGCTGGCCGTGCTCGGCAAGTACCCGGTGGAGGGCGACGCGATCGACGGCAACCCGGATCCGATGACCGAGCAGGTGTGGGTGCGCTTCGCTCACCTCTTCCCGGCAGCGCTGCGCCCGGAGATCACGCTGTTCGTGGCGATCGACGCCGATCGATCGGATGACACCGACGGCGCGCTCGAGCCGAACGGGCTGCGGCCGGCCGAGGACTACATCGCCCTCGACGTGACGGGCAGCGATGCCCCCGACGAGCTCGATCGTACGATGATCCACGAGTTCGCCCACCTGCTCACCCTGCGCGCATCCCAGCTGCCCCCGGACGACACCGCGATCGACTCGTGCCCGGTGTACACCGACTCGGTCGGCTGCCCGGCGAAGACGTCGTACCTCTACGCCTTCGACACCCAGTTCTGGCCGGGGCAGACCGACGACGACATCGACCAGTCCGACGACGCGATCGAGCAGCGGTACGAGACCGGCGACTTCGTCACCGACTACGCCGCGACGAACCCCGACGAAGACATCGCCGAGGTGTTCGCGGAGTGGGTGCTCGAGAGCGCTCCCCCGGCCGGCTCGACGGTGATCGATCGCAAGCTGCGCTTCTTCGACGCCTACCCCGAGGTCGGCGCGATCCGCACGATGGTGCGCAGCGCACTCGGCCGCTGAGCGGCCGTCACGTCGAGCCGGCGAGGCTGACGAGGACGAGCGCCCCGACGGCCATCGCCATCCCGATCGCCTGCGACCTGGTGACCCGCTCGCGATCCAACCCGAACGCGAGCATCACCGTGCTCACCGGGTACAGCGCCACCACGACCACGACGAGCGACAGCAGGCCGCGCCGGACGGCGATCAGGTAGAGGAAGTTCGCCGACATGTCGAGCACGCCCGCCAGCGCGGCGAGCCGCCAGATCCCTCCGTGGCCACGCACCTTGGTCCGGGTCGCGAGGGCGAGGGTGCCGATGATCACCACCGACACGGCGCGTGACGACACCAACGGCCAGATGCCGCTCGACGAGGTGGTCTCGCCGAGCGCGATGAAGATGACCGCGAAGCCGAGTCCGGCGAGCAGGGCGAGCACGATCGTCGATCGCTGGGTGGCGATGTGCCGGGCGCCGACCGCGCCGCTCACCAGTGCCACCGCGGCGACGGCGCACACCATGCCGACGTACGCGATCACCGCCGGGCGATCGCCGCGGAGCAGGCCGAACGCCACCGGGATCACGGCGCTGGTGACGGCCGTGATCGGCGCCACCACCGTCATCGCCCCGTGCGACAGGGCCTGGTAGAAGCACGCCAGGGCGAGTGCGCTGGCGACGCCGGCTAGCCCGCCCCATGCCAGCTGACCAGCCGACGGCACGGGCGTGCCGATCGCGAGCACCACGACGGCCCCGACGAACAGGCTGCTGAC
Organism: Ilumatobacteraceae bacterium; assembly: GCA_025463305.1. The sequence goes on from JAOBWK010000017.1 coordinate 8,209, forward strand.
CTGTCCGATCAGGCTGACGGCGATGCTCGGCGCCGTGCGCGACGATCGGCCGCCGCAGTAGTCGGCGATGCCGTAGACGACCGCGCAGGCGAAGGCGAGAGCGATCGGCACGCCACAGAGCTATCGGGCCGATCGGGCACCGTCAACGTCCCGCGCCCACCTCGACGGGTCAGTGCGCAGCGACCATCGGTGCCGGCGTCGGCGTGCCGACCGTCTGCCCGTTGCGGACCGCCCGCCAGCCGTAGCCGGCGGCGACCACGGCGGCGACGCCACCGATCATCACGCCCCAACGGGCGCCGAACTGCTGGCACACCCAGCCGATGATCGGTCCGCCGATCGGCGTGCTGCCGAGGAACACGATGGCCTGCAGGGCGAGCACCCGGCCACGCATGTTCGGATCGGCACGGAGCTGCATGATCGCCGTCGAGGCCGTCATGAAGGTGATGCTGGAGAAGCCGACGGCGAGACCGATCACGTAGGCGAAGGCGACGTTGGGAGTGAGTGCGAGCAGGATCATCGCGCCGCCGAAGCCGAGCGAGGCCACGATGATGTTGTTGACGCTGATCGAGGTGCGACGGGCGGACAACAGCGCGCCGACGAGCGAGCCGATGCTGACCACCGAGTAGATCAGGGTGAACGTGGTGGTGGTGCCGTGCAGCGTGCGCTTGACGAGCAGCGGCATCACCGTCTGGAAGTTGAAGGTCAGCGTTCCGACGATGGCCATCATCACCAGCGGCACCCACAGTTCGGGCTGGGTCCGGGCATAGCGCAGCCCGGCGCGGATCTGGCCCTTGCCCTTGGGCGTCACGACCGGTCGACGGTTCTCCTTGGTGCGCATCATGATCAGGCCGACGATGACGGCGATGTACGACAGCGCGTCGACCATGAACGTCCAGCCGTAGCCGGTGGTCGCGATCAGCAGACCCGCGAGCGCCGGGCCGAAGACGCGGGATCCGGTCATCAACGCACTGTTCAGGCTCACCGCGTTCTGGACGTCGGACTCGGGGACCATCTCGACGACGAACGCCCGCCGGGCGGGGTTGTCGAACGCCGTCGCGATGCCACCGAAGACCGCGATGACGTAGATCGCCGCCACCGACGGATGGTGCATGAAGGCGATGAACGCGAGGGCGAACGACTGCATCATCGCGAAGATCTGGACGACGATGAGCAGCTTGCGCTTGTCGGTGCGGTCGGCCACCAGGCCCGACCAGGCGCCGAGGATCAGCACCGGGCCGAACTGGCACGCGGCGAGCAGGCCGAGCGCGATGCCGCTGTCGGTGAGCTTCAGCACCAAAAGGGACTGGGCGATGAGCGTCAGCCAGTTGCCGATCTGGGAGATGGTCTGGCCGCTGAAGAACAACCGGAAGTTGCGGCTCTTCAGCGAACGAAAGGTGCTGCCGCGGAATGGCTCCGAGGCCGCTGCGGTGGACGCATCGGCCTCGGTGGTCGCCGCCTCCACCGTGAACGCGCCGGTGCTGGGGGCGTCGATCGTGGCGTCGTCGGCGCCGGGGGCATCGTGGGTCTCGCTGGTGCTCATCAGCGGCTCCCCCGGACATCGACGTTGGATTCCGGTGCCGCCGTGATCTTGGCGAGCACGTCGGCGGCTGCGGCCAAGCGGGCCAGCTCGTCGGGCGACAGGTCGAGCATCTGCTGCTCGAGCCAGCGGTTGCGACGGCTGCGAACGTCGTCGAGCTCGGCGAGACCGGCCGCGGTGATGCGGATCCGGGTCACGCGCCGATCGTTGGCGTCGGTCTCGCGCGTGACGAGTCCGAGGGCCTCCATCTTCGTCACGACGGCCGTGATGGTGGGTGGCGCGACCTGCTCCCGCGCGGCGAGCTCGCCGTGGGTCGGGCCGTCGAGCAGGGCGACCGATGCGAGCGCTGCGGTGAGCGTGGGACCATGCGCGTTGCGGTCCTGCTGACGCAGCAGGCGGGCGAGGCGGGCGATCGAGAGGCGCAGGTGCTGGGCCAGATCGCGGGGATCGACCGGCGCGGCGACGCCGCGATCGGCCACGGTGGGGTCTTGCAGGAGAGGCACGTGACAACCGTACCCCGATTGTTTCGTTCATCGAACTAATCGAAGGTTGACGTCCGTCACGCGTGACAGGGCCCTATCCGCCAACCCCACAAGGTCGGAGGGTGGGTAGGGCCCTGTCGGCGCCGAACTTAGCACAGACACCGGTAGACAATTTCCAGTGTGTGCCGCAATTCACCTGGTCAGACGGGCTGCACCTGACGCACCGTGAGCATCACGTCGGCGGTGCCGTTGCGGCCCGGGAATGGCTGGGCGGAGATGTCGACGCTGCGCGCCACTCCCCGGCCGACGCGGATCTCGCCCGTGGTCGTCGTGCGGCTCCCCTGGTCGAGCAACGAGGCCAGCCGCAGCCGATCAGCATGATCGACGATGTCGAGCAGCGAGGCGTCGAGCATGTCGGGCGTCCCGAGCAGCGTCATCGCCCGGGTGTTGGCGAGCGTGATCCGGCCACCCGCATCGAGCACGACGAGCCCGTCAGCCGCACGGTCGAGCACCGATCCGGCGCGGTGGGCGAGGTCGGCGATGGCGTCGTTGGCCTCGTCGAGCTTGGACGCGACGGCCGTGAGGTCGTTCTCGGCGATCGCCAGGTCGAGCAGCAGCGAGGCTCGCTCGGCGAGGCGGCCGAGGGCGCGCCGCTGCAGCGGCGTGAGGGTTCGTGGCACGGCGTCCGCGACGCAGAGCGTCCCCAGGACATGGCCGTCCTTGGTGCGCAACGGGACGCTGACGTGGAACCGGACCGTGAACGTGCCGTCCTCCTGCCGCGGACCGTCGTAGCCGACGACGTCCTGCGTGTCGGATATCTCGGTCGGCAGACCGGTTTCGATCGTGCGCGCGCACAGGCTCCGGCCCACCGGGATCTCGCGCTGTGACGTGCCGACCTTGGCCTTGAACCACTGTCGCTCTCCGTCGACCAGGGTCACCGCCGCGAGCGTGGCCGCACACACCTCGGCGGCCTCGGCGGCGATCACGTCGAAGCGCGCGTCGGGCGCGGTGTCGAGGAGGTGGGTGGCGTGCACCCGCTCGAGCCGCTCCGGGCGCCCGAACGCAGGGCCGGCGGTCGGCGCCCCCACCGCGCTCAGCAGCTCGGTCGATCGCGGCGAGGCGTACAGCTGGCCCTGTGCGAACCGGCAGCCCAACCGGACCAGCTCGTGGTGCTGGGCGGAGGTCTCGACGCCCACCGCGATGACGGTCAGGTGCAGTTGCGCGGCGAGGTGGACGATGGTGCGCACGATCTCACGGTCGGTCGAGCTGGTGAGCAGGCCGGCCACGAAGCGGCGGCCGAGCTTGACCACGGTCGCGGGCAGGTCGCGCAGGTACGAGAGGCTCGCCGCACCGGCCCCGAAGTCGTCGAGGGCGATCGCCACACCCGTCCGCCGGAGTGCGGCGAGATGGGTGGCCGCCAGTCCGGCGTTCGCGAACAGCGATGTCTCGGTCAGCTCGATCTGGAGCACGTCGGCGGGGAGCTCGCGGATGGCGAGCGCCGTCGTCACCCGCTCGACGATCTCGGGATGCTCGATCTGGCGCGCAGACAGGTTGACGGACATCCGTCGTTCGCCCCATCGCCCCGCTCGGCGCTCGGCGACGACGGTGTCGAGCGCGAGCCCGAGGACGTGGTCACCGAGATCGTGGATCAGGCCGGTGTGCTCGGCGGAGTTGATGAAGACCGCCGGGTCGACGTCGCCGAACTCGGTCGATGGCCAACGGGCGAGCGCCTCCAGGTGGACGATCGCACCGGACTGCATGTCGACGACCGGCTGGTACACCGCGTCGAGCCGGCCCTGGGCGACGTCGTCGATGAGGCAGCTGTCGAGCCGCGGGTGGGCGAGCGTTGCACCGCGGCTGTCGGCGCCTGCGGTCTTGATCGAGCCGAGACCGCTGGCGAGCGCCTGTTCGGTGGCGTGGCTCGCCCGGTCGAGCAGCACGAGCGCGGACTGGGACGGGCCGGTCGCGACGCCGCACGAGACGCCGACGCGGACGATGCCGAGCGGGCACTCGATCGGCTCGGCGAGCCGTCGGGCCAGCGCATCCACGCCGAGGTTCGCCGCGGCCGCGCTGGTGACCGTGAGCACGAACTGGTTGCCGCCGATGCGCGCGGCGTGGGCGCCCGGACCGGCGAACCCACGGATCCGGACGAGGATCTCGGCGAGCGCTGCATCGCCGGTGCTTCGGCTGTAGCCCTTGTTGATCGCCTCGACGCCGACCAGCCCGACGCCGATGCACATGACGTCGCCGCCGATGGCCTGGATCTGCTGCGCAACCGTCGCCCATGATTCGACCCGGGGGCACACCCCGGCCGACTCGGCGCCGGTCGGTGCCGCATCGCGCAGCACGGCGATGAGCGATCGGGCGTCGTCGGTGCCCCAACTGGGGCGCGAGCTCATCACCAGCTCGGCCTCGATCGCCGATCCGTTGGCGTGGCTCAGCCGGGCGCGAAGCCGCCCCTGCGGCAGCCGGGCACCGAGCAGCTCGCGTCCGAAGACGTCGACCGATCGGCGACCCACCATCCGCTCGAGCGGCCAGCCGACGAGCTCGGTCGCGGCGAGGTTGCAGTCGGTGACCACGCCGGCGATGTCGATCTCGATCATCGGCACGGGGATCAGGTCCAGGTCGACACACGTGCGCGCCGACGGCTCGATCCCACCCTCGCTCCGAGCTGTCCTTCTCATGGCCATGTGGTCGCTCCATCCGCAACGACGGCTGCGTGCTGCCATGCGCATCGGCATTCCGTCGTCGCGCTCTAGGAACGTCCTCGCATCGCGGGTCGCGCCCGCAACCGCTTCAGGCCCCTGAGGCTCGGGTCTCGGCGCTCAACCCCAAGGCGTCCGGCGTCGTCGCGAACGTGCCCCCGGCCTGCATCCACTGGACGATGACCCGCTCGCCCTCGGCCGGGTTGTACATGTCGTCCTGGCGGGAGAACTCGCCGTTGCCCGCGTACTCGAGGATCGTGACGCAGCCGAAGCGGTACACGGCATCGCCGCCGGCCGGATCCGGCATCACCTGCCACGGGTAGTAGGCCACCCGGTTGCCGTCGATGATCACCCACTCGACGGGGAACGTCATCATCGGCACCGGTGCCATCAGCTCGTTGATCTTGGCCTTGATCGCATCGCGGCCGACGATGACGCCGTAGTTGCACTCGTGCCACTCGCCCTCGACCGTGTGCAGGTCGGCCCAGTGGTCCCAGTCGCCCGAGTCGCCGGCGGCGACGAACGCCCGGTACGCCGCCTCGACCTCGTCGCGCGGATAGATCGTGTCACCCATGTCCAGCTCCCCCATGATCGGTCCCCCACGGACCCGCCGGCCAATCCCGGCGAACGCCAACGTAGCCCGCAGTCGACGTGTAGGGGTTTCCCCGATGCACGAGGGCGGGAAGTGGTCGACACTGCGACGGTGGAGTCGATCGAAGGGTGCATGTGATGATTCGTCAGCGAAGGTTCGTCGATCTCGGGGTGGCGGTGGCACTGGCCGCTGCTGCCCTGGTCAGTGTCGGCACGGTCCGATCCGTCGAGGCGGCCGATGCCGGATCCTTCGTGGGTCTGGCACCGGCCCGCCTGGCCGACACCCGACCCGGGATGAAAACCATCGACGGCACACTCGCCGGCGGCGACACCCGCGCAGCCGGCAGCGTCACCATCGTCCCCGTCACCGGCCGCGGCGGCGTCCCCGCCAACGCCGCAGCCGCAACACTCAACGTCACCATCACCCAACCCGCAGGCCCCGGATACGCAACCATCTACCCCTGCGGCCAGCCCACACCCAACGCATCCAACCTCAACTACGACACCGGCCAGACCATCGCCAACGCCGCCGTCGTCAAAGTCGGCGACAACGGCGCCGTCTGCGTCTACGTCTCACAACCCACCCAACTCATCGTCGACGTCGGCGGCTACTTCCCCGGTGATGGTACGACGCCGACTCCGCCGGCCTCGACCGTGCCGACCAACCCGATCGCCTTCACTCCGGACACGGTGTTCACCCGGGATTCGGCGAAGAGCACCTACTGGATCGACGTACCGCAGTCCTACGACCCGAGCCACCAGACGCCGACGAAGTTGTTCGTCTGGCTCCACGGCTGCGGCGGTGAGAGCTCCGGCGACATCTTCAACGTCAGCCCCGGCGGCAACCAGGACTGGATCTCGATCGCCGTCGGCGGCCGCGAGGACGACTGCTGGGACCCGAACACCGACGGGCCGACGGTGAAGGCGGCCATCGCCGACGTCGAGACCCACTTCAACATCAACCGGCACCAGGTGATCCTCGGCGGCTACTCCTCCGGTGGCGACCTGGCGTATCGAATGATCTTCTTCGATGCCAACTCGTTCGCCGGGATCCTCGCCGAGAACACGGCGCCGTTCCGGGACACCGGATCGACCAAGGAACAATCGTTGGCGGCTGCATCGTGGAAGTTCCACGTGGTCCACCTCGCCCACCTGCAGGACGACACCTACGACATCGCCACCGTGCGGGCGGAGACGGATGCGATGAAGAACGCTGGCTTCCCCCTGACGCGGATCGAGAAGGATGGCACCCACTTCGACAACCCGGGCGATGTGGTGAACGGCCACGCGGTACCCGGCACCGATGCCGACGTGGTCAACCTGCTCCTGCCGCACATCGACGACGGTTGGCAGTCGCCCTGACAGCGGAAGGCCCAGATCACGACAGCGTGATCTGGGCCGTGACCTGGTGGGCACGACGGGGCTCGAACCCGGGACCTCCACCGTGTCATGGTGGCGCTCTAACCAACTGAGCTACGCGCCCGCAAGTGTGGAACCGAGGACGACGAGTCCCCGGATCTCGCTTACAGCAGGCGAAAACCTACCACCGGATCCGGCGAGTTGCGTCAGCAAAATCCTCGGGGTGCGTGAGCGTGCCGTCCGGACGGCGCCGTTCGCCGTCGCCCGACGTACCCTCCACCAGGTGCCTGCCCCGACGCGGATCATCCCCGCTGCCAAGCCGAACCTGGACACCACGCTCGCCGCGGCACTGGAGGTCTCCCGTTCGGCACGGGATCGTCAGGTGGCCGATGCGGTCCTACGACTGGTGCCCGACGACGAGGACCGGGAGCGGATGTCGAACCCGGTGGCGAGCTGGCTCCGGCACGTCGTCGATCTCGTCGGCGAGCGCGACTGGACGGTGGACACCGTCGAGTGCGCACGTCGAGTCGCCGACGACGCGATCTCCGACATCTGCATCGACGACGTCGAGGATGCGCTGGCCACCATCGCACCGACCCAGCGGGCGACCGGAAAGGCCGCCACCACGGCGTTGCGGCGGGTCCTGCCGCCGTTCTGCGAGACGTTGCTCACCGCGCTGATCGCTGCTCGTCCGGTGGCCTGAGCTGCTGGATCAGCGCAGGCGCAGCGACACCTCGTTGGCCATCAGCCGGCCGCGCTGGGTCAGCACCCATCGATCGTCGTGGAGCTCGACGAGGCCCGGAAGGTCGTCGCCGTCGAGCGCGTCTCGGTCGACGCCCTCGCGCAGGCGGACCTGCAGCTGCAGACCTTCGAGACGGCGCTCCCCGGGCGACAGCTCCTCGCCAGCGGCTTCGACGGACTCGTCCCGGCCGACGAGGTCGATGTAGCGGTCCGGGGTGCGCACGTTCCAGAACCGACGACCATCGCGGTGCGAGTGGGCCGCGCAGCCGAACCCCTGGTAGTCGCCCTGATGCCAGTAGACGAGGTTGTGGCGGCACTCGTGGCCGGGCCTCGCCCAGTTGCTGACCTCGTAGTTCCCCAGTCCGGCAGCGGCCAGCATCGCGTCGGCGAGCTCGTACTTGTCGGCGAGGTCGTCGTCGTCGGGATGCCGCTCCGGTTCGAGCGCGAGTGGCGTGCCGGCCTCGACCGTGAGCGCGTACGCTGAGATGTGCGGCGGATCGAGCGCGAGGGCTCCGGCCACGGTGCGCTCCCAGTCGACCAGGCGCTCGCCCGCCCCGCCGTAGATGAGGTCGAGGTTGAAGGTCGGGATGCCTGCGGCGCGAACCGCCTCGACCGCGCGCTCGACGTTGGCCGGCACGTGGGTGCGGCCGAGTGACAAGAGCACCTCGGGCACCATCGACTGCACGCCGATGCTGACCCGGTTCACACCCGCAGCCGCGTACGTGCGCATCATCTCGACCGTGACGTCGTCGGGGTTGCACTCGACGGTGACCTCGGCGGAGTCCGTGCGCGGGATCGCCTCGATCACCCGGGCGAGGTCGGCCGCTGGCACGAGCGTCGGTGTGCCGCCGCCGATGAAGATCGTCTCCGCGAACGGCATCGCGCGCGGATGACCGGGTGCAGCGTGCCGGGTGATGTCGCTGACGAGCGCGTCGAGGTAGGCGTCGGCGAGGTGGTGGCGATCGGTCCATGTCGCGAACGCGCAGTAGTCGCAGCGCTTGCTGCAGAACGGGATGTGCAGGTACACGCCGAACGGATCGCTCGCTGCGTGCGCGCCCGTGCCGTTCATCATCGATGGCTGCTCGCGGGCGACGTTCATGCCCGGCCATCATGCCGGGCGGGGCGCCCGACGCGGCTGCCGCTGGCGTGTGACTCGGCTCAGCCGCCGGAGGGGTGGAAGAGCAGGTCGAGCGCGTCGAGGCGCTGACCGACCTGGTCGACCGGCACGTCGAGCATGGCCGCGATGGCCCGGGTGTCGTCGCCGCGCACGGTGAGCACCTTGCCGTTGAAGTCCTGACGCTGGACCTGGATCATCCGCAGGAACCGGGCCAACATCTCGAACGGCTGACCGGACAGCTGGGACAGCTTGACCAGGTCGACGGCCATCTTGCGTGAGGTGGCGGCGTCGGCGGTGGACTCAGCTGCCACCGTCTGCTCGTCGCGCGGCAGCAGCTGATCGACCGGCACGCTGTAGAACGAGGCCAGCCGCTCGAGCCGGGGCACCGAGATGGCCCGCTCGCCACGCTCGTACGCGCCGAGCACGCTCGCCTTGAACTCGTCGTGCGACGTCGCTTCGACGTCTTGGAGGCTCAGCCGCTTCTGGCGGCGGATGACGCGCAACCGCTCGCCCACCTTGCGGCTGTAGGGAGAGGAGGAGATGTCATCGTCATCGAACTCGCGCATTCGGTTTCCTCCTGCGTCCGCCCGACGCTCAAGCCAGCGGCGCCATCCAACCACACTCTGCAGTGACTCGCAACTCTGCGTAGCAGAACTGCACGGAACCTTGAAAAACCGTGCCGGTGGGTGGGTCAGCTGTCACGCAACGTGACGAAGCGCGATGCGGCCACCAGTGTGGCGGTCTCGACGCGGAGGATGGTGGTGCCGAGTGAGACGGTCTGCGCGGCACCCGCCAGCTCGCCGTCCGTCCATCCACCTTCGGGGCCGACGAGGACGGTGGGCACGCCGAGCGACGGCACTCCCCCACCCGGCTCGGCGAACGCCACCGGCGAGCCGGCGGCGATGAGCGCCGACGGTGTCAGCGGGCCCTCGATGATGGGGAGCCGCACCCGGCGGCTCTGCATCGACGCCTCGCGTGCGACCTTGTGCAGTCGTTCGAGCTGCCGGGCCACCTTGGCCGGCTCCCAGCGGACGATGCTGCGCTCGGTGTGGAGCAGCACGATGCGGTCGACGCCGATCTCGGTCAGCTTCTGCACGATCCACTCCGGCCGATCGCCCTTCGGCAGCGCGAAACCGATCGTGATCGGGGGTGCGGGTGCCGGCTCGGCCACGATCTCGCCGTCGATCACCAGCTCACCGCCCATCAGCCGGCACGATCGCCAGCCGCCGGCGCCGTCGCCGGCCGAGACGGGCTGGCCGTCGCGCAGGCGCATGACCGTGACGAGGTGGTGCCGATCCTCGTCGGCGAGGACCGGGGCATCGAGCGTCTCGACGAACACGTGCGCTGCAGACCGTCGCAGCGCAGGGTTCACGAAAAGGCCGACTTGATGCGCGAGAAGAGACCCTTCTCATGGGTCTCGATGTGCTCGCCACGACCGATCGCGAACTGGCGGAGCAGCTCGACCTCGTCGTCGGTGAGCTTGGTGGGCACCTCGACCTGGACCCGGACACGGAGATCGCCGCGGCCGCGGCCCTGCAACCGGGGAACGCCGCGCCCGCGCAGCACGAACTCGCGCCCGGGCTGCGTACCGGCGGGTACGTCGAGGTCTTCGTCGCCGTCGAGGGTCTCGAGGGTGAACCGGGTGCCGAGCGACGCCTGCGCGATCGACACCGGCAGATCGGTGACGAGGTCGTTGTCCTCGCGCCGGTAGGACTCGTGCGCGGCGGCGCGGATGTGCACGTAGAGATCGCCGGCGGGGCCGCCACGCGGGCCGGCCGCGCCACGCCCGGTGAGCCGCAGCGTGGACCCGGTGTCGACACCGGCTGGCACGTCGACCTGGTAGGTCTTCTCGGTGACGATGCGCCCGTCGCCGTTGCAGGTGGGGCACGGCGTGACGATGACCTGGCCGGTGCCGCTGCAGCGGGTGCAGGGGCTGGTGGTCATCATCTGGCCGAGCAGGCTCTGGCGGACGCGCTGCACCTGGCCGCGGCCGTTGCACTCCGAGCACGTGACGGGCTGGGTGCCCTGACCGGCGCCGGAGCCACCGCAGTCGGTGCAGGCCGCGGCGGTGCGCAGCGTGACAGGCACCGTCGCGCCGAACACGGCCTGGACGAACGTGAGATCGGCGACGACCTCGAGGTCCTGGCCACGCGGCGGGCCGGCCGGGCCCCCACGACCGCCGCCGAAGGGCGAGTTGCCACCACCGAAGAACGCGTCGAACAGGTCGCCGAGGCCACCGGTGTTGCCGAAGCCACCGCCGGCCGCGGCACCGATGCCCTCTTCGCCGTAGCGGTCGTAGCGGGCACGCAGGTCGGGGTCGCTCAGCGTCTCGTAGGCGCGGGCGACCTCCTTGAACTCGGCCTCGGCGGCAGCGTCGCCGGGGTTGGCGTCGGGGTGCAACTCGCGCGCCTTGCGGCGGTACGCCTTCTTCAGCTCGTCGGGCGACGCCCCGCGATGCACGCCGAGCAGTTCGTAGAAGTCAGCCACGGGCTCAGCCCTCCGCCAGGCGACGACCCAGCCGGTCGCTCACGACGTCGACGGTGGCGAGCGCCTGCGGGTAGTTCATCCGCGTGGGGCCGAGGACACCGACGGTGCCGAGCCGCTCGCCCTCGACGGTGACGGACTTGACGACGACCGAGCACGACACGAGCGGCTCGAGGCCGTGTTCGGCGCCGATGGCGACGGTGAGGCCGCGGTCGATGACGTCGCGCACGAGCGACACGACGACGTATTGCTGTTCGAGCGTGGTGAGCACGGACCGGACGATATCGACGGCATCGAACGCATTGGCAACCGATGCCGCACCGCCGACGAACACGGGCGCCTCGTGCTGGAGGCGCTGCAGCGAGCCCAGCGCTTCCGCGCACACCCGGTCGACGATGTCGTCGCCGCTGGGCGTGACCTCGACGACGGAGCCGAGCGGATGGCCCACCATCGTGGCGTGCATCCGGGCGCTCGCCGACGACAGCTGATCATCGTCGTGCTCGAACGCGAACTCGATCGTCTGGCTCTCGACGTGCCCGTTGGACAGCACCGCGACCACGGTGGCCATGCGCGCCGAGAGGCCGACGAGGTGGATCGAGCGGATGACCGCCGACTGCACTTCGGGTCCGACGACGACCGCGGCGTACCGGGTGAGGTTGGCGAGCAGGTCGGTGGTCTGCGAGAGCAGCTCCTCCAGCCGGCCGTGGGCCCGGCCGAAGAACTCGCCCACCTGCTGGGTGGCGGTGGCGTCGAGCCGGCCGGCAGGCGTGAGGTGGTCGACGAAGAACCGGTAGCCCTTGTCGGTGGGGATGCGTCCGGCCGAGGTGTGCGGCTGGACGAGGAAGCCCTCCTGCTCGAGCGCGGCCATGTCGTTGCGGACGGTGGCCGACGACACCCGTACGCCGGGCGCGTCGGCGACATGCGTCGAGCCGACCGGCTGCGCAGTCGTGATGTACTCCTGCACGACGGCCCGGAGGATTGCGGTCTTGCGTTCGTCGAGCATTGCCTGGATCAGGCTACCTGCCGGTCACTGCTTGGTAGCGCCTCAACGCCTCCGCCCGCTCCTCGCCGTGGTCGATCATCGGTGCCGCGGGCTGGTGGATCTCCTTGCCAGTCCGCTCGGCGAGCTCGGGCACCCACTGCCGGATGTAGTCGCCGTGCGGATCGAACTTCTCGCTCTGCAGGGTCGGGTTGAACACCCGGAAGAACGGCGCGGCGTCGGTGCCCGTTCCGGCGGTCCACTGCCAGCCGTGCTGGTTCGACGCCAGGTCACCGTCGACGAGGTGCTGCATGAAGTGGCGCGCACCCCACTGCCAGGGCAGGTGCAGGTCCTTGACGAGGAAGCTCGCGGTGATCATCCGCACCCGGTTGTGCATCCAGCCGGTGGCGAGCAGCTGGCGCATGCCGGCATCGACGATCGGGAACCCGGTGGTCCCACTCGCCCACTGCTCGAAGCGCAGCTTCGCCGCCGCATCGGTGTCGACGCTCAGCCGGTCCATCTTCGGCTGCAGGTTGTCGCGCGCGCTGTTCGGCTGGTGGAACAGCACGTCGGCGTAGAACTCGCGCCAGGCGAGCTCCTTGCGGAACGTGCTCTGTCCGCCGGAATCGCCGAGGTCGGCGAGCAGCTGGCGGGGATGCACCTGGCCCCAGCGCAGGTACGGGCTGAGCCGGCTCGTGCCCGGCCGCGCCGGAGCGTTGCGACGCGAGTCGTAGTGGTCGACACCATCGTGCAGGAAGTCGTCCCACAGCGCGTGCGCTGCGGCCTCGCTCGCCTCGGGCAAGGTGCAGTCGATGTCCGGATCGGCGGGGATCTCACCGTGGTCGATGCGCGGGCGGACCCAGTCGACCTCGGCGACATCGACGGGCTCGGGGTGCGGCTGCGCCGACCAGGCCCGGAAGAACGGCGTGAACACGGCGTAGGGGTTGCCATCGTCCTTGACGACGGTGCCCGGAGGCACCGCGTAGGGCGTCCCCCGGCCGACGAACGTCACGCCGGCGGCTCCGAGGGCGCCGGCCACCGCGGCGTCACGGCGGCGGCCGTATGGCGCGTAGTCGCGGGTGACCACCACCTCGTCAGCCTTCGCGTCGCGGGCGAGCCCGGGGATGATCCGCGACGGATCACCGTGGCGGACGATCAGCCGTCCGCCGAGCGAGTCGTCCAACGATCGCAGCGACCGGTACATGAACGCGAGGCGCGCCGCACCGCTCGGGCGCACGAGCGCCGGATCGAGCACGAACACGGGCACGACCTCACGGCCGTCGCGGGCGGCGTGGCGGATGGCCGGATGGTCTTCGACGCGCAGATCACGCCGGAACCAGACGATCGAACGTGCGGCGGCCATCGAGGCAGTGTCGCGTGACGGCTCGCACGGTGCACGCTCCAGCGCGCATCGGCCGAGCGGCTCCAGCCGTCAGTCGTCGAGGCGGAGGGCGGCGATGAACACGTCGCCGGGGATCTCCACCCGGCCGATCGACTTCATCTTCTTCTTGCCTTCCTTCTGCTTCTCGAGCAGCTTGCGCTTGCGGGTGATGTCGCCGCCGTAGCACTTCGCCAGCACGTCCTTGCGCTTGGCCTTCACGGTCTCGCGGGCGATCACCTTGCCGCCGATCGCTGCCTGGATCGGCACGTCGAACATCTGCCGGGGGATCAGCTCCTTGAGCTTCTCCGTCATCCGCCGCCCGTAGTCGAACGCCTTGTCGCGGTGGACGATGGTGCTGAACGCGTCGGCTGGTTCGCCGTTCAGCCACAGGTCGACCAGGACGAGATCGCTGCGGTGGTAGCCCTCGAGCTCGTAGTCGAGGCTGGCGTAGCCCTGGGTGCGGCTCTTCATCTGATCGAAGAAGTCGACGACGACCTCGGCGAGCGGAACCTTGTAGTGCAGCTCGACCCGCTCGGGCGACAGGTACTCGAGCTTGGTCATGTCGCCGCGCCGGGTCTGGCACAGGTCCATCAGCGTGCCGGTGTACTCCTTGGGCGTGATGATGCTGACCCGGAAGAAGGGCTCCTCGATGAAATCGATCTTCTGCGGCGGCGGCAGGTCGGCCGGGTTGTCGACGAACTCGACGGTGCCGTCGGTGCGGGTGACCCGGTACTGCACGCTGGGCGCCGTCGCGATGAGGGCGAGGTTGAACTCGCGCTCCAGGCGCTCCATCACGATCTCCATGTGCAGCAGGCCGAGGAACCCGCAGCGGAAGCCGAAGCCCAGCGCGTCGGAGGTCTCCGGCTCGTAGGTGAGCGACGCATCGTTGAGGCGCAACCGTTCGATGCTCTCGCGCAGGTTCTCGAAGTCGTCGCCGTCGATCGGGTAGAGACCGCAGAACACCATCGGCTTCGGGTCGCGGTACCCCTCGAGCGCGGCCTCGGCCGGACCGACGAAGGTGGTGACGGTCTCACCGCTGCGGGCCTGGCCGATGTCCTTGATGCTCGCGATCAGGTATCCGACCTCGCCCGGCCCGAGGGTGGGCATCGGGGTCATCACCGGCTTGCGGACGCCGATCTCGATCGCTTCCTGGGCCGTGCCGGCGTTCATGAACTTCAGCTTCGAGCCGCTGTTGATCCGGCCGTTCATCACGCGGATGCTGCTGACCACGCCGCGGTACTGGTCGAACTGGCTGTCGAAGATCAGCGCCTGCAGGGGCGCATCTGGATCGCCCTTCGGTGGCGGGATCCGCTCGACCACGGCGTCGAGCAGCTCGGGCACGCCGACGCCGGTCTTGGCCGAGATGCGCAGGATGTCCTCGGCCCGGATGCCCAGCACGGTCTCGATCTCCTGCGCGTACCGATCGGGATCGGCGGCGGGGAGGTCGATCTTGTTGAGCACGGCCACGATCTCGAGATCGTGCTCGAGCGCGAGGTAGCAGTTGGCGAGCGTCTGGGCCTCGATGCCCTGGGCGGCGTCGACCACCAGGACGACGCCTTCGCACGCGGCGAGGCTGCGGCTGACCTCGTAGCCGAAGTCGACGTGGCCGGGCGTGTCGATCAGGTGGAGGGTGTGACCCTTCCAGTCGACGCGAACGTTCTGGGCCTTGATCGTGATGCCCCGCTCACGCTCGAGATCCATGCTGTCGAGGTACTGAGAGCGCATGTCACGCATCTCGACGGCCCCGGTCATCTCCAGGATGCGGTCCGAGAGGGTGGACTTGCCGTGATCGATGTGCGCGATGATGGAGAAGTTGCGGATGCGGTCGAGGTCCATGGGCAGTGCGTCGATGCTACCGGCCCGAATCGGGCCCGAATCAGTGCCGAGGTGGTGTGACGCCGCCGATCGGTGGATAGAGTCATGCAGCCTGTTCTCGACCCGTTCGAGGGCAATCGATCTCGAGTCAAGTCGGAAGAGAGCATTCGCACGTGGCGAACATCAAGAGTCAGAAGAAGCGCATCCTCACCAACGCCAAGTCCGCTGAGCGGAACAAGGCGATGAAGAGCGAGCTGCGCACTCGCGTCAAGAACGCCGTCAAGACGGCCGGCACCGAGGACAACGACGAGGCCGTGCGCCTGGCCGTGAAGCGCCTCGACATGGCGGCTGCCAAGGGCATCATCCACCCCAACCAGGCCGCTCGCCGCAAGAGCCGCCTGATGAAGCGGATCAACGTCAGCGCCTGAGCTGACCCACATCTCGTTCTGCTGAACGACCCGGGCCGGTTCGGTCCGGGTCGTTCGCCGTTTTCGGACGATCCTGCAGCTCGGCAACGGTGCTCAGCGGCGGCGGGCGTTGCTCATCGACGGGGCGAGGCGACTGAGCCGGGCGACCAGCACCTCCATCACCAGCGACTCGGGCAGGTCGCGCTGGCCACGCAGGTCGAGATCGGCGGCGGCGAGCAGGGCGATGGCCCGGGCGACCCCCGGTGATCCGAGGCGGCGGTACTGGTCGAGCACCTTGCGCGCCGGGAACCCCGGCTTGATGCCCAGCACGCCGGCCACGGCGGCCTCGCTGTCGGCATCGGTGCCGTCGACCTTCATGAACTTCACGTAGTGGCTGTGGAGGGTGGCCATCACCTGGAGGGGATGGCGTG
>JAOBWK010000008.1 GCA_025463305.1 Ilumatobacteraceae bacterium
AGCGTGCTGAACATGGACGATCCGCAGCACACCCGCTACCGCAACATCGTCGCCAACGGCTTCAGCACGCTCGTGATCAACAAGCTGATCGAGGACATCGACGCCCGAGCGGTGCGCGTGGTCGACGACGTGATCGGGCGAGGTGAGTGCGTGTTCGTCAACGACATCGCGTCGAAGGTGTCGATCCAGACGATCTGCACGATGCTCGGCCTCGACGACGAGCTGTGGCCGCGGATGGTGGAGCTGACGAACATGATGATCGGCTCCCTCGAGGACATCGGCGGCGAGAACGCCGGGCAGATGGCCGCGATGGAGGTCTACGCGCTGTGCGACCAGATGGCCGCGGCCCGGCGGGCCGATCCGCGCGACGACATCATGACCGCACTCGTCAACGCCGAGGTCGACGGCGAGCACCTCGACGACGGTGAGCTGAACATGTTCTTCGTGACGCTCATCGTTGCCGGCAACGAGACCACCCGGAACCTGATCAACCACGCGATGCTCGCCCTGATCGACAACCCGGGCGAGGCCGAGCGGCTGCGCAACGACGAGTCGCTGTGGCCGACGGCGGTCGACGAGATGCTGCGCTACGGCACGTCCATCCACAACTTCCGGCGCACCGCCACCGTCGACACCGAGCTGCGCGGCACGCCGATCAAGGCCGGCGACAAGGTGGTCATGTACTACGCCGCAGCCAACCGCGACGAAGAGGTCTTCGACGATCCGCACCGCTTCGACGTCGGCCGCAAGCCGAACGACCACGTCACGTTCGGCGGCGGTGGCGTGCACTTCTGCCTCGGCGCGAGCCTTGCCAAGGCGCAGATCCGGGCGACGATGCGCGAAGTCGTGACCCGCCTGCACGATCCGCAGCTCGCCGGTCCGGTGAAGCGGTTGAAGAGCGACTTCGTCAACGGCGTCACCTCGATGCCGATCACCTTCACCCCGGGTGCGTAGCGCCTCCCGCCGCGCCACCTCGTGACACGCCGAGCGGCGGCGACGCCATCGACAGCGTCCGTCAGCGCACCGCGCAGTCGCCCGCCAGCTGGGGCTGCCAGAGGGCACGGTCACGTCACGCATCCGCCGCGGCCTCAAGCTGCGGCACACCGAGCTGCGCGATCTCGACCCCGCCACCGTGGCAGCGCCCGTCACCCTGGTGTGACGCTCGACGAGACCAGGGTCGCGATGTCGGCGCGGAGGTCCGCGCGCGGCACGGTGCCGGTGACGTCGACGAACCATCCGGCGGGGCTGCTCGGATGCGCTGTAGCGGTGGTGCCGCGCACGCCGGAGGCGACGTGGACCGAGCCGAGCCCGGTCACGTTGACGTCCACGCCCGCCGTGTCCGGGCTCGGCTCGACGGTGGTCGGGCCCTGGTGGACGATGATCGTCTTCGCGCCGTCGACGTACACGTCGACGTAGCTGTCGACGACCACCTTGGGCGCATCCGTCGAAGCGGTCTCGCTGTCCGGATCGGCGATGGTCTGGTGCAGCACGTAGCGGTGCTGCAGGTCGTAGCCGTCGGGCGCGGCGCTGAACGACCAGTAACCACTCGTCGGGGCGGTGTCGGTGGCGATCTCGTCGAGCTCGCTGCCGCCGTCGCTGAGCGCCACCGGAGGCGTGGACATCGCGAAGTCGGCATCCGTGAGCGTCGGGTCGTCGTCGACGTCGGTGGCGACGAGGTGCTCGGTGACCTCGCCCGACTTCACGGTCAGCTGCTCGAGGACGATGCCGTCGTGGTCGACGCACAGGTCGACGTGATCCGTGTCGGTCGGCTTGGTCTCGGTGTAGGACTCGACGGGCGAACCAGTGCGGTACACCTGGCAGTCGCGGCCGAGCAACGATCGGCGGTCGAGCACCACGTACGTGCCGTCGTCGACGAGATCGTCGATGCTGGCGTCGAGGCGGTAGTCGCCGAGCCCGGTGGCCGGCGCGGCCGCCTGCGTCGATGGTCCATCGGCCGCGGTCGACTGCTCGTACAGCCCGAGCGAGGTCGTGACCGACCACTGCTCGTCGCCGTCGGGCGACGTGCCACTGGTGCTGATCACCTGCGCGTCGTACGGCCGCAGCACCTTGTACGTCTGGGTCGAGGTGGTGGTCGATCCGTTGTCGTACGCGTCGAGCCGGTAGGTGGCCGTGAAGGCCGCGGGCGGATCGAAGTCGAACAGCGTGTTGCTCGGCTCACCCGTCGGCTGAGCGATCAGGTTGCGGCTCGGTGCGGGACCGCCGAGGGAGTGCACGTAGACGCCGATCGCGGCCGCGACGACCACGGCGACGACGATGCCGGCGATCACGTTGCGGCGGGTGTGCTTCGGCGCGGCGTCCTCGGACCTGGTGGCCCGCCGAACCGTGTCGCGGCGCTGGTCGATGGCCGCTCGCCGCCGCTGGTTCTGACGCCGGCGGGTCGAGCGTGAGGCCTTGCGGCCCTGGGCGCTCATCCGGTGGAACCCGCGAGCGGTGACCGTTCGGATCCCTGCGACGACATCGCAGGGAGTCTCGCGTCCGGCGCCCTCGGAGCGAACGCGGGGCGGGTTGGAATTCGGTGAGAAACGGGTGCGTCCGTGGCCGGGTCGCAGCCGGCATTGGAGGTAGGTTGCGCCGGAGATTCCGCACAGAGGGTGACCGGTACCAGCGATGAACCATGACGAGAAGGCCGAGATGCTGCGCAAGGTTCCCCTGTTCTCGGGGTGCACCGCGAAGGACCTGCAGCAGGTGACCCACCTGATGACCGAGGTCGAGGTCGAGTCCGGCACGGTGCTGGTCCGCGAGGGTGCCGGCACACCCGAGTTCTTCATCATCATCGACGGCACGGCGACGGTGACGCGCGAGGGTAAGGAGATCGGCACCGTCGGTCCCGGCGACTTCTTCGGCGAGATCTCGATCATCGACGGTGGGCCTCGCACCGCGTCGGTCACCGCCACGTCGGCGATGACGATCAACGTCGCGACGCACCGCGAGTTCGTCAGCCTGCTCGACGAGGCGCCGGAGATCGCGGTCAACCTGCTGCCCACGCTCACCCGCCGCATCCGTGAGGCTCGCGCCGAGAACCACACGGACTGACCGCCGTGGTCGACGATCACCTCGGGGGCTTCATCGTCGCGCTGACGACGCTGCCGTTCCTGATCATCGTCGGGATCCTGATCCGGTCGATGCTGCGATCGGCGAACACGGCGAAGGCAAGCCTGGGCTGGCCGGTGGTGCCCGGCACGATCATGTCCTCACAGGTCACCACGCACCGCTCGCTGAACGCCGACAGCAGCACGCACACCACGATGTACGCGCCCGAGGTCAGCTACGTGTACGCCGTGAACGGGCAGCAGCTGACGAGCGACAACGTGTCGTTCACCGGCGTGGCCGGCGAGAGCTGGTCGTCGGGCGCCGAGGCCGTCGTCGCCCGCTACCCACCGGGTGCGGCGGTGCAGGTGCACTACAACCCGGCGAACCCGGCCGAAGCCGCGCTGGAGCACTCCGCCGGTGGCACGAGCTCGCTCGTGCTGATCGTGCTCGGGGCGGTCGAGGTGCTGCTCGTGGTCCTCCTCGTGCTGGGGCTCACCGGGCGCTTCGGCTGAGGATCGACACTTCGAGGAACCCGGTTGCGATACCCCCGAGGGGTACTAGGCTGACGATACCCCCCATGGGTATCATGCCCGTGAGACACGCCCGCCTCGAGGAGCGCACCATGGCCACCGAAACCTTCACCGTCGTCGGCATGACCTGCGGCCACTGCGTCGCCGCCGTCACCGGTGAGGTGTCCAAGCTCGACGGCGTCACGGCCGTCGACCTCGCCACCGGCACGGTCACCGTCGCGTCCGCCTCCCCGATCGATCCGGCCACGTTCGCCGCGGCGGTCGACGAGGCGGGATACGAGGTAGGGTGATGACCGCGATCTCCCGTCTGCCCGGCGCCGATCGCGAGCTCACGCTCGACATCGGCGGGATGACGTGTGCCTCGTGCGCGGCCCGCATCGAGAAGGAGCTCAACCGGATGGAGGGCGTGACCGCCTCGGTCAACTACTCCACCGAGAAGGCCACCGTCGTCGTCGATGATGCGCACGTGACGGCCGACGACCTCATCGCGCGGATCGAGCGCACCGGCTACACCGCGTCGATCCCTCACCCCGTCGCCGTCGCCGACGACGGCGGGCGCGCCGAGCCCGACGACGGCACCACGGCGCTGCGCCAGCGGCTGATCGGCTCGACGGTGCTGGCGCTGCCGGTCATCCTGCTGGCGATGGTCCCGGCCCTGCAGTTCGACTCGTGGCAGTGGCTGTCGCTGACCCTCGCCGCGCCAGTGGTCACATGGGGCGCCTGGCCGTTCCACCGGGCGACGTGGACGAACCTGCGCCACGGCGCGGCGACGATGGACACGCTGATCTCGGTCGGCACCCTGGCCGCGTTCGGTTGGTCGCTGTACGCGCTGTTCCTCGGCCACGCGGGCGATCCGCACCTGCGCCACGGCTTCTCGCTGATGGCCGAGCGAGGCATGGGCGCGAGCGAGATCTACCTGGAGGTGGCCGCCGGCGTCACGGTGTTCATCCTCGCCGGTCGGTTCCTCGAGGCCCGCGCCAAGCGGTCGTCGGGTGCGGCGCTGCGGGCCCTGCTCGAGCTCGGCGCGAAGGATGTCGCCGTCGTCCGTGAGGGCCGGGAGACGCGCATCGCGATCGATCAGCTCGTCGTCGGCGACCGGTTCGTCGTGCGCCCGGGCGAGAAGGTGGCCACCGACGGTGTCGTCGAGGAGGGCACGTCGGCCATCGACGCGTCGCTGCTCACCGGCGAGTCCGTGCCGGTCGAGGTCGCGCCCGGCGACGCCGTGACCGGTGCGACGATGAACGCCGGCGGGCGCCTGCTCGTGCGCGCGACGCGCGTCGGCTCCGACACGGCGCTCGCCCAGATCGCCCGCCTCGTGGAGCACGCCCAGACCGGCAAGGCACTGGTGCAGCGGCTCGCCGATCGCGTCGCCGGCGTCTTCGTGCCGGTCGTCATCCTGATCTCGTTGGCCACGCTCGTCGGTTGGCTCACACTCGGTCGCTCCGACGGCGCGAGCACGGCGTTCACCGCTGCGGTCGCGGTGCTCATCATCGCCTGCCCGTGCGCGCTCGGCCTCGCCACGCCCACGGCGTTGATGGTCGGCACCGGTCGCGGCGCCCAGCTCGGCATCCTGATCAAGGGGCCGGAGGTGCTCGAATCCACCCGCCGCGTCGACACCATCGTGCTCGACAAGACCGGCACGGTCACCACCGGTCGGATGTCGCTCGTCGACGCCGTCCCGGCCGGCGATGCGTCCGTCGAGGACCTGCTGCGGTTGGCCGCGTCGCTCGAAGCGGCATCGGAGCACCCCATCGCCGCGGCCATCGTCGCCGGCGCGGCGGCACGCAAGATCGCGCTGCACCCGGTCGAGTCGTTCGGCAGCACCGAGGGGCTCGGCGTGCGGGGCGTGGTCGACGGGCACGCGGTGGTGGTCGGGCGCGAGCGGTTCCTGGCGGAGTGGTCACTGCACCTCGACGATGCCACGCGCGCCGTGCGCGACGACGCCGAGGCTGCCGGGCGCACCGCCGTGTTCGTGGCGTGGGACGGTGTGCTGGGCGGCGTGCTGGTGGTGGCCGACACCGTCAAGGCCACCTCGGCCGAGGCGATCGCCGGCCTGCGCGCGCTGGGCCTGCGGCCGGTGCTGCTCACCGGTGACAACCAGCGCGCCGCGGCGACGGTCGCGTCGGCCGTCGGCATCGACGAGGTCATCGCCGAGGTCCTCCCCGCCGGCAAGGCCGACGTGATCCGTCGCCTGCAGGGCGAGGGCCGGATCGTGGCGATGGTCGGCGACGGCGTCAACGACGCGGCAGCGCTCGCCCGGGCCGACCTCGGTCTGGCGATGGGCACCGGCTCCGACGTCGCCATCGAGGCCAGCGACCTCACCCTCGTCCGCGGCGATCTCCGCGGCGCCGTCGACGCGATCCGCCTCTCGCGGCGCACGCTCGGCACCATCAAGGGCAACCTGTTCTGGGCGTTCGCCTACAACGTGGCGGCCATCCCGCTCGCCGCGGCCGGGTTGCTCAACCCGATGTTCGCCGGTCTGGCGATGGCGCTGTCGAGCGTCTTCGTCGTCACCAACAGCCTGCGCCTGCGCAGGTTCCGATCGGCATTCGCCGCAACCATCACGGACGGAGGTGCGTGATCGTGGCCGCCTACGACATGCAGAAGACCGACATCACCAAGCGCCTCGCGCGGATCGAGGGCCAGGTGCGCGGCATCTCCCGGATGGTCGAGGAGAACCGCTACTGCATCGACATCCTCGATCAGGTCTCGGCCATCACCAAGGCGCTGCAGCAGGTCTCGCTCGGCCTGATGCACGACCACCTCGGGCACTGCGTGGTCGACGCGGTGCACGCGGGCGGTCCTCAGGCGCAGGAGAAGATCGACGAGGCGACGGCCGCGATCGCGCGGCTCATGCGGAGCTGACGGCGCGCATCCGGTTGTTGCGCGCGTTGTGCTCGACCTCGGCCAGGCCGAGCAGCTCGAGCACCGGCGGCACGTAGTTCGCGAAGCGGCCGCGCAGGCCCTTCTTCATGCCGTACCAGCCGCCGACAGGGTTGTCCGCCGATCGGCCCCACGCCTCGACCGTTCCGTCCTTCGCCTCCTTCTGCTCATCGGCGTTGCCGAGCGGCACCCAGTCGCCGGCCGCGACGAGCATCGCGTGGAGATCGTCGATGCAACGCAACCGGTAGCGCAGCTGGGTGGTGCCGACCTGCACCACCAGCGACGGCGGGGCGGACGCTTCGTCTCGCCAGGCTTCGAACTCGGAGCCTCCGGGTGGCGTGGACAGGATCCAGGGATGCTCGGCGGTTCCGGCGGTCGGTGCGTTCGTCATGCCGGTCACTATGGTCTGCGTACATGACATCTCGTGTCATGTACCGCGGATCGATCAGCCGCCGCTGATGCGCGCCGGCCGGCTCGTCCACATGCTCCGGCTGCTGCAGGCGCGCGGGCGGATGTCGGTCGGCGCGCTCGCCGACGAGCTCGAGGTCTCGACGCGCACCGTGCTGCGTGACGTCGAGTCGCTCAGTGGTGCCGGCGTGCCGATCTACACCGTGCGCGGTCCGCGCGGGGGCGTCGCGCTGCTCGCGGATCCGTTGTCGCCGCCGCCGGCGATGCCGCGTGCGGAGCGCAGTTCCGGCGGTCGGGCGGGAGCACGTGGGGTGGTGCTGATCTCGCCGCTCGGGCGGCGGATGGCCGTGCTCTCGGATCGCCCGGCGGGCTTGCGCGTCCGGCGGGTACGGCCGACCCTCGCGGGTCGCGAGGGCTGGGTCGAGGCCTCGTTCCCGATGACGGCCCTGGAACCGATGATCCTCGAGCTGCTCGCGTTCGGGGCGGAGATCGAGGTGCTGCAGCCGGCGGAGCTGCGCGCGGGACTGGCGGCGGTGGCCGCCCAGATCCTGGACCGCCACCGCCCTGTCGAGCTCAGACGCTGACGTTGAGCAGCATGCCCTTCGTCACCGCGCCGAGCACCTGACCGAGGCTGACGCCCTTCTGCTGGGCGAGCGACTCGAGGCTGGTGCCCGACTTGAGCGCGTTGACGAGGTCGTCGGCCTTCATGTTCAGCGTCTTGGCGACGTTGGTGAGGGCCGAGTCCGTGCTCGTCGACGAGTCGTCGTCGGTCGTCGTCGGAGGCGGCGGGGGACGGTGGCCACCGTGGGCGCGGTGGGCGCCCTTCGGCGGCTCGGCGCCCTGGCTCGACGCGATCTTCTCGGCGAACTGGTCGAGCTTGGCGTCGGACGTGCCCGACGTCGATCCCGCCGCGGATGCGTTCGACGAGATCGACGACTCGATCGTGCTGATCAGGTCGTCGTGGGAGACGCCCTTCGCCGTTGCGATCTGGTTCAGGGTGGAGCCCTTGTCGAGCTCGGCCTTGAGATCGTCGACGCTCATGCCGAGCTTGTCGGCGACGGCCGACAGCATCTTGTTGCGCTGGGCGTCACGGTCTGGGCGTTGGAGCGTCGTGACCGACGCTGTGGCTACGGATGAAATGTTGCCGATCACGACAACCTCGCTTTGGGTTTGGGGGGAGCCGAACAATGGATCGGCCACGAGGCGTGAATGATGAGGGCTGCGACGGTAAGAGCTTGGTGAGAAATCGCGCCGGCCCGCCGCGTCGTCCCTGCGTAGGATCGGTGGGTGGCATCACCCGCACCGTCCCCCGCCGGCCCTGCGAGGTCGCTCTGACGTCCACCCGGTCACAGCCGATCATCGCCGGCATCATCGCCGCCCTGGTCGGGTTCTCGAGTTCGTTCACCATCGTCCTCGCCGGGTTGAAGGCTGCCGGTGCGACGGACGAGCAGGCCGGCTCGGGACTGCTGATGTTGTCGCTCGGCATGGGCATGATCGCGATGGTGGCGAGCTTCCGCACGCGCATGCCGATCAGCGTCGCCTGGTCCACCCCGGGCGCGGCGCTGATGGTGTCGGCGGGTGCGATCCACGGCGGCTACAAGGCCGCCATCGGCGCGTTCATCGTCGCCGGGCTGCTGGCCGTGCTCGCCGGGCTGTGGCGTCCGCTGGCGCGCTGGATCGGGGCGATCCCGGGACCGCTCGCGAGCGCGCTGCTGGCGGGGGTGCTGCTGCCCGTGTGCCTGTCGCCGGCGAAGGCCGTCGTCGAGGAGCCACGGCTCACGATCCCGATCGTGGTGGTGTGGCTGCTGCTCGTGCGCTTCGCGAGGCGTTGGGCCGTGCCCGGCGCACTGGTGGCCGCTGTCGTCTCGATCGCCTTCGGTCCGCACAAGGCGTTCGGCGGCCTCTCCCAGATCTGGCCGCGGATCACCGTGAACGCGCCTGCGTTCGACATCCGCACGTTGATCGGTCTCGGCGTACCGCTGTTCATCGTCACCATGGCATCGCAGAACGTGGCGGGCATCGCCGTGCTGCGGTCGTTCGGCTACCAACCGAACCTGCGCCCGCTGTTCGTGTCCACCGGCGCGGCCACGGCCGTCGGCGCGCCGTTCGGTGTGCACGGCATCAACCTCGCCGCGCTGACCGCGGCGATGGTGGCGGGGCCCGACGCCGACCCCGAGCCCGATCGCCGTTGGCTCGCCGCCTTC
The DNA here is from genome assembly GCA_025463305.1 of Ilumatobacteraceae bacterium. The sequence goes on from JAOBWK010000008.1 coordinate 9,077, forward strand.
TCGTCCGGTGCGAGCTACATCGTGCTCGGTCTGTTCGCCGCGCTCGCCACCACCGCCGTGGCGGTCACCCCGACGATCGTCGTGTCCGCCGTCGCCGGGCTCGCCCTCCTCGGCGCGCTCGCCGGCGCGCTGCACTCGGCGATGGCCGATCACGCGATGCGCGACGCCGCGGTGGTGACGTTGGTGGTCAGCGCGTCCGGCGTCACCGCCTTCGGCATCAGCAGCCCGTTCTGGGGGCTGTCGGCCGGACTGATCATGCACGGCATGGCGCGCTGGAAGAGCACCCCGCCCGCCACGTGACCCCGGCGACCTGACAGTCCGCCGGCTGAACCCGTCGCCCCCACACGCATCGGAGCCTCCATGCCATCCGCACGCATCCGCCACATCACCATCGACTGCGCCGATCCGTTCACGCTGTCGCGGTTCTGGATCGAGGCCCTCGGCTTCGTCGAGGACCCGGACCAGCCGTACACGCCGGGCGATCCCGACGTCTTCCTCGCCGATCCGCAGGGCCGTCATCCGGGGCTGATCTTCACCATCGTGCCCGAGCCGAAGGTGGTCAAGAACCGGGTGCACTTCGACGTGCAGCCGGAGGAGCCGCGCGAGGCCGCGGTCGCCCGGCTGCTCACCCTCGGCGCGACGTTCCTCGACGATCAGCGCCTCCCCGACGGCCGGGGATGGGTGGTGCTCGCCGACCCGGAGGGCAACGAGCTCTGCATCGAGCGATCGGCTGCCGAGCACGGACGGCCGATGGGCGGACCCGCCGACGAGCAGGACTTCCCGCCGACGCTGCCGACAGCCGACGAGCGGGAGATGCTGTCGCAGATGCTGGAGTGGTACCGGGCGGCGGTGCTGCGCAAGGTCGAGGGCCTGTCGCTGCGGACCGCGCGCACGTCGCCGGTGCGGACCGGCACGACGCTGGCCGGCTTGCTCAAGCACCTCGCCGGCGTCGAGGACGCGTGGTTCGACGGTCGCTTCGCAGGATCGCCCGAGCCCGAGCCGTGGGCGTCGATGCCCCCCGACGACCCCGAGTGGGACTTCACCAGCGCGCTGCACGACTCGCTCGAGGACCTGACGTCGCTCTACCGGGACGCCTGCGAGCGGTCGCGCCGGGCCGCCGACGGTCACGCGCTCGACGACATGGCGGTCAACGCCCGGCGACCGTTCACCCTCCGCTTCGCCTACCTGCACCTGATCGACGAGACGGCCCGCCACATCGGCCACATGGACATCCTGCGCGAGTTCCTGGACGGCACGACGGGGGAGTGATCGACCGAGCCGGGCCACCCCGGCGTGACACTCCGCCGTGACACACCCCGCGATCGCTGCCACGAGGTCGCGGGCGAGCTGGGCATCGACCTCGACGCCGCCGTGCGTGCGGCCGCGCCCGCCGACCAACCAACTCACTGACCGCGTGATGTCGTCCCGCAGACGACATCACGCGGTCGGGCGTCAGCGGGCGGGGATCGCGGCGTCGACCAGGGATGCGGCCACGCTGCGGGCGACCATCGCGATCTCGGGATCGTGGTCCATCTTCGCGGCCACGATCGCGCCGTCGTAGAGCAGGGTCAGCTGCTTGGCGAGCAGCTCCGGGTCAGGGGCGCTCGCCTCGCGGCACAGATCGACGAACAGTGACCGCATCCAGCCGCGGTACTCGTCCGACATCTGCGCGATCGTGCTGCCCGGGTGGGCCTCGGCGCTGGCGTTGACGAACGCGCAGCCGCGGAACGTGCGCGCCGAGAACAGGTCGGCCAGCGCCTCGTAGACCGACAGCAACCGTTCGCGCGGCGTGTCGTAGAGGGCGAGCTTGCCGTCGATGCGTTCCTCGCGGGCCACGTGGCGGCGATGGAGGTAGGCGCGGATCAGCTCGTCCTTGCTGCCGAACACGCTGTACAGCGTGGCCTTGGCGACGCCGGCGCGCTCGATGATCCGGTCGATGCCGACCGACAGGACGCCGTCCTCGTAGAACAGCTCGTCGGCGGCATCGAGGAGACGGTCCCGCGCGGACCGGGTGTGCTCGCCGGCCGAAGACGGCGACTCCAAAGATTTCGTGGGCATGGGGTTGACGATACAGACAGGTCTGTCTAGAGTCAACCATCAACACCAGACAGACCTGTCTGTTCTGTACCGAACCCGGAGGCCGCGATGAGCAGCACGATCCTCGAACCAACCGAATCCGTCACCGGCAGCGTCACGGGCAGCGTCACGGGCAGTCATGGTGAGGCGCATGTTCCCCGGCGGACGTGGTCGCCGCGCACCAGCTTCCTCGTCGTCGCGGCCACCCAGACCCTGCTGCTCGCGGCGAGCAACTTCCCGACACCGCTGTTCCCGATCTACGCCCGCCACTACGGCTTCGGGTCGGGCACGGTGACGTTGCTGTTCGGGGTGTACGTGCTGGCGCTGATCCCGTCGATGCTCACGCTCGGTCGGCTGACGGACCGCCTCGGCCGGCGGCCAGTGCTGATCGCCGGGATCACGATCACCATCGTCAGCTCGCTGGCCTTCGCCTCGGCCCGGGGTCTCGGCTGGCTGTTCGCCGGCGAGATCATCTACGGCATCGCCGCAGGCATGGTGATGTCGGCCGCCTCGGTGGCCATCCGCGAGCTGCACCCGAAGCAGGACGGCAACGGCGGCGCGCTGGCTGCGACGCTGGCCGCCGCGGTCGGCCTGACGCTCGGACCACTCGTCAGCGGCATCCTCGCCACCGTCACGCCGTGGCCGACCGTGTCGCCCTACCTCCTCGACATCTTCGTCGCGACCGTGCTGGCGTTGGTGCTGCTGCGGATCCCCGAGACCAAGCCGGTGCACCACGTCGTCGTGCAGCGGGTTCCCGTGCTGCACGTACCGGTCGACATCCGCCCGAAGTTCCTGGCCACGGCGCTCGCTGCGGCCACCGGCTGGATGGCCACCGGTTGGGTCTTCGGCCTGTCGCCGTCATACCTCCACGCCGAGCTCGGTGTCCACGTCACGCAGCCGGTGATCGCCGGGTTGTTCGCGGCGCTGATGGTGGTCTCCAACGGCACCGCGCAGATCGTGTTCCGCCGCCAGCACTCGTCGCAGGCGTTGCACATCGCGCTGATGGTCTCGGTCGCCGGGATGGTGTTGATGGCCGGGTCCACGCTCGCCGACTCGCTCGGGGTGGCGCTGGTCGGCTCCGTGCTCACCGGCCTCGGCGCCGGCGTGGTGCAGATGAGCACGATGGCCACCGTGTTGCGGATCGCCCCGGTCCACGCCCGCGGCGGCGTGATGTCGGCCTTCCTCTCGGCCTGCTACATCGCGATGAGCCTGCCCGTCGTCGTCGCCGGCCTGGTCGCCGATCGCATCGGACTGGGCGTCGTGTCGGCCTGGTACGTGGCCGCCTTCGCCCTGCTGGTGGCTGCGGCGATGCTCGCCGCTCGGCGTGCCGTGCGCCTCGAGTCGAGGGATCTGACGCCGGCGATCGCCCCGGTGTGCAGATCCTTGGACGTCCAACTAATGTGAGCACATGACTGCTGCGACGCTGTACACGCCCATCCATCCGGTGCGGTTCGTGACGGCGGCGAGCCTGTTCGACGGGCACGACGCGTCGATCAACATCATGCGCCGGATCCTGCAGGCCCAGGGCGCTGAGGTGATCCACCTGGGTCACAACCGTTCGGTCGACGAAGTCGTGCGGGCGGCGGTGCAGGAGGACGTGCACGCGCTGGCGATCAGCTCCTACCAGGGTGGCCACGTCGAGTACTTCACGTACCTGCTCGACCGGCTGCGCGACGAGGGCGTCGGCCACGTGCGCGTCTACGGCGGTGGCGGTGGCGTGATCATCCCCGAGGAGATCGAGCTGCTCCAGTCGCGTGGTGTGGCGCGGATCTTCTCACCGCACGACGGGCAGCAGATGGGCCTGGCGGAGATGGTGAACTCGATGATCCGCGAGTCGGACGTGGCGCTCGACGAAGGTCGCACCCTCGATGTCGACGATCTGCTCGGTGGCTCGTCGCGGGCGCTGGCCCAGGTGATCACCGCGTTCGAGGCGGGCACGGCGCCGGCGTCGTTGCGCGAAGCGATCAGTGCGGCGGCGGCCCGGCGGACGGTGCCGGTGTTGGGGATCACGGGCACCGGCGGCTCCGGCAAGTCGTCGTTGACGGATGAGATCCTGCGCCGGTTCCGCCTGGATCAGGCGGACAAGGTGCGGATCGCGGTGATCGCGGTGGACCCGACGCGGCGTCGGGGTGGTGGTGCGTTGTTGGGGGACCGGATCCGGATGAACGCGATCGATGCGCCGAACATCTTCTTCCGCTCGCTCGCGACCCGCGCAGCGGGTGCGGAGGTGCCGGCGTGCCTCGACGACGCGATCCGGGCGGCGAAGGCGTGGGGTGCGGATCTGGTGGTGGTGGAGACGCCGGGCATCGGCCAGGGCGATGCGGCGATCGTGCCGCACGTCGATGTGCCGATGTACGTGATGACGCCGGAGTTCGGTGCGGCGTCGCAGTTGGAGAAGATCGACATGCTCGACTTCGCCGACGTGATCGTGATCAACAAGTTCGAGCGCCGCGGGGCGCACGACGCGTTGCGTGATGTGCGTCGCCAGTACGCACGCAACCGCGAGCTGTTCGGTGTGGATCCGGCAACGCTGCCGGTGTTCGGCACCATCGCGTCGCGCTTCAACGACGACGGCGTCACCGCGTTGTACCAGCACCTGCGCGATGTGCTCGCCGGGCACGGGTTGCAGGTCGACTCGGGTGCGCTCGCTCCGGTCGACATCACCGAGTCCACGAACGTCGGTGTGATCGTGCCGCCGGCGCGTCAGCGATACCTGGCCGAGATCGCCGAGACGGTGCGCGGCTACCACGCCCGCACCGATGCCCAGGCGCTGGTCGCGCAACGGCTGCAGCGGGTGACCGAGACGGCGGTCCTGCTGGCGGCGGACGGCTCGGACACCACCGATGTCGAACGGCTCGCCGACGACGCGCGTGCCGGGCTCGATCGCGATGTCGAGGCATTGCTCACGGAGTGGCCCGGGCGGCGGTCCGAGCTGACGGGTACGGGTCGGGCGGTGCGCGAGTCGCAGTCGGGTCTGGCGGTCCCGAAGCTGTCGCTGCCGACCTACGACGATCACGGCGCGTTGGTGCGCTGGTTGCGCAGCGAGAACCTGCCCGGGCACTTCCCGTTCACCGCCGGCGTGTTTCCGTTCAAGCGTGAGGGCGAGGACCCGGCGCGCATGTTCGCGGGTGAGGGCGGCCCCGCACGCACCAACCGCCGGTTCAAGCTCCTGTCCGAGGGGCAGCCGGCGACGCGCCTGTCGACGGCGTTCGACTCGGTGACCCTCTACGGGTTCGATCCCGCAGAACGCCCCGACATCTACGGCAAGGTCGGCAACTCGGGTGTGTCGATCGCGACGCTCGACGACATGCAGGTCCTGTTCGACGGGTTCGACCTGTGTGACCCGGCGACGTCGGTGTCGATGACCATCAACGGGCCGGCCCCGACGATCCTGGCGATGTTCGTGTGCACCGCGATCGATCAGCAACTCGCCCGGTTCACCATCGAGCACGGCCGGACACCCGACGACAGCGAAGCCGCCGAGGTACGGGCACGGACGCTGCGCACGGTGCGTGGCACGGTGCAGGCCGACATCTTGAAAGAGGACCAGGGCCAGAACACGTGCATCTTCTCGACCGAGTTCTCGCTCGGGGTGATGGCCGACATCGCCGCCTGGTTCGTCGAGCACGACGTCCGCAACTTCTACTCGGTGTCGATCTCCGGCTACCACATCGCCGAAGCCGGCGCGAACCCGATCAGCCAGCTCGCGTTCACCCTCTCGAACGGGTTCACGTACGTCGAGTCGTACCTCGCCCGCGGGATGCGGGTCGATGACTTCGCGCCGAACCTGAGCTTCTTCTTCTCCAACGGGATGGACCCCGAGTACACCGTGCTCGGCCGCGTCGCCCGGCGGATCTGGGCGGTCGCGATGCGCGACCGCTACGGCGCGAACGAGCGCTCGCAGAAGCTGAAGTACCACGTGCAGACCAGCGGCCGGTCGCTGCACGCCCAGGAGATGGCGTTCAACGACATCCGCACGACCCTCCAGGCGCTGTGCGCGATCAACGACAACGCCAACAGCCTGCACACCAACGCCTACGACGAAGCCGTCACCACACCCACCGACGAATCCGTTCGCCGCGCGCTCGCGATCCAGATGATCATCAACCGCGAATGGGGGCTCTCGATGAACGAGAACCCGCTCCAGGGCAGCTTCATCGTCGAAGAGCTCACCGCGCTCGTCGAGTCCGCCGTGCTCGACGAGCTCGACCGGATCTCCGAACGAGGAGGGGTCCTGGGTGCGATGGAGACGGGCTACCAGCGCGGCCGGATCCAGGACGAGTCGATGCTCTACGAGCAGCGCAAGCACGACGGCACCCTCCCGATCATCGGCGTCAACACCTTCCTCGACCCGCACCCCGGCCACTCGGATGGTTCCACGATCGAGCTGGCCCGCTCCGACGACGACGAGAAGCACGACCAGATCCGCCGCCTGCGCGACTTCCAGCAGCGTCACGCCGCCGAGCAGCCACCCGCACTCGAACGCCTCCGCCAGGCAGCCCTCGCCGGCGACAACATCTTCGCCGTCCTCGTCGAGGCCGTCCGGTCCTGCACCCTCGGAGAGATCACCGACACCCTCTTCGAAGTCGGCGGCCGCTACCGGCGCAACGTCTGACCCGTCTCGACGGACGAGGCGAGTGCTCGCGACAGCGCGATCGTGTCCTCCATCACCCAGTCGTGTGTCATCCTGCCCCAGCGCAGGGTGATCCACTGCGCCATCGTGTTCTCGTACGGTCCGGTGGGCAGCTGAGCGGAGCTGACGCGTAGCCGGGTGGCGACCCGCGTGCGCCACGGCCAGCCCTGTACGGCGACATCGAGCACCTCGAACCGCAGCCCGGGGAGCCGGCGCGCCGTCTCGGTGAACCATGCCCGGAACGCATCGCGCGTCGTGAGGCGGGCCCCGAGCTCGGTGTCGCCGACGAACTCGAACTCGACGTCGTCGACGGCCAGACCGACGGCTGCCTCGAGGTCGCCGGCGTCGATCCGTCGCCACGTCGCGAGCACCTTGCGGCGAACGATCCATCGATACATCGGGGCCTCCATGGTCATCTCGCTCGGGCGAGTTCAATGACAAGACTGACCGTAGCGAAGACAGTTCAATCGTGCAACCTGGTTACGCTGGGTTGGTGCGCCAGACCAGCTTCGCCGACTTCCACTGCTCGCTGTCCCGTTCGCTCGAGGTGATGGGGGACTGGTGGTCGCCGCTCGTCCTGCGCGACGTGTTCCTCCGCGTCGACACGTTCGGCGACATCGTCCGCGACCTCGGCATCTCTCGCAACCTGCTCACCCAGCGGTTGGCCTCCCTGGTCGAGCACGGTCTGCTGGAGAAGGTGCAGTACCAGGATCGACCGGCGCGATCGAGGTACGTGCTCACGGTGGCGGGCGGGGAGCTGGTGCCGATCCTGGCGGCGCTCACCGCATGGGGCGACCGCTGGCAGACCCCGGAGGGCGGCCCGCCGATGCGGTTCCGCCACGGTCGCCACCGGTGCACGCCGGAGGTGACCTGCTCCACGTGCGGTGAGCGCGTGGAGGCCGAGTCGTTGCAGATCGTGCCTGGTCCGGGCGGTCGCGAGGCCCCCGGCACGATGGTGGTGGCACGGCGCCTGGGGGCGCTTGCGCAGCAACGTTGACCCGAGGCCGGGAGAAATTCGGAGAAGTTGACATCCGCATCCGCTCCGGCAACGAAAGACAGGGCAATGAGATTGCGCACTGCCCTTCCCTCCATCGCGGTCACGGTCGGACTCCTCGCCGTCGGCGCCGGGTGCAGCAGCGACAGCAAGAGCGCATCCACCACCGTCGTTCCGGCCACGACAGCGGTGTCCACCACGACCGCGGCCACCACGGCAGCCACCACTGCGGCAACGACCGCCGGCTCGACGGCCGGCAGCGGTGCCGCACCCGCCGGCGGTGACGCGATCGCGATCGCGGGGTTCAAGTTCGGCCCCGCCGAGCTCGATGTCAAGGTCGGCGACACCGTGACTTGGACCAACAACGACGCCCAGGCGCACACCGCCACGTCGTCGGGCAACTTCGACGCCGGCAGTATCGCCCCGGGCAAGACCGGCTCGTACACGTTCAAGACGGCCGGCACGTTCGCCTACATCTGCTCGTTCCACCCCTTCATGAAGGCGACCATCGTCGTCACGTGAACGGACACGACGCGGCTCCTGCCGCGCCTCGATCCCCATCCCCCAACCCAGCCTGAACAACAAGGAGCAACATGCAGATCACCTCACAAGAGTTCCACTCGCTTGCAGCCGACGTCGACGATCTCCACCACGAGAGCATGAAGACGTTCGCCGAAGAGACAGCGGACCTCCACCTGGACGCCTACAAGGCGTCCCGCACGAACATCGCAGCAGGCGCCGGCATCATCGGTGCTGTCGCTCTCGGCGGTGCGCTCCTGCTCCCCGCCGGCCTCCGCCGTGCCTTCGCCGCCGGTCTCGACGACCAGACCATCGCCGGCTACGCCCAGAGCGTCGAGCTCGCCGCCGTTGCCGTCTACACGATGGCCGCACCGCTGCTCAGCGCTGACACCCTCCCGGTGGCCCAGCTGTTCATGTCGCACCACCAGCAGCACGCCGACGCGTTCGGCTCGGTTGCCGGCGACAAGAAGGCAACGGCGCCCAACGCCAAGCTCGTCGCCGCAGTCGGCCCGACCCTGGCCGGTCTGAAGACCGAGGCCGATGCACTCGGCTTCGCCTTCACGCTCGAGGGCCAGGCGGCGTACACCTACGCCGCTGCGCTCACGTTGCTGCAGGACCCGGCGTACGCCGCGGCCACCGCCACGATCCTGCCGATCGAGGCGCAGCACCAAGTGGTGCTGGGCATCGCCCTCGGCAAGGCCGTCACCGACGTGTTCCCCACCGGTGCGTTCGAATCCGCCTCTCTGGGCGATGGCACCGATCCCCTCAAGGGTCTCGACCCGGCCACCTTCGGCTGACCGACAACAACGACAAAGGACGATGACCCATGAGTAACAACGACCTCAACAACGACGAGATCCGTCGCCAGCTCCGTGCGATCGACACGATGAACAAGGAAGCCATGCCGCAGTGGCGTGGCGCCCTGAACCGCATCTTCGGCGATCCGAACATGTCGTCCGACGAAAAGGCCGCCCTCCTCGGCGTGCCGGCTCCCGGCCGCCGTGACCTGTTCAAGATGGGTGGTGCCGCGATCCTCGGCGCCGCCGTCCTGGCAGCCTGCGGCAGCGACGACAAGAAGACGGCGACCACCACGGCCACCACCGCGGCGTCGACCACAACAGCGGGCACCACGGCTCCGACGACGGCGGCCACCACCGCTCCCACGACGGCCGCCACCAGTGGCACCACCGCCACCAGCGACACGACTGCAACGAGCGGTAGCACGGCCACCAGCGACACCACGGCGGCCGGTGGCAACATGGACCTGACGCTGGCCAAGACGGCGGCGTCGCTGGAGAAGCTGGCGGTGAACGTGTACGGCACCGCTGCGGCGCTGCTCACCACGCCGGCCGTCCTCGACGCTGCGAAGCTGTTCGCGGGGCACCACCAGATGCACCTCGACGCCCTCAACGGCGTCATCACGGGTGCCGGCGCCACGGCGGTCACCGAGCAGAACGATGCCGTGTTCAACGCACTCATCAAGCCGTCGCTCGACAAGGCCAAGACCGAGTCGGACGCGTTGATGATCGCCGTGGCACTGGAAGAGGCAGCGGCTCAGACGTACTGCTTCGCCGGTGGCACGTTGTCCACGCCTGCGCTCCGCTCGACCATCATGACCATCGGCGGCGTCGAGGCCCGTCACGCTGCCGTGCTGCGCATGGTGGCCCTGGCCCAGACCGTCACCGACATCTTCCCGGACAAGCGGGCGTTCTTCCCCGGAGCGAACCCGCTCACCGGGATCAACGGCGCTCTCATCAGCTGATCCTCCCCCTCAGCGGATGTATCGAGCCCCGGCTTCGGCCGGGGCTCGTTCGCGTCCCGGCCCCACTAGGTTGGCGACCCGTGAGCAGCATCCGATGAGCAGCATCATCGTGTCCGATCTCGAGTACGCACCGCCGGGCAGCGACTCGCTGTTCTTCGACGTCGGCTTCGGCGTCGCACCCGGCGAGCACGCCGCACTCGTCGGCGCGAACGGCGTCGGGAAGAGCACGATCCTGCGGATCCTCACCGGCGAGCTGGAGGCCGACGAGGGCGAGTTCGCGGTCGGCGGATCGATGCTCTCGATGACCCAGGACGTCGGCATGTCGCGGCCCACCGACACGCTGCGCGAGATGCTGATCGAGGTCGCGCCGGGCGCGCTGCGCACGGCGGGGCGAGCCCTCGTCGCCGCTGAGCGGGGGCTGGTCGACGGCACGGACGATGGCATGGGCTACGCGACAGCGCTCACCGACTGGGGCGATCTCGGCGGCTACGAGCTGGAGATGAAGTGGGAGGCCGCGGCGCGGCGCAGCGTGAAGACGCCCATCGACGACTTCTCGACGCGTCTGGTCTCCGAGCTGTCCGGTGGGGAGCGCAAGCGGCTCGTGCTCGATCTGCTGCTCACCTCGAACGCCGACGTGCTGCTGCTCGACGAGCCGGACAACTACCTCGACATCCCCACCCGGGGCTGGCTCGAGGAGCAGATCCGGGCGAGCAAGTCGACGATCCTGATGGTCAGCCACGACCGCACGCTGCTCGAGCGGGTGGCGACCAAGATCGTCGTCATCGAGGGTTCGGGCTGCTGGGTGCATGGCGGCTCGTACACGACGTTCCCCGAGGCGCGGGCCAAGCGCCAAGAGCTGCTCGGCGACGGCGTCAAGCGCTGGAACGAGGAGGAGCGCCGCCTCTTCCAGCACATGAAGATCATGAAGCAGCGCGCCGCGCAGAACTTCAAGAACGCCACCAAGGCCAACGCCGCCGAGACCCGCTGGGAGAAGTTCGTCGCGATCGGGCCACCGCCACCGCCCGCGCCGAACTCGCAGATCTACGTGCGCCTGCGCGGCGCGGACTCCGCGCGGCGCGTCGTGCGGATGGACGGGGTGTCGATGGGCGATCTGTTCCTGCCGTTCTCGGACGAGGTCCACTTCGGCGAGCGGATCGGCCTGATCGGCCCGAACGGCACCGGCAAGAGCCATCTCCTCGGCGCGCTGGCCGGGACGGCCGAGCCGGACCACGGAACCGTCCAGTTCGGTCCGCGCACGTCGGTGGGCGTGTTCACCCAGATCAACGACCGGGCCGACTTCCGCAACCGCACGTGCTTCGAGATCGTGCGCGACCGGATCCACGACGACGAGAAGTCGATGAAGTCGCTGGCCCGCTACGGCCTCGTCAACAACGCCCGCCAGGACTTCCAGACGTTGTCCGGTGGGCAGAAGGCGCGGCTCGAGATCCTCTGCCTCGAGCTGGAGGGGCACAACGTGCTGCTGCTCGACGAGCCCACCGACAACCTCGACATCGAATCCTCCGAGGCGCTCGAGCAGGCGCTCGACGGGTTCCAGGGCACGGTCATCGCGGTGAGCCACGATCGCACGTTCCTGTCGACGTTCGACCGGTTCCTGATGATCACCGACGACGGCGAGGTCTACGCCCTGCCCGACTACGAGATCGCGATGGCCGGCCTGGCCAAGCCCGATCAGCTCGCCTCGCTCCGGCTGGCGAAGGCGCTGACGTGACCCGGCGATGGGCGGCCGGCGCGGTGGCGATCGCGTCGCTCGTGTCGTCGTGCTCGTCCAGCCACGACTCCGGCGCGTCCACGACGTCCGTCGTCGCGCTCACGCCGACGGTGCCGGTCGCGTCGTCGACGACCACGGCCGCACTCGTCACCACGACGGCGACAGCGACGACGCCCGCGGCGCCAACGACGACCGCGGCACCGACGACGACCGCGGCGCCGACCACGACGACAGCGCCGACCACGACCGTCGCACCGACCACGGTCCCGGCCACCACCACCACCGTGCCGACCACGACGCCGTACGGCATCCCGGTCGGCGGCGGGCTCCGCGTCAGCTACGCCCACGTGCACCACGACTACCCGGCGAGCGACATCTTCGCGGTGGGTGGCTGCGGGGCACCCATCGTCTCGCCCGTGAACGGCACCGTGCTCGAGGCCCGTCGGGTCGACAGCTGGGTGCGGGCCGTGAACAACCCGGCCACCCGCGGCGGACGGTCGGTGTCGATCCTCGGCGACGACGGCGTGCGCTACTACATGGCCCACCTCGACTCGCTCACCGACGGCATCGATCCCGGGGTGCGGGTGACGGTGGGCCAGTCGCTGGGGGTGCTCGGCGAGACCGGCGACGCCGGTGCGTGCCACGTGCACTTCGGCATCTCCCCGAACTGCCCCGGCAAGGAGTGGGCTGTGCGCCGGGGCGTGATCTGGCCGTGGAAGTACCTCGATGCGTGGCGCCAGGGCGAGCAGCTCAGCCCGGTCGGCGAGATCGAGCAGTGGGTGGTCGCCCATCCCACGGCGTGCGCCGACGCGATGGCGGACCCGAACGCCGCCGACTCCTGATGGTCAGGTGCGGCGGTCGGTGACCGCACCGATGCGGACGGCGGCGCGCAGGTCCGTGGTGAGCGACTCACCGACGGCGCCGACGGCGAGCGTGGCGACCGAACGGGTGAGCGCGCCACGACTGCGACGCAGCAGCGCGACCACCTCGTCGTCGGGCAACTGATGGGCGAGGCGGGCGAGATCCGTCGCCATCGCCTCGAACGCGATGCGGAGGCGCTGATACATCGCGATCGCTTCGTTCGCTGACGCACCGGCGCTGACGAGGTCGCCGATCATCTCGAGCGCGGCAGGGGAGCGGACCCGCCACCCATCGCTGCCCGCCACCCGTTCGATGAGCCCGGCACGGGTGGCGGCCCGACGCGCCGTCACCCGCTCGAGGGCCGGCAGTTGCTCGACCAGTTGGGCCTCGGTGCACAGCACGCTCGGCTCGTCGACGGGTGTGAGGTCGACGTCGATCCCGAGCACATCGTGCAGGCTGCTGCCGGCGTCGGCGGCGTCGAAGAGGTCCCGCATCCCGGCCAGCGAGTATCCGCGTGCCTGGAGGCGGGCGATGAGTGCCAGCCGCTGCTGGTGCTCGGCGCCGTAGTAGCCGATCCGTCCGCGACGGGTCGGCGGAGCAAGAACGCCTTCGGTCTGGTACTGCCGGATGGTGCGCGTCGGCACACCCGACGTCGTCGCCAACTGGTCGATCGTGAGCTCGTCCACGGCCGTCACCCTAGCATTATTGCCTCATTGACCGTTACAGTGTTCACTGTTATGATAGGGTCATGGACGAAGCGGTGCTGTTGCGGATCGTGCGCGAGCACGCCGGTCCCACCGTCGAGCTGCGCGGCACGCCGACGCCCATGCAGGGCGGGTTCTGGGCGGCGATCTTCGCGTTCGAGCTCGATGGCGCCGTCTCTGCCTGGACCGGCCCGCTCGTGCTGCGGGTGATGCCGGATCCCGTCGGCGCAGCGCGCGAATCGATCGTCCAGCGGATGGTGGCCGAGCAGGGCTTCCCGACGCCGTCGGTGCTCGCGGCCGGCAACGATGCCGGCATCGGTGGTGCGTTCATGATCATGCGCCGGGCCGCCGGCACGTCGCCGGTGGCCGGGCTCGACCTCGGTCCGCGGGAGATGCTCCGGCTGCCCGGCGTGCTCCGCCGCCTGCCGGCCCAGCTCGCAGCGGTCGCCCAACGACTTCACGCGCTGGATCCAACGCCGATCCGAGAGGCGTTCGCGGCTGTCGACACCACGACGGCTGGCGATGCCACCGCGGCTGCCGACGACAGCGGCTCCGTCCCCGGGGGTCGCCACGGCATCGACGCACGGTTGCGGCTGATCCGCGGCACCGCGGAGGTCGCCGGCACCGACGGCTTCGGTGACCTCGCCGACTGGCTCGACCGCAACCGTCCGTCCACCTCGACCGAGGTCGTCTGCCACGGCGATCTCCATCCGTTCAACCTCCTCGTCGACGACGACGGTGTCGTCACCGTGCTCGACTGGACGAACGCCAACGTCGTGCGGCGCGAGTTCGACCTCGGGTTCACCTCCGGGCTGCTGCGTTGCGCACCGGTGGACCTGCCCGGCTTCCTCCGCCCGGTGGGCGCGCGGGCGACGCGCTGGCTGGCCGACGACTTCCTGCGGCGGTACGGGCGCAGCGCGGTGGACACGAGCGCGGTGCGCTGGTTCGAGGTGCTGCAGTGGGCGCGGTGCCTCGCCGAGGTGGCGAGCGCTCGTGCCGGGCTCAGCGACACGGTCGGCACCGAGCATCCGTTCGAGACATCGGCCGCGTCGATGACGCTGCAGGTCCGCCGCGCCACCAACGTCGACATTCGCCTGCCGACGCGCTGACCGTCGGCGCGCTGACGGGCCGTGTCAGGTTGCGGCGGTCAACTGCTCGGTGGCACCGCGGGCACGCGGACGACGAACGTCGCGCCGCCACCCTCGCCCGTGCCGGCGCCGGCCACTACGACGGTGCCGTGGTGCGCGTTGGCGACGCGGCGCACGATCGACAGGCCGAGCCCGGTGCCGCCCAGATCGCGCGCCCGATGGCGATCGAGGCGCACGAACGGATCGAAGACCGCCTCGCGATCCGCGACCGGGATGCCCGGGCCGTCGTCGGCCACCTGGATCTCGACGAGGGCATGGCCGGCGACGGGCACCGTGCGCAGCCCGATCGTGACGCGGTGCTCGGCATGGCGCAGGGCGTTGTCGACGAGGTTGGTGATCAGCCGGCGGAGCTGATCCGGGTCGCCGGTGATCGTCACCTCGGGCAGCGCGCCGTCGGTGGTCAGCTCGCGATCGTCGGGCACCGGCCGGGCGAGCTCCTCGCGCAGGAGCGATGTGAGGTCCACCGGCCCGAGGCGCACCGTGTTCGGTCCGGCCTCGGCGCGAGCGAGCGCGAGCAGGTCGTCGGTGAGCGACTGCATCCGCGCGTCCTGGCGGAGCACGTCGCTCGCCACGGCCGGCCAGTCGGCCCGGTCGGGATGAGCACTCGCCACCTCGATCGCCATGCGGATGTTGGCGATCGGGGTGCGCAGCTCGTGGGACGCGTCGGCGACGAAGCGCTGCTGGGCGTCGCTGGAGGTCTGCAGCCGGTCGAGCATGTCGTTGAGGGTGTGCGCGAGCCGGCCGATCTCGTCGTCGGTGTCGGGGGCCGGGACGCGGCGGTGGAGGTGGCGGCCGGTGATGGTCTCGACCTCGGCGCGCATCGACTCGACGGGCTGCAGTGCTCGGCCGACGACGAGCCACACGGTGCCGGCGACGAGCAGCAGCAGGATCGGCACGAGGATCAGCAACGACGTGCGCAGCAGATCGCCGCCGCGGTCGTACCCGGCGACCGAGGTGATGACCACGGCGGTCAACGTCCGGCCGCCGACGGTGATCGAGACGTTCTCGGCCAGCCATGGCCCACCCTGCACGCGGGTGATCGAGTCGAGCATCGTCCGCCGTCCGGCCCCGGCCGTGCGCACCGGCTGGAGGCCGGCCAGCTGGCTGCTCGCGGCGATCACCTTCGAGTCCGCGTCGAGCACCTGGACGAGCGTGAGCCGCGGCGAGTCGAGCGCGGGGAGCGGGTTCGGCAGGACACCGTCGACCGCGAGCGCCGCGACCGAGTCGGCGCGCTGACGAGAGGCGCCGGACTGCGACCGCAGCAGTGCGCCGCGGAACAGGTGCAGCAGCCCGAATGACCCGATCACGAGCGCGATGGCGACCACGAGCGTGGCGAGCACGGTGATGCGCGTTCGCACCGAGCGGCGTGACGGGCGCGCCAAGTCAGCCGCCCGGAGCGACGAGGCGGTATCCGCTGCCGCGCACCGTCTCGATGGAGTTGCGGCCGAACGGCGAGTCGATCTTGCGGCGGAGGTAGCCGATGTAGACCTCGACGACGTTGGTGGCGTAGCCGTCCATCCCGTCCCACACGTGGAACAGCAGCTCGTCGCGGGCGACGATGCGGCCTTCGCGATGGGCGAGGTAGGCCAGCAGCGCGAACTCCTTCGCGGTGAGGATCACCTCGACGTCACCACGCCAGCAGCGGTGCTTGGACATGTCGATGCGCAGATCGCCGATGGTGAACACCGCCGACTGGCTGGTGGAGCCACGGCGGATCAGCGCACGCAGCCGGGCGAGCAGCACCGGGTACGAGAACGGCTTGGACAGGAAGTCGTCGGCTCCGGTGTCGAGCGCCTCGGCCTGATCGAGATCGCCGTCTTTGGCGGTGAGCATGAGGATCGGCACGGTCTCGCCGGCAGCGCGCAGCTGGCGCGCGACGAGGAAGCCGTTCAGCCCTGGCAGCATGATGTCGAGCACCATCGCGTCGAAGGTGTGCTCCATCGCCATCTCGAAGCCCTCGGCCCCGTTGTGGACGACGTCGACGACGTAGCCCTCGGCCTCGAGCCCGAGGCGCAGCGAGGCGGCCATCGAGACCTCGTCCTCCACCACCAGCACACGCATCCGGGCAGTCTCGCAGGCCCCAGATGAGCGCACGGTAAGAGCGGTTGAGCGCACGGTCAGAGGGGTTGAGCGCACGGTCAGAGCGGTCGAGCGCACGGTCAGAGTGCCGGCGCTCATCGTCCTCTTATCTGGTTGTGGTTGAGTGAGGTCATGAGCAGGACCGACCAACAGGCCAGCGGGGGATCAGCAACCACGACTCCGGCCGGTCGGGCGGCGGCGCTCAACCACTTCCTGAGCCGCGCCCAGCTTGCCCTGCTGTCGGCTCGGTTCACGGGCACTGCGTCCTCGCTCGTCGAGGAGCATCGTCCCACCCTCTGAGAACCCCGCACTCAGAGGGTGGGGCGATGTTCCCCGATCGACACTGGTTAATCTGGTGTCATGCCGCGCCACCACGCCGTCCCGCCCGAGCACATCGCTCGGTTCCGGAGCGGTCGGAGCTCGCTGGACTTCGTGCACAGCGGCACCGACGAGCACATGCGCGAGCTGATCGACAGCGACGCCGACCTCGCGACCTGGCTCGCCATCGTCACCGACGCCCCGCTCGTGCGGGTCCGTCGTGGCGACCTGGCCCGGGCCAAGCAGCTGCGCGAGGCGATCCGCCTGTGCGCGCTGGCGGTGGTGCAGGGCGCAGCCCTGCCGGTGCACGAGCTGCAGGTGGTCAACGACGTCGCCGCGGGCGTCCCGCTCGTGCCGGCGATGACGTCGGACGGGCACGTGCACGTGCAATCGGGGACGGCGGCGCAGGCGATGTCCACCATCGCCCGCGACGCGATCGATCTGTTCGCGGCCGAGCTGGACCACATCCACGCCGGCGGTGATCGCACCGACTCGCGCTGCCGGCTGCGGGTCTGTGCCGCCGACGACTGCGGGCTGTTCATCCTCGACACCTCACGGCCGAACAACCGGCGCTGGTGCTCGATGGAGCTGTGCGGCAACCGCAGCAAGATCCGCGCCTATCGCGCCCGCCGACCCGACTGACGCCGGACATCGGTAGTTGCACCGGCGCACGCGTAACCGCTAGAACTGGTTACGTGTCCTCGACCGTCGCGTCTTCGAACACCACGTCGCTGCGCATCGGCAGCATCCAGCGCGCACGCAGCCGCTGGCGGGTCGTCGTCAACGCCGGCACCCACGCCGACGGTCGGCGCCGCCAGGTGGCCCGTTCGGCCGACACCGAGGACGAAGCCCGGGCCCTCCTCGCGGCGATGGTGGCCGAGTTCGGGCTGACGGCCGAGCGGCCACGGCCGGAGGGTCGCGAGCCGGGGCCGCGGTCCTTCGCCGTGCCGTTGCTGCTCGCCGGTGGTCCGCTCGGGCTGCTGCCCCGTCGCTCGCTGCAGTCGGTGGCCGACGCTGTCGGGATCTCGATCGAGGCGGCGCGGGCGGCGTACCACAGCGGGCTGACGTCGTTCGAGGCCGATCGCTGGGCGGTGGCCTGCAAGGTTCATCCGTTCGAGGTGTGGGGCTGGCCCTGGGTGGAGCTGGCAGCGGCGGTCTGAGCCAGCGGGTGGCCCGAATGGTGGTACATCCAGCACCACCGTGGCGCCGTCGAGCAGCGGGGAGCCGAGGAAGCGGCTCGGTACGGTCGTGCGCCATGACAACTCGTACGACACCGGCCGTCTCGCGTCGGGCTTCGGCCGTCCGGTCCTCGGCCATCCGCGACCTGCTCGCCAACGCCCGCGTGCCCGGCATGCTCTCGCTCGCCGGCGGGCTGCCCGAGCCGAGCACGTTCCCGACCGCACTCCTCGCCGAGGCCGCCGCGCGTCGGCTCAGCGACGGCGCCGACGTGCTGCAGTACGCGCCGACCGAGGGCGACGAACGGCTGCGCGCCCAGATCGCCGCGTACGAGAGCCTGCGCCAGCGCCGCGAGGTCGATCCGGCCGACGTGCTCGTGACCACCGGCAGCCAGCAGGCGCTGGCGATGGTGTCCAGCGTGGTGGCCGATGCCGGCGACGTCATCGCCGTGCCGCAGGCCTGCTACCTCGGTGCGCTGCAGACCTTCGGCGCTGCCGGGCTGCAGCCGCATCCAGTGGCGACCGCGGGCGGCGCGCTCGACCTGGACCGGCTCGAGGCCGAGCTGCTCGGCGGGTTGTCCGTGCGCGCCCTGTACGTCGTCGCCAACCACGGCAATCCCGATGGCTCGCGCCTCGACGAGCCCACCAGCCGCCGCCTCGCGGCGCTCGCCGACACGTTCGGGTTCTGGCTGATCGAGGACGATCCGTATCGCGAGCTGTGGTTCGACACGCCGCCCGTCGCATCGCTGGCGAGCCACACCGCGAACACGATCAGCCTGGGCAGCTTCTCGAAGACCATCTCGCCCGGCCTGCGGGTCGGCTGGCTCGTGGCCCACGATCACCTGCGCGGTGCGCTCGTGCGGGTGAAGCAGTCCGCCGACCTGCACACGTCGTCGCTGTCGCAGGCCCTGATCGCCGACCTGCTCGACACACCGGGCTGGTTCGAGGGCCACACCACGGCGCTGCGCAGCCTGTACGCCGCGCGGCGCGATGCCCTCGCCGAGGCCCTGCACCACACGTTCGGAACGCGGCTGCAGTGGTCGCCGCCGTCGGGTGGGATGTTCGCGTGGGGTGAGCTGGACGGCGTCGACACGGCCGCGCTGCTCGCGGTCGCGCTCACCAGGGGCGTGTGCTTCGTGCCCGGCGGCGAGTTCGCGACGGGCGGTGATCCGCTGACGTCGTGGCTGCGGCTCAGCTATGCGACGCTCGGGGCCGAGCAGCTGCACGAGGGCGTGGCCCGGATCGCCTCGGCCGTCGCCGAGCTGGATGCGGGCCGGGCGGTCACCGTCGGTTGAGCAGGAGCGGCCACGGCGGTGGTCGGACCGGCAAGACTGTGACGCATGTCGTACGACCAGATGGGCGGACCACCTCAGCGACCACGGTCGACGCCGATCCCGGATCCCGACGACGCCGGGTCGGTGCTGCCGCCGCCCACACCGGCGCAGTTCCTCGGTGAGCAGAGCGTGCCGTGGACGCCACAGCCCGGCCCGAGCGTGAACGCGTCGTTCGGCGCGACGCCGGGCATGTCGTTCAGCCAGCCCGCCGTGGCGTCGAAGACACTGATCATCAGCATCCTGCTGTTCACCGTCCTGCTCGGCGGGGTGATCACGTTCATCGCGGTGCACACCGCCAACGATGCGCTGGACAAGATCCCCAAGTTCCCCTCGTCCCAGAACCTGCCCGTCAGCCCGACGGCGGCGACGTCCCCGGACACGTTCGAGGTGCTGCCGAATCCGACGGCTGCCACCTCGCTCGAGCCGACGCCGCCGACGGCCACACCGCCGCTCGGCACAGCAGCGGTGCCGACGACGGTCCCGTCGATCCCGTTCGTCCTCCAGGGCACGCTGCCCGCTGCGCCGGGCACCGATCCCGGGTCGGCGGGTGCAGTGCCGAGCGGCAGCGGTTCCCTGTTCGATCCCGGTGCCGCGCGTCCGGTCGCGGATCAGCTCGAGCTGGCCCTCGCCGGCGATCCGAGCCAGCTGACCCAGGTCGTGTTCACGTCCGGCTACGCGCTGGCCACGGCCGAGGATCCGGCCAACCCCGGCAAGCTGATCGGCGCCTACTGGACCGGCGGGTCGATCAGTGACGCCACCATCACCAGCACGGGAGGGAGCGGCGATCTGTCGTTCGAGCGCTTCACCGAGGGCGAGGTGAACTGGGAGTCGCTGGCGACGCTCGTGCCCCAGGCGCCGGGGCTGCTGAACATCCCCGACGGTCAGGTCACCAACGTCGTCGTCCAACGCGTCGGCACCGGCAACCCACCGCCGATCGTGATCGACGTGTACGTCGACGGCCCGTCCGGCTCGGGGTACGTGGAGGCATCGGCAGCGGGCGACGTCACGTCGGTCCACCACGGCTGATGGACGGCTCGACCGGGACGGCGGAACCGGTCCGGACCCGCGTCGATGCAGTGCTCGACGTGTGCGACTCGACGTGCGCGGCGGTGTTCGTGTGGCTGTGCCGCATCGCCGGGGGAGACGTCGCGGAGGTCGCGCTGCCCGAGGTCTATGCCCGGCTCGTCACCGAGCGGCTGCCGCTCGACGATCCGGCGACGCTCGACGATGAACTGCTGCGCGTCGCCCACGCATCGGCGCTGGCTGCCGGGTCGGTCGCGCATGCGCCGTTCGACGCTGCCGCAGAGGCGTCGGCCGACGACAAGCTGTCGATCACCGACCGCGCCCTCGTCGAGCTGCACGCGGTCCGCGGCCGGTCGGACGCGGACATCGCGACGATCCTGGGCATCCCCGAAGTCGACGTCGCGGGTCGCATCGAGTCGGCCGAGGCGGAGGTGCAGCGCCGGCATCCGGATGACACGTTCGCCGAGATCGGCCGCCGGCGCGAGGCCTGGCTCGACGACGGGACCCGCTCGCGCTGCCGCACCGCCGTCGAGCAGGCCGCCGGTGTCCGACCGTCCGGCGAGGCGTCGCCGGCGCCGCGTCGCGGGCCGGCCCGCTCCACGCTCGTCATCGGTCTGATCGCCGTCGCCGTGCTGATCATCGCCGTCGTCATCGTGCGCGGCGACGACTCGCATCCGCCCAAGCCCGCGTCGGGGCCGACCACCACCACGCTGCCCGATCCGCGCGACGCACCCGGCTACGTGATCGGGGACCCGCCGCTCGGCCTCACGTCGGTCGGCGCGCTCGTCGAGCCGGGTGCGCCCGACGGCGTGGCGGCACCGGCGCAGCTCACCCTCTGGTCATCGCCCGGCGCCACGCGCACGAGCGGCACGTGGTTCATCGTGGTGACCGCGCGATGCGCTTCGATCGACACCACCATCGCCGGCGACGCGACGCGCGTCGACATCAACGGCAACAGCGGGCTGGTGTCGGCCGAGCCCGACGGCGTCGTCGACCTGCGCGTGGAGACCGGCACGGACGAGCTGACGAGCCACTCGCTGGCGATCAAGGAGTTCGGCCTCACCGACGACGAGCTGACCCAGATCGCCTCGAGCGTGCTGCTCGGCAACAAGGTCAAGGATCCGAGCGAGCTGGCCGAGCCGAGCTGCACCGCGGCGTCGCCCGACGTGACGACCGAGTTCGACGCGAGCTTCGCCCCGCTCCACGCCGGGCTCACCCGGCAGCTGGTCATCCCGTGGTACGGGCCGACGATCTCGGCCGATCAGGACGGCGCGGTGCGCCGGGTCGTGCAGTACACCGGCTTCGGCTCCACCGTGCTCGTCACCGCGCAGCCGACGAATCGTGACCGCACGACGCTGCAGACGTTCCTCGGCGAGACCGCACCCGCCGGGCTCACTCCCTCGGCCACCACCCAGGCCGTGTCGATCGGCGGTCGTCACGTCGTCGCTTCGTCGGTGTCGGATGCGTCCGGGGTGGTGGCGAACACGATCGAGACCACCGACGGGGATCAGACCATCGACATCACGTCCCCGCTGCCGCAGGCCCGGTTGCTCGCGTACGTCGACTCGCTGCGCGTCGCCAGCACCGACGAGTGGAGCTCGCTGCGCGACACCACCATCGATGCCTCGGCGCTCGACTTCTCGACGGTCTCCGTGCCCGCCCCGTCGGCCGCACCGCTGTACGCCGCCGGCACCGCCACCACCGCCCTCGGTACGACGTGGCAGATGCTGGTGGGCTTCGATCCCGACGTGCTGCAGCTCGAGGTGCCGGCGAGCGGCTCGGTGTTCCAGACCTCGTTCCCGTTCGACGGCACATCAGAGGTGCATCCGTACCTGACGATCGGCTCGACCGCTGTGGTGGTGACGCTGACCGATGCGTCCGCCGACGATCGGGTGCGGGTCACGATCCGCGGTGAGAACATCGGCCCGATCCCGCTCGTCCACGTGCACGGCAGCACGGCCTACTTCGCCCTGCTGGCGTTCGACGATCCTGGCCTCTACGTGGTCCACCTGATCGATCCGTCCGGCCGGATCGTGCGGCAGCTCTATCCGCACCCCTGAGTGCGGCCCAGCCGGGCCACGTCAGCTGGTGGCCGCCGACCAGAGCGCGGCGGCCACGAGCTCGGCGACGATCGTCTCGGTGAGCAACGCCACGAGCGGATCATCGTCGGCGGCGTAGCGGATGGTCTGCGCAGCTCCCGGGAAGTCGCCCCCGAGCGCGACGACGGTGGACGCACGCTGGGTCATCCAGTCGGCGGCCTGGGCGTCCCAGCGCGAGCCGGTGCACACGAGGGCGCGATAGTCGAGCGTCTTCGTCAGGTACACGTCGACGTGGCTCCAGTCGCCGGTCTCGCAGCCGACCGCGGGCCGACGCGGACCCTCGCGCAGCATCAGTGCGCTCTGCATCGCCGACGACCATCGCTCGAGCGGGGCGAGCACCCATGTGCCGTCGGGGCCGGCGAGCCGTTCGCACGCGGCGGGCAGCCACTCGTCGCGACCGTCGAGCAGCTCGCGCTGCGCCGCTGCCGCCCGACGAGCGACGCCGCTGAGGTCGGGCACCGTGCCGGCCAGCGCGTGCTCGAGCGCGAGCAGCGCGACGAGGGTGTGGGTGTAGCTGCGGCAGGCGACGCCGCCGGTCTCGGGCTCGGCGAGCAGCTCGACGACGTGATCCGCGCCGGCGGTGATCGGCGAGCCGGCCACGTTGGTCAGCGCGATCCGTCGCCCGCCGGCGGAGCCAGCGAAGGCGCGGTTGGTCTCGATCGACGTGCCGCCGGCAGAGATGCCGATCACCGCTCCGTTCGGGCCGGCGCTGAGGGCCGCCTCCGCCGCGCCGCTCTCGGCGACGGCGACGATCCCGGCCGCCCGCATCCGCAGCGCGACGACCTGCGCCGCGTACAGCGACGAGCCCATGCCGACGAGCACGACCCGTTCCGGCGGCGGTTCCACGGGCCACGCCATCGCGCCGGCGTCGAGCGCGTCGGCCAGCCGCTCGAGCACGTCGGGGCGACGCTCGACGTCGGCGAGGAAGCCGTCCGCCTTCACGACCCGGCCTTCACGACACGACCTTCACGACACGACCTTCATTGCGGCTCCGGGAACATCGCCGCGATGGCGGCATCGGGCACGTACAGCCAGCGCGGCAGCGACGTGGCCGCGTAGACCAGCTCGTGCAGCTCCTGGATCGCACGCAGCGCGACGAGCAGCACATCGTCGTGCTCGATGGCAGGCAGCACCGCGCGGTACGCGGTCTGGACGCGCTCGACGGCGTCAGCGATGAAGGCATCGACGGCGGCCGCCAGCTCGGGACGTCGCCTGGCGACGATGCGCCCGACGTGGTCCACCGACTGGACGAGCGACGCGAGGTCCACCATCGCCGAGCGCCGTAGGTGGCGTTGGCCCGGGGGAGCGATCGGGTTGCCGTCGAAGTCGTTGACCACCAGCGCCGCCGGCGAGCGCAGGATCTGGCCGACGTGGAGGTCGCCGTGCACGTGCTGGACCGGCACCTCGCCGATCGAGGCGAGCGGCTCGATGGCGGCCCGGATCAGCGCGGCCGTCCGGCGCAGCCGTTCGCCTTCCGTGTCGCGGGTGCAGCGGAGTGCCTCGTCGAGCAGCGCGATGCCGCGAGCGTGCTCGTCGGCGACCGAGCGCCGCGAGACCGGCGTCGGGATGATCTCGGTCGGCGTGGCGAACGCGCGGTGCAGGCGCGCCGCCAGGGCGCCGAGTGCCGATGCCGATGCGAGCGGCCCTGTGAGGTCGCCGGCGTCGAGTGCAGTGGTCAGCTCGTCGACGTACCAGTCCCAGCCATCGAGCGCGCCGGGCACGAACGCCGTCACCATCGCCTGCACCTGGTTGCGGATGGCCGCCGCAGCGGTGCCGCAGATGCTCGCGTCGACCTCGATCGAGTCGTCGACGAACGGACCGAAGACGTGCGGCATCTCGTCGAACCCGGCGGCGGCGAGGTGGCGCAGCATCGTCACCGTCCCGTACGGCTGGGTCACCGGCGGCTGCAGCCACTTGACCACCACGGCCTCCCCGACCACGACGCTGATGTTCGTCTGGTCCACCGTGATCGGTCGCTCGGCGGCGTCGGTGTCGACGACGTCTGGTGCGAGCCGATGCGCGACGGCGGCCGATCGCCCCGGCGGTGGACCGGGCATCGCAGGTGTCATGCCGGCCGGAACCCCTCGCGCGCGACGGGCTCGGCGTGCTTGATCATCACGTGGTGGGCGACGCTGAAGTCGCTGATCGAGTCGTGGCCCATGTCCTTGCCGAACCCCGACGCGCCCCGACCACCGTGCGGCATCTCGCTGGCGATCGGGAGGTGGTCGTTGATCCAGGTGACGCCGACCTTCAGCCGGTGGGCGACGCGCAGGGCGCGGTCGATCTGTGGCGTCCACACCGACGACGCCAGCCCGTACTGCGTGTCGTTCGCCATCGCCACGGCCTCGTCCTCGGTGTCGAACGGCAGGACCGCGAGCACCGGCCCGAACACCTCGTCGCGCACGAGCTCGCTCGACTGGGCGACGCCGGTGACCAGCGTCGGCGGGTAGAACCAACCCGGCCGATCGGGCACGACGCCGCCGCACGCGAGCGTGCCGCCGTCGGCGACGGCGCGGGTGACGAAGCCGTGCACGCGATCGCGGTGCGCTGCGCTGATCAATGGGCCGATGTCGGCGCCGTCGTACGGGCCGCCGAGCGTGACGGCGCGCATGGTCGTGGCCAACGCCTCGATCACCGCGTCGTGTGCCGAGCGTTCGACGTAGACGCGCGTCGCGGCCGTGCAGTCCTGGCCACTGCTGTAGCTCGCCGCGAGCGCGGCCGCCTGCCCGACTGCAACCGGGTCGGCGTCGGCGAACACGATGAGCGGCGCCTTGCCACCGAGCTCGAGGTGCAGCCGAGCGGGCTTGCCGGCGGCCAGCGTCATGATCCGCCGGCCGGTGCCGGTGGACCCAGTGAGCGTGATCATGTCGGTGAGCGGATGGGTGACGAGCGCCTCGCCGACCTCGGCGTCGCCGGTGACCACCGTGAGCGCGCCGGGTGGGAAGCCGACCTCCTCGGCCAGCTCGGCCAGGCGGATCGAGCTGCGCGGGGTCGCCGGCGCGGGCTTGAGGATCACCGTGCAGCCGGCGGCGAGCGCCGCACCGACCTTCCAGATCGCCATGATCAGCGGGAAGTTCCACGGCGTGATCGCGACGACCACGCCGGCCGGCCGGCGGATCAGCATCGACGTGTAGCCGGTGCTGAAGCTGCCGGCGGCCGTGCCCTCGACGCTGCGCGCCGCGCCGGCGAAGAAGCGCAGGTTGTCGAGCGCGAACGGCAGCTCGCCATCGCGCATCACGGTCCACGGCTTGCCGGTCTCCTCCACCTCGAGCGCGCAGATCGCGTCCGCCTCGGACTCGATCGCGTCCGCGAGGCGATGCAGCAACGTGGCCCGCTCGCCGGGCAGCGTCGCACCCCACCCGATCCCGGCCTTGGCCGCAGCGCGGACCACCGCGTCGACGTCGGCCAGCGGGGTGTCGGCGATCTCGGTGATGACGACCTCGGTGGCCGGGTTGATCAACGCTCGCTCGCTCATCGACCGGACTCTAGGCTTCGGCGGTGGACCCGAAGACCTTTCTCTTCATGCCCGAGAGCGCCTACGGGCCGACCAACAACTGCATCGGCATCGGCAACGTGCTGCGCCAACGAGGCCACCGCGTGGTGTTCGCAGCCGAGGCGTCGTGGGCCGGACGGCTCGACGCGATGGGCTTCGTCGAGGATCTCGTCGACCTCGCGCCGCCGCCAACCGAGAACCTGGCACCTCCGGACGATTCGGCGGCAGAAGCGGCAGCGGGCCAGTTCTGGACCGACTTCATCCGCGACACGGCACCGGAGTTCCGCAGGCCCACCATCGAGCAGCTGTCGACGTTCGTGCAGCCGACGTGGCAGGCGCTCATCGACGGTGCCCAGTACTGCCAGCCGCAGCTGACCGAGATCATCGCCCGGCAGCGCCCCGACGCGATCATCGAGGACAACGTCAACTGCTTCCCGGCGTTGCTCACCGGCGGCGCACCGTTCGTGCGGATGGCGAGCTGCAACCCGCTGGAGATGCGCGGGCCGGAGGTGCCGCCGGTGTTCAGTGGCTATGCCACCCTTGACCGCACGGGATGGGACGAGTTCCGCGCCGAGTACGACCGCACCCACCGGCCGATGTGGCAGGCATACAACGAGTGGGTGCGGAGCTGCGGCGCGCCGGCGCTCGGCGACCTCGACTTCATCCACACCTCCGACCGGCTCAACCTCTACCTCTACCCCGACGCGGTGGACTACGTCGATCGCCGGCCGCTCGACGCGACGTGGCACCGGCTCGACTCGTCGGTGCGCGACACCGATGCGTCGTTCGAGCTTCCCGAGCACCTCGCCGCCGATCGCTTCCCGCCGGGCAGCGCGCTGATCTACCTGTCGCTCGGCTCGCTCGGCTCGGCCGACGTCGAGCTGATGCGTCGCCTCGTGCGGATCCTCGCCGACACGCCGCACCGCTACGTCGTCAGCAAGGGCCCGCAGGCCGACGAGTACGACTTGCCCGAGAACATGTGGGGCGCCGCGCAGGTGCCCCAGACGCGGGTGCTGCCGCTCGTCGATCTGGTGATCACCCACGGCGGCAACAACACCACGACGGAGTGCTTCCACTTCGGCAAGCCGATGGTGGTGCTACCGCTGTTCTGGGATCAGTACGACAACGCCCAGCGCGTCGACGAGACCGGCTTCGGCGTGCGGCTCGCCACCTACGCGTTCGACGACACCGAGCTCACCGCGGCCATCGACCGGCTGCTGGCCGACACGGCGCTGCGTGCCCGGCTCGACGCGATGAGCGCCGTCGTCCGCTCGCGATCGGGCGTCACCCTGGCTGCCGATCTCCTCGAAGATCTCGTGGCGTGATTTTAGTACATTAGATAGAGTAACTCCCATGGAGATCCAGGGAGCGGTCGTGTTGGTGACAGGGGCGAACCGGGGCGTGGGGGCGGCGTTCGTGCGCGGCCTGCTCGATCGGGGCGCGGCGAAGGTCTATGCGGGGGCTCGGGACGTGACCTCGCTGCCTGACACCGGGGCGATCCCGATCCAGCTCGACATCACCGACGCCGACAGCGTCGCCAAGGCCGCGGTCGAGTGCGACGACGTCACGGTCGTCGTCAACAACGCCGGCATCGGTCTCGGCGGCTCGCTGCTGCAGGGATCGACCGCCGCGCGGGCCCGGGCGGAGATGGGCACCAACTACTTCGGCACGCTGAACGTGATCGAGGCGTTCGCCCCCGTGCTCGGCGCGAACGGCGGTGGAGCGATCGCCAACATGCTGTCGGTGCTGTCGTGGTACACCGTGCCGAGCCTCGGCGGCTACTGCGCATCGAAGGCGGCGGCGCTGTCGCTGACCAACGCCGTGCGCGAGGAGCTCGCGCCGCAGGGCACCCAGGTGCTGGCGATCCACGTCGGGGTCATCGACACCGACATGGGCGCGAACCTGCCGGGGCCGAGGAGCCAGCCCGACGATGTGGTGGCCGCGGCGCTCGACGCGCTCGTGGCCGGAGCATCGGAGGTGCTCGTCGACGACACGAGCCGTGGCGTGCGCTCGGCGCTGTCCGGCGAACTGAGCCTGCTGTACCCGTCGGCCGCAGCGCCCGCGCCAGCCACACCAGTCGAGGCCGTACCAGTCGAGGCCACGCCGGCGGCGACCACGTCGAAGCCGCGGCTCGCTCCGACCTCGGTGGAGGCCAGCGGCGCGTTCGTGGCCGCCGCCGGTCTCATCGTCGACGAGGTGTCGGCCACCCACTTCGCCGGCCACATCGAGATCGGCGCCGACCACCACACGCCATGGGGCATCGTCCACGGCGGCGTGTACGCGTCGGCGATCGAGAGTGCGGCCAGCATCGCCGCCAGCGAGGCCGTGCGCGAGCAGTCGATGGTGGCGGTGGGGCTCACCAACACCACCCACTTCCTGCGTTCGATCACCGAGGGCCGGGTCGAGGTGGTCGGCGAAGCGCTCAACCAGGGCCGGACACAACAGCTCTGGCAGGTCGATGTCCGCGACGCGGGCGGTCGCCGGCTCGCCCATGGCGAGGTACGGCTGCAGAACCTCGCCGCCGGCTGAGCGCACGGCGCGGAAACCTGCTCCGACATGCGATTGCGTGCACTCGCGCATGTGTCACAGTGAGCAGATGACCGACAGCGGAACCCCCAGCCCAGAAGATCCCGAACCGTCGACCGGCCCTGCGCCGGGCATCGGAGCACCGCTCGTGACGGCGCCCGCCGACATGACCGACACGCTCCCGCACCACCTGACGTGCGGAGCCTGCCGGGTCATCGACCGTGCCGACGGCGTGGAGGACGGACAGCTGTGGCGCCCGAACCACTACGGCACGAACGCCGAGCGCAAGCTCGTCGCGATGCTGCAACGCGTCCAGGGCCAGGCGGCGGACGGCATCACGAACTTCGCCGGCTCGATGCGGTTCATCTACCTCCACCTGATCTGGTTCGGCATCTGGATCGCGGTCAACGTCGGCCTCGCAGGGATGGGCCACGAGTTCGACAAGTTCCCGTTCGGCCTGCTGACGATGATCGTCTCGCTCGAGGCGATCTTCCTGTCGACGTTCGTGATGATCAGCCAGAACCGCCAGGCCTCCCGCGCCGACATCCGCAACCAGATCGACTTCGAGAACAACATCCGCTCCGAGATCTGGAGCGTCCACGTCGGCTACGCGCTCGGCCTCGACGTCGACCACGTCGAAGCCGTCGTGCAGCAGGCCATCGAGGGCGCGGCGATCGCGCTCAAGCAGGCCCAGTCCGCCCCCGGCGGCTGACGCTCGTCAGCGCTCGCGTCAAGTTCGCGTCAGGGGGTCGGGAGCTCGGTCGACCCCGGCGCATCGTCGGCCACCAGCGTCGAGTCGTCGTCGTCCTCGTCGGACGGATCGATGTCGAAGCCGTCGTCGTCGCCGGGCTCGGTCTCGCCGTCCTCACCGGGCTCGTCGAGGTCCACATCGCCACCATCATCCTCGTTGGCCTCTTCGTCGAAGTCGTCGCTCATGTCCGGATCCTACGCACGGGTGAGCCCGCGCTCGGTCCTGAGCTTGGCAGAATGGCGGCATCGATTCCGCGGTGACCCCCACCATCGTCCGCCCACGCGATGTCCCGCTGGGCACGGTCGCGCGCCCGCTGTGGCGCGGCCGGCTGCACGTCTTCGCGCTGTTCGGGGTGGTGCCGGCGCTGGCCGTGCTCACGGTCGTGGCGCGGTCCGAGCGAGCTCGGATCTCGGTCGTGATCTACGCGCTCGGGCTGTGCTCGATGTTCGTCGCCTCGGCCACCTACCACCGCTGGGTGCACACCTTGCGCGCCCGCGTGATCTGGCGGCGGATCGACCACGCGATGATCTTCGCCGCGATCGCGGGCAGCGTCACGCCGATCTGCCTGCTCGGTGTCCCGAACGGGCTCGGCGTCACCCTGCTGTGCGTGATGTGGGTCGGGTGCCTGTTCGGCATCGGGATGAAGATCGCCGGCTGGAAGCACCAGCGCATCGTCGGCGGCGTGATGTACATCGCCGTCAGCTGGGTCGGCGTGATCGCGATCCCGTCGCTGTGGCGCGAGGCCGGTGTCCTGCCCGCCGCGCTGATGATCGTCAGCGGTGTCTTCTACACCGTCGGAGCGATCGGCCTGAACCGCAAGTGGCCGCGGCTCAGCCCTGCCGTGTTCGGCTACCACGAGGTGTGGCACCTCTGCACCGTGATCGCCGCCGCTGCCCACCTCGGCGCCGTGTGGATCATCGCCACCTGACCCGCGGGCGGGTGCATCCCGTCCGGCGCGTTCACGGTACGCGTGTACCGGTGAGCGCGTAAGGTTGCGGCGGTGAAGATCAACATCGTCTCGGTGTACCGGCAGTGGCAGCCGTTCGCGAGCGGCACCTACACGTGCTCGGGCGGGCGCTCGGCGGAGGGGTTCGACTCCACCATCGTGCGGCTGGAGGCCGACAACGGCCTCGTCGGCTGGGGTGAGATGGCGCCGCTCGGCAGCTTCTACGATCCGTCGTTCGTCGGTGGCGCGAGGGAGGGCATCGGCCTGCTCGCTCCGCTCATCGTCGGGATGGACCCGCGCGAACCGAACGCGGTGAACCGCGTCCTCGACCTCCACCTGAACGGGCATCCGTACGCGAAGTCGGCGATCGACATGGCGTGCTGGGACATCGCCGCCCGCTCGGCCGACCTGCCGTTGGCGGAGGCGCTCGGCGGGCGCTTCGCCGATCGTGTCGATCTGTACCGCAGCGTCAGCCAGGACTCGCCGGAGGCGATGGCGCTGCAGGCCGCGAAGTACGTGGCCGACGGCTACCGCCGGATCCAGATCAAGGTCGGCCTCGATCCCGACGACGACGTCGACCGGATGGACGCGGTGATGGCCGTGCTGCCCGCCGGCACCGTGGTCTACGCCGACGCGAACGCGGCGTGGCTGCCGGCGCAGGCCCGGCGGTTCCTGCGCCGCACCGCGCACCTCGACTACACGCTCGAGCAGCCGTGCACCGGGTACGAGAACAACCTCGCCCTGCGCGGCGCGTGCGATCGGCCGCTGGTGCTCGACGAGACCATCGACTCCGTGGCCACCGTCGTGCGCGCCCACGCCGATCACCTCGTCGACGGCATCACGATCAAGATCGCCCGCGTCGGGGGCATCACCAAGGCCCGCCTGATCCGCGACGTCGCGGTCGAGCTCGGCCTCCAGGTGACGGTGGAGGACACGGGCGGCGCGGAGATCGACACGGCGGCGATGGCCCACCTCTCGGTCAGCACGCCCGACCTGTCCCGCACCCACACCGTCGACTTCCACAACTGGGTCACCGTGTCGAACGGCTCGGCCGACCTGCGTTGCGTCGATGGCACGATGACCGCGCCGCAGTCGCCGGGTCTCGGTGTCGAGGTCGATCTCGCCGCACTCGGCGAGCCGCTGCTGGTGGTGCGATGAGCAACGTCTTGAGCCTCGACGAGGTCGAGCGGCTGAGCCACGCGATGCTCGTCCGCGCCGGCGCCTCCGAGCTGCAGGCCGGCCCCACCGCGCGCAGCATCCGCGCCGCTGAGGCCGAGGGCATCCGCACCGTCGGCCTGTCGTACCTGCCGACGTACTGCGATCACCTCGCGTGCGGCAAGGTCGTCGGCGATGTGGTGCCGGTGGTGTCCCGCCCACGCGCGGCGACCGTGGTGGTCGACGCACGGTTCGGCTTCGCCCATCCGGCGTTCGAGGCCGGTGCGCCGGAGGTCATCGCTGCCGCCCGCGAGTGCGGCGTCGCGGTGATGGCGATCGAGCACTCGTACTCGGCCGGCGTGCTCGGTTGGTTCGTGGAGCACCTCGCCGATGCCGGGCTCGTCGCGCTGATGTTCGCCAACTCGTCCGCGTTGATGGCGCCGGCCGGCGGTTCGAAGCCGTTCTTCGGCACCAACCCGATCGCGTGGGCCGCTCCCCGCGCCGACGGCGCACCCGTGGTGGCCGACCTGTCGTCATCGGCGGTCGCGTGGGTGAAGGTCAACGCCGCCGCGCAGGCGGGGGAGTCGATCCCGCTCGGCTGGGCGCTCGATGTCGAGGGCCGGCCCACCACCGATGCGCAGGCCGCGCTCGCCGGCTCGATGGCACCAGCTGCGGGCCACAAGGGCTCCGCCCTCGCGCTGCTCGTCGACGTGATGGCCGGCGGTGTCGCCGGTTCGAACTTCTCGTTCGAGGCATCGGGCTTCGGCGGCAACGAGGGCGGCCCGCCCGACGTCGGCCAGGTCATCCTCGCCATCGATCCCACCGCGACGATGGGGCCGACGTTCGCCGATCGGATCGAGGTCGAGATGAGCGCGCTCGTCGCCCAACCCGGCGTCCGCCTGCCCGGGGATCGTCGCTTGAGTTGGCGTGCCGACGCCGAGCGCGACGGTGTCCAGGTCCCCGACGACCTGCTCGCGCTGCTGCAGTCGTACGCGACCGACGGCCCGCCGGCCTGACCCCGAGCCGGTGCTGATGCCCGAGCCCGTGATCACGGAGAACCTCTACGCCACGCTGCGCGAGTCGTTCGCCGGCCGGCTGGATGCCGTGTTCCTGCGGCTGCCCGACGGCTCGATCGTGACCTACCGCGACATCGACGATCTCAGCGCCCGCGTCGCTGCGGTGCTCGACGATCGCGGCATCGTCGCCGGCGACCGGTTGGTGGCCCAGATCGGCAAGTCGCCGCTCGCGGTCGCGCTGTACCTCGGCTGCCTGGGCGTCGGCGCGGTGTACGTGCCGCTCAACGACGGCTACACCAACGACGAGGTGGGCTACTTCGTCGCCGACGCGCGGCCGAGCCTCGTCGTCGGCATCCCGGGGCGCGATCTGCCGGTGGGCGATGCGCCGCTGCTGACGCTCGACGACGCCGGCGCGGGTTCGCTCGCCGATCTCGTCGCTGCTGTCGCGCCGCTCGCCGAGCTCGCGCCGCGGGCCGGTGAGACGGCGGCGATGCTCTACACCTCGGGCACCACGGGCAAGCCGAAGGGGGCGATGCTGACCACCGAGAACCTCGCCAGCAACGCCGCCGCGCTCACGTCCCTGTGGGGGTTCACGGCCGACGACGTGCTGGTGCACGCGCTGCCGATCTTCCACGTGCACGGCCTGTTCATCGCGCTCCACTGTGCGATGTCGAGTGGCTCCGAGGTTCGTTTCCTGCCGAAGTTCGACGTCGCCGCGGTCCGGCGCGAGCTGCGCAGCGCAACGGTGATGATGGGCGTGCCCACCTTCTACAGCCGGCTGCTGGCCGATCCCGACTTCGGCGCGGACGACTGCGAGTCGATGCGGCTGTTCGTCTCCGGCTCCGCGCCACTCACCGAGTCCGTGCACCACGCGTTCACCGCGCGCACCGGCCACCACATCCTCGAGCGCTACGGCATGACCGAGACCGGGATGATCACATCGAACCCGCTCGTCGGCGAGCGCATCGCCGGCACCGTCGGCTACGCGCTGCCCGGCGTCGAGATCCGGGTGACCGACGAGCACGGCGTGCCGTGGACCACCGGCACCGTCGACCCAGAAGGCGTCGGTTCGGAGAACGTCGGGACGGTGGAGGTGCGCGGCCCGAACGTGTTCAGCGGGTACTGGGGCATGCCCGACAAGACCGCGGCGTCGTTCCGTCGCGACGGCTGGTTCGTCACCGGCGACCTGGGCTCGATGTCATCCGACGGGCGGCTCACCCTGTCCGGCCGCGGCACCGATCTGATCATCAGCGGCGGGTTGAACATCTACCCGAAGGAGATCGAGCTCCTCCTCGACGACATCGCCGGCGTGGTCGAGTCCGCGGTGATCGGCGTACCGCATCCCGACCTCGGCGACGGCGTGGTGGCCGTCGTGGTCGCCGCGGCCGATGTCGATCCAGCGACCGTGCCCGCATCGATCGCTGCGGCACTCGACGGCCGGCTGGCCCGGTTCAAGCACCCCAAGCACGTGGCCGTCGTCGCCGATCTGCCGCGCAACGCGATGGGCAAGGTCGAGAAGGCGGCGCTGCGCCGGACCTACGCCCATGTTTTCAGCGGCACAGTGTTCGACCGCTGAGTCGGCCGCCGATCAGATCCGCTCGAGCGCACCACCGTCGAACAGCGGGGTCATCCCGTAGTCGGCGATGTCGGCGTCGAGCTCGTCGTCGGTGGGCATCGCCAACCCGCTCGCCGCGGCGTCGAGGATGGCGGGCAGCAGGCGCGCGTCGCTCGACGTGTTCAAGAAGATGCCAGGGCGGTTGAGCACGAACGCCACGCCGCGGCGCAGGGCGTCGCCCTCGGGCAGCGGCTCGTACCAGGCGTAGTGCGGGTCCGTGCTCTCGTCCGGCCAGCGCCGACGGGCGACGGACTTGATCGTCTGCACCGCGATGCCGTCAGCGGCACACCGCGCGGCGAGCGCCTCGAACGACGCCGCGTAGGCCGCCGAGCGCATCATCGTCACGTTGTACGGCAGCAGCACGGAGTCGAAGCGGAAGCGATCGAGGCTGCGCAGGTGCATGTCGGGGATGCGGGTGCCGTGGCCGGTGACGCCGATGAAGCGCACCAACCCCTCGTCGCGGGCCGCGATCAGCGCGTCGACCGCGCCCCCTGGCCCGTGGGCGACCTCGAGCTCGTCGGGTTCGACGAGGTTGTGCAGCTGGATCAGGTCGACGTGATCGACGCCGAGCCGGGTCAGTGATCGCTCCAGCTCGCGCCTCGCCGCGTCGCCGGTGCGCGCGTCGGTCTTGGTGGCCAGGAAGTAGTCGGCGCGGTGGTCGGCCAGGAACGGCTGCAGGCGCACCTCGGACTCGCCGTACGACGCCGCCGTGTCGATGTGGTTGACGCCAGCGGCGCGCATC
Organism: Ilumatobacteraceae bacterium; assembly: GCA_025463305.1. The sequence continues at coordinate 43,775 of JAOBWK010000008.1, forward strand.
ACCCCGAGCGTGGCGTCGGCGCGGGACTGGCTCATCCCGCCGAGGGCGGCGGCGCCGAACACGACGCGGGTGCTCAGGTGGCCGGTGGAGCCGAACGGCTGGACATCGATCATTGCTCAGACGGTACTCATCCGCGGGGCCGCGAAAATGAGTAGTGGTTACTCATGGCCGAAATCCGGGCCGCTGTCATCCTTCGCTCATGGGTCGTCCTCTGTCTCTCGCCACCCCCGCTGCTCGCCGTTCCGCCGATCGACCTCAGCGCCGTGGCCTGCTGACCTCGATCGCGGTGCTGGCCCTCACGGTCGGCGTGTACGGCGCCGCCACCGTCTCGCCCGCGCACGCGGTCACGCCCGACATCACCGCGCCCGAGCGGCTCTACACCGGTGTCAACCAGCCGTTCACCTTCGACGGCACGCCGGATCCGATCTCCGACGACACCCGGGCCATCACGGTGGACGTGACCGACGGAGCGGTCTGCCACACCGATCCGACCATGGCCGACTACTCCCTCGGGGGCTGCTCGCGGGTGCAGCTCGACCTGAGCACGCCGGAGTCCGGCCTGATGTTCATCCCTGGCAGCACGATCGCGAACACGATGTACACCAACAACAGCGACGTCATCGTCGCCTCGACGGGCGCCATCATCGACCAGGCCACGGACCCGATGGGCGGACCGAGCCAGGTGTACCACATCAACGGGAACCAGGCTCAGATCAACGACACCCTCGCCGACCTGGCGTTCCAGCCGGCCACCGACTACGAGGAGACGTCGCTGCAGCCGACGATCCTGCACGTCGTCGCGGTCAACGGCAACGGGATGGCCAGCCCCGCTGAGCACGACATCGAGATCAAGGTCGAGGGCACGAACGGCGCTCCGACGCTGACCGTGCCGGCGACGCCCGTCGATGCGGCGGTGTCCAACGGCGATCCCAACGACGAGGGCGTCGCCTACCCCGTCGATCCGGCCGATCCGCCGCTCGCCACCGTGGTCGATCCGGAGATGTGCAACCTGACCGTGTGCGGCGCCCCCTACACCAACCCGGGTGGCGTCGAGGACGACGACGCGATGCTGCTGATCGCGTGGCTCGATCCGGCGTGCGGTGAGTTCCACCTCCGTGGCGGCTCGTTCCCCGTGCACGGTGGCGTGCTCAACAGCACGGTGCTCGCGCTGCTGACCAACGTCGACACCGGCCAGAACCCGGGTCTCGACCTCGCCGGAGAGCAAGCGGCACCGATCTTGAGCACGCTCGGGCTGCAGGCCCAGACCGTCGATCTGCAGGCCCAGCCGAGCGACACGAGCACGCTGACGAACAACTGGGCCGGCGTCGGCTCGCTCGACGACGTGCGCTACGCGCTGTCGCAGATCACCTACAAGGCGCCCACAACCGAGATGACGTGCACGCTCGACGTCGCCGTCAGCGACCTCGGCAACAGCGGCATGCCGGCGCCGCACGGCTACGTCGGATCCCCGATCGGCGGCATGGACCAGCCCCAGCCCGGCTACGAGATCCCCGACGCGAAGGCCGACGTCCAGGCCATCACGTTCAAGGTCAAGGACACCCACCCCGACGTCACGATCGAGCAGACCAGCCCCGGTCTCGCCGGCGACCCCACCAACATGCCGGCCGAGTTCACGGCCACGTTCGACCAGCAGGTCAACCAGCTGACCCAGGGCGACCTCACCATCGCCGGGCTCGGTGCCGGCACCGTCGACATCACGCCGGTCGGCCCCGCCACGACATACGACATCAAGGTCACGCCGAGCCCGGACTCGACGGTGACGGTGTCGCTCGCGGCCGGCAAGGTGCACGCCACCGCGGCGCCGATGGACACCAACGACGCCTCGACCTCGACCGACAACATGGTCACCTACGACCACACGTCGCCGCCGGCGACGGTCGGTGGGACTGCGTCGCAGACGGCGACGCCGGTGATCATGACCGTCGACTTCGGTGAGGCCGTCAACGGCGCCGGCTTCACGGGTGCCGACGTCACCGTCGGCGGCGTCTCGGGCGCGACCACTGCGGTCGTGACGCCGCTGACCAGCAGCACCTATCAACTGGCGATCTCCGGGATGACGCAGTCGGGCTCGGTGACGGCTGCCGTGCACGCCGGGGCCGTGAAGGACCTCGCCGGCAACGACAGCCTCGCCGGCAGCGGCTCGGTCATGTGGACCAGCGGCAACCCGCCGGACATGACGGCGCCGACCGTCACTGTGGAGCAGGCGGGCTCCGATCCGGCGACCACCCTGCCGATCCCGTTCACCGCAACGTTCTCCGAGCCGGTCGTCGGCTTCACGTCGAGCGACGTGCAGCTGGCCGGCACGGCGTCGGTCGGCGCCACGGTCTCGATCTCCGGCAGCGGTCCCGTCTACACGATCAACGTCGGCAACGTCACCCAGACCGGCACGATCATTGCCTCGATCCCGGCGAGCTCGGTGACCGACCTGTCGCTCAACAGCAACACCATGCCATCGACGTCCGTCGACAACGTGGTGACCTACAACAAGCCGGGGCTGGCCACCCACTTCACCGTCAGCGCACCGCCGACGGCGCAGCGCAACACGGCGTTCAGCGTGGTGGTGACGGCGCTCGACGCGTCGAACGCGACCGCCACCACCTACACCGGTCCGCTCGACATCACCTCGACCGACAACACCGCGACGTCGCCCTCCGGCGTCTCGCTCGTCAACGGCACCGGCACGTTCTCGGTGACGCTGAACGGTGCCGGGAACAGCTACACCGTCACGGCGCACGACTCGGTCACGAACATCAGCGGCACCAGCGCGGCGATCTCGCTGAGCAACGCGGCCCTCCCGGCGGCGACGCACCTGGCGGTCACATCCGCGGCGTCGACCACGGCCGGCAACACGCTCATGGTCACGGTGACCGCGCTCGACATCTCGAACGCCACGGCCACGTCCTACGCCGGGCTCGTCCACTTCACGTCCACCGATGGCGCGGCGACGCTGCCGGCCAATGCCCACCTCGTCAACGGCACGGCCACCTTCCCGGTGATGCTCGACACGGCCGGCAACCAGAGCGTCACGGCCACCGACACGGTGACGTCGTCGATCAAGGGCACGGTAATGGGCGTCGCGGTCTCACCCGCCGCGGCGACGCACTTCTCGATGAGCGGCGTCTCGTCGGCATCGACCAACAGCGCGATCTCGGTCACCGTGACCGCGAAGGACGCGTTCAACAACACGGCGACGGGCTACGCGGGAACCGTGAAGTTCGCGTCGTCGGACCCGATGGCCGTCAAGCCGGCCAACTCCACGCTCGTCAACGGTGCGAAGGCGTTCAACGTCACGTTCAAGACGGCCGGGATGCAGACGCTCACGGCCACCGACACCGTGACGGCGTCGATCGCCGGCGCCAAGTCCGTCTCGGTCACCGGCCCCGGCGCGGCCACCCACTTCTCCGTCACCACGAGCGCGAGTGCGACGGCCGGGGTCGGCGTGACCGTCACCGTCACCGCGCTCGACGCCGCCAACCTGACCGCGACGTCGTACGCGGGAACGGCGCACCTGACTTCGTCCGACGGAGCGTCGGTGCTCGGCGCCAACGCAGCGCTCGTCAACGGGACGGGCAGTTTCAACGCCACGCTGAAGACGGCGGGCAACCAGACCGTCACAGCGACCGACATGGCGACACCGTCGATCACCGGCACCACCGGCACCATCGCCGTGTCCCCGGCGGCCACCGCCACCCTGACGGTGACACTGCCCGCGCAGGTCAACGCGAACTCTGCGTTCAGCACGGTCGTCACCGCGATCGACGCCTTCGGCAACACCACACCGGCCTACGCCGGGACGGTGCACTTCACGACGTCCGACGTCGCTGCGACGGCGCCGACGGATGCCACGCTGACCAACGGCGTCGGCGTCATCCCGACGACGCTGAAGACGGCGGGGAGCCAGTCGCTCACCGCGACGGACACGGTCTCGGCGGGCATCACCGGCATGGGCTCCACCTCGGTCAGCGCCTTAGCAGCGGCAGCCGCCACGCACTTCGCCGTCAGCGCTGCCTCGACGGCAACGGCCGGCACGCCGACCAACGTGACCGTCACGGCCCTCGACGGCTCGAACAACCCCACCACGAACTACGCGGGCACGGTCATGTTCACGGCCGCCGGTGGCACCCCGCCCGCGAACAGCACGCTCACGAACGGCTTCGGCATCTTCCCCGTCACGTTCACCACGGCCGGCAGCCACACCGTGTCGGCGACCGACGCGGTGACGTCATCGATCACCGGCGTCACCGGCACCATCGCCGTCGCCGCCGGACCGGCCACCAACCTCACCGTCAGCGCCCCGGCCAGCGACATCATCAATGCCCCCGTCAACGTGACGGTCACCGCCTTCGACCAGTACGGCAACGTCGCCAACGGCTACGGCGGCGTGCTGCACTTCACCTCGACCGACCCCGCGGCGGTGCTGCCCGTCGACGCCGGGTTGATCAGCGGCGTGGGCTCGTTCCAGGCCACGCCGAAGACGGTGGGCAGCCGCACGATCACGGCCACCGACACGGTGACGTCGTCGATCACCGGCACGTCCGGGACGATCGCCGTGTCGGCCCCGCTGCCCGCCACGCAGTTCGGTGTGTCCACCACCGCGTCGTCCGCCGCGGGCGCGGCCGTCACCATCACCGTGACGGCGAAGGACACCAACGGCATCCCCACCGCCAACTACACCGGCAGCGTCCACTTCACGTCGACGGACTCGGCCGCGGTGCTGCCGGCCAACCTCGTGCTCGTCAACGGTGTCGGCACCACCACCGCGACGCTGAAGACGGCCGGCATCCAGACCATCACCGCGACCGACACGGTGACCCCGTCGAAGACCGGCGTCACCGGGAGCATCAACGTCACGCCGGCGAGCGCCACCCACCTCACGGTGAGCGCACCGCCGACAGCCTCGAACGGTGTCGCCGTCACGGTCACGGTGACCGCCCGCGACCAGTTCGAGAACGTCGCCACCGCCTACGCCGGCACCGACGCGATCACGTCGTCCGACGGCGCGGCGACACTGCCCGCCAGCGGCACGCTGACCAACGGCAGCGGCACGTTCGCCGTGACGCTCCACACCAACGGCAGCAAGACGGTGACCGCCACCGACACGGTGACCTCATCGATCACGGGCACCAGCGCTGCCATCGCGGTCAGCGCCGCGCCGCCGAACCCGGCGACGCACTTCTCGGTGACCCTGCCCGCCAGCAGCCAGGCCGGCAGCGCCGTGGCGGTCACCGTGACAGCGCTCGATGCGGGCAACGCGGCGACCTCCGGCTACTCCGGCACCGTCCACCTGACGTCGTCGGACGGCTCGGCGACCCTCTCCACCGACACCGCACTCGTCAACGGCGTCGGTGTGCTCTCGGCCACGCTGCGCACCGCCGGCAACCAGGTCGTGACGGCCACGGACACGACGACGTCATCGATCACGGGCATCAGCGGGATCATCACGGTGGCCGCGGTCGCCGCGACCCACCTCTCGGTCACGGCACCATCGACGGCCACCGCCGGCTCGCCGGTGAGTGCGATCGTCCGGGCGCTCGACCCGTTCGGCAACACGGACACGGGCTACGCCGGCAACGTCCACATCACGTCGAGCGACGCCTCCGCGGTGCTGCCCGCCAACGCCACGCTCGTCAACGGCGTCGGAACGTTCCCGGTCACGCTCGTCGGCCTCGGCAGCAGCACCGTGTCGGCCACTGACACGGTGACGAGCTCGATCACCGGCACGAGCGCAGCGATCTCGGTGAGCAACACCGCTCAGGGTGCCGCCACCCACCTGTCCGTCTCGGCGCCCGTCTCGGCCACGGCGAACACCGGGTTCAGCGTGACGGTGACCGCTCTCGACGCCGCCAACTCGACGGCCAGCGGCTACACCGGCACGGTCCACTTCACGTCGACCTCGAACGGCACGCTGCCCGCCGACGTCGCACTGGTGAACGGCGTCGGTGTCTTCCCGGTCACCCTCACCGAGGCCGGGCCGCAGACCGTCACCGTGAAGGACACGTCGACGCCGTCGATCGCCGGCACGAGTGCGCCGATCGACGTCGCGGCCGGCGCCGCGGTGGCGTTCAAGCTCTCGACCCCGGTGCTGCTGCAGGTGCGTGCGTTCAACCCGAACACCCAGCAGATCGAAGACGGCGGCCACCAGTACATGTTCACGGTCACCGCGGTGGACCAGTTCGGCAACGTCGCCACCAGCTACAACGGCGTCGTCCACTTCTCGTCGGACGATCCGACGGCGGTCCTGCCCGCCGACGTCGCGCTGGTCAATGGCTTCGGCACGTTCACGGCGACGCTGAACTGGCTCGGCTCGACCTCGATCTCGGTCAGTGACCCGTCGAACCCGGCCATCGCCAGCGCGACGGTGTCGGGCGTGACCGTCACGGCAGACCCCACCACCACGACGACGCCGACCCCCACGGTGCCGCCGACGGGCGCCCTGCCGACGACCGGTTCGGACAGCGTCGGTGTGCTCTGGCCGGCGTTGATCATGCTGATCTCTGGTGGCGTGCTCCTCGGTGTGCGGTCGAGGCGTCGTCGCCCAGGGACGTCGCGGGTGTAGCTCCCACTCCGCCCGTCGACGTGCAACGACCCCCGGCCTTCTCCGCCGGGGGTCGTTCGCCGTTCCGGCTCCGGTCGCGCCGAGCTCACCCGCCGTGCCGGGAGCCGATGCTCGCTCAGTGCAGAGGGCGGATGTGCGGGTCGCCGTGCATGACGACCATCTCGTTGCCGAGCACCTCGACGGTCGTGCGCTCGAGCACGGTGTCGACGAACCACCACTGCAGGTCGACCCGATCCGCGGACACCGTCGTCACGACGTAGCCGTGGCTCTCCAGCTCGCACCACTGCAGGCCGGGGATCACGTCGACGAAGTCCCGCTCGACCTGGAGCGCGTCCGTGCGCGGCACGAGGTGCAGCTTCTCGTCGAGGTTCTGCGAGGTGATGCTCGTGGTGACGACCTCGACCACGACTGGTCGAGTCTCGTCGTCCGCGCCGGCGCCGATCGGATGGCTGAGCTCGAGCGCGAGCGACGTGTGCAGATCGCCGGCGAGCACGATGCTGCGTCCGGGGCCGGCGGCTTCGATCGCGGCCAGCAGGGCATCGCGCTCGACGGGATAGCCGTCCCACTGGTCCTCGTCGACGGCGTCCTCGGTGGCGTGCATGAACTTGAGCGCTCGCATCGAACGCTTCAGCTCGTCGGACATCCCCGGCTGCCAGGTCTGCGCGAACGGCGACGGGTTGCCGATCACCCGCCACTGCGCGGTCGAGCCGGCGATGCGCTCGACGAGCCACTCGCGCTGCTCGTGGCCGAGTGCGGTGCGGCGTGGATCCCACATCGCCTCGCCGGCGACCGGCTGATCGCGGCGGCTGCGGTAGTCCATCAGGAACAGCTCGGCCAGGTCGCCGAAGCGGATCGTGCGGAACACCCGCTCGGGCTCGGCGGGATCGGGCTTGCGCGCGGGCAGCCACTCCCAACGCGTCTGGAACGCGGCCGCGCGGCGCACGGCCCACGGACCGTCGCGCTCCTCGTCGTGGTTGTCCGAGCCACCGCGCCAGGCGCCGTCGGCGAACTCGTGGTCGTCGAGCGAGGCGATCATCGGATGCGCTGCGTGCATGGCCTGCACGTCGGGGTCGCGGTGGTACTGCGCGTAGCGGATGCGGTAATCGTCGAGCGTGCGGCACTCGCCGAGCGGATCGAAGGGGCGGCCGATGTCGGCGCCGGGCGTCTGGTTCTTCGGCGGCGTGTTCGACGCCTCGTAGATGTAGTCGCCGAGGTGGAGGACGAAGTCGATGTCGTCGCGCTCGGCGATGCGCCCATAGACGTTGAAGAACCCGGCGTTGTACTTCGCACACGACACGAACGCGAACCGGATTTGCGGGGCGTCGGCGGGCGGCAGGGTGCGGGTGCGCCCGACGGGGGAGCGTTCGCCGCCGAACGAGAACGCGTAGAAGTAGGTGGTTCCGGGCGCGAGGCCACCGACGTCGACGTGCACCGTCCAGTCGGTCGACGGCGACGTCGTCATGGTGCCGCGGTCGACGACGTCGTGCAGACCGGCGTCGGTGGCGATCGTCCAGTCGACGGCGGCGATCGGCGCGTCGATGCCCGAGACGCGCGTCCAGATCACGACCGCGTCGAGGGTCGGATCGCCGCTGGCGACGCCGTGCTCGAATCGGGGCGCGGTGGGAGAGGGGATGCTGTCCATCCGCCCATCATCGACGCGATCGGCCCGCCGATCGTGAGTAATCGGTGCTCAATTCGGTGGGTGAGTGAGTGCTCACTCAGGTATGCTCGTGCTTCGATGATCACCCACGATGCCCCCGTCCGCTCGCAGCGCGCCGCCGCCCTGCCCGCCGACGAGCGACGCGCCGCCATCATCGCCGCGACCCTGCCGCTGCTCCTCGAGCACGGCTCCGGGGTCACCACGCGGATGATCGCCGTGGCCGCCGGCATCGCCGAGGGCACGATCTTCCGGGTCTTCCCCGACAAGGACTCGCTGATCGCCGCGGCGGTGGAGACCGCGTTCGACCAGGCGCCGATGGAGGCCGCGCTGGCCGAGATCGACGCGTCGCTGTCGTTCGAGGAGCGGCTCGCGGCCGCCGTCGCCATCATCCAGCAGCGCACCAAGAACATCTGGCGGCTGGCCTCCACCGTCGGCGTCGACAAGGTCCCGCTCGAGCGGCGCCGGCCCACCGACGCGCGCAGCCTCGTCGCACTGTTCGCGCCGGCCGCAACGCAGCTCGATCGCGATCCGCTCGATGCCGCGCGCATCCTGCGCGCGCTCACCCTCGCCGCCAGCCATCCCGCACTCATCGGCGACGAGCCGATGTCGCCCACCGAGATCGTCTCGTTGCTCCTCGACGGCATCCGCCGCCGCCCCTCCCACTGAACGCGTCACCCCCAGAAAAACGTCAGTAGCCAGCCAGTAGCCAGTCCGAACCCAGGAAGAGTGTCCACGCATGTTGGTCCGATTGCTCAAGACCTATCTCGTCAAGTACCGGTGGCTGCTCGTCGCCGTCGTGCTGCTCCAGCTGGTGCAGACGACGTGCACGCTGTACCTGCCCAGCCTGAACGCGAAGATCATCGACAAGGGCATCGCCACCGGCGATCACGGCTACATCTGGAAGATCGGCCTGGTGATGCTGGCGATCACGATGGTGCAGGTGTGCTTCTCGGTGTGCGCCGTCTACTTCGGCTCCCGCACGGCGATGGGCTTCGGGCGTGACGTGCGCAGCGGCCTGTTCCACAAGGTCACCGACTTCTCCACCCAAGAGGTCGCCATCTACGGCGCGCCGTCGTTGATCACCCGCATCACCAACGACGTGCAGCAGGTGCAGATGCTGGTGCTGATGACGTGCACCCTGCTGGTGGCTGCACCGATCACCATCGTCGGCGGCGTCATCATGGCCCTGCGCGAAGACGTCGGGCTGTCCGGCATCCTGCTGTTCAGCGTGCCGGCCCTCACCATCGGCGTCGGGCTGGTCATCGGGCGGATGATCCCACTGTTCCGGGTGATGCAGGAGCGCATCGACGGCATCAACCGCGTGCTGCGCGAGCAGATCGCCGGCATCCGTGTCGTGCGCGCCTTCGTCCGCGAGCCGTACGAGACGAAGCGCTTCGCGAAGGTCAACCAGGACCTCACCGACACGTCGCTGCTCGCCGGCCGGCTGATGGCCTTCATGTTCCCGATCGTGACGGTCATCCTCAACGCATCGAACGTCGCTGCACTGTGGATCGGCGCCAACCGGATCAACAGCGGGCAGATGACGATCGGTGCGCTGATCGCGTTCTTGAGCTACCTCGCCCAGATCCTGATGTCGGTGATGATGGCCAGCTTCATGGCGGTCATGGTCCCTCGCGCTGCGGTGTGCGCCGAGCGGATCCAGGAGGTGCTCGACACCGATTCCTCCGTCGTCACCTCGGCCAACCCGGTGAAGACCGTGAGCCAGACGGGCTCGCTCGAGTTCCGCAACGTCGGCTTCCACTACCCGGGCGCCGAGGTGCCGGTGCTGTCCGACATCTCGTTCACGTCGCTCGCCGGGCAGATGACGGCGATCATCGGCAGCACGGGATCCGGCAAGACATCGCTGATCAACCTCGTGCCCCGGCTCGCCGACGCCACGTCCGGCGCGATCCTCGTCGACGGTGTCGACGTGCGCGACCTCGATCCCGACGTGCTCTGGGACCGGATCGGCATCGTGCCCCAGAAGCCGTACCTGTTCTCCGGCACGGTGGCCAGCAACCTGCGCTACGGCAAGCCCGACGCCACCGACGACGAGCTGTGGGAGGCGCTCGAGGTCGCCCAGGCCCGCGACTTCGTGTCGTCGATGCCCGGCGGGCTCGATGCGCGCATCGCCCAGGGCGGCACCAACGTGTCCGGCGGTCAACGCCAACGCCTCGCCATCGCGAGGGCGCTCGTGCGCAAACCGGAGATCTACCTCTTCGACGACTCGTTCTCCGCGCTCGACCTCTCGACCGACGCTCGTCTGCGTGCTGCACTGGCACCGCACGTCGCCGAGGCGACCGTCATCATCGTCGCCCAGAGAGTCTCCACCATCCGGCTGGCCGACCAGATCCTGGTGCTCGAGGACGGCGAGACCGTCGGCCTCGGCACTCATGACCAACTGCTCGAGTCCTGTCCGACGTACGCGGAGATCGTGGCCTCCCAGGTCCAGGCGGAGGTGGCGGCGTGAGCAACGACGACGCAGTCGCCGAGGAGTCCGGCGAGAAGCGGTTCGATCCCGCCGCGTTGCGCACGGGTCCCGGCCCGGCGCGCATGGCGGCCGCCGGCATGCCGGCCGAGAAGTCGAAGGACTTCGGCGCATCGTCGAAGCGGCTGCTCGCCCGACTGCGCACGGAGCGGATCGGGATGGTGTTGGTGCTCAGCCTCGCGCTCAGCAGCGTGCTGCTCGCCGTGCTCGGCCCGAAGATCCTCGGCCACGGCACCGACATCGTGTTCCGCGGCCTGCGCAGCGGCAAGGGCATCGACTTCGGCGCCCTGCACCGCACGCTGCTGCTCGTGCTGGTGATGTTCCTCGCGTCCGGCGTGCTGCAGTACATGCAGTCGTACACGCTGGCGGGCATCGTCCAGCGCACGATGTTCCGCCTGCGCGGCGAGGTCGAGGACAAGCTCAACCGGCTGCCGCTCGGCTACGTCGACCGCCAGCCCCGCGGCGATCTGCTCAGCCGGGTCACCAACGACATCGACAACATCTCCCAGAGCCTGCAGCAGACGCTCAGCCAGCTGCTGACGTCGCTGCTCACGCTCACCGGCGTGCTGATCATGATGCTGATCATCTCGCCGGTGCTCGCACTCGTCGCGCTGATCACGATCCCGGTCTCGCTGATCACCGTGAAGTGCATCGCCAAGCGCTCGAAGGCCAAGTTCATCGATCAGTGGAAGCACACCGGCACGCTCAACGCGCAGGTCGAGGAAGCGTTCACCGGCCACTCGATCGTCAAGGCGTTCGGTCGCCAGCGCGAGGTGGAGGAGACGTTCCGGGCCAAGAACGAGGAGCTGTTCGAAGCGAGCTTCGGTGCGCAGTTCGTGTCCGGGATCATCCAGCCGTCGATGATGTTCCTCAGCAACCTCAACTTCGTGGCCATCGCCGTCATCGGCGGGTTGCGGGTGTCTTCCGGGCAGATGTCGCTCGGCGATGTGCAGGCGTTCATCCAGTACTCACGCCAGTTCACCCAGCCGCTGACCCAGGTGGCCTCGATGATGAACGTGCTGCAGTCCGGCGTCGCCTCGGCGGAGCGGATCTTCGAGCTGCTCGATGCGCCGGACCAGAGCCCCGACGACGTCATCCCCGCCATCGACGAGCAGCCGCGCGGCCGGGTCGAGTTCGAGCACGTCACGTTCTCCTACGATCCGGTCAAGCCGCTGATCCAGGACCTCTCGCTCGTTGCCGAGCCGGGCCGCACGGTGGCCATCGTCGGACCGACCGGCGCCGGCAAGACCACGCTCGTCAACCTGATCATGCGCTTCTACGAGCTCAACGAAGGCCGCATCCTGCTCGACGGCGTCGACATCTCGACGATGCGCCGGCGCGACCTGCGCTCGAACGTGGGCATGGTGCTGCAGGACACGTGGTTGTTCGGTGGCACCATCCGCGAGAACATCGCGTACGGCAACCTCGACGCCACCGAGGAGCAGATCCTCGCCGCGGCGAAGGCGACCTACGTCGACCGGTTCGTGCACTCGCTGCCCGACGGCTACGACACCATCGTCGACGACGAGGGTGGCAGTGTCAGCGCCGGCGAGAAGCAGCTGCTGACGATCGCCCGCGCGTTCCTCGCCAACCCGACGATCCTCATCCTCGACGAGGCCACCAGCTCGGTCGACACCCGCACCGAGGTGCTCATCCAGCGGGCCATGAACGCGCTGCGTTCGGACCGCACCAGCTTCGTGATCGCGCACCGGCTGAGCACCATCCGCGACGCCGACATCATCCTCGTGATGGAGTCCGGACAGATCGTCGAGCAGGGCAACCACGAGCAGTTGCTCGCGGCGCGGGGCGCCTACTACAACCTGTACAACGCGCAGTTCGCAGCCCCCGCGGCGCAGGTGAGCTGACGAACGGGCTAGGTTCCGCTCGTTGCGCCGCCACGTGGCGGGCACACGTCAAAGGAGACGGATGTGGCAAACGTTGACAAGTTCCTCGACAAGGCGTTCGAACAGCACGAGTTCGCAGACCTGGTGAACGCTCCGGTGTCGGCACTGCAGGGCGTGTCCGATGCCGACGGTGAGGCGCTGGCCAAGGCGCTCAACATCAAGACCATCGGCGATCTCGCCACCAACAAGTACGTCCTCTGGGCCCAGGCCATCACGACCCTCGGCGGCGGCAAGAAGTAATCCCGTTCACGTCCGCTCCCCACCGTGGCTCGCTCTACGGTGGGGAGATGGACGGCACCGACGATCGACACGACCTCGTCGAGTTCTACGACGAGTGGGCCGACGACTACGACGCCGCTCACGCCGACTGGCGAGCCACCGTGCGGGTGCACGGGACGCTGCTCGCCGAGGCGCTCGCCGCGCGTGGCATCACGGCCGGGGCCCGAGTGCTGGACTGCACGTGCGGCATCGGCACCCAGGCGATCGGCCTCGCGCTCGCCGGCTACGAGGTGAGCGGCAGCGATCTGAGCCCGCGTGAGATCGACCGGGCGCGGACAGAGGCCGAGTCCTTCGGCGTCGCCGAGTCCACCCAGTTCGCGGTGGCGGACCTGCTCGCGCTGGAGTCGACGCTGCCGGCGTCATGGCAGGCGTTCGACGCCGTCATCTCGGCCAACTCGCTGACGCACTTCGCCGACGACGATTCGCTCGCCGCGGTGTTCACGCAGATGCGTGCGATGTGCCGGAACGGTGGCGTCGTCGTCGTCACCAACCGTGACTACGACGCGGTGGCCGACATGCGCCCGGTCTCGACCGCGGTGCAGCAGTCGGTGGTGGGCGGCATGCGCCGGGTCAGCTTCCAGCTCTGGGACTGGGCCGCGAACGGCCGCTCCTACCGGATGGAGGACGTGCTGATGACCCGCCCGGAAGCGGCCGTCGAGGGCGACGACGGGCTGTCCGTCGGCCCGTGGACGACGCGCAGCCGCGCCACCATCCTGCACGCGTGGCGCCGAGCCGACATCGAGCGCGCCGCGTTCGTGGCCGGCCTCACCGACGTCGAGTGGACCCAGCGCGGCCACCAACCCGTCGCCACGTTCATCGCCCCGTGACCGACACCGCAACCGACCGACTGGCCCGGATCTACCAGTACTCCTCGAAGTGGATGTTGCCTCGGGTCTTGCGGTGGTCGAGGGTGAAGCCGCGCTCGGCCAGCAGCTGGACGACGCCGACGACCTCGGGGTACCGGACCTCGCCGTCGGTCTCTTCTGGTAGACCGATCATCGCCGGGTTGCCGCACAGGAACATGTGGGTGTGCTCGGGATCGAGCGTGATCCCGAACTTGGCGGTGAGCACGTCGTTGGCGATCAGGTCCTGGAGGTACTGCTTGGGGATGTCGGCCTCGCGGGTGGGCATCGGCAGGTAGTGGTAGTTCGGGTAGCGCGCCTCGAGGGCGCGGTGCTGCTCGACGTAGCCGAGGTCGGCCCACTTGCGCACGGACACCGCCGACACGATCGGGCCGTGGTGGGCCTTGCGCAGCAGCTCGACGATCATCGCGTTGTGCGGCGCCTCACCGGTGCCGGTGGAGAAGAAGAGCAGCGTGTCGGACGGGTCGGTGACCGGCGCGAGCGTGTAGCGGCCGGCCACCTTCGGCCCGAGGTAGATGCGGTCGCCGGGGCGCTTGCACGCGAGGCGTGGGGTGAGCCCGGGCACGTTGTCGGGCGTCGGCGGCACGAGCACGATGTAGAACTCGAGCTCGTCGGCGTCGAGGTCGCCGGTGAGGTAGCCGTGCTCGTCCCACATCCGGCTCGAGATCGAGTACGAGCGGCGCACCATCTTGTCCCAGCGGCCGTCGAGGTCGTCGTCCTCGGCGTCGTCGATGCGGGCCTCCCAGTAGCCGAGCCCGAGCGATGCGTACTGGCCGGGGAGGTGGGTGACGTCGCCGTGGTCGGGGCGCACGCGCAGCACCCACAGATCCGAGTGGGTTGGCTCGAAGTGGGTGATGGTGGCGTTGTAGTGCTCGGCGCGCAGGTCGTCGATGACGGAGGTGAAGCCACGACGGCGCTCGGCGAGCGTGGGCGCCGGGGTGATGGTGATCTCCGGGAAGGCCTTGGCGATCTCGGCGACGTCGGCGCCCTCGAGGAACCACACCACGCCGGACGTCGCGGCGGCCTCGGTGAGGCCGATCTCGGCCGGCGTGACGGCGGTGCGGGTCGGCGCGAACACGACGTGGTCGAACTGCAGATCGGGTGTGCGGCGATCGCCGAAGTACGCCATCGGGTAGCCGTCGACGTCGGCGATCTGCTCGGGTACGGCTCGGTACAGCAGCGTTGCGTGCCGCTCGCGCTCGAGGCGGTGCAGCGCGGCCTCGGCCATCGGCGACAGCAGCTTCGGATCCATGCCACCGGCGGCGAGCACCACGCCGGCGCCGGCTGCGGCGAGTCGCGCCGTGAGCTCGACGGCGCGGTCGGTGTGGCCGATCACGAGCACGTCCTCGTCCGCGGCGAAGTCGGGCAAGCGGTTGATCAGGATCCGGTCGCTGGCGACGGTGGTGACCGTGGGCGTCCAGCCCTCGGCGCCCGCGCGCTGGGCGACGACGCAGCCGCGGGCGACGTAGGTGTGCTTCGCCGTCGAGACCGACACGAGCGCGGGCGACCCCGCCGGGCTCGGCGCGACGTCGACGGAGATCGCCGGCTCGCCGTAGCCGACGTCGAGCTGGTGCTCGCTGACGAGCTCGGGGAACGCGATCGCCGAGCCGGCCTCGAGGATCCGCACCCGCTGCAGGCCGGCCGCGTGGAGCGCCACGGCGACGGAGAGCCCGGCGGAGTTGCCGCCGATGATGACCAGGTCGTACGCGGCGTCACTCATGGCGGCAGAGATTACAGGCCGACGTCGCGGCCCGGATCAGCCCGGGTGCCAGTGCCCGATGTTCAGTGCTTGCCGACGCGCCATGCGGCCTTCGGCCACAACGGCTCGGTCTCGTCGAGGTCGAGCTTGTCGAGGATCTTCGCCAGCGCCTTGCGGTCGGCCGGCGACAGCGCCTCCAGCACCGGTGGGGGTGAGATCATCTGCGCGTGCAGCTCGGCAGCGGCGGCCTTGCCCTTCGCGGTGAGCGCGATCTCCTTGACCCGACGATCGCCGGCGCTGGTGCGACGCTCGGCGAGGCCGCGGTGCTCGAGGTTGTCGACGATGGCCGTGACGTACGACGCGTCGCAGATCATCAGATCGGCGATGTCGCGCATCCGCAGCGGTCCCTCGGCCAGCATCGTCAGCGCCTGCCCGTGTGGCGGCGTGAGATCGTGCCGGGCCATCGCCGCGAAGAACTGGTCGCGCTTGCCGATGAGCAATGGCTGCAGCCGCGACCACACGTGCTCGAGGACAGGATCTGGGCTCGCCGACATGCTTCGATCCTACCGATGATTGACCAAAATGACAGTTGATAGAATATATGGTTGATCAATGCCAACCATTGGGTAGTGTGCAGCACATGAACTCCTCACCTCCCGCCATCGTGGCGGACTCGCTCGTGAAGCACTTCGGCGACGTGCACGCGCTCAACGGCGTCTCGTTCGAGGTGCCGAAGGGCACCGTGCTCGGGTTGCTCGGGCCCAACGGTGCGGGCAAGACCACGGCGGTCCGGATCCTCACCACCATCCTCCAGCCCACCTCGGGTCGGGCGGTGATCAACGGGTTCGACGTCGTCGCCGCGCCACGCGATGTCCGCCGCAGCATCGGCCTCGCCGGCCAGTACGCCGCGGTCGACGAGAACCTCACCGGGCGCGAGAACCTGATGCTGGTCGGCCGGCTCAACCACCTCTCGAAGTCGGCGGCAGGCGTGCGTGCCGGCGAGCTGCTCGACCAGTTCCACCTCAGCGATGCCGGCAACCGCCCGGCGCGCACGTACTCCGGCGGCATGCGTCGTCGCCTCGACCTCGGCGCAGCGCTCGTCACCCATCCGCCCGTGCTGCTGCTCGACGAGCCCACCACCGGGCTGGATCCGGCCAGCCGTCAGGATCTGTGGGACGTGATCGCCGGCCTCGTCGCCGACGGCACGACGGTGTTGCTCACCACCCAGTACCTGGAGGAAGCGGATCGCCTCGCCGACCGGATCATCGTGATCGACCAGGGCCTCATCGCCGCCGAGGGCACCGCCGCCGAGCTCAAGGCCCGCCTGGGTGAGACCACCGTCGTGCTCGGCTTCGGCGGGCCCGACGCAGCGCAGTCGGCGGTCGGCATCCTCAGCGCGTTCGACGCGATCGTCCAGCCGGACGACGCCGACTCCATCTCGATGCCCTTGCGCGGCGGCCCGGCGTCGGTGCGCGATGCGCTCAACGCGCTGTCCGACGCGGGCCTCACCGCGAAGCGGATCGACCTCCACGAGCCCACGCTCGACGACGTGTTCCTCAGCCTGACGGGAGCCACCCTGTGACCGCGACCACCACCACCGCAACCACGTTCGTGCCGACCGCCCCGGCGGTGCCGATGCCCGGCGACGGCTTCCTCTGGGCCGTCCGCGACACGCTCGCGATGACGTGGCGCAACCTCACCACGATCCGCCGCGTGCCGCAGCTGCTCGTCTTCGCCATCATCCAGCCCACCATCTTCGTGCTGATGTTCCGGTACGTCTTCGGCGGCTCGATCTCGATCCCCGGCGTGTCCTACGTCGACTACCTGATGCCCGGCATCTTCGTGCAGACCTGCGCGTTCGGCGCGCTCAACACCGCCATCGGTCTGGCCGAGGACAAGGGCAAGGGCCTGCTCGAACGCCTCCGCTCGCTGCCGATGTCGCGCTCGGCGGTGCTCGGTGGACGGGTGCTCGCCGACACGACGCGCAACGTGTTCGTCGTGCTGCTGATGCTCGCCATCGGCTATGCCGTCGGGTTCCGGGCCCACACGAACGTGCCGATGGTGGCGCTCGGGGTGCTGATGCTCGTGCTGTTCGGGTTCGCGCTCAGCTGGATCTTCGCCCTGATCGGTCTGTCCGTCACCAACGGCGAGGCCGCCCAGGCCGCGGCGTTCCCGATGCTCGCCCCGCTGGTGTTCGCATCGAACGCGTTCGTCGACCCGTCGAAGATGCCGGGCTGGTTGCAGGCATGGGCCCGGCACCAGCCGGTGAGCGCCGCGGCCGACGCGGTTCGAGCGTGCATGCTCGGCGGGCCGACCGCACACAAGGTGCTGATCTCGCTGGCCTGGTCGCTCGGCATCGCCCTGGTGATCTCGCCGATCGCCGTCCGCCGCTACCGGCGGCTGTAGGTCACGCGCCCGCCGGCTCGGGGGTCGCGTCGCGGAGCGCCTCGGCGAAGCGAACGGCGACGTAGCCCGACGTCGGCGCGGCCACCAGCGCGACGGCGCCGGCGAGCGGGCCACGCTTGCGCCACGTGACGCCGGCGATCGCGGTCCACTCGATCACGAACAGCGCCGTGCAGCCGAGCAGCTTCACGGTGGAGCGGATGCTCTCGCCCTTCGGGAGGCGGGCCAGCCGCTTGACGATCTGGTACGGCACGGCGTGCACGGCGGCGCCGAGCAGGGCGACCGGTGCGGCGACGAGCAACGCCGGGCGCGGCGTCGCGTGCTTGGCCGCCTCGAGCGAGCTCGCGAACCGGAGCCGTCTGGTCACCGCGGGCGGGCTCGGCAGTTCGACCTCGTCGGGTGACACGGCGAGCAGCCCCGCGGTGATGGCCGCGGTGCAGGCGCGCACCGCGGCACGCTCGTCGTCGCGGTGCGCCTCGGCCCACTGGCTGACGGGGATGGGGTCGCCGATCGTGACGAGCGCGTGCGAGCGGAACGTCGCCTTCGCGTCGTAGGCCAATCCGATCGGGACGATGACGAGATCGGCGGCGCCCTCCTCGGCCGCGGTGAGCGCGATGCGCGCCGCCCCGGTGCGCAGCGGCTGCAGCGTGTCGAGGTCGTGGCTGATGCCCTCCGGGAAGATCGACACCACGGCGCCGAGCGCGAGCAGCCGCCGGCACTCGGCGAACGTCGCGTCGTTCTGCGCGCCGCGGTCGCCGTCGCCCGGCTTGGCGTCCTTGGCGCGGTGGACGGGGATCACACCGGCCAGCTTCAACAGTGGCTTCAGCACCGGGATCCGGAACAGCGTCGACTTGCCCAGGAAGCGCGGCCAGCGCGGCAGCGTCGACATCAGCAGCAGCCCGTCGACCAGCCCGTTGGCGTGGTTGGCGACCGTGATGACCGGGCCGTCGGCCGGCAGCCGCTCGACGCCGTCCACCTCGACCCGGCGGAAGAACGTCTGGATCATCGCGGTCGACAGGAACCGCAGTGCTGTGTCCGCCATGTCAGCTGCTCGCTTCGACCTCGGCCTTGATCCGCTCGAGCGTGGTGCGCATGTCCTCGCGGTTGGTCTTGCCGCGGCTCCATCCCATCAGCGTCCAGTAGAGCCTCAGGCCCAACGTGGGGGTCAGGGTGAAGTGCTCGGTGACGTCGGTGCCGTCGCCCGCCGGCACGAGGGTGTAGCCCCAGATGCTCAGCGCCTTGCCCGGCTTGCCGACCCCGAACGAGAACTCCTTGCCCGGATCGCACGCGGTGATCGAGCTCGTCGTCCAGTAGATGGGACCAATGCCGTTGCGCTTGACGTGCCCGCGGAAGCGCACGCCGACGGCCGGGCCGGTGGCGCCGTCGAGCCACTCCGCCTCGAACGTCTCGGGGCTGTAGCGGCCGATCTTGGTGACGTCGCTGACGAGGTCCCAGACCTTCTCCGGAGGGGCTGCCATGTGGACGGTGACGGCTTCGTGCATGCCGGAACCCTAGAGGTCGCCGGCCGACGGTGCGTTCTCGTCCGAGCCAGAGCGATTGGATGCCTCGGCGATCGCGCGAGCGGCGCGAGCCGCGAGCCCTTCCTCGCGGGCGCCGTCGAGCTTGGCGGACGTGAGGCGCGGGATCGCGTACACCGCGAGGATCAGGCCGAGCGCCGCGGAGACGAAGAACGGCGCGCGCAACGCGGTCTCGCGGCTCGCACTCGACTGCACGAGCACCACCGTCAGACCACCCAGCGCCGTGCCGATCGGGATCATCCCCCAGGCGAAGAACCGGTACACGCTGTTGACCCGGCCGAGGAGCTCGTCGGGGATGATGGTCTGGCGCAGCGACACGGTGATCACGTTCCACAGCACGCCGACGAGCGAGCCGATCGCGAACATCACGAACACGAGCGGCCATGACGACGTCAGCCCGATCGGGATCGGCGTGATCGCCTCGGCCGCGAGGGTGATCCACAGGCACGGACCGCTGCCGATCCGCCGGCGGATCATCGGGGCGAGGTAGCCACCGGTGACGCCGCCGATCGCGCCGCCCATCGTGAGCACCGCGAACTCGATCGGCGTGGTGTGCAGCACCTCCTGTGCGTAGAGCACGAGCGTTGCCGCGGTGAGCGCACCGATGAGGTTCAGCCCACCGAGGATCAGCGCCATCGGGCGCAGCAGCGGATGGCGGATCAGCCAGCGCACGCCCTCCTTCATCTCGGCCTTCCAGGCGCCCGGCACCGCCGGCTCGTCGTTCATGGGCTTGGCGCGGAACTGGCCGACCACCAGTGCGACGAGTGCCGCGGCGACGGCGAACGACGTCGCGTCCACCACGAACGGCAGGAAGAACGCGGCCGCGATGAGCACGCTGCCGAGCGGCGGGCCGGCGAAGGTGTTGGCCACCTGCTCGGCCGACCACATCCGGCCGTTCGCCCGTTCGAGGTGCTCGGCATCGACGATGGACGGGATGATCGTCTGCGCGCAGTTGTCGCGCAGCACCTCGGCGAAGCCGAGCAGCAGGCTGGCCACGACCAGGATCGAGTACAGCCCGTAGCGGGTGCCGACGACGGTCTTGAGCGCGCTCGGCGCCGGCAGCTCACCGCCGAGGCCGAGCACGGAGATCGCGACCGCGAGCGTGATGACGGCGCGGCAGGAGTCCATCACGATCATCGCCTTGCGGCGGTCGACCCGGTCGGTGATGACGCCGGCCGGCAGCGTGAAGATCAGCCACGGCAACCGTTGGGCCACGCCCACCACGGCGATCAGCAGCGGGTTGCGGGTGACCGCGGACGCCAGCCACGGGTACCCGATCTGGGCGACGCCGTCGCCGAGGTTGGAGATGAAGCTCGCCGTGTAGACGCGGTGGTAGCTGCGGCCGAGCGAGATCCGCTGCTTGGGCTTCGGCGCGACCTCGGTCATCGTGTCGGCATCGGGAGCGCTCACGGCGTGGCCTCATGACCGGACACGTCCGGCAGGATCGGCTGGTCGGTGGGGTAGAGCGCGACGACGAGCGCGTACATCACCTCGCCGCCACGTGGCGCGCTGACGAACTCGTCGGTCAGCGCGTACAGGCGCTCGCCGAACTCCTGCACGCGCGCGAGCGGGATGCGCGCATGCCGCAGCGTGGAGAACGTGTCGGCCCGGTCCGGGTCGTCGAGCTGGTCGCGCACCCGCGACATCTCCTCGTGCGCGTCGCGCAGCATCCACATCGGGGTCGGCTCATCGCCCGCACCGGTGTCGAACATGAACGTGCGCGCCGTGCGTCCCCAGAACTTCTCGGTCATCGCCCGCACCTGGCGGGTGCGCACCACGTGGACGAGGTTCGCGTTGGCGAGCACCTTGAGGTGGTGGTCGACGGTGCCCTTCGGCTTGCCGAGCGCGACCGCGAGTTCGGTCGTCGAAGCGGCGCGCTCGGACAGCAGGGCGATGATGCTGTTCCGGGTCGGCTCGGTGATGGCCTTCATCTGCTCGCGCGTGGTGACGGCGAGCGACTCGGCCAGTGGGTAGTCGGGAATCTCCCGTGTCTGCGGAACGTCCGGCATTCACCGGACATTAGCACTCAGCGGAGCAGGCCGGTGAGGACGATGTCGAGGTGCTTGCGCACGAACGTGCGGTCGAGCCGTTCGCCCGTCATCAGCCGGCGGTACATCACGGGTCCGACGAGCACGTCGACCACGACCTTGAGGTCGAGGTCGGTGGCCAGTTCACCGCGTTGCTGGGCCCGCTGGAGCACCGACCGCAACGGCGTCTGCCGGCTGCTCAGGTACTCGTCGAGCGACTTGCGGACCTCGGCGTCGTAGCACGCCGCCTCGATCAGGTGGGGCAGCAGATCCGAGTTCGGGTTCGACGCGAGCCGATCGAGCAGGCCACCGAAGTAGGCCTCGAGGTCGCCACGCAGCGTGCCGGTGTCGGGGCTCTCCAGCGTGGTGGCGTCGGTGCCGAGTGCCTCGAGCAGCAGCGCTTCCTTCGAGGACCAGCGACGGTAGATGGTGGCCTTGCCGACCCCGGCCCGCGCAGCCACGCCGTCGATCGACAGGTTGCCGGCGCCGCCTTCGCTGAGGATCTCGAGGGTGGCCTGGAGGATCGCGTGGTCGCAGCGGACGTCGCGCGGACGCCCGCGCCGCGCTGGCGCGGCCGGGCCGTTGCCGTTGATGTTCGTGCTCGACGTGTCGGTCTCGAGTGCGGCGGCGGTCCTGCTCACGGTGTCACCTCACTCGCCGGCGACCAGCGAGCCGGTCAGCTCGTGGAGGTCTTCCGGTGTGGCGGCCGGCAGCACGTCAGCCGGTGCATCGGCAGCGGTGGCGGGCAGGTAGCGCCAGACCACGACAGCGGCGAAGACGATGAAGATCGAGGCGAAGCGCAGGCCGGTGCTGAGCGCGGTGACGAACGCCGACTTGATCGCGTTCGTGAGGCCGACGGTGTCGCCGGTGAAGCCGGCCGCGATCTTCAGGCCGCCACCGAGCGAGGAGCGGGCCTCGTCGAGCTGGGAGTTGGCGACCCCGAAGCGGGTGAACGCCTTGTCGACGTTGGTGGCGTAGATGGTGGACACGACGCTGCCGATCAGCGCGACGCCGATCGCGCCGCCCATCTGCCGGGTGGTGTCGTTGACCGCGGAGCCGACGCCGGCCTTGTCGCGGGGGAGCGATCCCATCACCGACTCCGTGGCCGGTGCCATCGTGAACGCGATGCCGGCCGCCATCGTGATGAACGGGATGATGGCGAGGAAGTACGACGTGTCACGGCTGAGGAACGAGAGCGCGATCAGCGAGCCGGTCATCAGCAGCAGCCCGAACGTGATGACCTGCTTCGAGCCCATCCGCTCGACCAGCCGTGACGAGAACGGCGCGGCGATCATCATCCCGAGCGCGTAGGGGATCAGCCGGATGCCGGCTTCGAGCGGGCTGTAGCCGTGGACGAACTGCCAGTACTGCGTCATCAGGAACAGCGAGCCGAACATCGCGAAGAACGCGAGCGTGACGGCCGTGTTGGCCGCGGTGAAGCGCGGGTTCTTGAAGAACTTCATGTCGAGCATGGGGTGGTCGGTGTGCAGCTCCCAGAGGATGAACGAGGCGATGGCCACGACGCCGAGGGCGAACCCGCCGACCACGCCGCTGTTCGACCAGCCCTTGTCGGGTACCTCGATGACGCCGTAGAGCAGCGAGGCGAGGCCGACGATCGAGAGCAGCGAGCCGAGCGGATCGAGCTTGTCGGCGCGGTCCTCGCGCGACTTCGGCAGCAGGAACGCGCCGGCGATGAGCGCCGTTGCGCCGATGGGGAGGTTGACCCAGAACACCGAGCTCCACGAGAAGTGCTTGAGCAGGATGCCGCCGATCAGCGGGCCGGCGGCGACGCCGACACCGGAGAAGCCGGCCCAGATCCCGATGGCCCGGCCGCGCTCCTTCGGATCCCGGAAGGTGTTGGTGAGCAACGAGAGCGTGGACGGCATGATCAGCGCGCCGCCGATGCCCATGAACGCCCGGGTCATGATCAGCTGGTTGGCCGAGCCGGCGAGCGCGGAGGCCACCGAGCCCATCGCGAACAGGACGATGCCGGCCTGCAGCGCGCCCTTGCGACCGAACCGGTCGCTGAGGCTGCCCGTGGTCAGCAGCAGGCCGGCGAACACGATGGTGTAGCTGTCGATGATCCACTGCACCTGGCTGTTCGACGCGTTCAGCGAGCTGATCAGCTTCGGGATCGCGACGTTGAGGATGGTGTTGTCCATCACGATCACGGTGATCGACACGCACAGCACGGCGAGGATCCACCAGCGTCGGGCGTGCACTGCCGGATCGATGTCCGGTTCGAGATCGGCGAACGAGATCTCCGCCCTGCTCCCGTGCGTCCTCGATCCCTGTGTCGCACTCGTCGCACTCGTCGCCATCTGCTGCCGCCTCCCGTTCCCGCTTTACGAAACTGAACTGTTCCGTATCGTAATGATCGGCCGCGGACGCATCAACATGAGCCCGTGTGGCAATGGGCACCCGGAGCGGATAGAACGGCTCGGTGCTGGACGTGCGTGGGGTCGGCAAGCGCTTCGGCGACGTGGTGGCCCTCGACGGCGTGAGCCTGCAGGTGGCCGACGGGGGCATCGTCGGCTTCCTCGGTCCCAACGGTGCCGGCAAGAGCACCACGATGCGCGCGGTGATGGGCCTGATCGCGATCGACAGCGGCGAGATCACGTGGAACGGTGGCCGGATCACGGCCACCACCCGGCGCCGGTTCGGCTACATGCCGGCCGAGCGGGGGATGTACCCGAAGATGACGGTGCGCGATCAGCTCGTCTACTTCGCCCGCCTCGCCGGTCTGAGCGCCTCGGCGGCTGCCACGGCCGCGTCGACGTGGATGGAGCGCGTCGACATCGCCCACCGCGCCGACGACGAGGTGCAGGCGCTGTCGAGCGGCAACCAGCAGCGCGTGCAGCTGGCGATCGCGCTGGTGCACGATCCCGAGTTGCTGATCCTCGACGAGCCGTTCTCCGGGCTCGACCCCGTCGCGGTCGAGACGATGAAGACCATCCTCGCCGAGCAGATGCGGCGGGGGACGTCGGTGCTGTTCAGCAGCCACCAGCTCGATCTCGTCACCGACATCAGCCGCGACGTCGTCATCGTCGACGCCGGTCGGGTGGTGATGGAGGGCGACGTGCAGACCCTTCGCGAGCGCTCGGACGTCCGCTACGCCACCGTCGGCTTCGCCGAGGAGACGACCTGGGACCCGACACCGAGCCTCGCCGCCGAGGTGATCGAGCGTTCGCCGCGGACCACGCGGGTGCGAGTGGCCGCGGGCACCGAGCCGGCGACGTTGCTCGCTGACGCCAGTGACTCCGGACGGGTGGTCGAGTTCTCGTTCACGCCGCCGGATCTGTCCGAGGTGTTCCTCGCCGCGATCGGTCGCACGGCTGAGGCGTTGTCGTGAACGGCCTGGCGATGGTGCGGCTGGTGATGTCGCGCGAGATCCGCCAGCGCGTGCGCTCGCGCGGCTTCAAGATCACCACGCTGCTGATCTGCGCCGGCGTGCTCGGTGCAGGTTTCCTGCACCGAGCGATCAGCGGGCACGACGAGCAGACCCGCTACGACGTCGCGATCGTCGGCACCCCGCCCGACGGGTTCGGCGCGGCGGTGCAGGCCGCGGCGATGGCCTTGCACATCGACGTCCGTCTCGCACCCGTCGCCTCTCACGACGCGGCGGTCGCCGGCGTGCGCGACGGAACTGACGACGCCGCGATCGAGATCGATGGCGCCACGCTGATCGCCGAGCACGCTCCGCCGGCCGAGCTCTCGGCCGCGCTCGACGCCGGCTGGCGAGCCGCCGCCTCGCGCGCCGCCGCGCGGGCTGCCGGGCTCGACGACGCCCAGATCGACGCCGTGCTGTCGCCCACCGGACTCACCACCTCCGCGCTCGTCAGCGGCTCCTCGACCGACGACGTCGGTCGGGTGGTGGGGTCTGCCGCGGCGATCCTGCTGTTCATCTCGATCAACGCGTTCGGTGGCCTGGTGCTCACCGGCGTCGTCGAGGAGAAGAGCACCGGCGTGGTCGAGGTGCTGTTGGCCCATGTGCGCGCCCACCAGCTGCTGGCGGGCAAGGTGTTCGGCATCGGCGTGGTGGCGATGATCCAGTTCGGCGCGGCCATCATCACGGGCGTCTTCGCGCTGCGCATCTCGGGCACCACCGTGCCGAACGCGGTGTGGATCGGCCTGCCCACCACCATCTTGTGGTTCGTCGTCGGCTTCGTGCTGTACAGCACCCTGTTCGCGCTGGCCGGCTCGTTCGTGTCGCGCCAGGAGGACGCGCAGAGCGCGGCCGCGCCGATCTCGATGGTGTTCACCGCCGCGTACATCACGGTGTTCGCGCTCGGCAGCAGCCCGTACTCCACGCCGGCGCGCATCGTCTCGGTGCTGCCGCCGTTCGCACCGTTGCTGATGCCACTGCGGATCTCCACCGGCGCGGCGTCGGTGTTCGAGATCGTGCTGTCGGCCGTGCTGCTGCTCGCCGCGACGGCGGGGATGCTGCGCCTCGCCGGTGAGGTCTACGGGCGCACGCTCCTCCACCGCGGTTCGCGCGTCCGGTGGAAGCAGGCGCTGCGGATGAAGTCGGACTGACGCCGGCGCACCGTCCGCGTTGATCTACGGTCGCGAGCGATGAGCAACATGAGCAACGACGACGTCTCCTTCTTGCACGCACGCATCGCGATGCTCGAGGGCCAGATCGCGCGTCTGTACCAGCACCTCGCGATCCCCGTGCCGTCGTCGGAGCAGATCTACCAATCCGGCATGCCGACCGAGATCTCCGACCTCGCCCGTCAGGGCAAGGTCATCGACGCGATCAAGCTGCACCGGCAGATGTTCGGATCGAGCCTGGCCGAGGCCAAGGCCGCGGTCGAGGGGATCGCCGCAGCGCCGTCGTGATGCTCAGGCGACGCCGAACTGCTTGAGGAACGTGAGCAGGTCGTCGGCGTGCTCCTCCTCGACGGCGAGGATCTCCTCCATCAGCCGGCGGGAGGTGATGTCCTTGTCGCCCAGCCAGCGGACGATCTCGCTGTACGAGGCGATGGCGATGCGCTCGGCGACGAGGTCCTCCTTGATCATGTCGATCAGGTCGGTGCCCTCGACGTACTCGGCGTGGCTGCGGGCCACCAGGGTGGCCGGGTTGAAGTCAGGCTCGCCCTGGAGCTGCACGATGCGGGCCGCGATCTGATCGGCGTGGCCCTGCTCCTCGGTGGCGTGCTGCAGGAACTCGGCCGCGACCGACGCGGAGTTGATGCCTTCGGCCGTGTAGTAGTGCCGCTTGTAGCGCAGCACGCACACGAGCTCGGTGGCGAGGGCCTCGTTCAGGACCTCGATCACGCGGGTCCGGTCGGCGCCGTAGTCCTCGGTGAGAGGGCCCTTGTCCATGTTGGCTCGGGCGTTGGCGCGCAGGGTCTGGATGTCAGAAAGGTGGTCGCTCACAAGGGCGAATGTACCCGACGCCGCGCCGCCCAAACATCGGCTCGCGCGCCTGCTCGGAGCCGACGGTCGATCACGTGTCGCCGGGCAGCTGGTACTCGCCGTTCTGCAGGCGCTGGATGAACTGCCGGGACCATTCGAGGTCGGCCCGGTAGCGCAGCACGGCGAAGTCGATGTTCTCGCGGACGTGCTCGGGGATGCCGCCGTCGTCGCCGGTGTCGCCGTCGCGGATCGAGCTGCGGATGAACTTCAGCTCGGCGACCTGTGCCTCGATCTGGGCGATGCGCGCCTGGAGCGCGGCGAGCAGCTCGTCGCGTGGCATCTGGGTGAGGAAGCACATCGCCGGGAAGAACGGCTCCTGGCCCCGCTCCACCTTCCACCACGCGGCGCGGAGGAGCTTCGTGAACTGCCGCTCGCCCTCGGTGGTGAGGACGTACTCGGTGCGCTCCGGGCGCGAACGCGTGTCGGTGACATCGTGCGAAGCCGTGGCGATGAAGCCGTCGCGCTCGAGCGTCTTCAGCGCCGAGTAGATCGAGCCGGGCTGCACGTTGACCCAGCCGTCGAGCCGCCAGCCCTGCAGCTCGCGGCGCACGTCGTATCCGTGCACCGGCTGGGCGAAGTTGATGACGCCGAGCACGAGGAGGCGGATCGAGCTCACGGCGCGAGCACCACGTCGCGGCCGATCACGACAGGCCCGGCGCGAACGGGCCATCGGCGGCGAACGCGTGCGCCGCGAACCGCCGTCCCATCCGGCCGTATCCGTCGTTGTTCGGATGGAGGCGGTCGGGCAGATCGCCGGCGTCGTCCGCACCGAACAGCTCGAGGCCGTCGAGGTAGGTGAGGTGCGCGTCGCCGGCGTCGCGGCGGACCGTGACGATCTCCGCGAGCAGCTCGCGGATCCGGCGCAGGGTCAGGCAGCCGGAGCGGATCTCGTCCATCCCGGGCACCGTGTCGAACCCGCCGTCAGGGCCCATCAGTGTCGGCCCCGGGTGGTCCTCCGCGCTCGGGCAGAAGATCGGTGAGACGACGAGGATCGGGGTGTCCGGATGGCCCTCGCGGATGGTGTCGAGCAGGCCGTGCACCGCAGGCACGAAGACGCGCTCGCGCATCGCGTCGCCGTTGACGACGTTGATCCCGAGCTTGAGGCTGATCACATCGGCCGGGAGGTCGCGGATCGTGCGCGCCACGAACTGATCGAGCAGGCACTCGCCGGCGAGCCCGAGGCTGAACAGCTCGACCTCGGCGATCGTGGCGGCGACCGCGGGCCACGTCTGGGTCGGGGTGTCGGCCTCCATGCAGTGGCTGATCGAGCTGCCATAGTGCACCCACCGCCGCCGGCCGCTCGGGGGCGTCGCCGTCACTGTCGCCGTCTCGCCGATCCGCAGCGCCTGCAGCTCGGTGCTCGCCGCGTGGGGGACCCACAGCTCCACCGCCTTCGTGTCCGTCCCCAGCCCGTCGAAGCAGATCGTGGTGGCGCTGCCGGCCTCGAAGCCGACCTTGGCCGGATCGGCGAAGTCGAGCACGAAGCGGTTGAACGACGCGGCGACCATGGTCCGGTTCGGCTGCCCCGGGACGACCAGCTCGAAGACGGGCGGCCGGGCCTCGCTGCCGATGATGCGGAACCCGGTGACGAGCACGTCGAGCTCGATGACGTCGGAGTCCGTGGTGAACGCGAATCGCACGCCCGAGCCCATCGCCACCATCGAATGCATGAACAGGTCGGGGATCTGCGGACGGGTCCAGGCCGGGAGGCGGCGCGGGGCGATGCCGGTCGGCGAGCGATCGAAGTCGAGCGCACCGACGCAGGCGACCGGCCCACCCTCGAGCGCGACCGGTTGCGTGGCAGACGTCATCGGGCCACTGTAAGACGCGGCACGCGCCGTGTCGCGGCCGCGCCCGGTTCGATGCCGAACTCTGGAACACTGCTCGGCTGTGACGGAGGGAGGCACGCGGCGGACGCGCACGATCCTCGTCACGTCGGTGGTGGCCGTCTCTGTCGTCACGAACGCATGGGGCATCTCGGCGATGGGGTGGGGCAACGCGTACTACTCGGCCGCGGTGCGCAGCATGGGCTCGAGCTGGCACAACTTCCTGTACGCGAGCTTCGACCCGGGTGGCTACGTCTCGATCGACAAGCCGCCGCTGTCGATGTGGGTGCAGGTGATCTCGGCGAAGCTGTTCGGCTACTCGGCACTGTCGCTGCTGATCCCGGAGGTGATCGCCGGAGCGCTCGCCGTCTGGCTCCTGTACTGGGGCCTGCGCCGCACGTGGGGCACCACGGCCGGCCTCGTCGGCGCGACCGCGCTCGCGCTGACGCCGATCGCCGTCGCGGTCAACCACTCCAACAACACCGACTCGGTGCTCGCCCTGCTGATGACCGCGGCCGCGGTGGCCGCGATGGAGGCGGTCCGCACCGGCCGGTTCCGCTGGCTGCTCGCTGCGTGCGCGCTCGCCGGCTGCGCGATGACGACGAAGATGCTCGCGGCCGCACCGGTGATGCCGGGGATCCTGATCGCGTACGCGTGGTGCGCGCCGGTGCGTTGGCGGGTCCGCCTCGGTCAGGTCGCCGTCGGCGCACTCACGCTCGCCAGCGTCGGCCTGTGGTGGTTCGTCGTGGTGGCCGCGACGCCGGCGCACGATCGGCCGTACGTCGGGTCGACCCAGACCAACTCGGTGTTCGAGCTGGCGTTCGAGCGCAACGGTGTCGATCAGGTCGACGGGCAGTCGTCGGTGGGACTGCTGCGCGGTGCGCGCAGCGAGGCGGAGCGTCCGGGTCCCGAACGTGCGACGGAGGACGCGGCGGGGGAGGGCGTGACGGCAGCCGTCTCGCCGTTCCTCGACCTCGCCGGCGCCACCGAACGGGCCGAGGAGGCGCCGGACTTCGTGCGCGCCGCCGGCAGCAACCTCGTCATCCCCGGACTCGGGTTCGCGAGCGGTGAGGTCGGTGTCACCCGCCTGCTCAACCACCAGCTCGGAACCCAGCTCGGTTGGCTCGTCCCGTTCGCCGCGATCGCTGCGATCGGCGCGCTCGTCTCGACTCGACTGCGACGATCCCCTCGGCTGGGCGCGTTGCTCGTGCTGGGCTGCTGGGCCGGCGCCGGGGCGATCGTGTTCTCCTCGACGAAGGGGGTGCTCCATCCGTACTACCTCGCCGGCATCGCTGCGCCGGTCGCCGGGCTGGTCGGCATCGGTACGGCGGTGTTCAGCGCCGATCTCGCCGCCGGCCGGTGGCGGGCCTGGTTCGGTGTTGCCGCCCTTGCCGCGACGGGCTGGGCGCAGTGGCGCATCTGGCGGTCGTTCGACTGGCGCCGATGGATGTCGATCGTGGTGGTCGCGTCGATCGCCGTGGCCGCGCTGGTGACCGTCGTGGCGTGGGCGCGGGTCCGCCGGAGAACGGGCCCGCCGGCTCATCGTGCGTTGATCGCGCTCACCGCGTCGGCCGCGGCAGCGATCCTGCTCGCACCCGCGGTGTGGACGCAGGGCAGCCTCGCCGCCGGTGTGTCCGGGCCGCTGCCGTTCGCCGCTCCTGTCGGACTGCGCCGGGCCGCGACGACCGCGAACCACATCACGCCGAACGGTGGCTTCCAGTTCCCGTCGTTCAACGTGCCGTCGCTGGTGCACTACCTGCGCAACCACAACGGTGGCGAGCGTTGGGACCTCGCGGTCGAGAGCGCTGGTTCGGCCGAGGAGCTGATCATCTCCGCCGGCGTGTCGGTGATGTCCATCGGCGGGTTCATCGGCTCCGACCCGATCCAGACGCTGGCCCAGATCCAACAGCGTGTGAAGGACGGCCAGCTGCGGTACTTCCTCGTCTCCGCCGAACCGCGCGGGTTGCTGCCCGGGCTGTTCGACAACCTCCCCGCCATCGGCTGGGTCGGCAGGCAGTGCCAGGTGATCTCCAGCGATGTCTGGGAACACGGCGTCGACGAGGACACCGCCAAGCCGGGAACCCTGGCGTTCCCGGGCGGGCCCACCGCGGCGCGGTTCAGCCTCTACGACTGCCGCGAC
The DNA here is from genome assembly GCA_025463305.1 of Ilumatobacteraceae bacterium. The sequence continues at coordinate 74,600 of JAOBWK010000008.1, forward strand.
TCGACCTGACCTGACCGAGCTCAGGCCAGTCGTGCTCAGGCCAGTCGAGGTCAGGTCAGCTGGGCGGTGATCAGCTCGAGCAGTTCGTCGTACTCGTTCACCGCAGGGAACTGCGGGAACTGCTCGACGATGTTCGCCGGCGCGTGGAACAAGAACCCCGCGTCGGCCTCGGCCAGCATCGCGGTGTCGTTGTACGAATCGCCGGCGGCGATGACGCGGTAGTTGAGCCCGTGCAGCGCCTCCACCGCGCGGCGCTTCTGATCGGGCATGCGCAGGGTGTAGTCGATGACCCGGTCGTCGGCGACGACCAGCCGGTGGCAGATCAGCGTCGGGAAGCCGAGGTGGCGCATCAGCGGCTGGCCGAACTGCTCGAATGTGTCGGACAGCAGCAGCACCTGAGTGCGGCCGCGGAGGTCGTCGAGGAACGCCTTCGCGCCGTCGAGCGGTGCGAGCCCACCGATGACATCGGCGATGGTCGACATCGTCAGGCCGTTCGCGGCGAGCAGCTCGAGCCGGCCGCGCATCAGCACGTCGTAGTCTGGCTCGTCACGGGTAGTGCGGCGCAGCTCCTCGATGCCCGTGCGCTCGGCGACCGCGATCCAGATCTCGGGGACGAGGACCCCTTCGAGATCGAGGGTGACGATGGATTGGCGGCTGTCGGTCACGGCGCCCATTGTTCACGATGCGCGACGTACCGACCAACACTCCGTCGAACCTGACATCTCAGAGTGCGCTGGCCACGGCGTGTGCGCCGTGCATCGCCCCCTGGATGTAGCCGACGGGTGAGGCGTCGCCGATGGTGTGGGTCTCGATGCCGCGTTCGGCCAGGGCGCCAGCGAGTGGATCGTGACGATCGTCGGCCGCGACGCGGCGGGTGTCGATGACGTGATCGGCGGCGGCGGTGGCCGCGGCGATGTCGTCGTCGGACGCGCTGCGCACGAGCGTGACGCCGGTGGCCGAGGACTCGACCACCGCGGTCCAACGTCGGGGCATCGCCATCGCCAGGCCGAGGTGCTTGCCGGGCTCGAGCACGGTCACCCCGTGTCCGAGCCCGCTGAGGTGCTGGGCGAGGGTGAGCCCGATCAGGTCACCGCCGATGATCGCGACGGTCGACTCGACACCGTTGGAGCCGACCGGGCTCGCGACGGGACCGGCTGCGGTCAGCGCCGTCACCCTCGCGCGCACCTCGTCACCGTGCAGGAGCGCCCCACCGGTCGCGAGCACGACCGCGTCCGGCGCGAGCGCGGCGATGCTCTCGGCGGTCGCGTCCGTGCCGAGGCGGAGGTCGATGCCGTCGACCTCGGTCTCGTGGGCGAGCCAGTCGACGAGCATCTGGTTGGCCGTGCCGGCGAGGGTCGCGAACCACGTCGTGCCGCCGATGGACGCCGAGCGCTCCAGCAGCGTCACGCGGTGCCCGCGCCCGGCGGCGATGCGCGCCGCCTCGAGCCCACCGGGTCCGGCACCGACCACCACGACATGGCGCGGGGTTGCCGCCGGCCGCATCGCGTCGGCCGCGGCGGACTCGTTGCCGAGCGCCGGGTTGACGGCGCAGATCGCCGAGCCGTCGAAGAAGTTCTGCTCGACGCAGACGTAGCAGTTGATGCACGGGCGGACACTCGCCCGTCGACCGGCGGCGATCTTGTTCGCGAGCTGCGGATCGGCGAGCTGCTGGCGGCCCATCGCGACGAAGTCGCACTCGCCGTTGGCGAGCATCTCCTCGGCGAGCTCGGGGAGCAGCCGTCCGACGGCGATCACCGGGATGCCGATGGCGGCCTTCACCGCAGCCGCCATCGTGCGGTACTGACCGACGACGGCGGGCAGCGGCCCCTTGGTGAAGTCGCGGAAGGGATTGCCTGCCTGGGCGGAGATGCTGATCACATCGGCTCCGGCCGCTTCGGCGATCTTCGCGGTCGCCACGGTCTCGTCGATCGTGATGCCGTCGTCGAGCCCGTACTCGCAGCCGTTGAGCCGCACCGAGATCGCCATGCCGTCGCCGACCCGGGCGCGCACCGCGCGGATGACCTCGACGAGCAGACGGGCACGGTTCTCCAATGATCCGCCGTACTCGTCGGTGCGATGGTTGAACGCCCGGGAGAGGAACGTGTTGATGAGGTAGCCGTGGGCACCGTGGATCTCGACGGCGTCCACGCCAGCGCGCTGCAACCGGCCGGCCGCGTCGGCGAACTTGTCGACGACCCAGGCGATGTCGTCGGTGGTCGCCTCGTGGTAGGTGGCCTGCTTGCCCTGGGTCGCGGTGCCGAGCCGCATCAGCTCGTCCATCGAGTTGTCGACCAGCGCGCTCATGTCCATCCGCGGATCGATGATCGACGGCACCAGCAGGGGCCGCCCCTCGGCGGTGTCGACACCCGCGACCTTGCCGTGGTGGACCAGCTGCACGGAGAGCTTGGCGCCGCCGGCGTGCACCGCCTCGGCGAGCCGGGTCAGGCCGGGGAGGTACTTGTCGTCACCGAGGCCGGCTTCGCGCCACGACGCGGACCCGATCGGCCAGGCGATCGCCGACGCGCCGGTGGTGACGAGCGCGCAACCGCCGGCTGCACGCGCGGCGTAGTGGTCGATCTCGCGGTCGGTCATCGCGCCGCCCTCGCAATGGTTCATGTCCATGCCGGGCAGCACGATCCGGTTGCGCAGCGGCATCGACCCGATGGCGCCGGGGGACAGGAGTTGGCGGAAGTCGGTCACGCGCGGAGGCTATGCCACGACCCCGGGCATGTACCGGCTCGGAGAGCACCATCTCGCCCGAGTCCGTCCGGGGTGGCAGAGTGTCACGCCATGACGATCAGTTTCGACGAAGCAGCGGCGCAGGTCACGGCACCGGGGGGACCACTCGAGATCGGCGACGCGATCGTCAACGGCGCCCATCAGAAGGTGTTCGTCAAGGCGCCGCCGAACCTCGGCCTGCTGTTCCAGGCCGCGCCGGCCGATGCCACCTTCATCGTCTACGAGGACGAGACGTACACCTTCGGCGACGTGCGCGAACGGTTCGCCGCGCTCGGCGCCGCGCTGATCGGGCGATACGGGGTGCAGAAGGGAGACCGGGTCGCGGTCGCGATGCGCAACTTCCCGGAGTGGATCATCTCCTTCGCGGCGATCACCTCGATCGGCGCGATCTCGGTGTCGATGAACTCGTGGTGGACCGAGGACGAGATGTCCTTCGCGCTCGAAGACTGCGGCGCCGCGGTGCTCATCGCCGACGACGTCCGGCTCGAGCGTTCGGTCGCCGCGTGCGATCGCCTGGGCACGCGGACGATCGCGGTGCGCACTGCGAACCCGCCGGCCGGCGCCGACGCATGGGACGACGTGGTGATCATCGGGACGCCGCTCCCGATCGTCGAGGTCGGCCCGGATGACGATGCCACCATCCTCTACACCTCCGGCACCACCGGCCGGCCGAAGGGTGCGGTGTCCACTCACGGCGCGGTGATCCAGGCGCTGATGGCGTTCTCGTGCCGCGGGGCGATCGAGCGGATCCGTCAGCCCGGCGAACCCTCGGACACGCCCCCGTCGTTCATCCTGATCGTGCCGCTGTTCCACGTCACCGGCTGCGTGGCGGTGATGCTCGGCTGCTTCGCCGCCGGCGTGAAGCTCGTGATCATGTACAAGTGGGACGTCGACAAGGCGTTGGAGACGATCGAGCGGGAACAGATCACCAACTTCGTCGGGGTCCCGACGCAGAGCTGGGACCTCGTCCAGTCACCGCGCTTCGCCGAGTTCGACACGTCGAGCCTGCGCGACATCGGCGGCGGAGGCGCACCGGCTCCGCCCGCGCTCGTCGAGAAGGTCGCCGGCAGCTTCAAGAAGGGCAACCCCACCATCGGCTACGGGATGACCGAGACCAACGCCTACGGGCCCGGCAACCGCGGCGCTGACTACCTGCGCAAGCCGACCAGTTCCGGGCGCGTCGTGCCGGTGATGACGATGGAGATCCGCGACGGCGACGATCAGCCGGTGCCCGTCGGCGAGAGTGGCGAGATCTGGTTCAAGGGACCGAACCTGATCCGCGGCTACTGGAACCGACCCGATGCGACCGCCGAGGTACTCGTCGACGGCTGGCTCCGCTCGGGCGATCTCGGCCGGCTCGACGAGGAGGGCTTCATCTACGTCGAAGACCGCGTCAAGGACATGATCCTGCGCGCCGGCGAGAACGTCTACTGCGCCGAGGTCGAGGCGGCGATCTACGAGCACCCCGCGGTCCACGAGGCCGCCGTGTTCGGCGTGCCCCACGAGCGCCTCGGTGAAGAGGTCGCCACGGCGGTCATGCTGAAGCCGGGGATGGCCCTCACCACCGACGAGCTGCGCGCCTTCGTCGGCAAGCGACTCGCCCCGTTCAAGGTGCCGACGATCGTCATCTTCCGCAACGAGCCGCTGCCGCGCAACGCGTCCGGGAAGATGCTCAAGCGCGAGCTGCAGCGCGAGATCGCCGCGGGTTAGAGCTTCAGCTGCGGTCTCTTGCTTCAGAGCTTCAGCAGTGCGTTCTCGACGACTTCGGTCAGGGACGGATGGATCCACAGCTGCTCGCGGGCGATCTGGTCGACGGTCTGACCGAAGCGCATCGCCTGGATCAGCTGCTGGATGAGGATGCTCGACTGCGGCCCGATGATGTGTGCGCCCAGCAGCAGGCGCGTCTGCGGATCGGCGATGACCTTGCAGAAGTGCTGGGTGTCCTCCATCGCCCAGCCGTAGGCGACGTCGCCGTAGTTCTGGGTGGCGGCGATGTAGTGCTTGCCGATGTGGCGCAGCTCCTGCTCGGTGGCGCCGACGGAGGCCACGTGCGGGCCGGCGAACACCGCGTGCGGCACCGGGAACAGATCGACCGCGCGGAGGTCGTCGGGGTTGACGACGTTGTGGGCGACGATCTTCGCCTCGGCGTTGGCGACGTGCTTGAGCTGGTTCTCGTTGGCGACGTCGCCGAGCGCCCAGACGCCCTCGACGTTGGTGCGCAGCTGCGGGTCGGTGACCACGTAGCCGTCGTCGTCCATCGCGATGCCGGCCGCCTCGAGGCCGAGTTGATCGCCGTTGGGGATCCGTCCGGTCGCCACCAGGAGCGCGTCGCCGACGACGTCGATGTGCTCGCCGTCGCAGTGCACGCGCACCGTGATCTCGCCACCGGGACCGGCCTGGCTGACCCTTTCGAAGCGGGCGTTCATGTGGCACTCGAAGCGCTCGCGGTAGATCTCGGTGAAGCGATGGCTGACGGACTCGTCCTCGCGGCTCAGGAAGCGGCCGCTGCGGTTGACGATGGTGACCTTCGAGCCGAGCGCACCGAAGACGTGGGCCATCTCGGTGGCGATGTAGCCGCCGCCGATGACGATCAGCCGCTCGGGCAGTGACGGCAGGCGCATGATGGTGTCGCTGGTGTGGTACTCGACGGTGTCGAGCCCCTCGACGTCGGGGATCATCGGTCGGGCACCGGCCGCGACGACGATGTTCGCGCCGCTGATCCGGCGGCTGCCGCCGGCGTTGAGCGCGACGTCGACCTGCTTCGGGCCGCTGAACCGCGCCGTGCCCTCGAACACGGTGATGTTGGTCGCACCCTGCCGGTAGGCGAGCCCGTTCGGCGGGATCGGATCGATGCGCCCGAAGATCCGGTCGACGATCTCCGGCCAGCGCACCTTGTCGATGTGGGCGTCGATGCCGTACGTGCTGGCGTGGGCGATCTGCTGGGCGACGTCGGCCGCGTAGACGAACATCTTCGTCGGGATGCAGCCACGGTTCAGGCACGTGCCGCCGAAGACATCGCGCTCGACGATGGCCACCTTGAGCGAGTCGTACGCCGGGCTGAGGATGCTGTTCCCCGACCCGGTGCCGATGATCACGACGTCGAAGTGCTCGACGTCGCCGGCGTCGGCGCCGGTGCCGGCACCGGGTGTGGAGGCGGATGCCGATGCGGTGGGTGCCGGGCTGGTTGGCGAGTTGGTGCCGTCTGACATGGGGCCAGCGTATTGGCACGCCGCCATCGCCCGGCGTGCGCTGCGCCGGGGCGGGCTGGACGGTCGGTGGCGGTCGAATGGCGGTCTGGTGCCGGTCTGGTGCCGGTCGAATGGCGGTCTGCTGGCGGTCTGCTGGCGGTCAGATGGCGGTCAGCAGGTCGGCGAGGATGTCGCCGGCGGGCCGCAGCGGGTACCCGCCTCCACCGTCGCGCCCGCCGTGCCCGGGCACCTCCGCAGCCGGTGAACGGCTCATCTCGACCGCCGCTGCGTCGATCAACGCCCGCACCGCGGCGAGGTCGTCGCACGGTCGCCTCGGCCGAGCCGGCGGCCGGACGTCGCTCACCCGTTCGCAGGTGCGGCACGACCCTGGCTGGCCGACCGGGAAGTCGCGCAGCGCCGAGCGCATCAGCAGCCCGCACAGCGTCAGCCTCCGCCCGTCGGCGCCCACGATGCCGGCCGGGCGCATCGCGTGCGACTTGCCCACCCCGAAGCTGATCCGGCCGTTCTCGTAGGCCCCGGACCGCGGGCGCAGATGGGCCAGCGGGCCGCCCGGCTGCATGATGATCCGGTCCGGCGGCGGCAACACCCCGAGCCCGCGCCGCCGCTCGTATGCGCGCTGACGGCAGCTGTGCGAGCAGTAGATCAACGGCCGCCCCGGCCGCCGCACGACGGCGAAGTGGTTGCAGCACCAGCCGCACTGCCGCTCGCCCATGATCTGGTCGGGCCGCAGCCCGTCGGCCCGGGATGCGGACTTGGCGGTCGCGGCAGCGGTTGAGCCCGGCGACGATGGAACCTCAGGAGTGGTGTCAGGTTGCATGTGTCTGGGTCTACCGAAGGGGTGTGACAGTCCCCGATATCAATGTCAAATGTCGAGGTCGATGCCCCCGGCCGAGGCGACGTGGACCACCGCCGATCTGGCTGCAGCCGCCGTTGCTGAATCTCCACGTGACGATTCGACGGACCCGGGCGAGGTGCGCTTCTGAATCGTCACGTGGAGATTCGGGAGGGGTGCGCAGGGCTGGTCGGCAGGGCCGCCGAATCGTCACGTGGAGATCCGGGAGCGCCCCGGGAGTGGGTCATGCCGCGGGCAACGGTCCCCGGCAAGCGACCAGGTGTGTCGCCGCCTCGGCTCAGCCGAGGACGAGCTCGGCGACGGTGCGGAGGGTCTCCGGCGGGCCGCCGACGAGCATCGTCGTGACCTTGCTCTCCCGCCAGGCGGCGAGGTCGTCGCGGATCTTCTCCTTCGGTCCGACGAGGCAGATCTCGTCGATCATCGCGTTGGGGACAGCGGCGATGGCCTCGTTCTGGTGTCCGTGCAGGAACAGGTCCTGGATCGTGTCGACGGCCTGCTCGTAACCGAGGCGGCGGAACACGTCGGCGTGGAAGTTCATCTCCTGCGCACCCATCCCGCCGACGTAGAGCGCCAGGGTGGGGCGCATCGAGTCGTACGCGGCGTCGATGTCGTCGTCGACGGCAACGGTCACGGTGGCGAGGATCTCGAAGTCATCGGCGGTGTGCCGGGCGGTTGGGCGCGCGAAGCCCTCGCGCAGCGACGCGCCGTACAGCTCCTCGTGCTTGGGCGCGTAGAAGATGGGGAACCAGCCGTCGGCGATCTCGGCGGCGAGCGCGACGTTCTTCGGGCCCTCGGCACCGAGGAAGATCGGCAGATCGGCCCGCAGCGGATGGGTCATGATGTTCAGCGCCTTGCCGAGCCCGAGGCCGTCACGAGCGGGGATCGGGTACTCGGGGCCGTCGTTGGTGAGCCGTTGCTCGCGCGCGAGGATCGTGCGGATGATGCCGACGTACTCGCGGGTGCGGGCGAGCGGGCGGGTGAACCGCTGGCCGTACCAGCCCTCGACCACCTGCGGGCCGCTGACCCCGAGGCCGAGGCAGAAGCGGCCGCCGGACAGGTGATCCATCGTGACCGCCGCCATCGCGGTGGCCGTGGGTGTGCGCGCTGACATCTGGATCAGGTTCGTGCCGAGGCGCAGCTTCGTGGTCTTCGAGCCCCACCAGGCGAGCGGCGAGATGGCGTCGGAACCCCACGACTCCGCCGTCCACGCACTGTCGTATCCGAGCCGTTCGATCTCGGCGAGCGTGTCCGGCACCTGCTGGGGCATGCTCCGTCCCCAGTAACCGATGTGCCATCCGAGCTTGAGATCCTGTGTCACGGCGGAGATGTTGACACACGACCCGCCGAGGCCGATGGGTCGCGACTACAAAGGGCGCCATGCGTTCACTGATGCGGTTCAACATGGTCATGCCCGAGCTCGATCGGGCCGAGAACGGCCGCCGCCACCAGGCGATGCTCGACATGTGCCGCTTCGGCGACGAGAACGGCTTCAGCGGGATCAGCCTCGAGGAGCACCACGGCGCGTTCAACGGCTGGAGCTCGTCGCCGCTGATCCTCGCCGGGCTCATCTTCGGCGCGTCGAAGAACCTGTCGGTCACGATCTCCGCCCTGCTCGTGCCGCTGCACGACCCGATCCGCATCGCCGAGGACATCGCCGCGCTCGACCTCGCCAGCGGTGGCCGTCTGGTGGTCATCGGCGGCATCGGCTACCGCCCGGAGGAGTACGCGCTGCTCGGCAAGGACTGGGCCAAGCGAGGCGCGTTGATGGACGAGTCGATCACCACGATGCTCAAGGCCTGGACGGGTGAACCGTTCGAGTACAACGGCGCGACCGTCACGGTCACGCCGGCGCCCTCGACGGCGCCCCACCCGATGCTGATGCTCGGTGGCACGAGCAAGATCGCCGCTCGTCGCGCGGCTCGCCTCGGCCTGCCGTTCTTCGCCGCGGCGACGGTGCCCGGCCTCGCCGAGTACTACAACGAGCAGTGCGCGGCGAACGGCACCCACGGCTTCTTCATGGCCGCACCGGAGACGGTGGCGATGGTGCACGTCAGCGAGGACCCGGACACGGCGTGGGACCAGTTCGGCCATCACTTCCTGCACGAGGCGACCGTCTACGACAGCTGGCAGACGGCGGACATCCACTCGGCCGCGCACAGCGAGGCGACCACCGTCGAGGAGCTCCGCGCCGAGGGCAAGTACCAGATCCTCACGCCTGACGAGGCCGTCGAGCGCTGCCGGGAGATGGGCCCGTTCGATGCCCTGACGATGCATCCGCTGTGCGGTGGCATGCCGATCGAGGAGGCGTGGTCCTCGATCCGCCTCGTCGCCGAGGCCGTCATCCCCGAAGTGGGTTGAACCCCGCCGCGGGCTGACGATCTTGGCGCCTGTTCCTGGTGATCACGCACCAGCGATGAGGGCGAGCGCCGTCTCCTTGGCCCACTTGTAGTCGGCCTTGCCGACCGGCGTGCGCTGGACCACGTCGATGAAGAACACGGTGCGCGGCATCTTGTAGTCGGACAGCACGTTGCGGCTGTGGGCCTGCACGTCGGCCTCGGTGAGGGTGTGGCCCTCGCGGATCTGCACGATCGCGGTGACCTGCTCACCCCAACGCTCGTTCGGGGTGCCGACGACGACGGCGTCGAACACCGACTCGTGCTTCTTCAGCGCGGCCTCGACCTCTTCGGGGTAGATCTTCTCGCCACCGGAGTTGATGCTCACCGAACCGCGGCCGAGCAGGCTGACGGTGCCGTCGTGCTCGATGCGCGCGAAGTCGCCCGGGATCACCCACCGCTTGCCGGCGTAGGTGGGGAACGTCGCGGCCGTCTTGGCCTCGTCCTTGTAGTAGCCGAGCGGGATGTGACCGGAGCGGGCCAGCTTGCCGGTGACGCCGACAGCGCACTGGACGCCGTCGTCGTCGAGCACGGTGGTGTCGTCGCTCATCTGGAACCGTGGCGCGCTGTAGCCCTCGCCCGCGTCGACCTTCGCCCCGGCGGCCCCGGTCTCGGATGCGCCGAACGCGTCGTTCATCGCGATGTTCGGGGCGGCGGCCTTCATCTGGGCGCGCACCGCGGCCGACAGCGGCGCGCCACCGTTGCCGAACGCGAACAGCATCGACAGGTCGTACTTCCCCGGTGCTTCGGCGAGCGCCTCGGCCAGCGGACGAACCATCGCATCGCCGATGGTGGCGATGCTGTTGACCTTCTCGTCGGCGGCGATCTGGAGGATCGCGTGTGGATCGAACTTGCGTTGGCACGACAGCACGAACTTGGCCGCCATGAACAGCCCGTTGCTCAGTGCCCACTGCGCGCCGCCGTGCATCATCGGCCCGAGCGCCATCATCGTCGGCTGGAACGCGCCGGCCTCCACGGCGGCGCGCACCTCGTTGCCGAGGTCCTCCGCCGAGGCCAGCGGCCGGTTGCCGCGCCCGGCGTTCATGATCGCGAAGAACGCGTCCTCGTGGCGCCACATGACTCCCTTCGGCATGCCCGTGGTTCCGCCGGTGTAGAGGATGTACAGATCGTCGTCGGAGCGCTCCCAGCCGAGCTCGGCAGCCGTCGCGCGCACGGGTGAGGCGGCGGCGAGCGCGGCCTCGTACTGCGGGCCGATCTCGAGCACCGAGTGCACGTTCGGCAGATCGGCGAGCACCGCGTCGAGGCGCTCGCGGAACTGCGACTCGACGATGACCGCGACGCAATCGGCGTTGTCGTACAGGTACTGCAGCTCGTCGGCCATGTAGCGGTAGTTGACGTTGATCGGCACCGCGCTGATCTTGAAGCAGGCGATGAACGCCTCCACCCATTCGGCGCAGTTCATCGCGTGGATGGCGACGTGGTCGAGGCGGCGCACGCCGACCGACACGAGGTGGTTGGCGAGCCGGGTGGCCCGCTCGTCGAGCTCGCGGTAGGTGCGGCGCACGTCGCCGGCCACCAGCGCGTCGCGGTCGGGCGCTGCGTCGGCGACCTCCTCGAACAGGTCGGCGATGTTGAAGGTGCGGCTCATCGCGTCGTCCCGCTACTTGGTGACGTAGCCGTCGAGCATGTCGGTGAAGCCGTACTGGTCGTGCGGCCCGATGATCATGTTCTCGTACAAGCCGTAGCCGACGTGGGTGCCGAGGTGATCGGTGTACGTGAACTTGGCGCCGTTGTCGACGATGCCGAACAGCCGGGCCTTGCCCTCGGGCGAGTCGAGGTCGAGCTCGAAGTGCTGGGTGACGGGCTCTGCGCCCTGCCACTGGCCATGCTTCCAGTCCGGGTCGTAGCCGTAGCCGGTGCCGACGCCCACGTACGTCGCGATCTGCGGCTCGACGGTGATGTCGATCAGCTCGCCGGGCGCGTCGTCGTCGGCCGCCGTCGGGGCGTTCATGTACAGGTGCGCACCGGTGCTGAACCGGGTGCCCTCGGTGAACGTCATCTGGTGGCGCGAGCGGGTGAACACCTCGTTGGGCCGGCTCCCTCCATCTTGGCCACTGCCGATCGGCCAGATCCGCACCGACTCGGTCATGACGCGGCTGCCGTCGGTGTGCTCCTGCATGATGATGACGAGCGTGTGGTCCTCGAACTGCACCGGGCAGTAGATCCAGAACCAGCTGAACGGCGCCTTGGCGCGGATGCCCTGCGGCTCGCTCTCGCCGATCGGGCGCACGCCCCACGAACGGTCGCGCGTGCCGTACCAGTCGTCGTGGTTCACGTCGAACGTGGTGCCGTTGACGTTGATGGTCCCGGCCCAGTTGCCGGTCTGGGCGAGGCGTGTGGTGTCGAAGATGATGCGGCCCTGCTCGCGCACGTAGTGGCGGGGCTCCTCGAGCGGCTCGTGGGTGCCGGTGAACGTGCAGTCGAACTCGATGCCCCACTCGTTCGGCTCGCAGCGCACGCGCAGCTGGCGCAGCGGCTCGACGACGTCGACGCTGATCGGTCCGACCGACGGCTTGAGCCGGTCCATCAGCTCGAGCTCCTGGGACGCGCGCACGACCTGGTGCTGGCCCTCGTAGCGGACGAGGACGAACGCGTCGGTGACGCCGAGGTTCGGGTAGACGCCGAGGCCGGCGATGAACATCGCCTTGCCGGTCTTCTCGAAGCCCATGAAGTAGTAGCGGTCGTAGAAGTTGCGATCGCTGGTGGCCACGTAGCGCATCGGCTCCGCGAACTGATGGATCGGGTATTCGTCGAGGTTGGTCAGCATCGTGGTTCCGTTCAGGAGCGAAGGGGTTCAGGAGATGGTGGTGAGGAGTGGTGCGACGTCGGTGGCGAACGCCACCATCTGCTCGCACTGCTCGTCGCAACTGCGCGCCCGGAAGCGCACCTGGATCTGGTTCACGCCGGTGGCGGTGCCGGCGAGGATCTGCTCGGCGATGGCGACCGGCGAGCCGCTGATGGTGCCGGGTGCGACCTCGAAGTCGGGATCGCCGACGTAGATGAACGGCGTGATGTGGCCGATCATCATCGGCATCTCGGCGCGGCCGGCGGCCTCGCGCTGGGCCTGCAGCGAGTCCACCATCGCCTGGTTCGACGGGCCCTGCGGCAGCCAGCCGTCTCCGAACTTCGCCGCGCGGGCGATGGCGGGGCCACTCGAGCCCGCGACCCAGATCGGCGGACGGGGTGACTGCACCGGCGCGGGCAGCGCACCGAAGCCGTCGACGAACTCGCTCTCCAGTGCGGCGGCGAGGACGGGGATGCCCTCGTCGGTGAGCTTGCCGCGACGGTGGAAGTCGACGCCGAGCTTGTCGAACTCGGCCTCGACGTGGCCGGCGCCGATGCCGATCAGGGCACGGCCGCGCGACAGGTAGTCGAGCTGGGCGAACTGCTTGGCGGCCATCAGCGGATGGCGGTAGGCGAGCACGTACACGTGGGTCAGCAGACCGACCTTGGTGGTGTGCGCGGCGAGCCACGAGAGCGTGCTGATCGGCTCCATCCAGAGCGTGCCCATCCCGCCCACCACGGACTCGGGCAGGGTGACGTGATCGCAGACGCCGATGTAGTGGTAGCCGGCGTCGTCGGCGGTCTTGGCGATGCGGGCCAGCTCGGTGGGACCCGACTGGGCCTCCCACGTGCCGACGAAGCTGGCGCTCTGGGACTGGATCGGCAGCTGGATGCCGAACACCCGGGTGCCGGACGGGATCTCGATCATGCGGGCGACAGTAACGCACGCCTCCGAGAAATCTGACACCGCGTCAGATGCGTGAGTCAGCCGAAATGTCGGCGGCCGTTCAGCCGATGTCGCGCCACTGGGCGAGGCGCTGGGCGCTGTCGTCGCCGGGCAGCGGGAGCTGGCAGATGACCCGCAGGTACGGCCACTCGGACGGGATCATCTGCTGGTACTCGAACGTCAGCGAGCCGGCGCGCGGGTGGTTGTAGCGGCGCAACCGGGTCTGGAACCCGGCGACGTCGTGCTGCGGCCACCACTCCGCGAACTCGGGGCTGGCCGATGCGATCCGGTCGACGAGCGCGATCACGAGCGGGTCGTCGAAGAACATCGTCGTGCCGGCGCGGAACTCGGCGAGCGTGCTGCGCGCCCGGTCCTCCCAGTCGGCGATGAGCCGGCGCGCGCTCGGCTCGCAGAACATCACCCAGAGCAGGTTGCGCTCGTCGGGCGCGAGATCGCGGATGGCCGCGTACAGCCGCTCCTCGGCGGCGTTCCAGCTGACCAGCTCCCACCGCGGCCCGAGCACGTACGCCGGTGCGGGCTCCATCGAGGCGATCAACCGGTTCAGTGCATCGGGTGCCTCGATGACAGCGTCGAGCGGATCGGCGGCGCGCCCGTCGGCCTGGGCGAGGGCGAGGAGGTGGTCGCGACCGGCGTCGTCGAGCCGCAGGGCGCGGGCGAGCGCGAGCAGCACGTCGCGCGAGGCGTTGATCCGCCGGCCCTGCTCGAGCCACGTGTACCAGGTGACCGACACGCCGGCGAGCAGCGCGATCTCCTCGCGGCGCAGCCCCGGCGTGCGCCGGCGGCCACCGGGTGGCAGCCCGACGTCGGCCGGCCGCAGCGCTTCCCGCCGGGCGCGGAGGAACTCTCCCAGCTCGGCGCGACGGTCCATCTTCCCATTGGATCAGATCGCGGCCACCGGCCCCCGGGTCATTGGATCGCCTCGCCGACCACGGATCGCCTCAGGGGTCGACGGTCAGCTCGTGGAGGCGGTGGTCGATGGCCGTCAGCGCGACGCGGGCGTCGGTGTAGACGTCGAAGAAGTCCGAGTAGCGATCGTGGGCGTCCTCGTCGGGCTCGTGGCTGCTCACGATCCGGCAGCAGTGCGCCGCCGCATCGTGCACGTCGGCGAACACGCCGATGCCGACGCCGGCCAGCACCGCCGCACCGAACGAGGCGTCGCCGTTCGCCGGCAGCAGCACCTGTCGGCCGAGCACGTCGGCGATGATCTGCCGCCAGGTCGCGCTCCGTGCGCCGCCGCCGACCAGCCGGATCGTGTCGTAGCGCATGCCCAGTCCTTCGGCGACGGTCATCGCGTCGCGGATCGCGAACGCGATCCCCTCGTAGAGGGCCCGCGCGAAGTGGGCGCGCTCGTGCTGGAACGTGACGCCGATGAAGTCGCCGCGCAGCTGCGGATCCCAGTGCGGGGCGCGCTCGCCGGCGAGGTACGGATGGAACAGCAGCCCCTCGCTGCCCGGTGTGACGCCGGCCGCCATCGCGTCCATCGCGTCAAAGCCACCGCCGTCGTGGTCGAGGTCGGCGAAGAACCGGTCGCGCAGCCAGCGGTGCGCCGATGCGCACGAGTTGATGCCGGTGGCGGTGTAGTAGAGCCCGTCGATGATGTGCGGGTAGCACGACACGGGGGGACGCACCAGCGGTCCGTCGGCCACCTGGTAGGTGACGCCCGCGGTGGCCAGCTTCACCGCGCCCTGGCCGGGCTCGGTCGCGCCGGCGCCGAACAGCTCGACGGTGGTGTCGTTGCTGCCGCAGACGACGGGCGTGCCGGCGCGCAGCCCGCACTGCGCAGCGGCCTCAGCCGTGACCGCGCCGACGACGTCGGTCGGCCGCACGATCGGCGGCAGCGTGGCGATGTCCCAGCCGACGAGGTCGCACAGCTCGGCGGACCAGCCGCCGGTCGTCGAGTCGGCCAGCAGCGCGCCGACGGCGTCGCTGTAGTCGGTGCACCACTCGCCGGTGAGCCGGAACCGCAGCCAGTCCTTCGACAGGAACACCCGGCGGGTCAGCTCGGCGGCCTGCGGATCGTGGCGGCGGATCCACAGCAGCTGCGGGAGCAGCCACGTCGGGTTGGCGCGGTTGAGTGACAGCTCGACGATGCGCGCGTCGGCACGCTCGCGCAGCTCCTCCGCCTCGGCAGCGCTGCGCGAGTCGCTCCACAGGATGGCCGGTCGCAGCGGCGTGCCGCCGTCGTCGGCGAGCACGCCGATGTGCGCACCGCCCGACATCCCGACGGCGGCGATGTCGGCGGCGTCGAGGCCTGCGGCGCCCAGCGCGGCGGGGATCGCGAGGCACGCCGCGGTCCACCAGTCGGCCGGATCCTGCTCGGCCCAGCCGAAGCGCGGGTTCGAGGTCGCGATGCTGGCCGAGCCCTCGCCGAGCGTGGTGCCGTCGTCGGTGATGATCGACACCTTGACCCCGCCCGCGCCGAGATCGATCCCCATCAACGCCGACGAGGTGGGCAACGTGTTCACCCGTGCCGTCATCCGTGCGTCGCCTCGAGCACGTCGCGCAGCTGTGAGCCGAGGTGCCCCTTGCGTGGCGAGAACGAGCCATCGAGCACCGCGGTGCCGATCGTGAACGCGTCGGCGCCGGCCCGGCGCAGTGCGTCGATCTGTTCGACGGTCGACACGCTGCCTGCCACGACGAGCTGCCCGCTGGTGCCGCGCCGGGCGGCCTCGACGAGCGCGACGGGATCGGCCTCGGTGGCGCGGTAGGCGAGCAGGTCGACGCCGGCACACCCGGCGGCGGCGAAGTCGCGGCACTGCTGCTCGACCAGCTCGGGCGAGCCGCCGAGCAGCGTGGGATGGCCGACGGGGAGGCCAGGGAACGGCAGGTACTCGATCGACGTGCCCTCCAGGATCGCCAGCGTCTCGGACACCTGGGTGCCACCCATCAGCCGGTCGACGCCGATGGTGACGGCCGCTCGGGCCGATGTCAGGCACGCCTCGGGCGAGGTGCTGACGACCTCGAGGTACGTCGTCACGCCGCCGGACTGCATCCGCCGGTTCAGCTCGACGAGCGTGTCGAGGTCGACCCCGACGTCCTTGAAGCCGGCGTGGGTCACGCCCACCGAGTCGATCGCCGCCCAGGTGTCGAGGCAGTCGACGACGGTCTCGTCCGAGCGGGTGAGCATGAAGATGAAGTCCACGGCGAGATGTTGTCCGTTCAGAGGCAGGCGGCGACGAACCGGTCGAACAGCCGCTGTTGGATGGGATCGTCGGCGGCCGTGTCCTCGGGATGCCACTGCACCCCGAGCACCCAGGCGTCGCCGTGCTCGGGCGAGGGCGCGAGCTCGATCGCCTCCGTCGTGCCGTCCGGCGCGACGGCGGTGCTGAGCAGCCCGTCGCCGAGCCGGTCGATCGCCTGGTGGTGCACCGACGACACCCGCGCCGAGCCGGCGCCGACGATGTCGTGCAGCCGCGAGCCCGCGACGATCCTCACGTCGTGGACGACGCCGACGGCGCCCGGCGCGTCGACCGGATGGTGCGATGCGGCGTCCACACCGGCGAGATCGGTGAGCGTGCCGCCGCGCACGACGTTGAGCAGCTGCGCGCCGCGGCACAGCCCGAGCACCGGCACGCCGAGCGCGATCGCGGCGCGGGTGAGGGCCATCTCGGCGTCGTCCTGCACGGCAGCGCTGCCGACGTCGGCGCCGCCCTGCAGGCACAGGCCCGATGCCCGGGCGAGCAGTGCGTCGGCCTCGGTCGCGGTGAACGGCGCTGGCGGGAGCAGCCACACCTCGGCACCGGCGCGGCGCAGCGCGTCGATCGCCGGCTGGACCGCGAACACGGCCGGATGCCGGCTCGCCCGCCCGGCGTCGGCGCGGCGGGTCGGCACGATGACGAGCGGCGTGCTCATCCGCCCACCGAGGGATCGGGCGTGCTCAGATCGGCACCGATTCGTTGTTGGCCGGCACGTAGGTGCGGCACGGCTGGCCGCGGAGCGACCCGCACGGCGCGGCGCCGGCGGGAGCGGCGATGCCCGGGACGACCTGGAGCACGATCTTCGACGGATGGTCGGCGTCGTGGGCGATGGTGACGGTCTCGCCGTGATCGATCGTGTCGAAGGCCCACACCGGACGGCTGTCGCCCGGCGCGTCGACCGTGATCCGGATCTGGCTGTCCTTGCGGAACACGTACGCGAACGGGAACAGCTCGATCCGCACGGGCGTGAACTGCCCGCTGGGCAGCGGCGCGGCGTCGGCCTCGAGGTGGGTCTGCACCGGAAGGACCGCCGTGCTCCTCGCCTCGTCGAGCTTGCGGTGCGAGGCGCGCAGCCAACCGCTCTGGATGTACATCTCGGTGCCGTCCGGGCGGACCTCGCTGATGGTCACCTCGAGGTCGGTGTCGGGCGTGGTGGCCTTGATCCACAGGTCCACCGAGCCGCCACCGACCACCGTGGTGTCCGACTGCAGGCGCTGGGTGAGGTAGCCGACGCCACTGCCGGCGGGCAGCGGCTCCCAGTCGTACGTGGTGCCGGCCTTCCAGATGTCGCTGCTCCGGCCACCCGGGTAGAACGCCTTCGGCAGCAGGCTCGGATCGGCGACGTACGAGTCGCCGTCGTCGGTGCCGGCGGGCGCGGTGGTCGAGGTCGCGGTCGGCGGCTTGGTCGAGAGCAGGCCGTGGTCGCCGAGGTACCAGCTCGTCGCCACGGCCTCCGGCACCGGCCACGCACTGAACCCGCTCGTGAAGCGCGGGTAGGGCGCGCCGGGCTCGGCCCCGGCGTCGCCCTCCTCGAACAGCGCGCGGATCGGCGGGTCGGACTCGAACGCCGCGAGCGCCTGCTCGTACGACATCCCCGTGAACCGGTCCGGCGGCAACGTCGCGTCGTTGACGCCGTAGAGCTGCGGCACGAGGATCTTGGCGACGACTCTCGCGCCGTCCAGCGACGGCGTCTCGTGGGCGACGTACAGATCGAGGAACTCCACCATCCGGGCGAAGATCGTCGGGCTCAACGACTCGGTGTGCAGCCCGTTGGTGAGGTCGGCGTAGAGGTGCGGCGACCCGGTGAACTTGTCGAGCATGTCAGGGAAGTGGCCACCGGTCTGCTCGTCCTGCCACGCGCCGGCGATGAACACCGGGACGTCGATCTTGTTCACGAACGTCGTCGGCGCGAGCGGATCGGCCTGCGCCGGGTCGTAGAAGTCCTGCGCCTCGGTGACCGCCAGGAAGTCGGGGTTCTGCAGCCGCAGCGCCTGGTTGTCGGCGCACACGGTGTCGCCCGCGTCAGCGCGGGCCTTGGTCCACGCCTGGCCGTACGGCTTGGCCTCGTCCTGGCGCTCGCTGAGGAACGGTGCGGCGAACCCGGTGTTGAGGATGCCGCCGGGCTCGCCGGTGGCGCGGTACGAATCGTCGAGCACGCTGAGCGGCGAGATCGCGGCGAGGTCGGGCGGCACGGTGGACGCCACGAACAGCTGGCTGATCCCGGGGTAGGAGATGCCGACCATGCCGACCTTGTTGTCGAGCACCCAGGCCTGGTGAGCGACGGCCTCGATGACGTCGTAGCCGTCGGTCAGCTGGGCCTGCTCGAAGAACTGGTACGAGCCGCCGCTGCAGCCGGTGCCGCGCATGTTCACGCCGACGTACGCGAAGCCCAGCGCGTTGAACAGCTGGCCGAAGGTGTTGCTGGCCGGATCGCTCGGCTGGTAGCCCGAGTACTCCACCACCGTCGGGTACGGACCCTTGTCCGCGGGGCCGGGCAGCATCACGTTGGCGCTCAGCGTCGTGCCGTCGCGCACGGTGATGTACTGGAAGCCGTTGATCAGGTGCTGCGACGTGTACAGCGTCGGGTCCGGCGGCACGGATGGATCGAGCACCTGCACGGGGTTGCTCGCGGTCGGCGCATCGCCGGTGGACCGGACCGTGTAGGTGCTGCCCGGCTCCAGGGTGCGCCAGAGGAACGAGCCGGCGGTGTCCGCCGTGCCCGTGGCGGCGACGGTGCCGTCGTCGGCCACGAGGTCGAGCTGCTGTCCCGGCGTGGCGCGCAGGACCGCGACCTGGTCGACGCCGGGGAGGACCTGGAACGTGGCGGGCGGGAGCGCAGCGGTCGTCGTGGACGCCGCTGCAGTCGTCGCCGGTGCGCTGGTCGCCGTCGTCGCGGGCGCGGCGGGCGCGGCGGTCGTGGCGGTTGACCCGGTCGTGGCGGTCGAGGCTGCCGTCGTGGTCGCGGTAGCCGGTGTCGCGGCGTCGGGCGGATCGCTCGAACAGGCGGCGGCGAGCAGCCCGATGGTGAGGGTCGCGACGATCGCCAGACGGCCCCTCGAGCTGGATGGTGGACGCATCCGCCGAGTCTGACAGGCAGAATGGGGCGATGGCCGATGCAGCGCTCTCGCTCGATGTGATGCTCGATGATCTGGCGACGCTGGTGAACGTCGAGTCGCCATCACGTGACCTCGAGGCGCTGGCGGCGTCGGCTGCCGCGGTCGCCGGTGTGATCGAGGCCCGCCTCGGATCCGCGCCCGCCATCGTCGAGTCGTCGATGGGACCCATCGTGCACTGGTCCGGCGGCGGCACGCCCCGCGTCCTGCTGCTCGGCCACCACGACACGGTGTTCCCGCTCGGCAGCCTCGCCCAGCGCCCGTTCACCGTCGCCGACGGTCGCGCCACCGGTCCCGGCGTGTTCGACATGAAGGCCGGCATCGTCCAGGCGGTGCACGCCGTGGCCGCGCTCGCCGATCACGCCGGGGTCGAGCTGCTGTTCTCAGCCGACGAGGAGGTCGGCTCCACGGCCTCCCGGGCGCTGATCGAGGAGCGCGCGCTCGCCTGCGGCGCGGTCCTCGTGCTCGAGCCGAGCTTCGACGGTGGCGCGCTGAAGATCGCGCGCAAGGGCCTCGGCACGTTCGAGGTGTTCATCCACGGCCGCGCCTCGCACGCCGGGCTCGAGCCGGAGAAGGGCGTCAACGCGCTCGTCGAGGCCGCGCACCAGGTGCTGACGATCAACACATTCGGCGATCCGTCGATCGGCACCACGGTCACGCCGACGGTCGCGAAGGTCGGCACGGCCGAGAACGTCGTGCCCGCGCTCGCCCAGCTCACCGTCGACGTGCGCGTCGAGGCCGAGGGCGAGAAAGAGCGCGTCGAGACCGCGATGGCGCTGCTGTCACCGCACGATGCGCAGACCCGCATCGAGATCACCGGTGGCATCAACCGCCCGCCGATGCCGGCCAGCGCGTCCGAGTGGCTGTTCCCGCTCGCGGTCGCGATCGGCTCCGAGCTCGGCCTGCCCGAGGTCACCGGCGTCGCCGTCGGCGGCGGCTCCGACGGCAACTTCACTGCCGCTCGCGGCGTCGCCACACTCGACGGCCTCGGCGCCGTCGGTGGCGGTGCCCACGCCGATCACGAGTACGTCGAGATCGACACCATCCCCGACCGCGTCCGCCTGTTGACCGGCCTCATCGACGAGATCCGCGTCCGCTCGTAGTCACTCGAGCTCGAGGAGGCCGCCCGCGCCGAGGGTGCCCACACTGCGGTAGACGTCGAGCTTGGCCCGGCTGTCCTCGATGTCGAGGTTGCGCATCGTCAACTGGCCGATGCGATCGAGCGGGCCGAACGGTGCGTCCTCGACGCGCTCCATGCTCAGCCGCTCGGGCGAGTAGGTGAGGTGCGGTCCGGTGGTGTCGAGGATCGAGTAGTCGTCGCCGCGACGCAGGCGGAGGGTGACCTCTCCGGTGACGGCCGAGCCGACCCAGCGGGTGAGCGCCTCGCGCAGCATCAGGCTCTGCGGGTCGAACCAGCGTCCCTCGTAGAGCAGACGACCGAGGCGACGACCCATCGTGCGGTAGTTCTCCTGGGTGCCCTCGTTGTGGATGGCGGTCACGAGGCGCTCGTAGGCGATGTGCAGCAGGGCGAGGCCGGGTCCCTCGTAGATGCCGCGGCTCTTGGCCTCGATGATCCGGTTCTCGATCTGGTCGCTCATCCCGAGACCATGACGACCGCCGATCCGGTTGGCCTCCAGGACGAGCTCGACGCGGTCCGTGAACTCGACGCCGTTGAGCGCCACCGGCCAGCCCTCGGCGAAGCGCACGGTGACGGTCTCGGTGGCGATCGCGATGGTCTCGTCGTAGTGAGCGACGCCCATGATCGGGTCGACGATGTCCATGCTCGTCGCCAGCTCCTCGAGCGACTTCGCCTCGTGCGTCGCGCCCCAGATGTTGGCGTCGGTGCTGTACGCCTTCTCCTTGCTGTCGCGGTACGGCAGCTTGCGCTGGATCAGAAATTCGCTCATCTCGGCGCGGCCGCCGAGCTCGCCGACGAACGCCTCGTCGAGCCACGGCTTGTAGATCCGCAGGTTCGGGTTGACGAGCAGCCCGTACCGGTAGAAGCGCTCGATGTCGTTGCCCTTGTAGGTGCTGCCGTCGCCCCAGATGTCGACGCCGTCGGCCTGCATCGCCCGCACCAGGAGGGTGCCGGTGACGGCCCGGCCGAGCGGGGTGGTGTTGAAGTAGGTCTTGCCGGCGGTGGTGATGTGGAACGCGCCGCACTGCAGCGCGATCAGGCCCTCGTTGACGAGCTCGGCGCGGCAGTCGACGATGCGCGCCAGCTCGG
>JAOBWK010000022.1 GCA_025463305.1 Ilumatobacteraceae bacterium
AGCGCCACTGGGCGCGACCCAGTGGCACGAAGGCACGCTGCACCTGCTCGGCGAGCTCGCGGGTTGGTACCAGCACGAGTCCCGTCGGCTTGGTGGGCTCAGCTTGACTGATCCGGACCATCATCGGGATCCCGAACCCCAGCGTCTTGCCGGAACCGGTGGGCGCACGGCCGCACAGGTCCTTGCCGGCAAGGGCGTCGGGGAGGGTGATGGCCTGGACCGGAAAGGCCTCGATCATTCCATCGGCAGCGAGGGCCTCGACGAGGCGCGCGGGCAGGCCGAGATCGGCGAAAGGTGTGGACACGGTTGTAACTCCTTGTTGTGGTTCCCTTATGGGAGGCACACGCAAGGAGCCCATGACACTGCCCCAGTTTTGGGGACGAGCCACTCACGTGTGATCTGTTCCGACGAACAGCGCTCCGAACCTATCGCCGGTTCGGTACAAACGCACCAACGCGTCCCGGCGTTCGTTGCGAACGGGGTTGAGGTCCGGCGGCGACGCACGAAGTAACGTGGGCCGCCATGGGTCAGTTGGTCGGCGTCGTCGAGAAGAACAGCAGCATCCCCGGGTTCGTCCGCTACGAGCTCAACCGCAACCTCACCGGTTCCGGGCACGAGCGGTTCGGTTCGGCCGACGAGGCGTACGGTCCGCGGCCGGCCGCCGAGCTGGCCCGCCGCCTGTTCGGCACGGGTCGCGTCGCCGGCGTGCACGTGTACATGAACATGATCACGGTCGATCTGCAGAAGGGCTTCACGTCCGATGGCCTGATCGAGGTCGTGCGCGACCTGTACCAGTACTGGAAGCCCGGCATGACCCCGCCGGCCTTCGAGGACGTCGTCGCCGACGAGCCCACGGCCGCGGCCGCACCGGCAGCCGCCGGCGCCGATCCGGCGTTGAGCGCTGCGGCATCGCGAGTTCCCGCGGCGATCCTCGAGCGCAGCCGCGCCGCGCTGGTCAAGTGGAAGGCCAACCACCCCGGCTGATCCGGCCCGCCGATCCGGCGGTGATGGTCGATCGTCACGTCCCGGAATTGTTGTGAGCTGTTGGAGGGCTGTTGGCGGTGGCCGTGACATAATCGGCCAGTCGTGGAGCGAAGGGAGATCGCGATGACGGAATCCGATCTCACGTTGCACGAGGCGGCAGCGCTGCTCGGCGTCCACTACATGACCGCGTACCGGTACGTCCGGCTCGGACTGCTGCCCGCGGAGAAGATCGGCGGCACGTGGTGCGTCGGTCAGGACGACCTCGCAGCCTTCCGTGATCACCAGGGTGGCCGCGGCACGGCCCAGCAGCCGCTCGACGCGCCGTCCGATGCAGGTGCAGCGAGCGACGGCGACGATGCGAGCGATGCCGAGACCGTCGTTGGCGAGCGATCCGGCCGGTTGCGCGCCCCGTGGGCCGAGCGCCTCGAGGCCCGGCTGCTCGTCGGCGACGTGCGCGGTGCCTGGGGCGTGGTCGAGGCTGCGCTGGCCGCCGGCTCGACGCTGACCGACATCTACATGGGCGTGCTCACCCCGGCCCTCGTCTCCATCGGCGAGCGTTGGGTGACCGGCGAGATCGACATCGCCGACGAGCATCGTGCCACCGGCATCGTCACCCGTCTGATCGGCCGTCTCGGGCCGCGGTTCGCGCGCCGGGGCCGCAGCCGCGGCGTGGTGGTGCTCGGCTGCCCGGCCGGCGAGCACCATGCCCTGCCCCTTGCGATGGTGGCCGACCTGGTCCGCCAGCGCGGGTGGGAGGTGTCCGACCTCGGCGGCGATCTGCCGGCGGCCAGCTTCGCCCGGGCCGTCACCAACATCGGACCCGATGTCGTCGCGGTGGGCATCTCGGTCACCAACTCGGATCGCCTCGATGTCGCGGCCGAGACCATCGCCGCGATCCGTGCGGCGGCACCCGACGTCACGGTGATCCTCGGCGGCCGAGTCGTCGTCAACGAAGCCCACGCGCGCTCACTCGGCGCCGGTCACTTCTCGGCGCGGCTCGACGGCATCCTCGAGATCCTCGATCAGACGGTGTCCGTGGCCTTGCGCTGAGGCCGGTGCCCGCTCGACGAGCCTCCCGAACGAGCCCTCTCGACCGGGCCCTCTCGACATGGCGAACACATGTTCGCTACCATCGAGGGATGGAGCGGAGTTCCCTGCACGAACGTCGCGAGCGGCTGACCCAGCTGGTGCCCAAGATCGGGCCGGTCACCTTCGCCCGGGACCGGGTGCTGCCGGTCGATCCCGCCCTGCAACCGCTGTTCCCCGAAGCGGGGCTCACCCGCGGGTCGGTCATCGGTTGCCAGGGGCCGACGGCGATGTCGGTGGCGCTCGCGCTCGTCGCAGCCGCCTCGACCGCGGGATCGTGGATGGCGGCCGTCGGTCTGCCGGCGATCGGTCTGCGCGCCGCCGACGAGCTGGGCATCGCCCTCGATCGGCTGGTGATGATCGCCGAGCCGGCACGTGATCTCGGCGAGGATCCGTGGGCGAACGTGGTGTCGGCGCTGATCGACGGCTTCGACCTGGTGGTGATGCGCGCCGACATCCGGGCCAGCACCGCCCGCCGGTTGCAGGCCCGGCTCCAGGTGCGTGGCGCCGTGCTGGTGCTGATCGGCGATCCCGGCCCGTTCTCGTGCGACCTCGTCGTCACCGGCGACCGGGGCGAGTGGGACGGCCTCGGTCACGGTTCCGGTCGGTTGACGCGCCGCCGGCTCACCGTCACCGCGCAGGGTCGTCGCCTGCCTCGCGAACGCCGGGTCGATGTCTGGCTGCCCGGGGTCGACGGCCATGTCGAGACCGTGGACCCTGCCGTGATCCCGACGGTGGTCCCGGTGCACGACGCGCCGGCTGCCACCTACCGCCGGACGGGCTGAGGTGTCGCGAGCGGATGCATCACGGGCCGGGCCGCCGCGGCTCGTCGTCGTGCTCTGCCCGGACTGGTCCGTCACCGCGGCCGGCGCGTCGCCGGGCGATCCCGTCGCGGTCCTGCACGCCAACCGGGTCGTCGCGCGCACGCCCGCCGCGGCGGCAGCCGGTGTGCGTCAGGGACACCGTCGGCGCGAGGCCCAGCGGACCTGCCCGGAGCTGCGGATCATCGCCCACGACCCGGCGCGCGACGGCCGCGAGTTCGAGGCCGCGGTGCGCAGCGTCGCCGAGATGGTGCCCCGGCTGGAGACCACCGAGCCGGGGATGTTCACGTTCCTGGCCAAGGGGCCGGCGCGCTACTTCGGCGGCGAGCACGCGATGGGCCGCCGCGTCGCCGAACTGGTGGCCGAGGCGGTGCCGACCCTGCAGCCGTGGATGGTGGGCGTCGGCATCGGCGACGGTCGCTTCACCGCGGGTGTGGCCGCCCGCGACTCCGCCACCCACTCGGCTCGGCGCACCGATCAGCAGCCCACCATCGTCGACGCAGGCCGCGCCGCGACGCGCGCGTACCTCGCACCCCTCCCGGTGGCCACGCTGCGCGACGTCGCCGGGTTGTCGCCCGACATCGTCGACCTCCTCCAGCGACTCGGGCTGCGCACGCTCGGTGCCCTCGCCGCGCTGCCGGCCCCCGACGTGCTGGCCCGCTTCGGCGAGCCCGGGGCCTTCGCCCATCGCATCGCCGGCGGTGGCGACGATCGTCCGCCGGGCACCCAGAGCGCGCCGCCCGACCTGCTCGTCGCCCGCCTGTTCGACGATCCCGTCACCCTGCTCGATCCGCTCGTGTTCACGGCCAAGCAGCTGGCCGAGGAGCTGCACGGGTTGCTCGCCGCGAACGGTCGGGTGTGCACCCGGCTGGCGGTGGTGGCCGAGACCGAGCACGGCGAGCGCAGCGAGCACCTCTGGTACCGGCCGGGTGGGCTGAGCGCGACGGCCATCGTCGAGCGGGTTCGCTGGCAGCTCGACGGCTGGATCCGCAAGCCGGGCGGGCTCACCGGTGGCGTGGTCACCTTGCGGCTCACGCCGGACGAGG
The DNA here is from genome assembly GCA_025463305.1 of Ilumatobacteraceae bacterium. The sequence goes on from JAOBWK010000022.1 coordinate 3,938, forward strand.
TGCGCTCCGATCAGGGCGCTCAGCTCGGCTTCTGGGGTGGCCGCACCGAGGCCGACGAATGGGCTGTCCGCGCGGTCTCGCGCGTCGCCGGTCTCGTCGGCGAGCAGCAGGTGCTGGTGCCGATGTGGCGCGGCGGTCGCTCACCCGGCGACACCTACCACTGGGTGTCGGTCGACCGGATCGATCTCGGTCCCGACGGTGGCGCACGCGACCGGCTCGAACCCGGCGGTGTGCCGTGGCTGGGGCAGCTCCCCGCGCCGTCGCCGGCGACGGTGCTGGCCGAGTCGCTGCCGGCCGAGGTGCTCGGCGCCACCGGCGATGTCGTCCGGGTCACCGGACGCGGGCTGCTCAGCGCGGTGCCCGACACGCTGTCGGTGCGCGGCGGCGCACCGGTGCTGATCACCGCGTGGGCCGGCCCATGGCCGGTCGACGAGCGCTGGTGGGACCCGGCGACGCATCGTCGGCTGGCCCGCTTCCAGTTCACGACCGAACGCGGCACCGCGTGCTTGGCCGTCGTCGAGCATCAGCAGTGGTGGATCACCGCGATCTACTGACTCGCGGAGGGTTGTGCGGATGGCGGGCGACGGGCATCCTGGCGGCGATGGGTGAGTCGATCGAGCTGCGGTTGGCGGACGCCGGCGACGTCGAGGCGCTGGCGATCATCAAGATCACCGGGTGGACCACCACCTACGCCGACCTCGTGCCCCCGAGCGTGCTCGAGCCGTTCGTCGACGAGGCCCTCGTGCGCGCCGGCTTCGTCGAGCTGGTGGCCGACCCGAACGCCGTGCTGCTCGTCGCCGTCGACGACGGCGCGGTCCTCGGGTTCGGCGTCGGTGCGGTGCCGACCGGTTACATCGACTCGCTGCACGTGCTGCCCGACCATCGCGGTCGACAGGTCGGCCAGCGGCTGCTCGGTGCGCTCGCTCGCGAGCTGAGCGCTCGAGGGTGCACGGAGATCTCGCTGCACGTCGTGAGCGGCAACGCCGGCGCACAACGGTTCTACGAACGCCTCGGCGGTGAGCTCACCGGAACGGCACCGGCGGACTGGGCCCCCGCCGATGTCGTGGAGGCGCACTACCGATGGTCGGACGCGACCCGGTTGGCGGGGTGACGCCGCCCGGAGCGGGTGATCAGGCGGTGATCAGGCGGTGGCGACCATGGCGTCGTCGCCACGGCGATCGCGCTCGGCACGCAGGAGGTCGTTGCTCAACCGGAAGCCGATGCCGCGCACGGTGTGGATGAAGCGCAGCTCGGGGGCGTGACGCTGCAGCTTGCGGCGCAGGTTCGACAGGTGGACGTCGACCACGTGGGTGTCGCCGACCCAGTTCGGGCCCCACACCTGCTCGAGCAGGTGCACCCGTGAGCACACCTCGGCCGGCTTGCGGCAGAGCTGCTCGAACAGTGCGAACTCGATGCGGGTGACGGGCACGTCGTGGTTGCGGACGCGGAGCTCCTTGCGGCCGAGGTCGACCTGGAGTGGCCCGATGCGGACCATCGAGGCCGCCATCGGGTCCCAGCGGGCGTGCAGCTGGCGCGGCCGGCGCAACAGCGCCTGGCAGCGAGCGGCGAGCTCTTCGGGCGACACGGGGAGGGACACCGCATCATCGGCGCCGGCACGCAGCGCACGGATGCGCTCGATCTCGGAGTCGGTGGGGGCGAGGCCGATCAGGTAGCAGTCGGCCGTGGCGCGCATCGCGTCGAACAGCGAACCGCCGCCGGGGCCGTGGAGGAGCAGATCGACGAGGATGACATCGGGTGCGAAGGAGCGGGCCAGGACGAGGGCTGCGGACTCCTCGTTGGTGGCGCTGACCGAGAAGCCACGGTCCCGCAGGCCGGTCGATGCAACACGCCGCAACAGGGCGTCGCCAACCGCGATGAGCACTCGTGGAGCCAGTTGTGCGTCGGGTTCGGACATCGTTTGCATCCCGCCTGGAGAGGGATCGGCCAGACAGGCCCGATCCGTTGGACAGTGATGTATCGGCGCGTACCGACGTGATCTCAAGAAGTTTCTGGATGCCACTCGCTGGGGCGGAGCACCGCGGAGGGCACTCGCGCGGAATGCAACGACGGTCGCGGGTTTCGGGAAAGATGGACCGCTGTGACGAGTCGAGCGGCGATCCGAGCATCCGTCCTGGCCCGGGTTCCGGTCGACGACCGCGAGCGCGAATCGATCCGAGCGTTCGTCGAGCACTTCGATCGGCTCGAGGATCCGTGCAGCGAGGACGCGGATCCGGTGCACGTCACCGGCTCAGCCATCATCGTCGGGCGCCGCGGTGTGGTCCTCCACCTCCACAAGCGGCTGCAGCTGTGGCTGCAGCCCGGCGGGCACATCGAGCCGGGCGAGACGCCGTGGGCGGCGGCGCGGCGTGAGGCCGAGGAGGAGACCGGCCTCGCCGTCGAGCTCGCATCGCCGCTCGGCACGGTCCTCGGCCCGGGCGAGGTGCCCGAGCTCGCCCACGTCGACGTGCACGCCGGACCACGCGGGCACACTCACCTCGATCTCCGCTACGTGCTCCTCGGCGCCGACGCGGAACCGTCACCGCCGCCGGAGGAGAGCCAGCAGGTGCGTTGGTTCGGTTGGGACGAAGCGTTGGCGGTGGCCGATGCGGGGCTTGCCGGAGCGCTGATCGACGTGCGGGCTACGTTGGAACCTCGCCTGTGATGCCACCGCGATCGCACCTGGCCCTCGAGATGGAGACGGATCGACGTTGACGAAGCGACGCAGAGCAGGTTCCCCCGCCACGTTCATGATCGCCGTCGCCTGCGTTCTCGGCTCGATCATCGGCGCCGTCGGCGTGCCGGCCATGGCTGGTGCAGGGCCTGATGCCGGTGCGGGCCGGATGGGCAGCGAGCTGCCGGTGTCGCCGGCCGACCCGAACCACCCGATCACCGATCAGGCGCTCCTCGCGTCGATCGCCGCGGCCACCAGCGGCACCGGGTCCGGCAACGCAGCGCGCGGCGAGCGGATCCCCCCCGTCGGCGTCGAGGTGCTCACCGGCGCCACCGACGCGGTGGCTGCCACCGTCCGTTCGCTCGGCGGGGCCGTCACGGGCACGGTGCCCGGGTACCTCGTCCAGGCGAGCATGCCGGTGGCCGGTGTCGACGCCCTCGCCCTCGCCCGTGGCGTGACCTACGTCGAGTCCCCGCACCTCGTCGCGCCACCACCCCGACCGGAGGAGGCGCCACGACCAGAGACGTCCCGACCGGAGATGCCCCGGCCTGAAGCCGGCCCGGGCACCGGCACCACCGTCGGCCAGAACGTCGCGCTCACCAACGCCGCGGCCTGGCAGGCAGCTGGCATCACCGGCGCGGTCAAGGTCGGGGTCATCGACTACTTCGACCGCGGCCTCTGGAAGACGTCCGAGGAAGGCCCGCTGCCCGATGCCGCGCACACGTTCTGCCTCGATTCGTCGACGCCGCTGACCTCCACCGACAACCTCTGCAACCCCTCCAACAACGACGGCGTCGACAACGGCGACGGGTTCGAGCACGGCGTCGCCGTCGTGCAGGTGCTCAAGGACATGGCCCCCGCCGCCGAGGTGTACGTGGCGACGGCCGGCACCACCACCGATCTCCAGGCGGCCATCGAGTTCTTCGTCGCCAACGGCGTGCGCATCGTCACCCGATCACTCGGCGCTGCCTACGACGGCGCGGGCGACGGCACCGGCCCGCTGGCGGCCGTCGTCGACTCGGCCGCGGCGCGCGGCATCACCTGGTTCAACTCCGGCGGCAACGACGCCGCCGACGGCTACGTGCGCGTCACCGTGCCGAACGACCTGTCGAGCACCGGAGGGTACGTCGACTTCGACAGTGGTCCCGGGGTCGACACGTACCTGCGCCTCAGCGGGCCGTGCATCCTGTTCGACGGCATCCGCTGGAGCGACTGGAACCTGCCCGTCGCGAGCCGCACCGACTACGCCGTCGAGGCGTGGGAGCCGGTCGTCGATCCGGGCTCGGACGAGAGCGTCAACCCGACGCAGTTGATCTCGCTCGGCACCGCCGACGACGACCAGAGCAAGGGTGCACCGCCGCTCGAGGCTGCCGACGAGCGGGTCTGCCCGCACAACAAGTTCGGTGCCGACGGCGGCATCGTCTACATCCGGATCAAGCGCAAGGAGGGCACGCCGGTGGTCGGTGATCCCGACGTGCTCGAGGTCGCGCTGGGCGAGGGCTACACCGAGCACCTCCGCTCGCAGGCGGCATCGTCGTCGGCCAAGCCGGTGGTCGACTCGCGCAACCCCGAGCTGCTGGCGGTCGGTGCGGTCGATCCGGCCGACGGCAGCGGCTTCCCGGACGCGATCGCGTTCTACTCCTCACAGGGGCCCACCAACGACGGACGGATCAAGCCCGACATCTCCGCCCCGTCGTGCGTGAAGAGCACGATCTACCAACCGTGCTTCAACGGCACATCGGCCGCGTCGCCCACCGCGGCCGGGATGGCCGCGCTGCTGTTGAGCGCCGGCGTCGTGCAGGCCGGGCTGCCGCTCGCCGCGGCGATGCGGCACTTCGTGTTCGACCGACCCTTCACCACCGGGGGTGCGCCCGACGGCCCCGACAACAAGTACGGCGCCGGCCAGGTCCGCCTGCCGTCGGTGCCGACGGTGGCGCCGGCTGTGGCGTCGTCCGCGTACCACCCGGTCTCGCCGACGCGCATCCTCGACACCCGCACCGCGTCGCCGGTGGGCTCGCCGATCGGCGCGCTGCCGCAGCAGGGCATCGTCGACGTCGCGATCGCCGGCATCGCCCTCGCCGGCGGTGCCACCGTGCCGGCCACCGCGGCCGCCGTGGCGATCAACCTCACGGTCACCGACACGGTGGCCGACGGGTTCGTGCAGGCGATCCCGTTCCTGCGCACCACGTACGGCACATCGTCCACGCTGAACGTGCCGGCTGCCGGCACCACTCGCGCCAACTTCGCGATCGTGCCGATCGGCGTCGACGGCAAGATCTCGGTGTACGACGTGCCCGGCGGCAACGTGATCGTCGACGTGCTCGGCTACTTCGATCCGGCCGCGGGGCCGGTCACGGGTGGGCGGTTCGTGGCCATCGATCCGGTGCGCGCGCTCGACACCCGCACCGCGGCGCTCGTGCCCACCGGTTGGGTCGCGCACGTGCCGAGCAACGAGAGCGTCGTCGTGCCCGTCACCGCGGCGGTGGTCGGTGGGGCGTCGGCGTTGGTGCTCAACGTGACATCCACCCAGGCCCAGTCGCCCGGGTTCCTGCGCGCCCAGCCGACGGGCAGCGTGCCGAGCTCGTCGACCGTCAACTACGTCGCCGGCGTCGACGCGTCGAACTCGGTCATCGTCCCGGTCGGTCCGGACGGCACGGTGAGCATCTACACGAGCGCGGCCTCGCACATCGTCGTCGACATCACCGGCTACATCACGGGCACCGGCGCCGCGGCCTCGACGACGGGTCTGTTCGTGCCGGTCGCGACGGCACGCGCCTACGACAGCCGTCAGCCGGGGCCGGCCAACCCGGTGCCGTCGGCGTTCGCCCGCACGCTGCAGCTGACCGGCCTCGCCGCGCCGCTGCCATCGGTGCCGGCCGGCGCCACCGGCGTGGCCGTCAACCTCACCGCCGTCGACGAGATCGCGCCGGGCTACCTGTCGGTCTATCCGTCGGGCGGCACCCTGCCGGCGACGTCGAACCTCAACTACGCCACCGGTACGGCGGTGGCCAACGGCGTGCTGACGAAGCTCTCGAGTGGGGGTGCCGTCGACATCTACGCCAACACCCAGAGCGACATCGTGGTCGACGTGAACGGCTACTTCACCGGCTGAGCCGTGACCCTGACCCCGGACCGGCCGGCGCGTCAGCGGGTGTACTCGGGCGTGGGCACGCTCAGGCTGAACACGGTGCCCTGGTCGTCGACGCAGTCGGCCGACCAGCCGGAGGGGTACTCCACCGGCTCGTCGGCGGTGCCACCGTTGGCCCGCACCCGAGCGACGGCGGCATGGATGTCGTCGACCACGAAGTACAGGCGCGCACCCGTCCCGCCGATCGCGTCGTTGACGCCACCAGGCGGCGCGCTGATGTTCTCGATGTGACCGCTCTCGTCACTGGCTGCCGGCGGCTCCGGACCGAACTGCCATCCGAGCACGGCGCCGAAGAACCGCTTCGCCATCGCCCGGTCGGCGACCTGCAACGTGAAGTAGTACAGGTCGCCCTGATCGTGGTGCTTGACCTGGTGCTGGCGATCGTCGGTGGCCGGGACCTCGAGCTCGAACGTGCCATGGCCGTTGTCCTGGGCGGCGCGGGCGGCGTACTCGGCGGTGCTGAGCTGCTCGACGGCGGCGGTGATGGTCCAGCGCTGACCGAACGGATCGGTGATGGTGCCGCTGCGGTTGCCGTGGAACTGGTCGGCCGGCTCGCGCAGCACTGTGGCGCCGAGCGACACGGCGCGTGCGATCGTCTCGTCGACGGCGGGTCCGGTGCCGACGTCGATGTTGAACGTGCACGTCGGCCCGCCACGGGTGGCCGGACCGACGGCGTCGACCTCGGGGTACTCGTCGGCGAGCATCATCGGCGAGCCGCCGATGATGATCTCGGCATGGCCGATCCGGCCGTCGTCGCCGACGAGGCGCTGGGTCTCGACGGCGCCGAACGCGTCGCGGTAGAAGTCGAGCGCTGCGGATGCGCCGCGGACCACGAAGTACGGGGTGACGGTCATGGTGATGGTCCTCTGCTGCTGGATGGCGGATGTGCCGAGCATCGGTGCGAGCTCGGCGGTGAGGCGTTGGTGGAGGCGCCGGGCGAACGCCGGATCCGGGGCGATCGGGGCGTCGGGGCGGCGGAGGATGTCGAACGGGTCGCTCGTGGTCGGGTCGCTCATGAGCGGTCCTCCTGCGTCGTGGCGATGTGGCGGAAGGCCGCTTTGGCCCGTTGGAGGAGCGATTCGGTGGCGTGCACGCTGCGGTCGAGGACGGCCGCCACGTCGTCGACCGGGAGGCCGTCGAGGTAGCGCAGGGTGAGCGCCGCGCGGTGGTCGGCGCTGAGCCGTTCGAGCACGTCGTGGGCGTGCGCGGCGGCGATCGGCTGATCGTTGGGATCCGGTGCGACGTCGTCGTCGGCGACGAGGGCCAGCACGGTGCGTTGTCGCTCGACACGTCGCCAGTGGTCGACCAGCTTGTGCCGAGCCGTCCCGATCAGCCAGCCGACGCCGATCTCGTCGACCCTGCCCTGGAGCAGTGCGGAGGCAGCGGCCATGAACACCTCGGCGGTGAGGTCCTCGGCGACCGCCCGGGTGCCGCAGCGGCGCACCACGTAGCCGTACACCTGGGGCATCGCCCGGTCGTAGACGGCCAGCAGCTGTTCGGCGGGGTTGCCGGGGTTGGAGACGCTGGCCATCGCTGCGTTCATGCCCCTCTGTCGTTCGGCGAGCGGTGTTTCCGTCGCGCCCGCCGGAAAGATGATCCCCTTGTGGAGCGAACACACGTTCGATACGGTCACGGGATGGGATTCAACAATCCAGCCATGCCGTGGCGCGACCTGGAACGAACCCTCTCCGGCTGGAGCTCGGGCGAGCAACAGGATCCTATGCGCGGCGCGGATGGCCGGGCGCCGGGCAGCCCGAGCTGGAACGCCGGTGGCGACGGCCCGGCCTGGAGCCGCAAGCGCCAGCCGTTCGAGCCCGCGACAGACCTGACCCGCGGTGCTGGCGACAGCACGGCCGAGCTGCTGCGCGCACCGCGGGTGCCGTACGCGGAGCTGCACTGCCACTCGAACTTCTCGTTCCTCGACGGCGCGTCGCATCCCGAGGCGCTGGCCGAGGAGGCCGCCCGGCTCGGTCTGGAGGCGCTCGCGCTCACCGATCAGAACGGCTTCTACGGCGTGGTCCGCTTCGCCGAAGCCGCCAAGGCCGTCGGTCTGCCGACGGTGTTCGGGGCCGAGCTGACCCTCGACATCACCCGCTACGAGCCGGGCCTGCCCGATCCGCCCGGCGAGCACGTGGTGCTGCTCGCCGACGGCCCCGGTGGCTACGCGCGGCTGGCCCGGGCGATCAGCCTCGGCCAGCTGGCAGGGGAGAAGAGCGCGCCGCGGTTCGCGCTGGATCAGCTCAGCGAGGTCGCCGCCGGCAGCGGACGCGCCGATCAGCAGGACGCGTGGTGGGTGCTCACCGGCTGCCGGCAGGGCGTGGTGCCGGCCGCGCTCGTGCGCGACGGCCCGGCGGCCGCGGCGCGCCGGCTGCAGCAGCTGATCGCGCTGTTCGGCCGCGAGCGGGTGGTGATGGAGCTGTGGGACCACGGCGATCCGCTCGACTCGGCGCGCAACGACGCGTTGGTGGAGATCGCCGGCCGGCACGACATCGTGTGCGTGGCCACCAACGACGTGCACTACGCGACTCCGCAGCAGCGCCGGCTCGCCACCGCGCTGTCGGCGGTGCGCGCCCGGCGCAGCCTCGCCGACATGGATCCGTGGCTGCCGGCCACGGCCACGGCGCACCTGCGCAGCGGCGTCGAGATGGACCGGCGCTTCACCCGCTTCCCCGGGGTGATCGAGCGCGCGGCGGCGATGGGCCGGGCGGCCGCGTTCGACCTCTCGCTCGTCGCCCCGAAGCTGCCGCCGTTCGACTGCGCGCCCGACGAGCGCGGGCAGCCGCGCACGGAGATGGAGTACCTCCGGTTCCTCGTCGAGCAGGGAGGTCGCGAACGCTACGGCGAGCGGCCACATCCCGGGGAGGACCTCTCCCAACGGGCCAGGGCCTGGAAGACCATCGACCGCGAGCTCGACATCATCGAGGGCCTCGGCTTCCCCGGCTACTTCCTCGTCGTGTGGGACATCGTGCGCTTCTGCCGCGAGGCCGACATCTTGTGCCAGGGGCGGGGGAGCGCGGCCAACAGCGCGGTCTGCTACGCGCTCAAGGTCACCAACGCCGATGCGGTCGCGCTCGGGCTGCTGTTCGAGCGGTTCCTGTCGCCCGAGCGCGACGGGCCGCCCGACATCGACATCGACATCGAGAGCGATCGTCGTGAGGAGGTCATCCAGTACGTGTACGCCAAGCACGGCCGCCACCGCGCCGCGCAGGTGGCCAACGTGATCACCTACCGGGCCCGCTCGGCCGTGCGCGACATGGCCAAGGCGCTCGGCTACGCGCCCGGCCAGCAGGACGCGTGGAGCAAGCAGATCGACATGTGGGGCGGCGTCGCCACCACCGCCGCGCAGCCCGACCAGACCATCCCGGCCGCGGTGCTCGAGCTGGCCGCCGAGGTCGAGGACGCGCCACGCCACCTCGGCATCCACTCCGGTGGGATGGTGATCTGCGACCGTCCGGTCATCGAGGTCTGCCCGGTCGAGTGGGGGCGGATGGAGAACCGCAGCGTGCTGCAGTGGGACAAGGACGACTGCGCCGCGGCCGGCCTGGTCAAGTTCGACCTGCTCGGTCTCGGGATGCTCAGCGCGCTGCACTATGCGATCGATCTGGTGCGCGACCACCAGGGATACGTGATCGATCTCGCCAAGCTCGACGACAAGGACGAGGCGGTCTACGCGATGCTCTGCCGGGCCGACACGGTGGGCGTGTTCCAGATCGAGAGCCGGGCCCAGATGGCCACGCTGCCGCGGCTCAAGCCGCGCAAGTTCTACGACCTCGTCGTCGAGGTCGCGCTGATCCGCCCCGGCCCCATCCAGGGCGGCTCGGTGCATCCGTACATCCGCCGCCGCAACGGCCAGGAGCCCGTCACCTACCTGCATCCGCTGCTCGAGAACTCGCTCGGCAAGACGCTCGGCATCCCGCTGTTCCAGGAGCAGCTGATGCAGATGGCCATCGACGTCGCCGGGTTCACGCCGTCGGAGGCCGATCAGCTCCGCCAGGCGATGGGCTCGAAGCGGTCGAAGGCGAAGATGGAGCGGCTGCGGGCGCGGCTGTTCGAGGGGATGGCCGAGCGTGGCATCAACGACGAGATCGCCGAGGAGCTGTTCGTCAAGATGTCGGCCTTCGCCAACTACGGGTTCCCCGAGTCGCATTCCGTGTCGTTCGCCTACCTCGTCTTCGCCTCGTCGTGGATCAAGCTCTACGAGCCGGCGGCGTTCTGCGCGGCGTTGCTCAACGCCCAGCCGATGGGCTTCTGGTCGCCGCACTCACTGGTCCAAGACGCCCGCCGCCACGGCGTGCACACCCGCTCGCCCGACCTCAACCAGTCGTTGGCCAAGGCCACGCTGCAGCCCGATGCAGACTCCTACACCGGCCAGGCGGTGCGCCTCGGGCTGGGCTCGGTGCGCAGCATCGGCGACGATCTCGCCACGGCCATCGAGGCCGAGCGGCTGGCGAACGGTCCGTATCGCGATCCGGAGGACCTCACCCGGCGGGTGCCCGCGCTCGACCTCGCCCAGCTGGAAGCGCTGGCGACGGCCGGCGCGTTCACCGAGTGCTTCGGGCTGGATCGTCGCGAGGCGCTGTGGACCGTCGGCGCCGTCTCGCAGTCGCGCCCCGATCGCCTCGCCGGCATCGTCACCGGCGCGTCCATCGCTGCGGTCGCGCCGCACCTGCCGGGCATGGACCCGGTCGAGGTCGCGGTGGCCGATCTGTGGGCCACCGGCGTCGCGCCCGACGGCCATCCGACGAAGTTCATGCGTGCCGAGCTCGACGCGCTCGGGGTCGTCACCTCGGCCGGGCTGTGGTCCTGCGAGCCGCGCAGCAAGGTGCTCATCGCCGGGGTGGTCACCCATCGCCAGCGGCCGATGACGGCGCAGGGCACCACGTTCATGAACCTCGAGGACGAGACCGGGTTGATGAACGTCGTCTGCTCGAAGGGCCTGTGGGCGCGCTACCGGCGCGTCGCCCGGGAGGCGCCGGCGCTGCTGATCCGCGGCACGCTCGAACGCAGCGAGGGCGTCATCAACATCGTCGCCGAGCAGCTGACCCCGCTGCAGATGCTGTCGAACGCGGTCACCGGCACCGGCAAGTACGGCAGCCGCGACTTCCGCTGAGCCGCGCTCGCGCCGGTGGGCTACTGGTTCCAGGTCGGGGTGTTGCTCGCCGCGCCGCCATCGGCCGTCGCGTACCGGGCGTCGGAGTGGAGCATCCCCGACGGTGTGCCGTCGGACGCCTTCGTCCAGATCCAGACCCGCCACATCAGCCGCTCGCCGGTGAACGGATCGCGGGAGTGGAGCGTGCGGTCGTTGTCGACGCAGACCACCTCGCCCGGCGCGAGCCGGAACCGCGTCGCGCTCACCCGATGCGCCTCGGTGACCTCGCTCCAGCGGCGCATCATCGCCCGATCGTGCTCCGGGTCGGTGCTGTCCGGTGCCGGAAGGATGAACCCCGGGCGGCGCACGACGCGTCGTCCGGATCCGCGCTGGTGCACGAGTGAGGCGACGAACGGGCGCATGTCCGGTTCGGTCTGGTCGATGGCCACCTCGGTGACGAAGTGGTGCAGCTCGGGATCGGTGCCGGCCAGCTCGTCGATCATCCGGTAGCCGTCGACGAGCACGGACTCACCGCCGGTGTCGCCGTCGATCGCGCACGACAGCAGGAAGTGATCGCAGGCGTGAGCCCCGTACGCGAAGCCGTCGGTGTGCAGCGGCAGCGCGACGTCGGGGCCGAACGGCTTGCGGTCACCCTCGCCGCCCTCGTGCACGCGCGCCGGCTCCGGCACCGCGAGGACCGACGAGCCGAAGATCGCGTGGGCAGCGGCCTGGGCGTCGTCGCCGGACGTGCCCCAGCCGGTGAGGATCGCGGCGCCGTCGCGCGCGACGAGGGCCGCGACCTCGGTGGGATCGTCGGATTGCTGCGGGACGATGGAGCAGTTGGTCATGCCGGCAACCGTAGGCGCACGCCGTGAATGGAGCGTTTCACCGGCGTGACGTCGAGCGACGCGTGTGCGGCGTCGCGAAGCTGCGCAGGTAGCCGACGGCGGCGTCTGCCGCCGCCTGCATCGGCACGAGCGAGCGCGCCGTCTGCATCATCCCGGCGCCGCCCTGGATGGTGGCGAGCGTGGCCATCGCCAGCCGCTCGGCATCGGCATCGGCGCGGATCAGGCCGGCCCGTTGCATCGATTCGACACCGCTGCGGAGCGCACCCAGCCAGCCGGTGTAGAGCTCGGTGCCGGGGTCCGCACCATCGGCGCTCACGGCGCGCACCTGGCCGAGCGCGGCGACGGGGCAACCGTCGATGCGCTTCGCGTACTGCTCGACGATCAGCGCTGCCCAGGCGTCCCAGGCCTCCCACGAGTCGAGGTGATCGATCGCCGGCCGTTGGGCGTCGAGGATCCGGTGGGCCTCGCGGACCTTCACCGCACAGAGCAGCTCGGCCTTGCCGTCGGGGAAGTAGTGGAACAGCTGGCTCTTGCTGGTCTTCGTCGCGGCACGCACGTCGTCGAGGCTGAGCGCCGCGACGCCGCGCTCGACCACGAGCTGCGCCGTCGCCTGCAGTATCCGGTCCCGCGTCCGTTCGCCCTTCTCGGTCAGCACGAGACCCATCCTATCTCGCTCGTGCACCGTCTGGACCGTAGAGTCCAATCTCTGGCTATAGTGTGGACCCGTCAGTCCATTCGGGGCGACCTGAACAACCAGGAGACCATCATGAGCCAGCAACTCGCCGGCAGGATCGCACTCGTCACCGGCTCCACCAGCGGCATCGGCCGCGGCATTGCCGGCGCCCTCGCAGCCGACGGCGCACACGTCATCGTCACCGGTCGGCGCGAAGCGCTCGGCCGTGCCGCGGTCGACGAGATCCGCGCCGCCGGCGGGGCGGCCACGTACATCGGCGCCGACCTCGGTGGTGGCGCCGCAGCGGTCGAGCAGTTCACGACCGCGGTGCTCGATGCGGCCGAGGCGGCCTCGACCGACGGCGCTCGCCGCGTCGACATCCTCGTCAACAACGCGGCCTACCTCGTCGGTGGCGCGCCGACCGTCGGCACGGATCCGGCCGTGATCGACGCTGCGCTGGCGGTGAACGTCGCCGTGCCGTTCCTCGTCACCGCCGCCCTCGTGCCGGCGATGATCGATCACGGCAGCGGCGTGGTGATCAACGTCGGCTCGATCAACGGCGTCACCGGGATGAAAGGAGCTGCGCTCTACGGAGCGACGAAGTCGGCGATCCACTCGCTGACGAAGTCGTGGGCGGCGGAGTTCGGGCCGCTCGGCGTGCGCGTCAACACGATCGCGCCGGGCCTGACCGAGGTCGAGTGGAGCGTGCCGATCCGTGGCTTCCTCGATCAGCTGGTTGCAGGCGTGCCGAGCGGCCGCCTCTCGAAGGTGGCCGAGATCGGTGCGGTCGCGGTGTTCCTCGCCGGCGACGCGGCGACGAACATCCACGGCGCGACGATCCCCGTCGATGGCGGGATGGCGAGCATCTTCGGCGCGGTCCGCTGAGAGCGACCGAGCGGTGAGCCCCGGGATGGATCGCGCCCACGGGGTGATGTCGTCCCGCTCAGCGAGACGAACTCGCCCTCTGGGCGAACTCCGTCCCAATGGGGCGGCCGGGCGCGTGGGGCGGTCGGGGGTCGAGGGCGATCAGGCCTCCTCGTCGACCTGCCAGGGGTCGGCGGGTGGGCCGCCGTCGCGCAGCATCGTCAGCAGCTCGACGAGCGCGCGCGGCGCGGTGATCACGTCGGCGGCGCGCAGATCGTCGAGCGTCCACCAGCGGAGCTCCATCAGGTACTCGGCGTTCAGCTGCTCCCAGCTGAACGCGGGCGTCGGCTCGAACACGTCGGCCACGCGCACGAGGTAGCAGCGCTCGTGCTGGCCGTCGAACTGCCCGTTGATGAACGGGAAGACGTGCAGCCGGTCCCACAGCGCCGGCCCGATCTCGGGATCGGCGAGGCCGACCTCCTCGAGCAGCTCGCGCCGCAGCGCGTCCTCGTGGGTCTCACCGGGATCGATGCCGCCGCCGGGCGTGGCCCACACGGTGCGCGCCGGGAAATCGAAGCGCACCAGCAGCACGCGGCCATCCGGGGCCATCACCAGCGCGCGTGCCGCCTCGCGGATCCGCAGGTCGGCGGCAGACGCCTCGTCGCGGTTCACTCGTTCGGTGCGTCGTGCAGGCCGTCGTTGAAGGCCTTGTACATCTCGTAGATGCCCTTGCACTTCTCGCACACGGGGAGCTGCTTGGGGTCACGTGACGGCACCCAGACGTGGCCGCACAGCGCCTCGATCGGCGTGCCGTAGATGCGCGCCTCGAGCACCTTGGCCGCCGCCGACTCGCCCGGATCGGTCTTGACGATGTGCGCGACCGCCGGCTCGCCGGTCTGCAGTTCCTCGTCGAGCTGGGGGATCGTCTCGCCGGGCAGCGTCTGGACCTGTGACATGGCTCCAGTCAACCACTCATGAAGGCCTCGCCGAGCGGCGACAGGCGGTAGCCGACCTCGAGGCTCTCGGTGAGGCCGAGCTCTTTCAGCTTGCGGACGTTGATCTTGAACGCCGGACGATCGTGGCCGAGCTGGCGGGCGAGCGCGGTCGAGACCATGCCGGGATAGGTGGCGATCAGCCGCAACGTCTTCGCGGTCCAGGGCCCGCCCTTGCTCGCCCGGTCCATCCGGTCGAGGCGCTGCTGGATGGACAATCGCGCCTCGGGATCGAGCTCGGCGACCGAGCGACGCTCGACCCGATCGTCGGCGCCGACGTGATGGAACTCGATCCGCCAGACCGGCGAGTCGATTGGCACGCCGAGACGCTCGAGCACGGCGGTCGCCGATGCCGCGCCGGACTGCTGGGCCTCGGCGTCGGTGATGTCGGACACGTTGATCACGCGCACGTCGTCGATCTCGATGAGCTCCCCGAAGATGCGGTGTCGCCCGCCCGCCTTGGCCTGGGCGCGCTTCCAGTCGCGGAACGTCAGCGTGATCGAGCCGTCGACGATCCCCGGCATCGCATCGAGGGTGAACTTCATCGCTCGATTCTCTCGCACGCGTTGGGGCTAACGTGCACCCGTGCCGCTCTACGAGTTCCGCTGCAAGACCTGCGACGACACCTTCGAGGTGCGCCGATCGATGTCCGAATCCGACCTGCCGGCCCCGTGCCCGTCGGGGCACGAGAACACGGCCCGCCTGCTGTCCGTCTTCGCCAGCGTCGGCGGCGGCACCGGCGGATCCGCCGGTCCGGCACCGAGCATGCCCAGCACGGGCGGCGGCTGCGGCTCGGCGTGCGGCTGCCACCACTGACCCCGAGAATCGCCTGACCCCGAGAATCGCTTGGCAAAGCGCGAGACCGGGCGTACAGTGCACGACGTGATCGCCGTTCTCGTCGCCGTGCTTGCTGCCACCGCAGCATCCATCGCCGCCGCGGCAGCACGCGTACCCGTGGCCGTTCCCGCAGTGATTCGCAGCGGGCGTGGCGTTCGGGTCGACCGCTCACGTTGAGCGATCGATAGTCCCTGCTCCACCCCGCCGTCTCGGCTGCGGGTGTCGTAGCCGAGACGGCACTGCCGTCTCGAGGAATGCCATGAAGAACATCACGACCACTGGCGACCGTCCGTCGCCGGAACCGGCCACGCTGCCGACACAGCCCTCGGCGGGCTTCGCGCTGCGTCTCGACATCGCCGTGGACGGGGCAGCCGGAGCAGCCGACCTCGTGCGCGCCGTGTTCGCGACGGGCGCCGACATCCGCTCGATGGAGACCGCTGCCGACGGCACCCGCTCGATGACGGTGGCGTGCGCGGACCTCGCCCAGCAGGACGCCGTTCGCGCCGCGGTGGGCACCTCGCCCGGGGCCAGGGCCAGGTCGTTGGTCGACGCCACGTTCGAGCTGCATCGCGGTGGCAAGATCGCCGTGACACCGCGTGCCGAGGTGCGCAATGCCGACGAGCTGGCGATGGCCTACACGCCCGGCGTCGGTCGCGTCTCGGCGGCGATCGCGGTCGACGACTCGTTGTCCTGGACCTACACCGGCCGCAGCAACGCAGTGGCCGTCCTCTCCGACGGCTCGGCCGTGCTCGGCTTGGGCAACATCGGTCCGAAGGCGGCGATGCCGGTGATGGAGGGCAAGGCCGTGCTGTTCAAGCAGTTCGCCGGCATCGACGCCTACCCGCTCTGCATCGACGCGACATCCGTCGACGAGATCGTGGCCGTCGCGAAGGCGATCGCGCCGTCGTTCGGGGGCATCAACCTCGAGGACATCGCCGCGCCGATGTGCTTCGAGGTCGAGGAGCGGCTGCAGGCCGAGCTCGACATCCCGGTGTTCCACGACGATCAGCACGGCACAGCGATCGTGGTCCTCGCCGCGCTGCAGAACGCGGCGAAGGCCGTCGGCAAGTCGTTGGCCGAGATGACGGTCGTCATCGTCGGCACCGGCGCCGCCGGCCTGGCCTGCGGCAAGTTGCTGCGCAGCGTCGGCGTCGTCGACCTGATCGGTGTCGATCGCGAGGGCATCCTCCACGAATCGGTGCTCGACGAGCACAGCTCGTGCGCGAAGTGGTGGTTCGCGACCGAGGCCAACCGCGACCGCCGCACCGGCACGATCGCCGAGGCGTTGAAGGGTGCCGACGCGCTCGTCGGCCTCAGTGGTCCCGGCGTGATCGAGGCGCAGTGGCTGGAGCACATGGCCGACGACGCGATCGTGTGCGCGATGGCCAACCCGATCCCGGAGGTCATGCCCGAGCAGGTGCCCGCGAACGTGGCCGTCATGGCCACCGGGCGCAGTGATTACCCGAACCAGATCAACAACGTGCTCGCCTTCCCCGGGGTGTTCCGCGGGATGCTCGACGTGCGCGCCACGATGTGCACGGAGTC
Source organism: Ilumatobacteraceae bacterium (assembly GCA_025463305.1). The sequence goes on from JAOBWK010000022.1 coordinate 20,605, forward strand.
GATGAAGTTGGCGGCCGCCGCGGCACTCGCCGCGATGGTGCCCTCGCCGACCACGACCCGGATCCTGCCGAGCGTGTTCGATCCGGGCGTGGCCGAGGCCGTGGCCGGCGCCGTCGCCGCGGCCGCCACAGCAGCGGGCTGCATCCGTCGCTGAGCGGACCGGTCGCGGCAGCCGACGGGCCGACCCGGCGGGGCGCATCGTCATCGGCTGCACGGCCACCGCGACGGCATGCCGAGCAGCTCGCGTGGGCTGAACGTGCCGTGGCGACCGATGACGAACCAATCGACGAGCACCAGTCCGTTCTCGGCGACGACATCGGAGGCCTCGAGCCACAGATCGTCGTCGCCGGGCTCGGGCCCGCCGCCCGGACGCACGGTGGCGAGCACGAGGCCGCACACCTCGGGGCTGGAGCCGCCGGCGAGCGACATCGCGTCCGCCACGTCGACCACCGCGAACGGATCCTCGGTGTCGGTGACCGTGACGAGCGTGGACCCGCAGTCGTGCTCGTCGAGGAACATCGCGAGCGTCTCGGCCCGCAACGGCCGGCTGATCTGCGCGCTGAACAATGCCAACGCGGTGTCGATGGACTGGATGGGATCGTGGCGGGCACGAGGCACCCGACCGTGAGATGAAACTGCCATGGGAAGCCCCCGATGTCGTGAGATCGCGGGGGAAGGTCGTTGGGACCGACCGTACCGGAGGGGTGTTGCAGTCGTCGCCGGACCTCGCCACTACGGTGACGACATGGCCGACGTCACGATCTACCACAACCCGAACTGCAACTCCTCGACCAACGCCGTGCGCATCGCCGAAGAGCTCGGCGTCGACGCCGAGATCGTGCTCTACCTGAAGACGCCACCCGACGCAGCGACGCTGCGCTCGATCATCGCCAAGCTCGAGGATCCGGTCACCGATCTCGTGCGGCGCGATGCGAACTTCGCCAAGCTCGGCCTCACCGACGCCGACGTCGCCACCGAGGACCAGGTCGTGGAGATGATCGGCAAGCACAAGGCGCTGCTGCAGCGTCCGCTCGTCGTCACCAAGGACGTCGCGCTGATCGGCCGCCCGAAGGACCGCGTCACCGCGCTGCTCAGCAAGGCCTGACCAGCGAGCCGGGCCGCGTCAGCCGTCCTGCGTCACCCGTTCTTGGGCAGCTCGCGGTACGGCGTGGTGCGGAAGTCGCCCGGCTCCTTCGGCAGCCCGAGGCCACGCTCGGAGACGATGTTCTTCTGGATCTGATCGGTGCCGCCGTAGATGGCCGGACCCGGTGAGAACACGGTCATCTCCTGCACCGAGCCCTTCGACAGCGTGTCGGTGCCCCAGAGCATCCCTTGCGCGCCGATGATGTGGTTGCCGATCTCGCGAGCCCGGCGCAGCGTGTGGGTGCCGAGCAGCTTGGCGAGGTTGCCCTCCACGCCGGTGCCGCGCTGGCCGGAGCGGGCCCGGATCAGGTTCCAGCGGCCGACCTCGGCGAGCGTGTGCAGCTCAGCCAGTCCCTGGCGCACGGTCGGGTCAGAGATCACGCCGACCTGGGTGGCCAGCGCGGCGAACTGCTTCACCGTGCCGCCGCTGACGGCACCACCCGCCGTGCCCGCGCGCGAGGCGATGAAGTCGCCGACCTTCCGACCGAGCTGGCCGGCGACCGGCCCGGGGAGCGCGCTGCCGAGCCCGGCACCACCGCCACCGCCGCTGCCGAGGCTGGCGCGCTCGACCATCAGCGTGGTGTTGGCAACCGCCCAACCATTGTTCAGTCCGCCGATCAGGTTGGCCGCCGGCACCCGCGCCTCGTCGATGAACACCTCGTTGAACATCGCCCGACCCGTCATCTCGCGCAGCGGACGGACCACCACGCCGGGCTGATCCATGGGGAACGCGAAGTAGGAGATGCCCTGGTGCTTGGGGGCGTCGGGGTTGGTGCGCGCGATGAGCATGCCCCAGTTGGCGATCTGGCCACCGCTCGTCCACACCTTCTGGCCGGTGATGACGTACTCGTCGCCGTCGAGCTCGGCCTTGGTGCCGAGCCCGGCGAGGTCCGATCCCGCGCCGGGCTCGCTGAACAGCTGGCACCACGAGTCGGTGCCGTCGAGGATCCGCGGGATGTACGCCGCCTGCTGCTCGGGCGACCCGTGGGCGGCGATGGTCGGCGCTGCCAGCATCAGCCCGAGGCCGTACGGCGGCCCGACGACGCCGTGCTCGCCCAGCGCGTTGGCGACGACCGTGGCGAGGTGGCGCGGGTAGCCGCGACCGCCGAGCGTCTCGGGCAGCATCGGCGACGCATAGCCGCTGGAGGCCAGGCGCTTCCACCATTCGGCGAGGGTCAGCTCGGGGTCCCACGCCCCAGCCACCCATTCGGAGACCTCGTTGCGGACCTGCTCAGCGGAGATGTCGGCCATGCCGGAACTGTATGACCGTCGGGCAGTCGCCGACGATGCAGCCGGAGCCGCTCTCGTCGAGCGAATTGATCGGGGCCGGCCGAGGGGTCCCAAGTATCGTGGTTGCCGACATCGGGGGAGGTCCTGTGAGTCAAGTGCGCGACGCGGCAAACGACCGCGTCCCGGATCGCGACACGAACGACGAGAAGACGCCGTGGCGGTTGTTGACCGGGTTGCTCGCCGAGCAGAAGCGGGGCCTCATCACCGGGGTCACGGTGGGCCTGGCGTGGGCAGCGGCGAAGGTGTCGATCCCCAGCCTGATCCAGCGCGCGATCGACCGGGGCATCCGCGGCGACGAGTCGTTGTGGAAGTGGTCGCTCATCATCGGTGGGGTCGGCGTGCTCGCCGGTGTGTTCACCGGCTGGCGCCGATGGCTCGCGTTCCGGGAGAGCCGCACCACCGAGGCCCGCCTCCGGCAGCGCCTGTTCGACCACATCGTGCGGCTGCACGTCGGCTACCACGATCACGCCCAGACCGGCCAGCTGATGAGCCGCGCATCGAGCGACCTGCAGCAGCTGCAGGCGTTCGTGGTGATGATCCCACTGGTGCTGAGCAACCTGTTCCAGCTGATCGCGATCGTCGTGCTGCTCGTCGCCAGCGATCCGCTGCTGGCGCTGCTCGCACTCGCGCCGCTGCCGTTCGTCAACATCTCGGCGCGCCGGTTCAGCGGCAAGATCCATCCGGCCGTGATGGCCGTGCAGAACCGCCAGGCCGCGCTCGCGACGGTCGTCGAGGAGACCGTGTCGGGCGTGCGCGTGGTCAAGGGCTTCGGTGCCGAGGGCGTGCAGTCGGCCAAGCTCAGCGAGGAGGCGGACCGCATCCGCGTGGTGTCGCTGGAGGCAGCCAGGATCCGCAGCCGGTTCCTGCCGGCGATCGATCTGCTGCCTTCCATCGGGCTGATCCTCGTGCTCGCCGTCGGCGGCCACCGCGTGCTGCGCGGGCAGATGACGATCGGCCAGTTGATCGAGTTCAACGCGAGCGTGCTGCTGCTGATCTGGCCGATGCGCAACATCGGCATGACGCTCGCGACCGGCCAGCGCGCCGCCGTCGCGCTCCAGCGCGTGCAGGCCGTGCTGAGCACCGACGCCGAGGTCGCGGATCCGCCCCATCCGGTCGAGCTGCCGGCGGGTCGCGCGGCGCTGGGGGCTCTCGAGCTGCGCGACATCACCTTCGGTTACGACACGGAGCGCATCGTGCTCGATGGCTTCGACGTGACGATCCCCGGCGGCACGTCCGTCGCGATCGTGGGCGCCACCGGCAGCGGCAAGTCCACCATCACCCGGCTGCTGCTGCGCTTCTACGACGTGCAGCGTGGCGCCATCCTGCTCGATGGCTGCGACCTGCGCGCGCTCCGCCTGGCCGATCTGCGCCGCGCTGTCGGCGTGGTGTTCGAGGACACGCTGCTGTTCCACGACACGGTGGCCGGCAACATCGCGTTCGCCGATCCCGAAGCGAGCGACGAGCGCATCATCGCCGCGGCCAGGCTCGCGGGCGCCCACGACTTCGTCAGCGAGCTGCCCGATGGCTACAACACGCTGCTCGGTGAGCGCGGGTTCTCGCTCAGCGGCGGGCAGCGCCAGCGCATCGCGATCGCACGGGCGATCCTCGCCGACCCGCGCGTGCTGATCCTCGACGACGCGACCTCCGCGGTCGATCCGTCGAAGGAGCACGAGATCCGCGACGCGATGGCCACTGTGATGCGCGACCGCACCACGATCGTCATCGCCCACCGGCCCGGCACGATCGCGCTCGCCGACACCGTGCTGCTCCTCGACGGTGGGCGCATCGCGGCCCAGGGCACCCACGATCAGCTGCTGGCCTCGAGCGCGGCCTACCGCGACGTGCTCGCGTCGTGGGCCGCGGTCGACGACGGGGCGGTCGACGACGAAGCGCTCGACGACGATGCGGATGTCGACGAGATCGGCGACCGCGAGCCGGCCGTCCCGATGGGAGGCGAGTAGCCGTGTGGGGCACGCCCGTCGCCGAGGACGACAAGCTCGACCGCGAGGCGACACGTCAGGTGATCCGCCGGTCGTGGCAGTTCGCCGCGCCGTACCACCGCACGATCGTCGCTGCGTTCGTGCTCGTCGCGATCTGGACCTCGACCACGCTGGCCGGCCCGGTGCTCGTCAGCTACGGCATCGACCACGGGATCACCAAGCGCAACGTGCACGTGCTCGACGTGACCGTCGGCGTGTACATCGCCGTCACGATCCTCGCCTACGTCATCGCCCGGCTGCAGTACGTGTACATCAACCGCGCCGGCGAGAACTTCCTGCGCGATCTGCGGGTGAGGGTGTTCGATCACCTCCAGCGGCAGGCGCTCGCCTACTTCGATCGCGAGCAGACCGGCGTGTTGGTGTCGCGCATGACCGCCGACGTGGAGTCGATGGGCGAGCTGATCCAGTTCGGCCTGCTCCAGTTCCTGTCGGCCGCGCTGCTCGTGGTGATGGCACTCGCGCTGCTGTTCGTCCTCAGTTGGGAGCTGACACTGCTCGCGACGGTGGTGTTCCCGATCATCGTGATCGCGTCGATCCGCTTCCAGCGCGACTCGAACCACGCCTACCTGCAGGTGCGCGAGAAGGTCGGGAGCAACCTCAGCGCGCTGCAGGAGGGCATCAGCGGGGTGCGGGTCATCCAGGCGTTCGGCCGCGAGGACGAGCAGTCACGCCGCTTCCGCGCCTCCAACGACTCGCTCTTCGACACCCACATGCACAGCATCCGGATCTCGATGTGGTACTTCGGGCTCGTCGAGTTCTGCGGCATCCTGGCCACGGCCGGGATGGTGGGCGTCGGCGGCTGGCTCGTCCACCGCGGGTCGGTCAGCCTCGGCGTCGTCACCGCGTTCGTCCTCCTGCTGAGCAGCCTCTTCGAGCCGGTGCAGCAGCTGTCGCAGCTCTACAACACGGTGCAGTCGGCCGGCGCTGCGCTGCAGAAGCTGTATGGCATCCTCGACACCGTGCCCGAGGTCGACGAGCGCGCCGATGCCGTCGAGCTGCCAGTGCTCGGTGAGGTGTGCGTCGCCCGCGTCGGGTTCGAGTACGTGCCCGGACGGCCGGTGCTCGAAGACGTGTCGCTCACGGTCGGCATCGGCGAGCGCCTGGCGCTGGTGGGACCGACCGGCGCGGGCAAGAGCACGCTCGCCAAGCTGATGGCCCGGCTGTACGACCCCACCACCGGCACGGTCCAGTTCGGCGGCGTCGACCTGCGCGACGCCACGTTGCACTCGCTGCGCGAGCGCGTCGTCGTCGTGCCCCAGGAGGGCTTCCTGTTCAGCGGTACCATCCGCGACAACCTGGCGATCGCTCGACCGTCGGCCACCGACGCGGAGATCGCCGGATCGCTCGCGGCGATCGGCGTCCTCGAGCACTTCACCGCCTTCGCCGACGGCCTCGACACCGAGGTCCGCGAGCGCGGCTCGCGTCTGTCGGCGGGTGAGCGGCAGCTGATCGCGTTGGCCCGCGCCGCGCTCGTCGACCCGGCCGTGCTCGTGCTCGACGAGGCCACCTCGAACCTCGACCCCGGCACCGAGGCCGAGGTCGAGCACGCCTTGGAATCCTTGATGCTGAACCGCACCGTGATCGTGGTGGCGCACCGGCTGTCAACCGTGCGGCGCGCCGACCGGATCGCCGTCGTCGACGCCGGAGGGTTGGCAGAGCTCGGCAGCCACGACGAGCTCGTCGCGCTCGGCGGCAAGTACGCCGCGCTGTCGGCCGCCTGGGAGCGCAACCAGCGCTCCGGCGCCACCGCCGTCGACTGACCAGCGATCGTCAGGACTTGGTGAACGTCAGCAGGAACTCGATCGTGCCGTTGTCGGCGGTGGTGACGGCCCCGTTGGACGGGTTGTCGATCTTGTAGTCCGCGAACTTCACGTTCGTGGTGCCGAGCACGTCGATGATGTCGCCGTTGCGCTGTGCCTTGACCTCGAGGGTGATCGACTTGGTCACGCCGTGCAGGGTCAGGTCGCCGGTGGCCGAGGCGGTGATCTGGGTGCCGTCGGCGGGAACGGTGCCGAGGTCGATGGGCTGGGTGATCGTGAACGTCGCCGTCGGGTAGGTCGACGTCTCCATGATCTCGCCCTTGAACTTGCCGTCGCGGTTGTCAGAGTCCGACTTCAGCGTCGTCATGTCCACCGTGAAGGTGGCCGCGGTGATCGCCGAGCCGTCGAGGGTCAGCGAGCCGGTGACCTTCGTCGTGCGACCCACGCCCTCGGTGTCCTGGCCGAACAGGTTCTCGGTGACGCGGTAGCCGACGTAGTTCTTGGTGACGTCGGATGACATCGTCAGGGCGTAGACGTCGCCGGCACCGGTGGCAGCAGCGGTCGAGCCACTCGTGGAGGCCGCGGTCGTCGCTGCGGTCGTCGACGCGGTCGAGGCTGGCGTGGTCGCGTCCGTGCTCGCGTCGGGGGCCGTGGTCGCCGCGGTGGTGCTCGCGGTCGAGCCGGCCGTCGTGACGATCGTCGTCGCGGCGTCGCTGGACCGAGTCGGCAGGCCCTGCTGCTCGACGGTCTTCGGCGCGTCGTCCTTGATGAAGTGGATGTAGACGAACGGCACGCCGACCGCACCGATGATCGCGAGGACCACCACACCGATCACGATCTTGAGCCAGAGTCTGTTCTTCATGATGTCTCCATACGTCGTGCCTCCCGTTCGGGATCGCCACATTCTTGCGCATTCAAGTAAATCGGCAACGTCGCGTCCGTAAGAGGCGGGTGTGAATGCACATCGGGGCCACGGTGCGGGTGTGGTGCGGGTGTGGCTGACGAGTGAACCGGAGCGCGGCGCCGAATCCCCGTATCCTCGACTCCGTCATCGTCCAAGGAGCCATCCGTGAGCCTCACCATCGAAGTCGTCCGTTCCGCGCCTGCCGCGTCCGATGCCGTCGGCGTGCCCGTCGGGTCGACCGGCGCCGTGCCCAAGTCGATCGGTCTCACCCGCGCCGCGCTCGCCGCGAACGGGTTCGAGGGCTCGGCCGGACAGACGCTGGTGATCCCGTCGGCCACCGGTCCGACGGTGATCGCGATCGGCATCGGCAAGCCCGCTGAGCTCACCGCGAACGGCCTGCGCAGCGCCGCCGCGTCGTTCGCCCGGGCCGCCGGCAAGCGGGCCCGGTTGGCCACCACGCTCGCCGACCTCGACGGTGTCGACGCCGTCGTCGCCGGGCAGGCCGTGGTCGAGGGCGTGACGTTGGCGAACTACCGCTTCGTCGGGTTGAAGAACGACAAGACCGGCTCGCCGGCCACGTCGCTGGCGCTGATCGCCAAGTCCGGTCGATCGGCCGGAGTGCAGACCGGCGCCGACCGCGGCGTCGCCACGGCGGGCGCAGCCACGCTCGCTCGCGACCTCGCCAACACGCCGCCGGCGTACATGACGGCGCGCATCCTCGCCGACAAGGCCGTCGAGATCGCCACCTCGGCCGGCATCGGCGTCGAGGTGTTCAACAAGGATCAGCTGAAGGCGATGGGCTGCGGCGGCATCGTCGGCGTCAACGCCGGCAGCGTCGAGCCGCCGCGCATGGTGCGGCTCACCTACACGCCGCCGAAGTCGGCCGGCAAGGCCACCGGCCACGTCGTGCTCGTCGGCAAGGGTGTCACCTACGACTCGGGCGGCATCAGCCTCAAGCCGAGCGATCCCTCGCACGCCTCGATGAAGATGGACATGAGCGGCGCGGCTGCCGTGCTCGCCACCCTCGGCGCACTGCCGGCGCTCGGCTGCACCACCGCCGTCACGGGCTACCTGATGTGCACCGACAACATGCCGTCGGGCAGCGCGCTCAAGCTCGGCGACGTGCTCACGATGCGCAACGGCAAGACGGTGGAGATCCACAACACCGACGCCGAGGGCCGGTTGATCCTCGCCGACGGCCTGTCGCTCGGCGCCGAGTCCAAGCCCGACGCGATGGTCGACATCTGCACGCTGACCGGCGCGGTCATCGGCGCGCTCGGCGACCGGATGGCGGGCGTGCTCGGCAACAACCAGGCCTGGGTCGACCAGGTCCGTGCCTCCGGCGCGCAGGTCGACGAGCCGACATGGCAGCTGCCACTTGCCAAGGAGTACCGCAAGCTGCTCGACAGCCACGTCGCCGACATGCGCAACATCGGCGGCCCGATGGCCGGCACGATCACCGCGTCGCTGTTCCTCAACGAGTTCACGGCGAACGTGCCCTGGGCGCACATCGACATGGCCGGCACGATGAAGATGGACGGCGACGACGGCTGGCTGGCCAAGGGTGCCACCGGCTACGGCACGCGGTTGATGATCGACCTCGTCACCAACTTCAAGCCCCTGAGCTGACGCCCGCTCGACCCGGCCCGGCGGCCGGTCAGCCGGCAGCGGGCACGCACTGGCGCACCGCCTCGACGGCGGCGTGCGGTGGCACGCCGACCGACAGCAGCTGCCGCTCGAGCTGGTGCGGCTCGTCGCCGAGGCGGATCATCGTGGCCGCGAGCTCGATCGCGCGCGCCAGGCCTGCCTCGTCGACCGTGCGGCGCTGCATCCACTCGACGTGCGCGGCCTGCAGGTGCGGCGGCAGCTTGCGCAGCTGGCGGAGCGCGAGCGGCGGGATCTGACGGCGCACGGCGATGCCGCGAGCGCTCTCGTGAGCGACGCCGAACATGATGCAACGGTTGAGCGCCTTGCCGAACGGGCTGTGCACGCCGGCCGTCAGCGACAGGCCGAGCGCGTTCGCCGTCTCCGCGAGGTCGAGCTCGTAGCCGTCGGGGTAGGCGTCGAGCCCGGTCACCAACCGACGCAGCAGCCACGTCGATGTCGGGCCGAGGATGCCGAGCCAGAACAGCTCGACGTACGCGCTACGGGCGTCGTAGCCGACGGCCTCGACGACCGGATCGTGCCACGGGACGACGATGAGCGTGGGTGACAGTGGGGCGAGCAGCATGGAGACCTCCTGGCGGGCAGGGACGACGCGGGGGAGGGCGAACGCCTCACTGGGTGCTCCCGGTTCGCCGAAGTGGAAAACCGCTGCCGGATCGCGACAGGCATGTGATCTCGACCGTGTCTCGGCACCATCCACGCACTGGAGTCGGCGAGGTGCCATCCCGCAGAATTCACTAAGGTCGTGCCGTGGTCGTCGTGCTGGTGGGCTTGGGAGTGGTGTTGATCGTGGCGATCGTCGTCGCCGTGATCATGGTGTCGCGCCTCAAGCAGCAACGTGCCCTCGTGCTGGAGGCCGAGGAGGTCGTGGCCACCCGGTCACGCGAGCTCGCCGCCAAGGGCGTCGCCCTCGAGCGTGCCGAGCGACTGCGCGCCGAGGCCGGTGAGCGTGCCGAGGCCGCTGCCCAGGCCGCCGCCCAGGCCGAGGCCGAACGCCTGCAGGCCGAGGAGGCCAAGGCCAAGGCCGACGCCGACCGGCTGCGCGCCGAACAGGCGAGGGCGATGGCGGACGACGAGCGGGCCAAGGCCCGCCAGGCTGCGGCGATCGCGGAGGCCGCGGTCGGCCAGTCCAAGGTCGAGGCCGAGCGGGCCAACGCCGAGGCGCTCGCTGCGGCAGCGCGCGCCGCGGCGGCCGACCAGCGCGCCGCCGAGGCCTCGGCGATCGGTGTGGATCCGCACGTGCTGTGGGCCCTCGAGCGCGCTCGCAGCGAACGCCGCTGGAAGCTGAGCGTGGCCATCGGCCCCGACCGCAAGCTGAACGGCTCCACCAACCCGCTGATCCAAGCGCTGCACGTCGAGCTCGACGCGATCCGCGAAGAGGTGGGCACCATCGTCGCCCTCGACGCCGAGCTGCCGCCGAACGTCACGGCTGCCGGCTCGCTGATCACCCTGCGCGCCACGCAGGAGCTGCTCGCCTCCGTGGTGCGCCGCTCCGACACGATCTCGCTGCGCGTCCGGGCCGACGGCGCCGACATCCTCGTCACGATCGAGGCCCGCAACGATCGCGGTGAGTTCGTCGAGCCGCTCGCGCTCCAGACCCCGCCGTCGCTCGGGCTCGAGCCGGTGGACGGTGGTGTGCGCGTCGTCGATGCGATCCTGATCTGAGATCGGGACCGTGGACCATCCAGCGGTGAACGCGGATGTCGATCGTGCCGCAGCCATCCTCGGCGCCGCGACGGCGATCGCCGTGCTCACGGGTGCGGGCATCTCGACCGACTCCGGCATCCCCGACTTCCGCGGCCCGAACGGGCTGTGGACCAAGAACCCGGAGGCGGAGAAGGCGGCGACGCTGCAGCACTACCTCGGTGACGCCGAGGTGCGGCGCTTCGCGTGGCAGAACCGCCTGTCCAACTCGGTGCACACGCGCGAGCCCAACGCCGGGCACCGAGCGCTCGTCGAGCTGGCGAATCGGCGACACGTCGTCGCGCTGGTGACCCAGAACGTCGATGGTCTCCATCAGCGCGCCGGCAGCGATCCGGCCACGGTGGTCGAGGTGCACGGCACGATGCACTGGACGCGCTGTTGGAGCTGCGACGACCGCCGTCCGATGGAGGAGGCGCTCGAGCGCGTGCGTGCCGGTGAGCCGGACCCGCCGTGCGAGATCTGCGGCGGGATCCTCAAGAGCGACACGATCAGCTTCGGTCAGAACCTCGACGAGGCCGTGATCGCACGTGCCCTCGGCGCGGCGGATCGGTGCGATGTGCTGCTCGCCATCGGCACCTCGCTGCAGGTGTATCCGGTGGCCAGCATGGTGCCGCGCGCCAAGCGCGCCGGGGCCAGCATCGTCATCGTGAACGGCGAGCCGACGTCGCTCGACCACCAGGCCGATGTCGTGGTGCGCGGCTCGATCAGCGACCTGCTGAGCGAGCTCGTCACGGTCCTCGATCAGCCGCCTGACGGCGCGCCGGATACCCGACCCGTTGGGTAGCCTTTCGGTATGCCCACGTTTCGCGACCTGCTCTCCAATGCCAAGGCGGAGATCACCGAGATCGACACCGCCACCGCAGAATCCCGCATTGCCGAGGCCGCGGCCAACGGCACCCCGCTGACCGTGCTCGACGTGCGCGAGCCGGACGAGTTCGACCAGGGCGCGATCCCTGGCGTCATCCACATCCCGCGCGGCCACCTCGAGGCCCAGATCGAGAACCGCGTCGCCGACAAGGCGGCGCCTGTCATCGCGTACTGCGCGGGCGGCGTGCGCTCGGCGTTCGCGGCGAAGACGCTGCAGGACCTCGGCTACACCGATGTCGTGTCGATGGCCGGTGGCTTCGGCAAGTGGAAGGACGAGGGCCGCGACTGGAAGAAGCCCGTCGTGCTCACCGCCGAGCAGCGCGACCGCTACGGCCGCCACCTGCTGTTGCCCGAGGTCGGCACCGAGGGTCAGGCCAAGCTGCTCGCCAGCAAGGTGCTCATGCTCGGCGCCGGCGGCCTCGGTTCGCCGTCCGCGCTCTACCTGGCCGCCGCCGGCGTCGGCACGATCGGCATCGTCGACATGGACGAGGTCGACGCCTCGAACCTGCAGCGCCAGATCCTGCACAACATCGACCGCATCGGCGATCGCAAGGTCGACAGTGCGAAGAAGACGCTGACGATGCTCAACCCCGACGTCGACGTCGTCACCTACGACACCCGCCTCGACGCCAGCAACATCCTCGAGATCATCAAGGACTACGACGTCATCGTCGATGGTGCCGACAACTTCCCGAGCCGCTACCTGCTCAACGACGCATCCGTGAAGCTCGGCATCCCCGTGGTGCACGGCAGCATCTTCCGGTTCGAGGGCATGGTCAGCGTGTTCGATCCCAAGCACGGCCCGACCTACCGCGACATGGTGCCCGAGGCCCCGCCCGCCGAGCTCGCCCCGAGCTGCGCCGAAGCCGGTGTGCTCGGCGTGCTCCCCGGCATCGTCGGCAGCATCCAGGCACTCGAGGTCATCAAGCTGCTGCTGAACATCGGCGAGGGCCTGTCCGGCCGCATCCTGTCGATCGACACGACCGACATGAGCTTCCGCACGTTCAACCTGCGCCGCGACCCGAACAACTGGGTCACCTACGAGAACCGCGACCAGATCGAGGTCCGCGACCTCGACGGCCTCTGCGCCCCCTGGACGTCGCACTGACCCGATCGACCTGACGATGTCACCAGATGTCAGCGAGCCGCTGACATCTCGTGACATCGTGGGTGGATGTGAGCCGCTCAGCCGGCTGCGCGTTGATCGTCGCGATCTGCGCACCGATCGCGAGCACGCTGCTGCGCCGGCGCACCACCGATTGAGCGATCAGCCCGGACCGCTCAGCGGGGGATCCGCCCCCGGCTCTGTTTGGTGACGACCAACCCGGCGTCACGGACACGGACGCCGTACTCGGCGACCTGGTCGGGGGTGAGGCCGGGCTCGAAGCCGAGGAGGGTGAGCGCCACCACGTGCTCGCCGTCGGCGCCGAACACGGGCGCGGCGATCATCGAGACGTCGTAGGCCCGTCCCGCGTCGAGGTCCGACACCTGGTACTCGCGCTCGTTGAGGGCGAGGACGAGGTCGTCGATCGTGCCGCGCAGGCCGGCGTCGACCGGGGCGTCGGCGAGCGAATCGAGCGCGTCGCCGAGCCCGCGGCGCAGATCGAGCTCGAGCGCGACCGAGTAGCCCCGGGCGCGAACGCCCTCGAGCACCGCGTCGAGCCGTTCGCGCGACGCGTGTGCTGCCGGTGTCTCGTCGAGCCAGTGCGCAATGCGCGACGCATCGGCCCAGGCCATGAACACCGCGCCGAGCGGCGGCACCAGCGGCACCCGTTGGCCGACGTGCACGGCGATGCCCCGGGCACGGTGCGCACCGGCGCGGGCCAGGAACACGATGTCGTCGCCGGCCACGGCGGTGACGGCCACCTCGAGATCGACCTCGGCCGACAGCTCGCGGGCCGCGTCGCGGGCGAGGTCCACCGCTGGGTGCCGTTCGAGCGCCGCACTGCCGAGCGCGATCACCGACGGCCCGAGCGTGAACGTGCGCAACCGAGGGTGACGGCTGATGTATCCGGCGTCGTCGAGCACGGTCAGCAGCGCGTGGGCCGACGCGAGGTTGATGTCGAGTCGCTCGGCGAGGTCCGAGAGGGTGAACGACTCGTCGGGATGGGCGGCGAGGAAGTTCAGCACCGCGATCGCACGGTTGGCGGCGAGGGCTGGGCGCGACATAGGTTGCTCGCACATTACAAAGAATCTTTCGACATTGCAAAAGGGGTTCCCATGAAGCTCGATCTGCTGTACGAGTTCCAACCGAAGATCAAGCCGTGGAGCAAGCCGCACCCGTACGGCCAGCGCGAGGCCGAGCAGCGCACGTACGACGAGGCGATCGCCGAGATCCAGCTCGCCGATCGCCTCGGCTTCAACACGGTGTGGTGCGTCGAGCACCACTTCCGCGACGGCCGGTCCGCGTCGTCGTGCTCTGAGGCGATCCTCGGCGGGCTCGCGCTCAGCACCCAGCAGATCAAGCTGGGCTTCGGTGTCACCCTGATGCCGTTCGGCTTCATCCATCCGGCGCGCGTCGCCGAGAAGGTGGCGACGGTCGACGTGCTCAGCCACGGCCGGGTCGAGTGGGGCACCGGCCGCTCGACGCCGATGGAGCAGGCCGCGTTCGGCGTGCCGACCGACGACCGCTCGCGCGACCAGTGGCGGGAGGCGATCGAGATCGTCGTCGGCATGTGGGAGAACGAGACGTTCTCGTGGGACAGCGAGAACATCTCGTTCCCGGAGCGGATGCAGACGCCGAAGCCGTTCCAGGATCCGCACCCGCCGGTGTGGCAGGCCGCGGCGAGTGCCACGAGCGCCGTCAGCGCCGGCGAGCTCGGGCTCGGCCTGCTGTCGTTCGCGCTGCTCCAGCCGGTCGAGAAGATGGCCGAGATCATCCAGGCCTACCGCAGCGCACAGTCCATGGCCCGCGAGCAGGACATGCTGACGCGCGTGCGCAACGACCGCGTCGGCGCCTACACCCTCGTCCACGCTTACGACGACGCCGACGAGGCCGCCGCGTACGGGCTGTGGGAGTCGGTGAACTGGTGGTACAAGCACCTCGCCGAGTTCACCCTGCGCTGGGAGCTGCCGATGCTGAGCGAGGCCGAGCAGCAGGCCGTCTTCCCGCTGCTGCAGCCGGTGATCGACGGCACGGTGCCGGTCCAGCACTACCAGGAGCAGGACATGATCATCATCGGGACGCCCGAGGAGTGCCTCGAGAAGATCATCCGCTACGACGAGGTCGGCGTCGATCAGCTGCTGTGCTACGTGCAGTTCGGCGACCTGCCCCACGAGAAGGTCATGCACAGCCTCGAGCTGCTCGCCACCCAGGTGATCCCGAAGCTCGAGGCCCGCGGCCACCGAGTCGACGCCACCGCACGCGTCTGACGGGCGGCACGGGATGGACATGATCTCCGGGCTGCGCGACGCAGCCAAACGAACGACCCGACCGTTGCACGACGACCTGGTCGCGGCGTTCTCGCTCGACGGCCGCACCGCCGTCGTCACCGGTGCCGGCACGGGCATCGGCCGCCAGACCGCGATCACGTTCGCGCAGGCCGGCGCCACCGTCGTGATCGCCGACGTCGTCGAGGCCAACCTCGCCGAGACGGCTGCGCTGATCGAGGCGGTCGGTTCGACGGCCGTGGTCGCACCCACCGACGTGTCGCACAAGGACGCGGTCGACGATCTCGCTCGCACCGCCGTGCGCAGCGGCGGACGCATCGACGTCTGGGCCAACGTCGCCGGCATCATCCGCAACGGTCTGGTGATGGACCTCACCGAAGCCGATCTCGACGCGGTGCTCGGGGTCAACCTGAAGGGCGTGATCTGGGGCTGCGCCGCGGCGAGCCGGGTGATGAAGGCGGCCAAGCGTGGCTCGATCATCAACGTCGCGTCGGCGGGCGGCGAGATGCCCGCTCCGACGCTCGCCGCGTACGGCACGTCGAAGGCCGGCGTGATCCAGCTCGGCCGGATCGTCGCGACGGAGATGGGCCCGTACGGTGTGCGCTGCAACACCGTGGCGCCGGGGTTCATCGACACACCGATGACCCAGCGCGCCTGGACCGGTGCCGACGGCGAGATCGACGACACCAAGCGCACTGCCGCCGTCGGCGTGCGGGCCGCGCAGTCGCCGCTGGCCACCATCGGCACGCCGTCCGACATCGCCTACGCGATGCTGTACCTCGCCTGCGATGCCTCGAAGTTCATGACCGGCGAAGTCCTTCGCCCCAACGGTGGAGTGCACATGCCATGACGAACCTCTCTGCAACCAGCTCCGCGATCGACGTGTTCGGCCTGCGCGGCAAGCCCGTGCTCGTCGTCGGCGGTGGGTCGGGCATCGGTCGCGCGACCGCGCTGCTGCTCGGCACCGTCGGCGCGAACGTCGCGGTCGCCGATCTCGACGCCGGGCGTGCCGCCGAGGTGTCGGCCGAGGTCGCCGCGCTCGGCGTGCAGTCGGTGAGCATCGCCGGCGACGTCACCGATCCGGACGACGCCCAGCGCGTCGTGGACGACGCCCACGCTGCGCTGGGCGGTCTGCTCGCCGTGGTGAACATCGTCGGCGTCGCGTCGTGGTCCGATCTGCTGAGCATGGACCTGGCGATGTGGGAGAGCGACCTGCGCAGCAACCTCACCCATCACCTGTTCGTCGGACGGGCGGCCGCGAAGCACATGATCGCCGACGGCCACGGCGGTCGGCTCGCGCTGGTGACCTCGATCAGCGGCATCTTCGGCGCGCCGAACCATGCCGCCTACGGTGCGGCGAAGGCCGGTGCGATCGCCCTCGCGCGCAGCATGGCCAACGAGTGGGCGGTGCACGGCATCCGGGTCAACTCGGTCGCGCCCGACATCATCGCCACGCCGCGCGTCGTCGCCGGGTTCACCGAGCGGGGCGTCACGGACATGAACGCGATCGTCGCCGCAGACGGTGTGCCGATGGCCCGTTGGGGCACGCCCGACGAGATCGCCGGCCCGCTGGTGTTCCTCGTGTCCGATCTGGCCGGCTTCATGACCGGTCAGAACCTGGTGGTCGACGGTGGCACGCAGTCGCGCTTCCCGCACGGCGGCCCCAAGCCGTTCACCCCGGAGGAAGCCTCGGAGGAGCCGGCCGACGCCGACGGGTGATCAGCGTGGAGCCCTGAGCGCAGCGGCCACCGCGCCGCCGAAGACCTCGGCGAGCACGCGGTGGCCCTCGGCGTTCGGGTGCACGCCGTCGCCGAGCAGCGCGGCGTCGACCACGTCGCGGCCGGGCACCAGCGTCAGCAACGCATCGCCGGCGTCGATCAGCGCGCGCACGACGCCCTCCATCGCTTCGCGGATGTCGGCGTGGGTGGCGCCGAGGATGTTCGGCGTGGCCTCGCCGTCGGGCCGCACGATCGGTGACGCGACCACGATGGGCACGCCGGGATGGCCGGCGCGCACGACGCGGACGAAGGCTTCGGTGTTCGCGGCCATCTGGTCGACGGAGTGGGGGATGCGGCTCCAGCAGTTCGTGCCGTGGGTGATCGAGATCACGTCGACACCCTCGAGCGCGGCGATCTGGATGGCCGTCACCAGCTCGCCCCGCGCCGAGCCGGCGTAGCCGAGGTTGACGACGTCGAGCTCGTTCGCCCGCCCGGCGACGGCCGGCCATGCTCCTGCCGGCCCATCGGCGATCCAACCCTCGGCGATCGAATCGCCGTGGGCGATCCAGCGCGGCTGGACCGGGGCGGGCTCGATCGATCCGCCGATGGCGGTGAGCGACTCGATGCTGGGGCGCATCCCCTCGGGCAGGTACACGATCGAACGATCACCGGCGGCGCAGAGCCGCAACCGGGCGACGCCCCGACCGAGCACCGCCGGCTGCTCGTCGACGAGCGCCCCGGCCGACCAGACCGTGAACGTGGTGCCGGCCCCCGGACCGCGGTAACCGAGGTCGTCAGTGGCCGTGGTGTACCCGACGTCGACGGCCTGGGCGTCGCCGGCGATCTCCAGCCGAACGCCGACGGACAGGCACGCAGTGCCCCACGTGTCGTTCGGCAGCCGGCCGACATCCGTGGGATCGGCCCGCGGATAGGTCGCACCAGCGCCGGCCGGCCAGGCCGATCCACGCAGGAACGGTTCGACGGATGGCGGGCGCTCGCTCGCGGTCATGGCCCGACGGTAGCCAGCCCCGTTGCGCACCACATCGCCGGAGGCGCCCGCTGTAATGTCGCTCCCGATGCTGACGCGGACGACGGCCCCCTCCACCCACTCGGCCACCTCCTCGGTGAGCGCTTCGGGCGCCCCGTCCCGGTCGAGCCTGCCGTGGGTGCACGGGCCACTGGCCGATGTGCTGCTGGGCTGGTGCTGGCTGCCGATCGCCCTGCTGATGCACGCCTTCGAGTCGAACATCACCCGCACCCAGGCGCTGATGGGCATCATCTTCCTGATCAGCTTCGCCCACCAGCCGCTCACCCTCGGCCTGGTCTACGCCGACCGTGCCCAGCGCGAGGCGCACCGCCGCTTCTACACCTGGACGCCGTTCGTCGCGATCGCGCTCATCGCGATCGGCCTGAACGTGAGCCTCACCGTGGTGGCGCTGATGGCCGGGCTGTGGAACGCCGAGCACACCCTGATGCAGCGCTACGGCGTGCTGCGCATCTACGGCCGCAAGGCCGGCGATGACCACGGCCGGCTGGAGAAGCCGATGCTCATCACCTGGCTCGTCACCGCGTTGCTGTTCCTCGGTGCCTACGTCGACCTCAACGCCGTCGCCGCCAAGCTCGGCATCGGCGGCACGAACAAGCGCAGCCTCGACATCCTCCACTCGGTCAGCCACGTGCTGATGCCGGTGTTCTGGATCGGCGCCGTCGTGTCGGTCGTGATGGCCGTCCGCTGGGTGCGCGCCGAGTCCGGCCGCCCGCCCTCGATCGGCCGTCGGGCGAAGTGGATCTACGCCGCGGGCACGCTCGGCCTCGTCGTCGCCGTGATGATCGATCCGCTCGCGGGCATCGCCGGCTACGTCGCCGCGCATGCGATCGAGTACTTCGGCATCGTGCACAGCTCGCTGCGCCGCCGGTCGAGCAGCGGCGACGACAGCACGATCGCCAAGGTGACGGCCACGCCGCGCCGCCGGGTGGGGCTGTACGTCGCCTACTTCGCCGTGATCGCGGCGCTGATGATCGTCACCCTCTCGCTCGGCGACGGCCGCACCTACGGCTACGCGATCCTGTTCTTCGGCGCCCTGCACATCCTCTACGACGGGTTCGTGTGGAAGCTGCGCAAGCCCGTGCTCGCCGCCAGCCTCGGCATCACTCCGGCTCTGCAGGCACCATGATCGGCTGCGGCGGCGTCTCGCGCTGCTGCTGGTAGACCACGCCGGCGAGCACGAACGCGATGCCGACGACATCGAGCGCGCTCGGGCGTTCGTCGAGCGCGATGAACGCGATGAACGACGCGCTCACCGGCAGGAGCGCGAGCAGCAGTGCGAAGCGGTGGGTCGGGATGCGACGCAGCACGTGCTGGTCGAGGCTGTAGCCGATCACCGAGTTGAGCAGGCCGACGGTGCAGCACAGCACGAGCAATCGCGGCGCCGAGAACACGGCCCCGCTCGACGGTGCGCCGAACGGGGCGAGCACGATCGCGCCGAAGATCAGCCCGACGCCCAGCCCGGCGAGCCCGCGCTCCTGGCGGGCCACCTTCGAGCCGAGCACGATGTAGGTCGCCCACATCGCCGATGCACAGAGGATGTACATGAGGCCGAGCGTGTTGCCGCCGATCTCGACACCGGAGAGCAGGCAGACGCCGATCACCGCGAGCGTCACGGCGATCGCGTTGCGGCGAGTGCGCTGCCGCGTGGCCGCGACGGCGATCGGGCCGATGAACTCGATGGTGAGCCCCTTGCCCAGCTCGAGCCGATCGATGGCGAGGTAGAAGAACAGGTTCATCAGCGCGATCGAGATCCCGAAGATCGCGCTCGCCCCGAAGTCGGCACGCGTCCACGGGCGATGGGCGTCGCTCCGCGCGCCGCCGCGACTCGGCCACCACTTCCGCCAGGTGAGGGCGAGCAGCACGATGGCGGCGAACGAGACGCGGATCCAGGCCACCGTGGCGGGCTCGACCTCGCCGAACAACGACTTGGCGAGGATCGACCCGATGTTCTGGGAGATGCCGCTGAGGACGAAGATCGCCTCGGGGGAGAAGCCTCCGGATCGGTCGGCGGGCGGGCTCTGTTGCGGAGCGGCGACCTCGGTCAACGACTGCCGGTCAGTCGAAGAGATCGGGATCGGTGCGACAGATCTCCTGCCACAGCGGTGAGAAGCTCAGCCAGCCGGCGGCCGGGAAGCCGGTCATCTTCTGGGTGTACTCGGCGTCTTCGTGCTTGATCAGGTGCGGTGTGCCCGCGGCCATCGCGTGGAGCTGGGCCTGACAGCTGCGTTCCATGCTGACGAACCAGAACGCGGCCTCGTCGACGGTCTGGCCGACGGTGAACAGCCCGTGGTTGCGATGGATCGCGGCCTTGCCCGTCGGGAACTTGCTGGCCAGCTCCTTGCCGGCCTCGATCTCGAACACCACGGCGCCACCCTGTTCCGCGATGACGGTGTGGTCCTGGTAGAAGATGCACGAGTCCTGGGTGATCGGGTCCAGTGGGATGCCGAGCGAGCTGAACGACTTGCCGTACGGCGAGTGGCTGTGCGCGGCGGCGACGATGTCGGGGCGGGCCTCGTGGATCGCGGCGTGGATCACGAACGCGGCGCGGTTCACCGGACGCTCGCCGTAGACGACGTCGCCGGAGTGGTTGACGAGGATCAGGTCGCTGACGCGCATGTGCCGGAAGCTCTTGCCGAACGGGTTGACCCAGAAGCAGTCGGGGAACTCGGGGTCGCGCACGGTGATGTGCCCGGCGACGCCTTCTCCGAAGCCGAGGCGGCCGAAGATGCGCAGCGCGCCGGCCAGCTTCTGCTTGCGTTCGAGGCGCTCCTCCTCCACGGTCTCGAAGACCTGCGGTGCCAGCTCGAACGAGACCTGCTTGGGGGTCAGTTCGACGCCGTCGATGGTGCGTGTTCCGTTGTCGGTGACGGTCATGTGATCAGCCTACGCCCGTGTCCGGATCCGTCCGGACGCGGAGGATGCGGACGGCCCACCGGGCCGACCATGTGCGATCATCGGACATGCACACAGAGATCTCGCCGCACTCGATCGCGCCACCGGCGGCCAACTACGCGCATGCGATCCTCGTCACCAACCCGTCGCGCACGTTGCACATGTCCGGCGTGGTGCCGACCCTGCCGGACGGCTCGGTGCCGCAGAGCCTGCACGAGCAGACCGAGGCGGTGTGGGCGAACATCGTCGCCATCCTCACCGAGGCGTCGATGACCGTGACGGACATCGTGTCGATCACCACCTACGTGATCGACGGCGAGCCGCTGCCCGACGTGATGGCCGTGCGCGATCGCGTCCTCGGCGGCCATCGTGTCGCGAGCACGCTGCTCGCCGTGCCGGCGCTCGCCCGCCCGAACTGGCGGATCGAGATCGCGGTCATCGCCGCGGCCGACTGAATGTCAGGCCGGTTCGTGGCCGTCAGGTCGCGTCGCGCTCCCAGCGGATCAGCTCGGCGAGCTCACCGGTCTCGACGTCGAACACGAACCCGGAGATGAGCCGCAGTGGCTTCAGGTACGGCGTGGTCGTCAGCGTGTCGATGTCTTCCTGCAGCGCCGCCATGTGATCGTCGATGGGGAAGAACCCGAGGTCGGCACCCGTGAAGGCGCGAAGCTCCTCGTCGGTGACCCCGGCGAGACCGCACTTGGTGTGCTGCATCACGACGACGGTGTCGACACCCAGGACGTGGGTGGACAGGGCGAGGCTGCGCAACACGTCGTCGGTGATCCGGCCGCCGGCGTTGCGGAGCACGTGCGCCTCACCGAGGTGCAGGCCGAGCGCGGCGAACACGTCGATGCGGGCATCCATGCACGTGACCACGGCGAGGCTCTGGCTGGGCCGGGCCTCGGTGATCTTGGAGCGGGCCTCGGCATACGCATGGTTCGCCGCGATCAGTCGTTCGATCCTCGATGGCATCCGGACAGGTTGGCCGCCCACCGGGCTGACCCGCAAGTTCAGCCGCTGGTGATCGCCCCGCCGGCGCCGAGGTTGGCGAGATCGGCAGCCGCCCGGCCGGCGTACCAACCGGCCGCGTTGTAGCTGCGGCTGCGCATCTGCTCGGTCTGCGGGAACGCCTCCGTGAACGCTGCGTCGACAGCCGCTTGGCGACTGGCCAGGATGGGCAGCAAGGCGTCGCCGTAGTCGGTCTCTGCCGCGTGTGCGGTGTGCTGCTTCGCAGTCTCGAGCCGCTCGCCGACGCGCTCGGCGTACGCGGTGAGGAACGCCCGGCGGAACGACGGTGTGCTCAACCGACGATCCGATCTGGTGGCTTCCGCCGACGCCTTCGTGGCCTGCACGAGGAGCGACGTGAACAGCAGGTCGGTGAGCTGGAGATCCACGGGGATGCCCATCACGGTGCAGAACCCGACGTGCGCCGACCAGACGCTGCGGGCGCCGTTGACGTCGGCGATGATCGACAGCAGCACGGCCTTCTCGTCGGCGTAGGGGTTGTCGATGTGCACACGGCGAGACTCGACGCCGAACGCGATCCCAGGGCCTCTCGCGGCCGATGCCAGCACGGCGGCGTCGATGGAGTGCCGGGTCATCAGCTCCTGGGCCTTGGCCGTGAAGGTCGCGGCCTCGGCCTCGAAGTTCGTGGCCTCCGCCTTGGCGAGCAGGCTGCGGATCAGCTTCAGCGCCTTCGCGTCGACCTCGCCGGACGACACCGTGGGCGCGGCGAACATGCCCTTGTTGGTGGCGCCCCACGCCGAGGGTGGGTCGACGAGGCGACCGAGCGCGCTGACGCCCTGCATGGCCGCCAGCACCTGCAGGCCGCCGAGGGTCGCGTCGTCCTCGTGCAGACGTTCGGCGCGAGCCCATCCCGCGAACGGTTCGCTGCGCACACCGACGATGGTCGTGCGCTCGGCGTCGAGCAGCCCGAGGTCGTCGAGCTGGGCGAGCCAGACGCGCGGCGCGCGGTCGATGGCCCCGTGCCTGCGGGCGTGGACGCCGATGGCGGCGACGACGAGGCGCTGGGAGCGCTGCGAGGTCGAGCGCTTCACGTGATGGGCGACGTCGGCCGGCTGCCATCCGTGCTCGAACAGGCGGTCGAGGTGCCGATCGAGCAGCTGGTCGATGACCTGCCCGACCTGGCGGACGCGCTCCGGTTGGGAGCCCCGACCGTTCAAGGAGGCCGCCAGTTCGAGCAGCTTGCCCTGCGGGTAGGAGCGGTCGCCGAAGATGTTCAGCGACGCCAGGACGAGCTGTTCGACGCTGAGCGCTGCGAACGGATCGTCCCGATGGTCGGTGGTGGCGCGGCGTTGCTGTGCTGCTCGGCGCTTCATGTCAGCGCGACGTTGCTGGTTGCTCCGGCTCATGGGACCACTGTCGCAGGGGGGTGCGCGACTCGCCGCCGGACGTTCAGTTCTTGTGCAGGATGCTGTTCAGGCCATCCCACTTGACCGAGCGGGGCAGCGCCTCGACGGCGCCCGTCTGGCTGTTGCGGCGGTACAGGAGCCCACCGGCGCCGCTCAGCGTGCGGGCCTTGACGACCTCGCCGTCGGGCAGCTTCACGAGCGTGCCGGCGGTGACGTACAGGCCCGCCTCGACCACGCACTCGTCGCCGAGGCTGATCCCGATCCCTGCCTCGGCACCGAGCAGGCAGCGTTCTCCGATGGTGACCTGCTCCTTGCCGCCGCCGGAGAGCGTGCCGATGATCGACGCGCCACCGCCGATGTCGCTGCCGTCGCCGACGACCACGCCGGCACTGATGCGGCCCTCGATCATCGAGGTGCCGAGCGTGCCGGCGTTGAAGTTGCAGAAGCCCTCGTGCATCACCGTCGTGCCCTCGGCGAGGTGCGCCCCGAGGCGTACCCGATCGGCGTCGGCGATGCGCACACCGGACGGCACGACGTAGTCGACCATGCGCGGGAACTTGTCGACACCGAAGACCGTGATCGGCGTGCCGACGATGCGGGCCGTGATGCGCACGGCATCGATCGCGGAGATCGCGACCGGGCCGAGGTTGGTCCAGGCGACGTTGGCGAGCAGCCCGAACTGACCGTCGAGGTTGATCGTGCGCGGCCGGCGCAGCCGGGCGGACAGGAGGTGCAGGCGGAGGTAGACATCGCTCGCGTCGGTGGGCGCGGCGTCGAGGTCGATCTCCAGCGAGACGGGCCCGACCGTCACGTCGCGCAACGCATCATGGCCGTGGAGTCCGGCGAGGTCGTCCTCGCCGTCAGCGGCCGGCAGCGCGCCGAGGCCGAGGTACGGGAACCACGTGTCGAGCACGGTGCCGTCCGCGGCAGTGGTGGCCACACCACGGCCCCATGCGATGTTCGTGGTGGTCTCGGCGTCGGTCATCGCGGTCGTGCTCCTCGTCGGCGGGCGGGCGGTGCTCGATGGTAGTGGCCGGGCTCGCCGGACCATCGGAGGCTGTCGAGCGCGCCCACCCGGTTCGGCGCGAGGACAAGCGGCGACGTCGGCGTTTGCCCTCGCGCAGAAGGGCGAGGGCGATGCCGGCACACCCTCAGCGCGTCAGAGGACCTCGGGGCGCAGGGTGGGGAAGAGGATGATCTCCTTGATCGACGACACACCAGCGAGCATCATCGCGACGCGGTCCATGCCGACGCCGAGGCCGCCCGTCGGGGGCATGCCGTACTCGAGCGCGCGCAGGTAGTCCTCGTCGACACCGGTGGCCTCGTCGTCGCCGGCGTCCTTGGCCGCCTGCTCGTCCTGGAAGCGCATCCGCTGCTCGACCGGGTCGTTCAGCTCGGAGTAGCCGTTGGCGAACTCGCGGCCGACGATGAACAGCTCGAAGCGCTCGGTGAGGTGCGGGTCGTTGCGATCGACGCGGGCGAGCGGGCTGATCTCGACCGGATGCCCGGTGACGAACGTCGGGTGGACGAGGGTGTGCTCGCACAGTGCCTCGAACAGCTCTTCGATGATCTTGCCGGATCCCCAACGCGGTGCGCACGAGACGCCGTGCGTGGCCGCGAGGGCGCGCAGGTCCTCGACCGGCTGCGACGGGTGCACCGCCACGCCGGTGGCCTCGGCGACGAGGTCGATCATCCGCACCTGGCGCCAGGGCTTGGCGAGGTCCACCATCTCGCCATCGAGATCGATCGTCGTGGTGCCCAACGCATCGCGGGCCGCGTTGGTGATGAGCTCCTCGGTGAGGGCGATGATGTCGCTCACGTCGGCGAACGCCTGGTAGCACTCCATCATCGTGAACTCAGGGTTGTGGCGGGTGCTCATGCCCTCGTTGCGGAAGATGCGACCGATCTCGAACACCCGCTCCATGCCGCCGACGATCAGCCGCTTGAGGTGCAGCTCGAGCGCGATGCGCAGGTACAGATCGAGGTCGAGGGTGTTGTGGTGGGTGATGAACGGACGGGCGTGCGCGCCGCCGGCCTCCATGTGCAGCACGGGCGTCTCGACCTCGATGTAGCCGTGGCCGCTCAACGTCGCCCGGAAGCTGCTGATCATCGCGTGGCGGATCTGGAACGCGCGGCGGGCATCCTCGTTGACGATGAGGTCGGCGTAGCGCTGGCGGAACCGGGTGTCCGGGTCGGTGAGGCCCTTCCACTTGTCGGGCAGCGGCCGCATCGCCTTGGCGAGCAGCACGAGTGACTGCACCTTGACGCTCAGCTCGCCGGTGCGGGTGGCCATGACCGAGCCCTCGACGCCGACCCAGTCGCCGAGGTCGAGATCGGCGATGGCGGCGAACGCCTCGTCGCCGACCACGGCCTTGGAGATGAAGAGCTGGATCGTGTCGCTGCGGTCGCGCACCGTCGCGAAGATCAGCTTGCCGGTGTCGCGCTTGAGCATCATCCGGCCGGCGACGGCGACGTGCACGTCGGTCTCGGTGCCGGCCTCGATGTCGCCGTGGGCGGTGCGGACTTCGGCGAGGGTGTGTGTGCGATCGAACCGGTACGGGTATGGCTCGATCCCGGCAGCCCGGATCTCGTCGACCTTGGCGAGGCGCTTGGCCTTCTCGGCAGCGAGCCCGCTGCCGGAGAGCAGCACGTCGATGTCGTCAGGGGGTTCCAGGGTGTCGTTCACAGACGTTCAACGGTATCGGATCGACCTCGCGGGTCCCGCGTGCAATCCGGGGTGCCGCCATCCGCGCCGCGAGCTGTCCTAACGTGACCACCACGATGAAACGGCTGTTCGCTGCGCTCATCGGCGCATCCACCCTCGCGGTGTCGCTCGGCGGCGCGGCTGCCGACGGTCCGATCGACACGATCGCGTCCGGTGCCGCGGCCACGGTCCTGGCGACCGCAGTCCCGGCGACCACCGACGTCGTCAACATCTACAACAAGGCCCAGGCGCTCGACCCCGACGTCGCGGCGCGGGCGATCTCCGCGGTGCAGGCCGTGCACGGCGCCTTCGCCGTCGGGCGCGGCAGCAGCGTCGGGATGGCCGGCGTGCGACGGAACGGTGATCCGGTGCAGATCCCGCCCGGTGGGTTCGTCTACCCGATGAGCATCAGCGCGCTGCCGTTGAACGCGGTCGGCCCGTTGATGGGCAAGGACGTCGCCGGGGTGCTGTCCACGGGCGCCGTCGTGATGGGCAAGACGACCGCTGACCTCCGCGGTGCGCAGGCCGGCGACACCGTCGACCTGCTCGCTGCCGACGGCACGCCCGTGCGCTTCACGATCGGCATGGTGGCTCCCGACGATGTCGTCGGCGGCACGGAGATCCTGATGACCCCCGACGACGCGGACCTGCTCGGCGCGACCGTG
Organism: Ilumatobacteraceae bacterium; assembly: GCA_025463305.1. Next base: position 46,727 of record JAOBWK010000022.1, read on the forward strand.
GTCACCCGGATCCTGTTGTGGGGCTTCGACTCGCGTGACGCGCTCGAGCAGGCGATGACGGGGTTCGGGCTGGAGCCACGCGTCGACGTGCGGATCCGGCGCAGCTGGGACCCGTTCGATCCCGATACGCAGATCAGCATGGCGGTCACCAAGGCCCAGCTCGGTGAGTTCGCCTACCGGGTGAACGCCGACGGCGTTGGCGTGACGATGCCGGGCGACTGGGCCGCCGCCCACCTTCCGGCCGGTCGGGTGCTGCTCAGCTCGGCGGTGCCGATCCGCGCGCAGTGCAACCTCGCGATCCAGGGCGATCTGATGGCGGCGCTCGACGAGGTGGCCGCGGCAGGGCTCGGCTCGCAGATCGACGTGGCGAACGCGAACACCTACGGCGGTTGCTTCAACCCACGGTTCAACCGGATCAGCGGGTCGCTCGGCGTGCTCTCGCGTCATGCGTGGGCCCAGGCGTTGGACACCAACACCTCCACCAACGGCCAGGGCAACACCCCGCACATGGACTGCGACGTCGTGCGGATCTTCCGCAAGCACAACTTCGCTTGGGGCGGCGACTTCCTGACGCCCGACGGCATGCACTTCGAATGGGTCGGCGCCCGGCGCGACCAGTACCAGTATCCGTCGCGGTTCTGCCCGAACCTGCCCGTCGCCAAGGGCACGGACAGCAGCTCGGCGCGCCCGGTGGACGACGCGGGGATGCCGTTGGTGCGGGCGACGATGCTGGCCGACGACGGGTTCAGCGGCGACTGAAAGGCCCGTGGTCACTGGGCCTGGCCGGTAGCCTCAGCGATCGTGCCAACCAAATTCGTGATCATCGGCGGTGGGCCCGCCGGCAACGCAGCGGCCACTCACGCGGCTCGTCTGGGTGCCGAGGTCACGGTGATCGAGCGCGATGTCATCGGTGGTGCGGCGCACCTGTGGGACTGCATCCCCTCCAAGACGATGATCGCCACGGGCGGGGCGATGAGCTTCACCCGGCGGATCGGTGGGATGGGCCTCGAGAAGCAGGCCGTCGAGGTCGACATCGAGGCGCTCACCGAGCGCATCGACGACATCAAGGGCCGCCTCGGCCGCAACATCACCCGGTTGCTCGAGAGCCAGGACGTGCGGATGGTCATGGGTTCGGCGCGGCTGCTCGGCCCGAACCGCATCGAGGTCACCACCACGACGTCGGTCGAGGTCCTCGACGCCGACGCGATCCTCATCGCCACCGGCTCGCGACCGCGGATCCCCGACTGGTGCCACCCCGATGGCGAACGGATCCTCACCACCCGCGACTGCTACCCGCCCTCGATCTTCCCGACCAGCATGACGGTGGTCGGCTCGGGCGTCACCGGCGTGGAGTTCGTGCACATGTTCTCCAGCTTCGGTGCGGCGGTGTCGCTCGTCGTGAGCCGTCAGCAGGTGCTGCCGAGCAAGGATCCCGAAGTGGCCGCGGTGCTCGAGGACGACTTCCTCAAGCGCGGCGTCCGGTTGCTCAAGGGCGCCCGCGCGACGTCGATCGAGCGGGTCGGCGACGAGGTCGTCGTGAGCTGCGACGACGGGCGCATCGTCCGCAGCAGCCATGCGGTGCTGGCCATCGGCTCGGTGCCCAACACCGACGGTCTGGGCCTCGAGGTCGCCGGCGTCGAGACCGATGGCGGATACGTCACGATCAACCGCCACTGCCAGAGCAACATCGGCCACATCTATGCAGCCGGCGACGTCAGCGGCAAGCTGCCGCTGTCGTCCGTCGCGAGCATGCAGGGCCGCAAGGTGGCCGAGCACGTGATGGGCTTGCAGAAGGTGGCCCACCGCCATCTCGACTACGACAAGGCGGCTTCGGCCATCTTCACCGAGCCGGAGATCGCCGACGTCGGTCTGGCCGAGACCGAGGCCTTCGCCGAGGGTCGCAAGATCCGCGTCACCAAGGTGCCGTTCAGCGCCACGCCGAAGGCGCTCATCAACAACGACTCCCGCGGGTTCGTGAAGATCGTGTCCGACCCGGCCACGGGCGTCGTGCTCGGTGGCTCCATCGTCGGCCGTCACGCGGCCGAGCTGATCAGCGTGATCGCCCTCGCCGTCACCGCGCACCTCAAGGTGAGCGACATCGTCGAGAGCCTGCTCGTGCACCCCGCCCTGTCCGAGGCGCTCGCCGAGGCGGCCGAGTGAGCCTCGGCGACAACGTCGAACAGGCCCGGCAGAACGAGGCACTCGGGCTGCCGGTCGGGGTCACCCTCGCGCCGATCTGGCGCCGCGTCCTCGGCCAGATCCTCGATCAGTTGGTCATCCTCGTGCCGGTCGTGGTGTTCGCGCTGCTCATCGGCGTGCGCAACTCCGACGATCTGTCGGACAAGGCGTTCGCGATCAACGTCGCTGTCGTCGTGGTCGGCTTCACCTACGAGCTGGCGATGATCTCGCAATGGGGACGCACGGTCGGCAAGTTCGCGCTCGGCACGCGAGTGGTCCGCGTCGACACCGGCGGGCCGGTACCCCCGTCGTCGGCGGCCATCCGTGCGCTCGTCCCGCTCGCGGCGAGCGTCATCCCGGCGGTCGGGGAGTTCCTCAGCCTGGTGATCTACGCCGGTGCCTTCTGGGATCGTCGTCGCCGTGGCTGGCACGACAAGGCCGCCGGCACCATCGTCATCCTCGCCCGCTGACGTCCCGCGTCCGCGCGCGGTGCGCTGGCCGAGCACAATGCGACGGTGGACCAGTACTTCGACGTCCCGTTGGACATCGTCGCCGAGCTGCGCGCGATCTGCACCTCGCTCCCGGAGGCGTGGGAAGCGCCGGCCTGGACGGGCACTCGCTGGGGGGTGCGTCAGCGCACCTTCGCCCACGTGATGGGGCTGGCCAAGGGCGGGATTCGCCGCCGGACCCAACGGGTGCGCACGCGCGATGTGGTCATCGTGACGTTCCGGTCGCAGGGCGACGAGTTCGACGCGCTGTGCGCCGCCGGCCATCCGTACTTCCGTGGTGATTGGGGTCGCGACGTGGTCGGCATGGTGCTCGACGAGCGGACCGACTGGGCCGAGGTCCGTGAGCTGCTGACGGACAGCTACTGCGCGCTCGCCCCGAAGAAGCTCGTCGCGTTGGTCGATCGCCCTGCCGACACCGAGGGCTGATCGCCGCCGGCGATGGGTCAGGCGATGACGACGACGACGTCGCCGGCGCCGACGGTGGCGCCGGTGGCGACCTTGATCTCCTTGACCGTGCCGGACTTCTCGGCGGCGATCTGGTTCTCCATCTTCATCGCCTCGAGCACGACGACGGCCTGACCGGCCTCGACCTCCTGGCCGACCTCGACCAGGATCTTGACGATCGTGCCCTGCATCGGCGCGGTGACGTCGCCGCTGCCGCCGCCCGCTGCACCGGCTGCTGCCGCGGCACGGGCCGGCTTCTTCGCCGCCGGCTTGCCGGACGCCACGACGGCCTGACCCTCGGGGACCCACATCTTGACGTCGAAGCGCTTGCCGTTGACCTCGACCGTGGTGTTGCGCTGCACGAGAGGACCGGACTCGTCACCCTCGGCCGGCACGGGTGCCGCCGGGGCGGCGATGCCGCTGAGGTCGAGCACCTCCTCGACCCACTTGGTGGAGTGCTTCATCTCGTGGAAGTCGGCGTGGTTGAGGATGGCGAGGTCGGCAGGGATCGTGGTGGCGACGCCCTCGACGACCATCTCGTTGAGCGCGCGGACCGTGCGGGCGATCGCGGTCTCGCGGTCCTTGCCCCAGATGATGAGCTTGCCGACGAGGTTGTCGTAGTACTGGCTGATCTCGTCGCCGGCCTCGTAGCCGCCGTCGAAGCGCACGCCGAAGCCGTCGGGCACGGTGAGCTTGGTGATCTTGCCGGGGCTCGGCAGGAACT
>JAOBWK010000034.1 GCA_025463305.1 Ilumatobacteraceae bacterium
AGGAAGTCGACGACGGCGTCGAGCATCGGCTGGACGCCCTTGTTCTTGAACGCCGAGCCGCACAGGATCGGCACGAAGTCGAACGCGATGGTGCCCTTGCGGATCGCCCGCTTGATCTCGGCCTCGGTCATCTCCTCGCCGTTGAGGTACTTCTCGAAGAAGTCGTCGTCGCTGCCGGCGATGGTCTCGAGCAGCTCGTGGCGGTACTGGTCCGCCTGCTCCTTCATGTCGGCCGGGATGTCGACCTCTTCCCACTTCGCACCGAGCTCCTCGTCGTGCCAGACGAGGGCCTTCATCTTGACCAGGTCGACGAGGCCGATGAACGGCGTGTCGACCTCCTGGCCTCCGGCACCGATGGGGAGGTGGAGCACGGCGGGCGTCGCCTCGAGACGGCTCTTGACCATCTCGACCGTGCGATAGAAGTTGGCGCCGATGCGGTCCATCTTGTTGATGAAGCACATGCGCGGCACGTTGTACTTGTTGGCCTGACGCCACACGGTCTCGGTCTGCGGCTCGACGCCGGCCACCGAGTCGAACACCGTGACGGCGCCGTCGAGGACGCGCAGGTTGCGCTCGACCTCGATGGTGAAGTCGACGTGTCCGGGGGTGTCGATGATGTTGATGCGGTGGTTGTCCCAGATGCAGGTGGTCGCGGCGGAGGTGATCGTGATGCCACGCTCCTGCTCCTGCACCATGTGGTCCATGGTGGCCGCGCCGTCGTGGACCTCACCGATCTTGTACGTCTTGCCGGTGTAGTAGAGGATGCGCTCCGTCGTCGTGGTCTTGCCCGCGTCGATGTGAGCGATGATGCCGATGTTGCGAGTGCGCTCGAGGGGGTATTCGCGCTTAGCCATCTCTGTACTTCTTCCGTTCGCTGAGGTGCGCGCCCCAGCCGAAAACGGCCACAGGCACAGGGTTCGATGCTAGCGGTGGGTACACCGTCTCGCACTCCACCACCGGCTCGGGCGGGTGTTCAGCGGCCGCGATTACGCTCACCCGATGATCACGATCGAGCACATCCCGTACGCGGCCGACGACGGTCTCGCACCGTCAGGACGGATCGGGCTGGTGATGCTCGCGTCGGACCACACGATCGAGGCCGAGATGCACGCTCTCGTGGACCGCGTCCCCGGGCTCGGCCTGTTCGGCAACCGGATCCGCAACGAGGACCAGATCACACCGGACACGCTGCGCGCGATGGCGCCTCGGATCACCACCACCGTCGACGACATCCTGCCCGGCGCTCACCTCGACGTGGTGGCCTTCGCCTGCACCTCGGCGACGATGGCCATCGGTGAGGTCGAGGTGTTCGCACGCATCCGCGCCTCGCGCCCCGGTGCGCGGTGCACGACGCCGATCACGGGCGCGCTGGCCGCGTTCGCGGCGCTCGGTGCACGACGGGTCGGCGTGCTCACGCCGTACCGCGCCGACGTCAACGAGATCGTCGCCGGGTACCTGCGCGAACGCGACGTCGACGTGCCGGTGTTCGGAACGTTCAACGAGGAGTCCGACGCAGCTGTCGCGACGATCTCGCCGGCATCCATCCGCGACGGTGTGCATCGCCTCGTCGCCGCCGTCGACGATCTCGACGCCGTGTTCGTGTCGTGCACGTCGGTTCGTCTCGTCGATCACGTGGAAGCCCTGGAGGCCGAGCTCGGCATCCCGGTCACGTCGTCGAACCTGGCGATGGCCTGGCACGCGATCCGCCTGGCCGGTGTCACCGCGCCGCTCGCCGGATTGGGCCGCCTGTTCGAGCACTGATCCGCTCGCCCGAGCCGGCGACCCACCACGGTCAGGGGTTCACTTCAGCTTGTCGATGGCTTCCTCGACCTTGTCGGCGGCCATGCCGACCTTGCCGTCCAGGTTGTCGGGCAGCTTCTCCTTGGCCATCGCCTCGGCCTTCTCGACTCCCTGCTCGACCTGATCCTTGTGCTCGACGACTGCGTCCTTCACCTTGTCGAAAAGTCCCATGCCGATCATCTCCTCCGTCGTGGTTGGTGCCCGCGAGTCTGTCAGACACGACCGACGACCACGATCAGGAGGTGGGCGGTGACGGCCGCGCCGATCGCCGGAACCCCCACCCGGATGCCGACGCGCGCGTACTGGAGCGCCGTCACGGTGTGCCCGAGACGGCGCATCGTGGACTGCCACAACAGGGTCGACAGTGCACCCGTGACCCACAGTGTCGGCCCGAGGTTGACGCCGATCAGCACCGCCCAGACCCGCTCGTGGTGGGCGCTCACCGCCGGCAGCGTGACGAGCAGCGCCGGCAGGTTGTTGATCGCGTTGGCGCCGATGGCCAGGACGCCGATCGTGGCCAGCTCACCGGGGAGGCCGGCGATCGAGAGCAGCTGACGCACGGGCAGGTGGGTGGCCGCAGCGGTGGCGAGCACGCCGAGTCCGGCCGCCAGCACGGCGGCGTGGACCGGGATCTGGCGCCACGGCACCTCGCGCTGCACCGCCATCAGCCCGACGAGCGCGATCGCCACGACCACCCATGCCGCGACACCGACCCGCTCGCCGACGATGAACCCGGCGAGCATCCACACCACGACGATGCCGCCGATGCGGATCGCACGGGCGTCGGCGGCCGCGTCACGGCTCGGCTCCGAGACGACGGCCAAGCCATACTCCTCGCCGGTCGCGGCGTCCGCGGCGGCAGCCGGCTCACCGCGCACGGACCGCACGAAGGCCCAGCCCCCGGCCGCGATGGCGGCGACGGACGGCAGACCGAGGTGGGCGATGAACTGCCCGGCACCCAGATGGAGACGGTCGGCGACGATGAGGTTGGTCAGGTTGGACACCGGGAGCACCGACGACGCCAGCGCGGCCTGCAGGGCCGGGATGAAGCCGATCGCCACGGGGTCCTCGCCGTGTCGTTGGGCGATGCGCACGTACAGCGGCGTGAGCAGCACCACCGCGGCATCGAGGTTGAACACGATGGTGACGAGCGCGGCGAGCACCCACAAGGCGGCACGCAGGTGGCGACCGCCGTCGATGCGCTGGGCGATCGCGGAGAAGAACCCCGAGCGATCGAGCAGCACCGCGAGTGGGACGGCGAGCAGCAGGAACAACACGGCCGAGGTGAGGTCGTGCGTCGCTGTGCGCACCGCGGCGAACGGCACCAACCGCACCGACAGCGCGACGAGTGCGACCACCGCAGGGCCGGCCCACCCGGGGACCCGCTTCCAGGGAACGACGGCGAGGATGCTGCCGATGGCGAGGAGCACGACCTGGGCGACAGCCATCGAACGATCCTTCCCACGTCGGCGAAAACGAAACCGCCCGCCCTCACGGGCGGGCGGTTCTCAGGTCGTGGGCGCCGGAAGCCAGCGCCGAGCACTCACCAGCGGTAGTGGGCGAACGCCTTGTTGCTCTCGGCCATCTTCTGCATGTCGTCGCGACGCTTGACAGCCGCACCGAGGCCGTTGGCGGCGTCGAGGATCTCACCGGCGAGGCACTCGGCCATCGTCTTCTCACGGCGCTTGCGGCTGAAGTCGACGAGCCAGCGGATGGAGAGGGTGTTCGAGCGGCGGGGCTTGACCTCGACCGGCACCTGATAGGTGGCACCACCGACGCGGCGGCTGCGCACCTCGAGCGGGGGCTTGATGTTCTCGATTGCGCGCTTGAGGGTGGCGACCGGCTCGGCGCCGGTCTTCTCCTCGACGGTCTTCAGCGCGTCATAGACGATCTTCTCGGCGATGCTGCGCTTGCCGTGCAGCATGACCTTGTTGGTGATCTGCGACACGAGCAACGACCGATAGATCGGGTCGGGCATGATTTCGCGGCGCTCTGCGGGTCCTTTACGGGGCATCTCTTCGTCCTACTGCTTCTCGACTACTTCTCGGTCACTTCGGGGTCTTCGCGCCGTAACGGCTGCGGCTCTGCTTGCGGTTCTTCACGCCGGCTGCGTCGAGCGCGCCGCGGATGACCTTGTAGCGCACACCGGGGAGGTCGCGGACGCGGCCACCACGGACGAGCACGATGCTGTGCTCCTGGAGGTTGTGGCCCTCACCCGGGATGTAGGCCGTGATCTCGACACCACTGGTGAGGCGGACACGTGCCACCTTGCGCAGTGCGGAGTTCGGCTTCTTCGGGGTGTTGGTGTAGACGCGGGTGCACACACCGCGGCGCTGCGGCGATCCCTTGAGCGCCGGCGTCTTCGTCTTCGTGAACTTGCTGCTGCGCCCTTGGCGAACCAGCTGCTGAATTGTGGGCACGCGTCAACCTTTCGCGCTCCAGAGAACGCATTTCATGTGTGCTTCGATGGGGCATGCGCCGGTCCACCCGTCGCACAGAACCCTGCAATGTTAGGGCCGTGTCTGGTGGGTGGCAACCCTGGCCGCACGCGAAGTTGGCATGCGAAGATGACCTGCTCCGAGGTCGACCCCATCGTGCCACGCCGGCGCGCACCCGCGGCGGATGGGTTCAGCGCTGCTGGGCGGCGCTCAAGCCGGCGAGCAGGGTCGCGGCGTACCATTCCGTGAAGTCGGATGTGCCGGTCTCGATCACCGGCACGTACGGTCCCGGCCGGTAGCCACGCGAGGCGATGCCGCGCTGGTTGTTCTCGGCGAGCGTCCGGTCCTGATCGTTCGTCGCCTCCCACACCTTGGTGAGGTGATCGACGTCGTAGTCGATGCCCTCGACCGCGTCGCGGTGGACGAGCCAACGGGTGACGAGCTTGGTCTCGGTGGCACTGATCGGCAGCACGCTGAAGCTCACGACGTGATCCGACTGCACGTGGTTCCACGTGTTGGGCAGGTGGAGGAGGCGCACCGAGCCGAGCCCGCGCTGGTCGTCGCGCAGCTCGCCCAGCAGCTTCGTGCAGGCGGGGCTGCCGTCGACGGTCATCGCCGCGGCGTCGTTGGTGAACGGGATGCGCACGACGCGCCACTCCTGCCCGCCCTCGGTGGTGTGCTCGTGGACGATGCCCTCTGCGTCCCACTCGGCGTACTTGCGATCGAGCATCTCGGCCACGCCCGTGCCGTTGGTCGACGAACCCGGGCCGTCGAACTCGGCGATCGAGTGCATCAGCTCGGGGTGCGCGCCGACGCAGTGGTAGCACTCGCGGTTGTTCTCCATCACGAGCTTCCAGTTGCTCTGCTCGACGATCACCTGGGTGTGTGCGACCTTGGTGTGCTCGAGGTCGTGGGGCGCGAGGAACGGCTGAGCCGCATCGTGGAAGGCGTCGAAGTCCGGTGCGGAGTCCGCGAGGCAGACGAACACGTAGCCGCCGACGGTGCGGCAGTGCACCGGAACGAGCCCGAACTGGTCCGGATCGAACTCGTCGTCGAGGTACCGCCCGCCGGCGAACGAGCCATCGAGGTGGTAGCTCCACTGGTGGTACGGGCACACCAGGCGGCGGGCGTGCCCGCTTTCGCCGAGGCAGACCAGCGAGCCACGGTGGCGGCAGCTGTTGAAGAACGAACGGACCGCGCCGTCCTTGCCGCGCACGACGATGATGCTGTCGGCAGCGACGTCGACGCGCACCCAGTCGCCGACCTCGGCGACCTCGCACGTGTGAGCGACGAACAGCCAGCTCGGCACGACGACGTGCTCCATGTCGAGCTCGAAGTAGGCCTGGTCGACGTAGAAGGACTGGGGCAGCGTCCAACCCGCCGGCTGGGCCTCGAGCGCCGCCCGCGCGGTGTCGCTCGCGTTGGCGGCAGTGACGACCATGGTGGGTGCGCTCATCGACGAAATCCTAGGACGATCGTGCCGGGAACTCCAGCAAGTGGATGTGACGAAAAATGAACAGGCGCAGGTGGTCCGGAGACCACCTGCGCCTGTCGCACCGTTCGTCGGACTCAGGCTTCGGCGAGGTCGCTGTCTGCCGTGTACGTGCCGTGGAGGTTGCCCAGCCAGGCGGCGGGGTCCTCGGTGTCGCTGCTGTAGTACGCCATCGGCTGGTAGTCCGGCGCCGACACGTCGAAGTCGCGGTAGCGCTCCATGCCTGTGCCTGCTGGGATCAGCTTGCCGATGATGATGTTCTCCTTGAGGCCGAGGAGGCTGTCGCTGCGGCCGTCGATGGCCGCTTCGGTGAGCACTCGGGTGGTCTCCTGGAACGACGCGGCCGACAGCCACGACTCGGTGGCCAACGAGGCCTTGGTGATGCCCATCAGCTCGGGGCGGCCCTCGGCGGGACGCTGACCCTCTTCGACCATCCGCTTGTTGGTGTCGCGGAAGACCTTGGCATCGGCACGCTCGCCCGGCAGGAACCCGGTCTCGCCCGGCTCCTGCACGCCGATGCGACGCGTCATCTGACGCACGATCAGCTCGATGTGCTTGTCGGAGATCGACACACCCTGGTCGCGGTAGACCTTCTGGACTTCCTCGACGAGGTACACCTGGGTCTCGCGGATGCCCTTGATCTCCATGATCTCCTTCGGATCGAAGGGACCGTCGGTGACGGGGTCGCCGGCCTTGATGTCGGCACCGTCGACGACGGACGGACGGCTGCCGGTGGGGAGCACGATCAGGTGCTCTTCACCGTTGTCGTCGATGACCGTGATCGGGATGCCCTTGCCCTCGTCCTCACCGACGCGGACCACACCGCTGGCCTTGGCCAGACGGGCCGAGCCACGAGGCGTCCGGGCCTCGAACAGCTCGACGACGCGGGGCAGACCGCCGGCGATGTCCTTGCCGGCGACGCCACCCGTGTGGAACGTGCGCATGGTCAGCTGGGTGCCGGGCTCGCCGATGGACTGGGCGGCGATGACGCCGACGGCCTCGCCGAGCTCGATGTGCTTGCCCGTGGCGAGCGACCGGCCGTAGCACAGCCCGCAGATGCCGAGATCGGCATCGCAGGTGAGCACCGAACGAACACGGACCCGGTTGATCTTCGGATCGTCGCGGAGGGCGATCATCTCGTCGTCGCCGACGAGGCTGTTCTTGGCGAGCACGGTGCCGTCGCTGAGGGTGACCTCGTTGAGCAGCGCACGGCCGAACAGCTTCGACTCCAGGTACGACCGCGTGTTGGCCGTGTCGGCCTGCACGTTGTCGATCCACAGCCCGAGCGTGGTGCCGCAATCGACCTCGCGGATGATGAGCTCCTGGGCGACGTCGACCAGACGGCGGGTCAGGTAGCCCGAGTCAGCCGTACGGAGGGCGGTGTCGACCAGGCCCTTGCGGGCACCCGGGGTGGCGATGAAGTACTCGAGGGTCTCGAGGCCTTCACGGAAGTTCTTCTTGATCGGGCGAGGGATCATGTCACCACGGGGGTTGGCCACCAGGCCGCGCATGCCGGCGATCTGACGCATCTGCGTCATGTTGCCGCG
>JAOBWK010000051.1 GCA_025463305.1 Ilumatobacteraceae bacterium
CGAAGATCGTCGCCGACCGGCGTGGCACAAGGCCGAGCTGGCCCCGGACCTGCCGTTCCAGGTGGTGATCATCGGCGCCGGCATGTCGGGGATCCTGTCCGCGCATCGGCTCGATCAAGCCGGCGTCGACTACATCGTGCTCGACAAGAACGACGACGTCGGCGGCACGTGGCACGAGAGCGTCTATCCAGGCTGCCGGGTCGACAACCCGAACCACAACTACAGCTTCTCGTTCGCCCAACGGCATGACTGGCCGTTCCACTACTCGACCCAGGACGTGCTCCAGGAGTACTTCCGCGACTGTGCGGATGCGTTCGACGTGCGCCGCAACATCCGCTTCGGGTCTCGCGTCGTCTCGGCGACGTGGGACGACGACACCGCGGTGTGGACCGTCGTGCACACCGACCGCGATGGCCACGAGCACACCCTCACGGCCAACGTCGTGATCAGCGCGGTCGGACAGCTCAACCGTCCGTCGTGGCCGGCCATCGACGGCATCGCCGACTTCGCCGGGACGTCGTTCCACTCGGCCGAGTGGCGCCACGACATCGACCTCACCGGCACGCGCGTGGTGGTCATCGGCACCGGGTGCAGCGCACTGCAGTTCATCCCGCACGTCGCCGAGGTCGCCGGGCACGTGCACGTGCTCCAGCGCACGCCGCCGTGGATCGTGCCGACGCCGGACTACCACCAGGCCGTCAACCCGGGGCTCACCTGGCTGTACGGCAACGTGCCGACCTACAGCGAGCTGAACCGCTTCCTGATCTTCTGGAAGATGGGCGACGCGGCGATCGAGGGCGTGCGCGTGGATCCCGCCTGGACGTCGAGCGACTCGGCCAACGGCTCGTCGGTGAGCGCGATCAGCGAGTTCACCCGTCAGATCATCGTGCAGTACTACGAGCAGCAGTTCGAGGGCCGGCCCGACCTGCTCGCCAAGGTCGTGCCGACGTATCCGGTGGGGGCCAAGCGCGTCGTGCGCGACAACGGCGTCTGGGCGAGCACGCTCAAGCGGGACAACGTCTCACTGGTCACGGACGGGATCGACCACATCGAGGCGGGCGGCGTGCGGATGGCCGATGGTTCGCTGCTGGAGGCCGACGTGATCATCTACGGCACCGGCTACCAGGCGTCGAACTTCCTCTCGCCGATGCGCATCACCGGCCGCGGAGGCGTCGACCTGCACGAGCGTTGGAACGGCGACGCCCGCGCCTACCTCGGCGTCACCATCCCCGACTTCCCGAACCTGTTCTGCCTCTACGGACCGAACACGAACATCGTCATCAACGGCAGCATCATCTACTTCTCCGAGTGCGGGGCGCGGTTGGTGCTCGGCCTGATCGAGCAGCTGCTCGCCGACGATCGTCGCTCGATCGAGGTCAAGCGCGACGTGCACGACGCCTTCAACGAGCTGGTCGACGCCGAGAACCACCTGATGGCGTGGGGATGGAGCGAGGTGAACAGCTGGTACAGGAACTCGCACGGCCGCGTCGCGCAGAACTGGCCGTTCACGTTGCTCGACTACTGGGAGCGCACGCGAACGCCCGACCTCGACGACTACGTGCTGCGCTGATCAGCGCTCGGTGAACGACGCCCGCCATCACCCGTCGAGCTCGTCGGCGAGCGCCGCAGCGAGCTCGTCGCGGCCGCGCACTCCGAGCCGGCGGTAGGCGCGCAGCAGGTAGTTGCCGACGGTGCGCACCGACAGGTGGAGCTCCTCGCCGATCTCGCGATCGGACATGCCGCGGACCGCGAGCCGAGCGACCTGCAGCTCGCCCGGACGCAAGGCCGGGGTCTCCTCGGGAGCGATCGTCGTCGGGGCGAACAGCACCGCCCGCGGGAACCCGCTGCGCAGGCGAGCGGCACGCCGTTGCTCTGCCGCTGCCTGGCGGGCGGCGCCGGATGTGGTGAGCAGCTGAGCAGCCGCCATCGACACCTCGCACGCCCACACCGCGAACCCCTGCACCTCGAGCTCGCCGGCGACCAGGCCGAGTCCGGTGCCGTCGCCGATGCCCTGCGCGTGCCGTGCCGTCAGGGCAGCACGTGGCGCGTCGAGCTCGTCGGCGAGCGCGACGACCCGGGCGAGCTCCTGCGCCGTCGCCGACGAGAGCCGGACGAGGTCGTGCAGGCAGCCGAGCTCGGCGCTGCGGTGCCCAGCAGCGGCTGCCACGGCGACACGGTCGCGCAGCACCTTCGCCGCCGACGCGTGATCGCCAGCGGCGACATCGACGGCCGCTCGGGCGCGGTCGAGTGCGGCGCCGAACAGCCGGCGCTGGACGTGAGGCGCGACCGAACCCAGACGTCGACGTGCCGTCGCCACCTCGCCGAGCAACGTCAGCGCCTCGGCCGCCGCCGCCTCGCCCAGCACGATCCCGAGCGGCTCGTCGGTGCGGAGCAGCGCCTCGATCGCCCCGTCAGCGGCAACGAGCGCAGCCTGCCCATCGCCGTCGTCGATGCGCCGGCGGGCGATCGCGAGCAGCGCCCAACCGTCGGGCGTGGCGGTCGCGGACGCATCGCTCGCCGTCCGCCAGGCGAGCGCCTCGCCGTCGGCCAGCCAACCGCCCTCGACGAGCACGAGCGCCTCGAGCCCAGCGCGACGCTCGGGATCGTCGACGCCGCGCAACAGCGCGAGCGCCGATCGGAACCCGCCCCGGGCGAGGAGGTCGAGCGCGCGGAGGTGCACCGCCTCGGACCCGCCGGCGGGATCCCCGCCGGCGATGCGCAGCTCGTCGACGACGTCGGCATCCGTGTCGGCGTCTGCGTCGTGCGCGCCACGGTCGTCGCCGAGGTTCCAGAACGCGTTGCGCATCCGGATGTGACGCATGGCCCGGCCCAGATCGACCGTGGTGGACAGATCGGCGGCCTCGGCCAGCAACCGCTCCACGGCGACGCCGTCCCGCTCGACGAGCGCAACGCGGGCAAGCGCCAGCGCGCTCGCGCCGGTCGGATCGACGTCGTGCGCGGCGCGAGCGAACCGCGATGCGGACGCCGGGTCGCCGGCGACGAGCGCCTCAGCGGACGCGACGAGCAGATGTGGCGCGGTCACCGTCAGCCCCGCATCGAGCCGCCAACCGGCGATTCGTGAGGCATCGCCCCGACGCCGGCCACCGGTGCGCTCGAGGTGATCGGCGAGGGTGCGGCGGATGTTCCGGGCCCGGAGCGGGAGCAGCCGATCGCGGACGATGTCGGCGTACAGCGGATGGGCGATCGTGACCTCGACCCGGTTGCCGGCGGTCGTGGCCGTCACCAGCCGGCGTCGTTCCAGTCGCGCCATCACCGTCGCGAACCCCATCCCCTCGATCACGTCGAGCCCGATCGGCTCGGCCACGGCGATGGTCTCCAGGCAGCGCCGCTCCGCGTCGTCGAGCGCGCCGACGCGGCCGGCCACCAGCTCGGCGAGCCGGCTCGACGAACGGGGGAGACGGCTGAGCCGCCATCCGCCGGAGCCGTCGGGGAGCAGTGCGTTGTCGTCCTCGGCCGCCATCAGCAGCTCGCGGGTGAACAGCGGGTTGCCGCCTCCGGCCTCGAACAGACGGCGCGCGCCCGGCTCGTCCATCGGCCCACCGAGCGCGGCGGCGAGCAGCGCGTCGTGTTCCACGCGGTCCAGCCCGTCGAGATCGATCCGGGCCAGCGCACCACCACGCCACAGCGCCGTCATCGCTGCCGACACCGGACGGTCGGCCCGGACGGTGATCACCGCCACCACGCCCGGCGTCCCGGCGACGTGCTGGACGAGGGTGATCGAGGCGTCGTCGAGGAGGTGGGCGTCGTCGACCATCAGACACAGCGGACCGTGGTCGGTCAGCACCTCGTGGGCGCGGCGGATCACGTCGGCCGGCTCGGCCGGACCACTGCCGCCTGCGTCGGCGGAGAGCAGCGACGCCGCCGCGCCGAAGGGAATCGAGGCCGCCGCACGACTGCCCGCGACACGGGCGATCCGGTAGCCGGCCGCCGCGGCGAGGTCGACGCAGCCGGCGGCGAGTCGCGTCTTGCCGACGCCGGCCGATCCGACGAAGGCGATGCCGCGACCGGCCCCCGAGTCGTCAGCGGCGAGGATCGTCGCGAACCGGTCGAGGGCCTGAGCGCGGCCGACGAGTGGCCACTCGCTGGCCAGTCGATCGAACGCGTCCGCCATACTGCGCCGAGCGTAGACGGCGCCCCGGGGATGCGGGCCGTGCGGTGGAGTAGCCGATACGGTTCCCCGGATGCGAAGGAACTGGCTTGATGGCGGCATGAGATCACACGCGAACCCCCTGACCGCACTCGCGGTCGCTGCCGTGGCACTGGTCGGGCTCACGGCCTGCAGCTCGGACAGCAAGTCGTCCTCGACGACCACCGCCAAGACGACGGCCACGACCACCGCCAAGACGACCGCGACGACGCCCGACACGACCGCAGACACCACGGCCGACACGACCGCGGACACCTCGATCGGCACGACCGTCGACAACACCACCGTCGACACGAGCACCTTCGACACCAGCACGGCCGACACGAGCACCGCCGACACGGCGACGTCGGACACGCTCGATGCGAGCGCGGCCGAGGCCGCGCTCAAGCCACTGCTGCTCACCGCTGCCGAGGTCGGCCCCGACTTCGCCGAGCAGCCGTACACCGACGATCACAGCCCCACCCCGTGCGGCATCGACGTCGACGGCCAGTACCCGTCGATCGCACTCGTGTCCACCGAGCTGGTGCAGCCCGAGCCCGTGCTCGCGATGCTCGAGGAGATCCGCGTCTACAACTCCAGCGATGAGGCCACCTCGGCCTACAACCTCGCCACCGCCGGGTTCTCGTGCGGCCACGGTCCCGAGGGCGTGACGCTGGGCGACCCCGCCGACATCTCCGAGCAGGTCGGCGTCACCGCCGAGGGCATCACCGTCTCCAACGCCGACTACCAGGGCGCCGTCATCCTCGCCCTCGACAACGACGCGATCATCGTGTTCCAGTTCCAGGCCGCCGCGGACACCGACACCTCGACCGCTCCGGACCCTACCGCGATCGCCGCGGCCGGCATCACCAAGATCACCCAGGGCCTCAACGGCTGATCACCGTCGAACGTCGCTCGAACCGGCCGTCACCCCGAGAGGGTGGCGGCCAGTTCGGCACGATTCGTGACGCCGAGCTTGTCGTAGGCGTTCTGCACGTAGCTCTCCACGGTGCGTTGGGTCAGCCCGAGCAGCTCGGCGATCGATGCGCTGGTGTCGCCGGCAGCGGCCAGCACCACGACCTCGCGCTCACGTGGCGTCAGGATGGCGAGCACACGCGGCGGGATCAGGCTGGGCAGCCGGACCTCGCCCAGCTCCTGGCGAAGCGCACGGGCTCGCGCTGCAACCGCGTTCGCGCGACGTGCGTCGCCGTTGCGGAGGTGCGCCGTGCACGCAGCATGTGCCGCCTCGGCCGCGGCCAGCGTGCAGCCCACGCCGGCCAGCTCCTCCGCCGCCGCTGACAGCCCGTCACCGTCGTCGTCGACGGCAGCGGTGGCGTAGCGCAGCGCGATGGCCGCCAGTGTTCCGTCGCTGCCTGCGGCGAGGGCGCGAGCGGCGTCGATGACCTCTCGCGCGCCACCCAGCCCGACGATGTCGAGCACGAGGAGCAGCTCTTCGCGGGCGTCCCGCGCGCGTCGTGATGCGAGTGTTTCGACCAGTGCCGCCACGCCGTCGGTGATGCGGCCCGAGCCGAGCACGGCCCAGGCGTGGGCATACCGGCCGTAGAAGTTGGCGACGCCCAGGTCGTCGCACGCCTGGGCGGCGGCCTCCGCGCCCTCGCCGTCCCCGGCGGTGGCGCAGGCAGCGGCCACCTCGGCCAATGCCACGCCCGCCAGCTGCAGCGATCCGGAGCGCGTGAACGTGTCGGCGGCGGTGCGTGCCTCTTCGGCGGCGGCGAGCGGACGGCCCTGCACACGGTGCACCGAGCTGGCCGCCATGTGGTGCCACGCGGCCTCCTGCTCGGACCAACGATCGCGCTGGAAGTCGACGCGTCGCGTCGCCGCCGCGGCAGCGTCGGGCAGGCGCCCGTCCTGCTGCAACGTGCGGATCCGCACGAAGGAGACGATGGCCGGATCCGGCAGCGACGGATCCCACCCGAGCCGCTCGAACGCTGCGTCGGCCTCGTCGAGCAGCTCCAACGCTGCGGCGATGCGGCCGGTGCTCGTGGCCGTCATCGCCCGCGCCACCGCGACCCACACCACGGACCGGGTGCTCAGCGGCTGCCCGTCAAGCGTGGCAAGGAACGCAGCGGCGAAGTTCGGCCGGCCGAGCGTGATCATCACGATGGCCTTGCGGGCCACCAGTGCCGCGCCGACGGAGCGATCGGCGTCGGCCGCGAGCTCCAGCGCGAACGCCTCCTCGAACCGGCCGAGTATGTAGGTGAACGCGTCGAAGCGCAGCACGGTGGCTTGGGCGCGCAGCGAGCCGTCGTGCTCGATGGTGTCGAGCAGCTCGTCGAGCTGATCCAGGTGATCCAGTGCGATCTCCGCCTGGGCCGACCTCGCCGCGATGACGGCGAGCAGGAACCGGTCGGCCGGCGCGCGCGACAACGCACTGGCGCTGCGCTCGCCACCTCGTCCACCGTCGGACTGCCGGACGATCCGCTCGGCGAGCGTCGGATCGAAGCGCCGCAGCGCCTGGTGGGCGGCATCGTGGGCGACGGCGGACGGGATCGTGGCATGGGCGTCGAGGCGCCACATCGCCACCCGCAGCGCATCGCCGCGCCGGCGGAGCCCTCGCGCGGCGACCGCATCCGCGAGCTGGATCCGCGCCCGGTTCGCCCACGAGGTCGGCATGACGGCGCGCAGGACCTCGCCGTACATCGGATGGCCGAGCCGCACCTCGAGCCGCCGGCGATCGAGGTCGGCGCGGATGAACCCGTCGGCCTCGAGTCGTTCCAGCCGCTGCTCGGCACCCTCGCCGACGAGTGCCTCGAGCACGGGCGCGCCGAGCGGCTCACCGAGCGCGAGCAGCTCGAGCACGGCGCGATCGTCCTCGTCGAGGTGCTCGAGCCGCGCCTCGACAGCCGAGATCAGGTCGGCCGGCAGGGGGAGCGGCCCGATCAGCTGCCAGCCGCCGGCGACGGGGCCGCGGCCGGCGACGAGGGCGAGCACGCCGGCGTCGCGGGCGCTGGCGACGAGCTGCTGGACGAACAGCGGGTTGCCGGCCGAGGCGTCGTGCAATGTCGCCGCCGCCGAGGGGTGCAGCGGGCTGCCGAGGATCGACTGGGCGAGCGCCGTCGCCTCGGCGAGCCCGAGCTCGGCCAGGTCCATCCGATCGGCGAGCCCGTCCTTCCAGAGCGCCGTGATCGGGTCCGGAACGGCCTCCTGGGCGCGCACCGTGATGACCAGGAACGTGCTGCCGGTCATCGCCAGCTGGTGCACGAGCGTCGCGGACGCGTCGTCGAGCCAGTGTGCGTCGTCGACGAACACGACGAGGCGACGGGTGCCGGCACGAGCGGTGAGCGCCGACACCGTGTGCCGGATCAGGTCGATCTGCGTGGTCGGTGCGTTCGGCACGGCGAGCAACGGCGCGACGGCTCCGAGCGGGATGCCGGTGGCCGACGGCGAGGCCGAGATGCGCACCAGCTCGTGGCCGGTGTCCGGTCGTTCTGCGATCAGCCGGCCCGCCAGGGCAGCGGCGAGGGCCGACTTGCCGACGCCGGCCGCGCCGACGAGGACGACGCCGTGGCACCCGTCGCGATCGGCGGCGGCCATGCCGCGCCGCAGCTCGCGCTCGCGTCCCACGATGTGTCCGTCGCCCACCTGGGCAGTCTGCCAGCCGGTCGGCGGTGCAGACCAGCGAGCGAGGCGCGACGAGGAGCCGCGCCTCGGAGCAGTGGAGTAGTTCCTACAGTTGCCGCACGTCGCCGGCCCGTGGTCCCGTGGCACGATGAGCGCACATCTGATCAAGCACGCGCTGCGGCTCAGCGCCGGCGGCAACGACGGATACCACCCCGAGGGCTGGAACCCGAAGCTGCGGATGACCGTGATGGGGCCGACGCCGCCCGACTCGGAGCTGGTCTGGACCGTGGTGAAGCCCGATGGATCGGTGTGGTTCGAGCACAGCGTCGCCCTGCCGGAGCTGGCCGACGAGGAGATGCACACGGCATCGCTGCAGAAGTGGGAGAGCGGGACCGACATCACCGACGTCGGTTCGTTCGGGTTCACCATCCGCATCGTGAACGAGCTCGACGGCGTCGACGAGCTGCTCCACGACGGCCGCTTCGAGGTCACCCGGCTCGACCCCGACCAGACCTGGTACGGCGTCGATCACAGCGCGCTGCTGACCACCGGTCTGGTCGCCCTCGACGTCTACGACGAGCACGACGCACCCAAGGTGCGCGCGACGGCGTTCCTCGGCGGCAGCGTCGACACCTACGAGGTCGAGGCCCACCTGTTCCTCGACGGCAAGCGGTTCGCGAAGGCGTCGTCGGTCGACGGTGGCTACGACTTCACGTCGAACGACGGCCAGACCTTGGCCCGCGAGTTCATCGCCGAGTTCGATTCGGTGCGCGGCTGGAACAACCTCACCGATCAGGGTTGGGGCGACGACGACTGGCACCTGCTGGACGCGCACCCCGGCGCGTACGAGGTCAAGTTCACCCGCGGCGGCAAGGTCAACCGCACGATGTCGTTCGTCGTCGGCGACGACGGGCGGATCGTCAAGGACGATCTCATCGAGCCCGACGGCGCCGGTCGGCCGGCGCTGTGGCGCGCCGCCGAGATCGTCGGGACGTTCGACGGCGATGCGGTCGCGGATGCATCGGCGCCCCGCGCCTACGGCGACGAGACGACATCGACGTTCGACTACTCGCCCGAGGGCATGTACTGGTTCCGCAACGCGCCGGCCGCGGCCCCCGAGCCCTCCGCGTTCGACGACGAGACGTTGGAGCGGATCCAGCGGGTGGCCGACCGTGCCGAGCTGCTCCTCGCGACGTGGGAGTCGACGATGGCCGAGGGTCCCGATCCGTCGTACACCTCGAACTTCGTGCCGCAGTGCGAGGCCGTCGAGCGCGACGTGGCCGAGCGGTTCGTCGGCATGTACGGCGAGCTCGGTGGCGTCGCTGACGGCGTCGAGGTGTCGATGTCGGGCGAGCCCACCACGCTGGGCGAGGCGGCCGCGCGGGTGCTCGGCCTGGCCGAGACCGCCCGCCAGCATCTGGGTGTGCAG
This sequence comes from Ilumatobacteraceae bacterium, assembly GCA_025463305.1. The sequence continues at coordinate 9,159 of JAOBWK010000051.1, forward strand.
ACCGACGCGGCGGAGGCAGTGCTCACGCCGTTCCGGGCGATCCTGCGCAACGACAAGCTGGCGATCTTCGAGGACCATCCGGCGCCGAGCTTCCTCTACCTGACGACGAACAAGCACGTGATCGAGACGCCCGACGAGCTGGCCGCGGCGACGCTGTGGTGCTTCGAGGGTGCCAGCGACACCGACGTGAAGGGCACGGTCGACGGCGTGCAGGTGACGGGTTCGGTGTCCGGCTGGCGGGTGCTCGGCTACCAGTTCGACGACGGCCACGTGCTCGTCGACGAGTGGGAGGTCCAGGGCACGGGCTCGTCGGCGCCGAAGTCGGCGTTCGTGGCGCGCGAGCAGAGCACGCGATGAGCACCCCGACCGCTCCCGACTACGACGCGATCGCGCCACTCGTGGCCGGTACGAAGGACGAGGCGTCCGGTGTGTTCGTCACGTTCCGCTGCCCGGCGACCGGCACCGAGGTGCGCTCCGACGGGAGCTGGCCGGCGGACGGGCTCGCCGAGCGCACCGCCGGGCAGGTCAAGCGCGGGCTGCTGTCGAGCCTGCGCAACACGCTCGCCGCCACCGTTCGCAACGCCGTGCCGTCGAGCAGCCCGGTCGCGTCCGTCGGCGTCGATGCCACCAACCAGGTGATCTACGGCGTCGGCAACGAGCAGGCCGCCCAGAAGCACCGCAGCGAGCACGATCGCCGGGCCGCGATCTGCACGGCGTTCTCGTCCGTCGCCCACCGGTTCGTGTGGGACGAGCGCACGAACCGCTTCGTCGCCGCCACCTCACCGTCGGTGCAGCGCTCGGACTTCGACGCGTTGGTGGGCGACCACCCGCTCGTCAACGACTACGACCGCGACGTGCTGATCCGGCTCGTCGCCGCGATCATCGTCGGCGACGGCCAGATCGCCGATGCCGAGCGGGCGACGTTCGCGGCGATGTTCCCGGGCGCGACGCTGAGCGCAGACGCGGCGTCGAGAGCACCGGGGCGGGTCGACTTCGAGGAGACGTTGCCGGGCTTGACGCGCGAGACCATCCTCCTCCTCGGCTGGGTCGTCGCGCTGACCGACGACCACGTCTCTGCCGAGGAGCAGGCGCTGCTCGATGCCGCGGCTGCCGCGCTCGGGACGCCGCCGGAGCGCGCCGCCGCGCTGGCCACGATGGCCCGCAGCCACGTCGTCGACCAGGCCATCGCCGCGCTCGCCGCGCAGGGTGTGGCCCACGACGACATCCGTCCGCGGATCGAGGCGCTCGGCGAGCAGATCGGTCTCGGCCGTGACGAAGCCGCGCGGGCGTTCATCCGCTGGACCAAGCGCAACGGGTAGCGGCGCGAACCTGTCTGACAGGCCTATCGCAGCGGCTCGGTGCGGCCGAGGAGGTCTTCCTTCCACGTGCGGAAGCGGGTGTGGTGCCGGCCACTGGGTCCGATGCCGTCGCCGCTGCCGTCGGGGAACAGCCGGAAGGTGCTCTGGTGGGCGAGGTCATCGGCGTCGGCCGCCCAGTACCACGCGTCGGCGTCGGTGGCCGGGCCGGCGCGCCACAGCAGCCATTCCGCGATGCGGCGCTTGTACGTGGCCACCGGTCGATCGTCGAGCGCGTCGCCCAGGGCGAGCAGCTCGGCCGGCGCCTCGATCCACGCAGTCGCGAGGATGTTGCGATCGCGGGTGGGCGTGGGCGGCAGGTCGGCCGTGTGCACCGGCGTGTCGTCGGGCGGCCGCTCGTCGTAGCGCAGCGCGTTCACGAGCGCGTCACGATGCAGCTCGGCGCTTGGCGAGATCGGCCTCGAACCCGTCGAGGATCCGGTTGAGGTTGCGGTCGAAGCGCTCGGGATCGGCCGAGTTCTTCTCGACCTGGCTCCACGCGTTGTGGCTGCCGTGCTCGGCGATCAGCTTGGCGAGCTGGGGGTAGCCACCCTTCGACGACAGCTCGTCCACGTAGTCGACCAGCTCCTTCGACACCGTCGCCGTGCCGTTGTCCTGGAAGTTCTGGCGATGGTGCAGGCAGTAGCCGAAGACGTACTCGTCCACCACCGTCATCAGGTCGAGCTTGTCGACGAGCGAGCCGTCGAGCATGGAGACGGCCTGCAGCGACTGATCGAAGTGCCGCACGCTGTTCGGCCCGATGTTGGGATCGTCGGCGATGTCGAGCAGCCAGGAGTGCCGCAGGGTCATGTCGCGGGAGCGGTGGGCGATGGCGGTGATGGCGCCGCGCCAGTCGGCGGGCATCTCGTCCGGCGGCACGATCAGCTCGGCCATCAGGGTGTCGGTGATCAGCGCGAGCAGCTCGTCCTTGGTGCGGACGTAGTGGTAGAGGGTCATCGTCCCGGCGTCGAGCTCGGCGGCGATGCGCCGCATCGACACGGCGGCGAAGCCCTCCGCATCGGCGATCCGGATCGCCGTCGCGGCGATGGTCTCGCGGGTGAACCGTGGGCGGCGCGAGCCCGGCTCGGCCCGGGTCCACACGTCGAGGACCTCGAGGTGCGCGGTCAGCCGGTCGAGGTGCTCGAGGTGGTGCGCGGTCTTGCGGGCGACCTTGTCGGCACCCTTCATGACCTGCTGGTTGATCTTCCGGTCGATCTGGTCCGCAGCCCGCTCGATCGCGAGCTGCTTCAGCTGGCTCCGGGCCGCCGCCTGCTTGGCCGCGCGCACCTCATCGGGGCGCTGCGGATTTCTCGGAGATTTCGGTGGCACGTCGTACAGTGTACTGCTATTGTTCGTCGTACTATGTACGAAGAACCAGTACACCATACGAACAACACGATCGCATCCGGGTCCGGTCAGGTGGCCGTCCCAGCGGGCGTCACCCGTGGCATCACGGGTGGCGTCACGGCCCAGGGGCTGGGCAAGCGGTTCGGTGACCTGTGGGCGCTGCGCGATCTCGATCTGCAGGTCGCGCCCGGCACCGTGCTCGGCCTGCTCGGCCACAACGGCGCCGGCAAGACCACCGCGATCCGCATCCTCACCACCCTGTCGCAGCCCACCACCGGCCATGCGACGGTGGCCGGGCTCGACGTCGTCAGCCAGGCGGCATCCGTCCGTCGGCGCATCGGTGTTGCTTCCCAACAGGCCACGGTCGACGGGTTGATGAACGCCCGGCTCAACCTGGAGATGATCGGCCGGCTGCACCATCTCGGCAAGGCCGAGTCCCGGCGCCGTGCCGACGAGCTGCTCGAGCGGCTCGACCTCACCGACGCCGCCGGCCGGCTGGTGAAGACGTTCTCGGGCGGCATGCGCCGCCGGCTGGACCTCGCCGCCTGCCTCGTGGCCGCGCCCGAGGTGCTGTTCCTCGACGAGCCCACCACCGGCCTCGACCCCCGCAGCCGCAACGATCTGTGGGAGATGCTGCGCGACCTGGTCCGCGAGGGCACCACGGTCATCCTCACCACCCAGTACCTGGAGGAGGCCGATCGCCTGGCCGACGACATCGTCGTGCTCGACCACGGCGCCACCGTCGCGCATGGCACCCCCGAGGCGCTGAAGAGCCAGATCGGCAACGACCGGCTCGACGTCAAGGTGTCCCGCAAGGGCGAGCTGCCGCTCGCTGCCGATGTCCTCCGCGGCTTCTCGTCGAACCCGCCCACGTTCGACGAGGACCTGCTCACCGTCAGCGTCGCGTTGAACGACGACACCCGACTGATCGACGTCGTGCGCACGCTCGACGACGCCGGTGTCGACGCCATCGACCTCAACCGTCGTGAGGCCACGCTCGACGACGTGTTCCTCGCCCTCACCTCGCCGACCGCGTCGCACCCGGCGCCGGCCTCCGCCGAATCCGTTCCCGCCGCTTCCGAAAGGGTCTCCGTATGACCGCCGTCCTCACCCCGACCGCGCCGCTGGCGCACGATCGCGACCACGATCACGACACCGGGCAGGGCAGTCTGTCCACGCTGGTGTCCGACACGCTCGTCTTCGCCCGCCGCAACCTCGAGCACATCCGCCAGATCCCCGAGAAGCTGCTCGACGTCACGGTGCAGCCGCTGATGTTCGTGCTGCTGTTCGCGTTCGTCTTCGGCGGGGCGATCAACGTGCAGGGTGGCAACTACCGCGAGTACCTCATCGGCGGCATCCTCATCCAGTCGTTGTCGTTCGGGATGATGGGCCCGGCGACGGCGATCGCGACGGACCTCAACGAGGGCGTGATCGATCGCTTCCGGTCGCTGCCGGCGATGCGGTTCGCGTACTTGCTCGGCCACTTCATCGCCGAGCTCGCCGGCATGATCCTGTCGATCGTGGTGCTGCTCAGCGCCGGCCTCATCGTCGGTTGGCGCACGCACACCGACGTCGTGCACATCGGTGAGGCGATCCTGCTGCTCCTCGTCTTCGCCTCGGCGATGATCTGGATCGGCACCGTCATCGGCATCCTCGTCCGCTCGCCCGATGCGGTGATGGGCGTCGGCTTCGTCATCGTCTTCCCGCTCACGTTCCTGAGCAGCGCGTTCGTGCCGATCGCGAGCATGCCGAACGCCCTCCAGTGGTTCGCCTCGTGCAACCCGATCACGGTGTTCGTCGCTGCGGTGCGCACGCTGTTCGGCAACCCACTGGCACCGGTCACCAAGCACGTGTGGCCGATCGATCACGCGGTCCTGGCGTCATGGATCTACATCGCCGTCATCCTCGCGATCACGATCCCCGTCGCGATGCGCCGCTACCGGATCCGCACCACCGACTGATCGCCCCGCCACCGGAGGCCTCGCGCAACGCTCGTCGGGCGCGCCGGGCCTCCGGTCAGCCGGTGGCCACGATCGTGTGCGCGAGCGCCGTCGACACCACCGCACGCGGCATCGTCGTCGTGAACCCCGGACCCTCACCGTCGATCCTGGTGAGGGTCGCATCGCGCACGGCGAACATCGGCGCCATCAGCGTCGAGCCGATCGTGCCGTCCGGCGAGCTGAACCAGCCGGTCAGCGAGTACGGGCCGATCAGCGCGAAGCCGGCGAGTGGGGTCATCGATCCGTTCCAACGCTCCCACACCGCGATCGCAGCGTCGTTGCGAGCCGCGAGGGCGATGAGCCCGGTGCCGAAGCGGAACGACGCCGGGCGACCGCGGAGATCGGGCGGCAGGGTCGTGCTCGTGGGCTGGATGCTGTCGATCACCACCGTCAGCGGCGATGCCGAGCTGCCTGCCTGCAGGGTGAAGCTCTGGTTCGCCCACTTGTCGGCGGCGGCGTCGACCGTGCCGACGAACGAGTACGCGAGGGTGACCAGCTCGACGCTCCAGGGCTCGACGGGATCCGATCGCGACATCGCGGCAGACTCTACGCGTCGGTTCCGTTACCGGTCGGCGCACTTCCGACCGCGCCGATGTGCAGTGCGAACTCAGGCGACGCCATCAACGCGCGGCAGCGTTCGAAGCGGCCGACGGCATAGGCCCAGAAGTCGTCGACGGGGTTGCCGTTCACGTGCTGGATGACGCCCCAGAGCGTCCACAGCAGGTCGCACATCGCCTTGTGGATCACCATGCGCGCGACCTGCTCGGCCGGCGGCTCACCGTCGAAGTACGCACGGAGGAGCACGGCGTCCTGGGTCGCGTCGAAGCCACCCTCGACGGACAGATCGCCGAGGTCCCACATCGGATCGTTGTTGCCGGCGTACTCGTAGTCGATGACGTACATCCGCTCGCCGGTGTCGAGGAAGTTCTCGCACAGCGGGTCGCAGTGCGACGGCACGAGCGCCACCGGGTTGGCCTCGAGCGCTGCACGCGCGGCATCGGCCTGCACCACCGCGTCGCCGTAGCCGTCCGGCAGCTCGGCACCCTTCGATGCGAGCAGTGCCTGGTACTCGTCGATCATCGGGAAGAGCGTGAAGTCGGTGGAGAACGGGGCCGCGGTGTCGTGCAGCCGACGGAAGGCCGCGCCCGCGCGGGCGACCGCGCCGAGGTCGCGGAACGCGGTCGGGCTCATCGTGATCGCGCCGTCGATGTACCGGGTCACCATCAACCCGTCGACCGCGTCGAAGAACAGCACCTCGGCGTTGACGTCCGCGGCGGCCGCGGCGCGTGCGGCGACCTCCTCGGTGGTGCGATCGATGTACTCCGACGTGCCCGCGCCCGGCACGCGCACGACGACGCGTCGGCCGTCGTGCTCGACGAGGTGGTTGACGTTGGTGAGCCCGGCCAGGCGGCGGGCCTGCGCCGGATCAGCGTCGGCCAGGAACGGGATCCGGGCCAGGCAAGCCGCCAGATCTGTCACCAGCAAGCACCGCGCGTGCAGTTGTTTGCAGCAGGATGCGCGCTCAGCCGGGCAACGACCTTCGCGGAACTAACTCCTGAGGCGGGCATTCGTCGGATCGTACAACGGACCGTCGTGGCGGGTCGCCGGGATCGGCTCGCCATAGACCTCGATCACGAAGTCGGTGCGCTCGGCCAGCGCCGCCGGCAGGTAGCCGTAGGCCACTGGCTTGCCGACGGTGTGGCCGAAGTTGGCGCTCGTCGTGAATCCGACCACGTCTCCGTCGGCGATGATCGCTTCGCCGCTCACCGGGTACGCCATCTCTTCGAGCGTGAACGTGCACAGCGACCGCTCCACGCCGACCGCCCGCTGCTCGACCAGCGCGTCGCAACCGATGAAGTCGCCCTTGTCGAGATCGACGCGCCAGGCCAGGCCGGCCTCCCATGGCGTGGTGTCGGGCGTGACGTCGGTGGACCAGTACACGTAGCCCTTCTCCAGCCGCAGCCGGTCGATCGCGCGGTAGCCGACGTCGATGATGCCGTGGGCCTCGCCCGCCGACCGCAGTCGCTCGTACACGTGCGCGGTGTACTCCGTCGGGATGTGCAGCTCCCAGCCGAGCTCGCCGGTGTAGCCGATGCGCATCGCCCACACGGGTGCCGAGCCGATCGTGATCTCGCGTGCCCGGCCATAGCGGAACGCAGAGTTGCTGACGTCGTCCTCGCACACCGACTGCAGGACCTCGCGCGAGAGCGGCCCGCAGATGTTGATCACGGCGCGGGCCGACGTGAGGTCGCGCACGATGACGCTGCCGTCGGTCGGCGAGTTCGAGCGGATCCAGCCCATGTCGTGGGCGCCGAAGGCGGCGCCGGTGACCACGTACCAGGAGTCCGGTGCCGTGCGCGACATCGTCAGGTCGCACTCGATGCCGCCGCGCTCGTTGCACAGCTGGGTGTAGGTGACCGTGCCGACGGACTTGTCCATGTTCGCCACCGACAGGCGCTGCACCGCGGCGAGCGCGCCCGGGCCGGTGATCTCGAACTTGGCGAACGACGTCTGGTCCACGAGCGCGACGCCGTTGCGGACGGCATGGCACTCGTCGCCGACGTGATCGAACCAGTTCGGCTTCCCGAACGACGGGCGGTCGACGGCCTCGACACCCTCCGGCGCGAACCAGTTCGGGCGCTCCCAGCCACCACGCGAGCCGAACACGGCGCGGCGCGCCTTCAGCGTCTCGTGCAACGGGCTGCGACGGATCCCCCGCGCCGACTCGTGCTCGGACCCCGGCGCGCTCAGCTTGTAGTGGTGCCCGTAGAGCTCGACCGCACGTGGGTACATGAACTGCCGGGTGGTGTGATGGAACGCGAAGCGGCGGACATCGAGCGGCCAGAGGTCGAGCGACGGGCGGCCCTCGAGGATCCACTCGGCCATCATCTTCCCCGCGCCGCCGCCGGCGGCGATGCCGTACAGGAAGCCGGTGGCGACGAAGAAGTTGTCGATCTCGGGCGTGCGGCCCATCACGAAGTCGGCGTCGGCCGAGTAGGGGATCGGGCCGTTGATGACCGTGCGGATGCCGGCGTGCTCGATGACCGGCGTGCGCTTCGCGGCGAGCACGGCGAGCTGCTCGAAGCGCTCCATGTTCGGATCGATCAGCTGGCGCTGGAACGGCACCGGAATGCCGGTCTCGCCGAACGCGAGCGTGTTCGGCTCGTAGCCGCCGACGAGCAGGCCCTGGCCGTCGGGCTTGTAGTACACGAGGTGATCCGGGTCGCGCAGCGTCGGCATCGCGCGGATCTCGCTGGCGGCCATCTCCGTGATCGGGCCGGTGAGGATGTACTGGTGCTCGACGGCGAACGCGGGGATGCGCGCGCCGGCCATCCGCCCGACCTCGAGCCCCCACATCCCGGCCGCGTTGACGACGATCTCGCACTCGATGTCGGCGCGGTTGCCGTCGGCCTGCACGACCGTGACCGTGGTGATCCGCCGTCCGTCGACGGTGATGGTCTCGACGCGCGTGTTCTCGTGGATCTGCGCCCCACGGTTGCGCGCGCCCTTGGCGATCGCCTGGGTGACGCTGGCCGGATCGATGTAGCCGTCGGTGGGCAGGAACGCGGCAGCGAGCACGTCCTCGGTCGACATCAGCGGGAACAGCGCCTGTGCAGCGTCGGGGGAGATGATCTCCATCGGCAGCCCGAAGCTCTTCGCCATCGTCGCCAGGCGGCGCAGCTCGAGGACACGATCGGGCGAGCAGGCGAGGCGGAGGCTGCCGACCTGGTGCCAGTCGACGGCCTGTCCGGTTTCCGCCTCCAACCCGCCGTACATCTCGACGGAGTGCTCGAGCATCCGCGTGGTGTTGCGTGACGAGCGCAGCTGGCCGACCAGGCCAGCGGCGTGCCAGGTCGCGCCGTCGGTGAGCTGATGCTGTTCGAGCAGCACGACATCGGTCTCGCCCATCTTGGTGAGGTGGTAGGCGATGCTGCAGCCGAGGATGCCGCCGCCGATGATCACGATCTTGGCGCGAGTGGGGAGGGGGCGGGGGTTGGACGTCGAGGTGTCAGGCACAGCGCTCTCAGCTCTTGATCCGGCGCATGCCGGGGTCGTACAGGGGACGGAGCGACACCTCGGCGGGGACTCGCTCGGTGGCGACCTCCAGCTCGTAGGTGCCGGCGAGGACGTAGTCGGCGGTGACGCCGGCAGGGTTGCGGACGTAGCCGTACCCGATCGAGCGGTCGATCGTGTAGCCGAAGCCGCCGCTGGTCAGCCAGCCGACCCGCTCGCCGTCGCGGTAGATCGTCTCCCGTCCCAGGAGCACGACGGACGGATCGAGGGTGAACGCGGCCAGCATCTTGCGCACGCCATCGCGAGCCTGGGCCTCCATCGCCGCACGGCCTTTGAAGTCGACGTCGCCGCGCAGCTTGACCGCCCAGCCGAGCCCGGACTCGAGCGGCGTGTGGTCGGCGCCGATGTCGCTGCCCCACGCCCGGTAGCCCTTCTCCAGCCGGCAGCTCTCGATCGCCCGGTAGCCGGCGTTGACGAGCCCGTGCGCGGCGCCGGCCTGCATCACCGTGTCGTACACCGCGGTCGCGTACTCGACCGGGACATGCAGCTCCCATCCGAGCTCGCCCACGTACGTGACTCGTAGGGCGCGGACCGGACAACCGGCGATGCCGATGGTGCGGAAGGTTGCAAACGGAAATGCCTGGTTGCCGACATCTGCTCGCGTGACCCGTTCGAGGATGGTCCGTGCGTTCGGGCCGAACAGCGACAGGACGGAGTACGCCGAGGTGACGTCGAACAGCTGGGCGTTCATGCCGCTCGGGATGTTCTTGCTGATCCAGTCGAAGTCGTGGGTGGCGAAGCCCGTGCCGGTGACGATGTAGAACTCGTCCACCGCGGTGCGGCACACCGTCAGATCGCACTGGATGCCGCCGCGGTCGTCGAGCATCTGGGTGTACGTCAGCGAGCCCACCGGCTTGTCGACGTCGTTGGCGCAGATCCAGCGCAACGCGGCGAGCGCGTCGGGACCCTCCAGCGCGAACTTGGAGAACGACGTCTGGTCGAACAACGCCGCCGCTTCGCGGACCGCACGGTGCTCGCGTCCGACCGCCGCGAACCAGTTCTGCCGGTCGTACGTGTACACGTCGTGTGGCGTCTCGCCGAGGCTCGCGTCGGCGAACCAGTTGGGTCGCTCCCAGCCCAGCTTCTCGCCGAAGCACGCACCGGCGGCGAGCAGCCGCGAGTACAACGGCGAGGTGCGGCACGGGCGCCCGCTGTCGTGCTCCTCGCTCGGCCAGGCCATCGTGTAGTGCTTGCCGTACGCCTCGAGCGTGCGGGTGCGCACCCAGTCGGTGTCCTGGTGCGGGCGGCCGAACCGGCGGATGTCGACCACCCACAGGTCGTACGGGGCCACACCCGCGGCCACCCACTCGGCCAGGGCCATCCCCGCGCCACCGCCGGCTGCGATGCCGAACGCGTTGAAACCCGCGCCGACGAAGAAGTTCTTCAGCTCTGGGGCCTCGCCGAGGATGAAGTTGCCGTCGGGGGTGAAGCTCTCCGGGCCGTTGATGAGCTCGTTGACACCGGCGGTCTGCAGGGCCGGCACCCGCCCCATCGCCAGCTCCATGATCGGCGCGAAGTGGTCGAAGTCGGGCTCGAGGAGCTGGAAGTTGAACGGCTTCGGGATCCCGCCGACGGCCCACGGCACCGGGTTCGGCTCGTAGCCGCCCATCACCAGGCCGCCGACCTCCTCCTTGTAGTACGTGAGTCGGTCCGGGTCGCGCAGCGTCGGGAGGTCGCGCGTGACGCCGTCGATCTGCGCGGTGATGACGTACTGGTGCTCGACGGACACGAGCGGCACGTTGACGCCGACGGTGGCGGCGACGTCACGGGTCCACTGGCCGGCGCAGCACACCACGGCCTCGCACTCGATCCGTCCGGCGTCGGTGACCACGGCGCGGATCTCCCCGTCGATGACCTCGATCGAGAGCACCTCGGTGTCCTCGACGATGGTGGCCCCGGCCATCCGCGCACCGCGCGCGAGTGCCTGGGTGATGTCGGACGGGTTGGCCTGGCCGTCGGTGGGCAGGAACGCCGCCCCGACGACGTCGTCGACCTGCATCAGCGGCCACAGGTCCTGGGCCTCCTTCGGCGAGAGCAGGTGCATCTCCAGCCCGAACGACGTCGCCGTGGTGGCCTGGCGCTTGACCTCGTTCCACCGCTCGGCGTTGCACGCCAGACGAAGCCCGCCGTTCATCTTCCACCCGGTGCCGAGCCCGGTCTCGTCCTCGAGCCGGCGGTACAGGTCCACCGAGTGGCCGAGCAGCTGGGTGATGTTCGCGCTCGTGCGCAACTGGCCGACGAGGCCGGCTGCGTGGAACGTGGAGCCGGATGTGAGCTTGTGCCGTTCGATCAGCACCGTGTCGGTCCAGCCGAGCTTGGCGAGGTGGTACGCGGTCGAGCAGCCGACGATGCCGCCGCCGATGACGACGGCCCGGGCCCGCGCGGGGAGCGCGGCGCTCACGGACGAGGACCGAAGAGCGGCCCGACCGATCGCGTGCGCTTGATCTCGTAGAGCCCGTCGAACTTGCCGAGGGTGACGAACGCGTCCCACAGCTCGACCGCTTCGGCCCCGATCGGCGCCGGCGACATGACCGGGCCGAAGAACGTGGTCGAGGCGCCTTCGATCACCACGATCGGGATGCCCGCATCGTCGCCGACGATCGCCAGACCGGCCTCGGTGCTGGCCTCGATGGCGGCGTCGAAGCTGTCGTCGGTGGCGCTGTCGATCAGCACCGGCGGCAGCTTGGCCATCGCGATGCCCTCGGCGAGACGGGTCAGGTTGTCGTCGCGGTCGTGGTGGATCAGCGTGCCGAACGCGGTGTAGAGCCGGCCGACGGCGTCGTTGCCGTACTGCTGGCGGGCCGCCTCGATGACGCGCATCCCCGGATGCTGGGCGTCGAGCTCGTCGCGGATCCGGTCGTAGCCAGGGTTGTCGCGGTTGCGGTAGCGAAGGCTGAACGGCAGCCAGGTGATGCCGAACCCGCGCTGCGCCGAGACGTCGACGACCCAGCGCGCGGTGATCCACGTCCACGGACAGGCGGGGTCGAAGTAGAACGTCACGGGCGACATGACCGTCGACCGTAGATCAGCGCGACAATCGCCGTTGTGATCGAGATCCCGTCGCCGAGCCTCGTCGTGCTGATCGGCCCGGCGGGGTCGGGCAAGACGTCGTGGGCCGTCGAGCACTTCGCCGATCACGTCGTGTCGAGCGATCAGCTGCGCGCCCTGGTCGGTGAGGCCGAGCACGATCTGCGCGCGTCGGCCGATGCGTTCGCCGTCCTCGACGACATCGTGGCCCGTCGACTGCGCCGCAAGCTGACGACGGTGATCGACTCGCTCGGCACCGATCCGGCGCGCCGTGACTCGTGGCGTCGGCTCGCCGCCACGCATGGTGTTCCGTGCGTCGCCGTCGTGTTCGACGTCCCCCCGACGCAGCTGCGACGTCAGAACCGGTCACGGGACAAGCGTGTGCCCGACGCGGTGATCCGGCGGCAGCTCGCCGAGTGGCCAGCGGTCGTGGCCGCGGCGCGAACCGAGCCCTTTGCCGCGGTGCACGACGCCGAGCCGGCGGCGCTGGTGCCGAGCGCGTTGACGCGGCGAGCCAAGCAGGCGGCCGAGCCGGCGCCAGCCGCGGTGCCGGCGGAGCGGGCACTCACGTTCGGGCTGCAGATCCCCCAGTTCACCTGGGCCGGTGGCCCGCCCGAGATCGGCGCGACGCTGCGCGACATCGCCCGTCGGGCCGAGCGGGCGGACCTGGATGCCATCTGGGTGATGGACCACTTCCGCCAGATCCCGATGATGGGCCCATCGTGGGCCGACATGCTCGAGAGCTGGACCACGCTCGCCCATCTCGCGGCATGCACGGAGAGGGTCCGCCTCGGGACGCTCGTCACCGGCATCACCTATCGCAACGTCGCCCATCTGGCCAAGATCGTCGCGACGCTCGACGTGCTCTCGGGTGGGCGCGCCAACTGTGGCCTCGGTCTCGGCTGGTTCGAGGACGAGCACCGTGCCTACGGCTGGGAGATGCCGAGCCGACGCGATCGCTACGCGCTGCTGGAGGACGCGCTGCAACTGCTCCCGAGCATGTGGGGCCCGGGTGGCAAGCCGTTCGACGGCGCGGTGCTGCACGTGCCGGACACCTCGTGCTACCCGCGGCCGCTGCAGGTGCACGTGCCGGTCATGGTCGGCGGCTCGGGCGAGCAGCGAACCTTGGCGCTCGTCGCCCGCTACGCGGACGCTTGCAACCTCTTCGGTGACTCGACCACGGTGGCGGGAAAGGTGCGCGTCCTGCACGAGCACTGCGAACGCTTCGGGCGGGATCCGACCGAGATCTCCGTGTCGCACCTCTCGACGGTCCTCATCGGTGACGACGCCGCGCACGTCCGTCACCTCGTCGATGCAACCCGTCCACCGCGCACGTCGGCCGAGCGTCACGCCCGTGCGGTGAACGCGGGCACGTTGGAGCAGCACGTCGAACGCGTCGCCCGGTTTCTCGAGGCCGGCGTGGATCAGGTGATCGTCAGCCTCGTGGACGTCGCCGAGGACGGAGCCGTCGAGCGCTACGGGCGGGTCGCCGCTGAGTGCCGAGCGCTCGCGAACGACGCCCTGGCGCCGTCGTAGCGCCGGCCCGGCACCGCGGGGTGCCGATCAGCCGACGGTGATGAAGCGAGTCGCCAGCGCCGGCTCGCCGCGCGAGAGCGCGAGCCCCTCCCAGGGCAGCGTGCGCAAGGTCTCGCGCAGGCGGGTGCGCCCGGACACGAGCGTCGCCGAGCCGGCGTCGGTGCGCATCCCGCCGACGATCAACGAAACGTCGACGCGACGCATGCCCGCATCGCTCGCCAACATCGCCGCGACGGCTTCGTCGCGCGCATCGTCGGGGCCGGCGACGACCACCTCTTCGATCGCGGTCCCCGTCGGCCGGTGCGTGCGCAACGCCACCTTGCCGCTGCCGTTGGTGACCTTGGCCTCGGACCGCTTGGCAACGGCGCGCCCGTCGACCTCGACCAGCTTGTAGACCAGTCCCGCCGTCGGTGCGCCGGAGCCGACCACGACAGCCGTGCCGGCGCCGTAGATGTCGACCGGTGCGGAGGTCAGCCCGGCGATCGCGTACTCGTCGAGATCCCCGCTGACGACGATGCGGGTCGAGGTGTTGCCGAGCGCGTCGAGCTGGGCTCGTGCCTGATGGGCGAGCACGCCGAGGTCGCCCGAGTCGATGCGGATCGCGCCGAGCTCGGGGCCCGCGGCGGCCGCTGCGTTGGCGATGCCCTGGGTGATGTCGTACGTGTCGACGAGCAGTGTGGTGCCGGCGCCGTGACGGGCGACCTGTGACCGGAACGCGGTGGGCTCGTCGCCGTGCAGCAGGGTGAACGCGTGTGCGGCGGTGCCGCCCGTGGGGATGCCGTGCAAGCGCCCGGCGGCGAGGTTCGAGGTCGAGGCGAAGCCGGCGAGGTAGGCCGCGCGAGCGGCTGCGATCGCGGCGCGCTCGTGGGTGCGGCGCGACCCCATCTCGATGATCGGTCGACCCTGTGCTGCGGTCACCATCCGCGCCGCGCCGGCGGCGACCGCTGCATCGTGGTTGAGGATCGAGAGGATGACGGTCTCGAGCACGATCGTCTCGGCGAAGCTGCCGCGCACGGTCAGGATCGGCGAGTTGGGGAAGAACAGCTCGCCCTCCGGATAGCCGTCGACATCGCCCGTGAAGCGGTAGTCGGCCAAGAACTCCGCCGCCGCGTCGTCGACCACGCCGTTGTCGCACAACCAGCGGAGATCGTCGCCGTCGACGCCGAACGATTCGATGGCGTCCAACACGCGACCGGTGCCGGCCACCACGCCGTAGCGCCGGCCCTCGGGCAGCCGACGGGCGAACACCTCGAACACGCACCGGGCGTCGGCGGTGCCGTCACGGAGCGCGGCCGACAGCATCGTCATCTCGTACCGGTCGGTCAACATGCCGACACCAGCGCCCATCTCGACAGTCTGCCCGATGGATGTCGTCCGCACCGCAGCCGTCCCAGGTCACCCGGGGTGCCGCCCGGCCCCGCGCAGGGAGGTGCAAACTCTCGGGAACCGCAACGTGTGCGTGGAGCGTCAGACGGAGACGAACCTCGACCACCTCGAAGGGTGCCGAAATGTCCAGATCACGCCGTTCCATCCTCGCCAGCGCAGCGCTCGTCGTCGGCCTCGCCGCGTGCGGATCCGCGCAGAAGACCACCAGCGCGTCCACCGCCGCGACGAGTGGGGTGACTGCCTCGACCGTCGCCGGAAGCACCGCCACGACCACCGTCGGCACGGGCACCGGCGACCGACCGGTCATCCACATCGGCGGCAACGTCGGCAGCGGCGGTGACGCCGTGCCCGCCGCGACCGGGGCGGCCACCACGGGCGAGACCCGCATCGCGTTCAACGACGTCACCTACGTCTTCGACGGCACGCTGCCGACGCTGCCCGACTCGGGTGCGTCGTGGTCGTTCCCCGCAGGGTACGTGCCCGACCAGGCGCGCATCGCCTCGATGGCCGCCGCGCTCGGCGTGACCGGCGACGTCACGCCGCTGTCCGCCGACCAGGGTGGCGGCTGGATCGTCGGCCCCCAGGACTACAGCGCAGCGGTCCTGTCGGTGTCGCCCGACGCGCTCGGCAGCTGGTACTTCAGCCCGACGCCCGCGCCCGTACCCGACGCCACCACCGCGTCCGGGCCGATCGAGCTGCCCGTTCCCGACACGGCGACGCCCGGCTCCGATGGTGGAGCGGCGACGGTCGCCGTCCCGATCACCGACCCCACTGCCGTCACCGATCCCGCGCCGCCGGTCGGCGTGCCCGACCAGGCCGGCGCACTCGCCGAGGCGACGACGCTGTTCACCCAGCTCGGCTACGACACCAGCGACTACTCGCTGCAGTACTCGGGTGACGCCTACAGCGCCACGGTGACCGCCTCGCTGCTGCTTGGTGGTCAGCCGAGCTCGGTCACGATGTCGCTCGGCTTCGGCGCCGAGGGTGCGTTGCAGTGGGGCTACGGATCCCTCGCGGTGCCCGTCGCCGGCGCCGACTACCCGCTCGTCGGGCCGCAGAAGGGCCTCGACCGGCTCAACGACCAGGCCGATCACTGGGCCAACATCGGCGCCCGGGGCGTCGCCGAGCCGATGCACACGGATGTCGTCAACGGCTTGGTCGCGGGTGTGACCGCCAGCGCGACGGCGAGCGGTGGCGGCGCGGCTGCCGAGCCGTCGGGCGCGGCTTCCTCCGATCCCGTCGCCCAGACCGAGCCGTGCGATCCGGCGGCGTGCGGCGAGGACCCCGCCAAGGTCCCGATGTCGGTGCCGTGCGATCCCGCCGCCTGCCCCACGCCCGACCCCATCACCATCCACCTCACGACGGTGGCGGCCGACACGACGATGGTCGACGACAACGCCGGGACGGCATGGATCCTGCCGGCGTACACCTTCGGGGACGGCAACCCCGACGACGGCACGTACACGGTGCTCGCCGTCGACGACCAGTACCTCGACCTGACACCCCCGGCCGTCCCGCTGCCCGAGTCGACGCCGATCGACACGGCCGTGCCGGACACAGCCGTGCCCGTGCCGGACAGCGCCGTGTCGATGAGCGGACCGGCACCCATCGACACCGCGGTGCCGGTGCCCGACACGGCGATCGCCCCGACGCCGGCGACGACGCCCAAGACCGCTGCCACGGTCTCCGGCACCGCGGTCACCGGCTGAACGCCCGGCACGGTCCGTAAGCTCTGCCGGTGCCTCCGCGTTCGACGTTGCCGTTCGACCCGATCGACGAGGCCACCCGCAACTGGAACGCCGCCGGATGGTCCGACGTGTCCGACGGGATGGCGCTGGTCACCTCGATCATGCGCGCTCAGCAGCTGTTCCTCGCTCGCGTCGACGAGGTGCTCGCGCCGTTCGGGCTCACGTTCGCCCGGTTCGAGGTGCTGATGCTGCTGTCGTTCTCCCAGCGCGGTGAGCTGCCGCTCGGCAAGATCGGCCAGCGCCTGCAGGTGCATCCCGCCAGCGTCACGAACGCGATCGATCGGCTCGAGAGCGGTGGGCTCGTCGTGCGCGTCCCGCATCCGCACGACGGCCGCACGACGCTCGCCGCGCTCACCGACGATGGCCGGGCGCTCGCCGGCACGGCCGTCGGGCAGCTCAACCGCGAGGTGTTCGGCGCGATCGGCCTCGGATCCGAGCAGGTCCGATCCGTCATCGAGGCGATCACGACACTGCGCGCGGCTGCCGGCGACTTCGCCGCGGAGGCCACGCCGGCTCCCGGTTGACGGAGCCGTCTGCGGCGGTGCGCTGCTATCGTCTCTGGCCGCCCGCGGGTGTAGCTCAATGGCTAGAGTCTCTGCCTTCCAAGCAGAATATGCGGGTTCGATCCCCGTCACCCGCTCCATGTACGTACCCGACATCCACACCCTGCCGCTGCACGCGGTCGGCCCCGCGAACGACACGCGGCCCGGTCAGGCGCTCACGTCCGACTGGGCGATGATGGACGACGGTCAGGTCGAGGTCGGCGTGTGGGAGTGCGGTCAGGGCACGTTCACCCGCCCGCCCGTCGAGTACGACGAGATGATGTTCATGTCGTCCGGCCGGGCCACCGTGAGCCATGCCGGCGGCGAGTACGACCTCACCCCGGGCACCGCGTGGGTGAAGTCGAAGGAGTGGCCGTGCACGTGGACGGTCCACCAGCCGGTGCGCAAGTTCTACGTGATCGACCGCCGGCCCTCGCCGACCGCCGCCCCGGATCTGCTCGCCAACGCGTACACGTGGGACGTCGGCACCCGGGTGTCGCACCCGAAGCCGCTCGCCGGCGATCCGAAGCAGGTGCTCCGCGAGCTGTGGGTGCACAACGGCCTCGAGGTCGGGGTGTGGGAGTGCGAGCCGGGCAGCTTCGGCATCTCGCGAGACGGTTACGACGAGGCGATGATCATCCTCAGCGGCAAGGCGACGATGAACGCCACCAACGGCCAGGTGTTCCAACTCCAGGCCGGCTCGGTGCTCGTCACCCCGCAGGGCTTCGTCGGTCACTGGATCATCACCGAGACCTTGCGCAAGGTCTACGTCAAGGTGATGCGCTGACGATCCGGTCACCAGTCATCCGATGGCGGTCAGCCCGCCGTCGACCACGATCGATTGCGCGGTGATGTAGCTCGCCTCACCGCTGAGCAGGAACACGGTCGCGTACGCAACGTCCCACGCGGTCGCCTCGCGCCGCAGCGGCACGCGGGTGGACCCGCGCGACGGTCGCCCGGCCGTCGCGGCGCGCCCGAGCGGGGTGTCGACCAACCCGGGCACGACCACGTTGGCGCGCACCCCGACGCGTGAGCCCTCGAGCGCGATGTGCCGGCAGAGCCCGAACACGGCCGACTTCGACGAGTCGTAGGCCGGGAGGCGGCTGCCCGGCTTCAACCCGGCGATCGAGCTGACGAGCACGATCGAGCCGCCGTCGGGCAGGACGGGGAGGGCGGCCTTGGCGATCAGGAAGTGCGAGCGCACGTTCACGTCGAACACGGCGTCCCACTGCGCGGCCGTCGTGCCGGCGAGTCCGCCGCCGAGGCCGATCCCGATGTTCGCGACGACGCCGTCGACGCCGCCCAGCCCAGCCACGGACTCGGCGATCAGCCGCGTGCACGCGTCCTCGTCGCTGACGTCGGCCTCGATCACGATCGCGGCCGCGCCCTCGGCGCGCACGAGATCGGCCGTGCACTCGGCAGCGTCGCGGTCGATGTCGACGCACGCGACGGACGCGCCCTCGCGCCCGGCGAGCACGGCCATCGCCCGGCCGTTGCCGATCGGTGCGTCGGGATCGCTCGAACGACGGGTGCCCGCGCCCACGACCACGATGCGCCGACCGACGAGGCGTCCCCGCCCAGCAGCGTTGCCACTCGACTCCGGTGACAGGCTCACCGCGGGAACCGCCCGTCGACGAACATCTCGGGTGGGAACCGTTCGGTGGTGGGCTCGAGCTGCACGCCGAAGGTGTTCAGCGCCATCGACACGAGCGTGTACTGGCCGACGGCGAAGACGATGTCCATCAGCTGCTGCTGGCTCCACGTCGTCTGCAGCGCGGTCCAGGTCGGGCCGTCGATGCAGTGGTCGCCCACGAGCTGGTCGGTGGCGGCCAGCAACACGCGGTCGGCCGGCGACCACTCCGGCGCATCGGGACCGGTCCCGAGGCGGACGATCTCCTCGTCGCTGATCCCGCTCCGCCGGCCGATCGCGACGTGCTGGGCCCACTCGTAGCCCGAGCCGCACAGGTAGCCGGTGCGCAGGATCACCAGCTCGCGCTCGCGTGCCGGCAACGTCGACCCGAACAGCACGTGGTTGCCGAACACGGTCCAGCGCTTGAGCAGCTTCGGATGCCGGGCCAGTGTGCGGAAGATGTTCATCGCCGTGCCGTTGCGCTCGACCGCCTCCATCACCGGTCTCGAGTCGTCGTCCCAGTCCGCCGGCACGGTCGGGGTGATTCGGGGCTGATCGAGGCGCATGCCCGCAGAGTAGGCAGCCCGGCGGGGTGCGCTTCGACGCTGAGTAACCGTCGCTGCAGAACGAGTACTCGTTACTCATGCGCCGGACGCCGGACACGACGAGGGTTATGCTGCGCGAAGCCGGTCAGAACGGCTTCCTCGTCAGAAGGAGAATCCATGTTCGCAGCGCTCGGCGCATCCACGATCGCGGGGATCGTGGTGGTGGTCGTCGTCCTCTTGCTCATCCTGTCCGCGGTCAAGACCGTGCCGCAGGGCACCGTCGCGGTCACCACCGTCTTCGGCAAGTACCACGCGGTCCGCCGCACCGGCCTCAACTTCCTGATCCCGTTCGCCGAGAAGATCTTCCGCCGGATCAGCATCCAGAACCGCGCCGTCGAGCTGCAGTTCCAGGCCATCACCCAGGACCAGGCCAACGTCTACTTCACGGCGATGATGGTCTACAGCGTGATCGCCGAGGACGAGGCCACGATCAAGAACGTGGCGTTCAAGTTCGTCAGCGAGAAGGACTTCCTCACGGCCATGGTCCGCAGCGTCGAGGGCAGCACCCGCGGCTTCGTGGCGACGATGAAGCAGGCCGAGATCCTCGGCCTGCGCGGCGAGATCGTCAAGGAGGTCAAGGAGAACCTCGACGTCACGCTCGAGACGTGGGGCTACCACCTCATCGACCTGCAGCTCAACGACATCACGTTCGATCAGGCCATCACCACCTCGATGGCCCAGGTCGTGGCGTCGAACAACCTCAAGGCCGCGGCCACCAACGAGGGCGACGCGCTCCTGATCCGCAAGACCAAGGAGGCCGAGGCCGAGGGCACCGCCATCCGCATCGCCGCCGAGGCCGAGCGCACCGCCGCCCAGCTGCGCGGTCAGGGTGTCGCCCTGTTCCGTGAAGAGGTCGCCCGCGGCCTCGCCCAGGCGGCCCGCGAGACCGGCAGTGGCAACTCGGCGCTGATCCTGTTCAGCATGTGGACGGAGTCCATTCGCCACGTCGCCGAGCACGGCAAGGGCAACGTGATGTTCCTCGACGGCTCGCCGAACGGCATGGAGAAGCAGTTCCAGGACCTGCTCGCGCTCCAGCAGTTGCACGTCAACCAGATGACGATGCCGCCGCCGGCCGTCGGTCCGGCGTCGTCGCCTCCGCCGTCCACCTGACCCGCTGACCTCCCGTCAGTCGACGATGTCGATCGGCGGGAGGTCGAACAGGTGGAGGGCCGCGATGGCGTCGTTCCGCGAGCCGTCGCCCCGCCAGTCGGCCGCCTCCATCTGCGCCAGGCTGCGCCGGCCGAAGATCATCCGCAGCACTTCGTAGGGCGTGACGGCGAGCGTCAACGCCGGTGTGCCCACGCCGAGCCGGGCCGTGCGGTCGCCGAGGTCGAGTCGCAGCGCGGGCGCTCCCAGCGAGGTGTACCGCGCGTCGAACGACTCGAGCGCGATCGTCGCCAGCGCGTCGGCGACGGAGTCGCGTGCCCCCATCACTCCGGCGGCGGCGCGGATGTCCTGTTCGTGCGTCCACGTGTCGAAGGCGACGAAGGCCATCGCCCGTCCCGCGGCAGCGACGCGCGCGTCGAGCTCCGGGCCGCGTGCGGCCCACTCGGTGCAGACCTCGTCGAGCGTCGCCGAGGACCGCTCGGCGAGCTGTGCGCTCGTCCACTCCGGCGTCCCGGCGTTGTCGAGCACGCCATCGAGCACGTTGGCGCAGACGCCGGTCAGGTGCCGGTAGCCGTCGACGAACACCCACGGTGGCGTCGGCGACAGGGGCGCGTCGTGCACCGCCGGATCGGCGGTCGAGGCGAGGGCGAGCAGGCGAGTGCGTGCCGTGGTGTAGACGTCGGCTGGTTCCACTCGACAGAGCGTGGCACAGCAGCACGCGGACGTTTCACCGAGCGCTCCGGCGGGCAACGTCATGACGTGAACAGACGACTTTCGATGGGGGTCCTGCTCGTTGCCACGGTCGGCATGACCGCGTGCAGCTCCAGCTCCCGCCAGACACTGAAGACCGATGTCCAGAGCGCGGTCAGCGCCGTCGGCAACGCCGCGGGTGACGCGGCCAACAACGCCGCCGAGGCGCTGGCCCGCACCATCGCCACCCAGCAGGGCGAGGAGCAGTTCGTGAACGCCGGGCGAACGCTGTCCGGCCCGCTGACGTGTGAGGCGACGGTCGACGGCAACGTCACCAAGGTCACGATCCACTGCACCGGCACGGTGCGCGGTGGCGGAGCGGCCGTGCTCGACGGCTCCACGAACGAGATCCCAGGGGCGTCGGTCACCGAGCTCGACGGCAGCTTCACCGGCACCGTGGACGGGCAGCAGGTCTTCTCGACCCAGCGCCTCGGCGGCTGAGACGAACGGTTCGCGCCGTTGTCGTCAGCGGCCGATGGCGTCGAGTGCCGCGTACTCGCTGTCGGTCAGCTCGATGGTGGCGGCGGCGATGTTGTCCTCGACGTGGGCGACGGTGGACGTGCCGGGGATGGGCAGCATGACGGGCGACCGCTTCAGCAACCACGCGAGGGCGAGCTGCGACGGCGACACACCGTGCTGTGCAGCGAGGCCGGCGAGCGGGCTGCCGGTGCCCGACAGCTCGCCCGTGGCCAACGGGAACCACGGGATGAACGCGATGCCGTTCGCCGCCGCGTGGTCGAGCAGTGCCTCGGACTTGCGGTCGACGAGGTTGAACAGGTTCTGCACCGACGCGATGGTGGCGTGGCTGCGGGCCTGCTCCAGCTCGGCGACGCTGACCTCGCTGAGGCCGATGTGGCGGATCTTGCCCTCCTGCTGCAGCGCGACGAGCTCGCCGAGCTGATCGGCCAACGGCACCTGCGGGTCGATGCGGTGGAGCTGGTACAGGTCGATGCGCTCGACGCCGAGGTGGCGCAGGCTCAGCTCGGCCTGCTGGCGGAGGTACTCGGGCCGGCCGACCGGCTGCCAGATGCCCGGGCCGTGGCGAGTGAGGCCGGCCTTGGTCGCGATCACGATGTCGTCGGCGTAGGGGTGCAGCGCCTGTTTGATCAGCTGCTCGCTGACGAACGGTCCGTACGAGTCGGCGGTGTCGATGAAGTTCACGCCCAGCTCGATGGCGCGGCGGAGCACGCGAACGGCCTCGGCCGGGTCGCGCGGGTCGCCCCAGACGCCGGGACCGGTGAGCTGCATCGCGCCGAAGCCGAGGCGGTTCACGACGAGATCGCCGCCGATCGCGAACTGACCGGAGGCGTGTGCGGGTTGATCGACGAGGGCCATGCGGTGACGGTACCCATCGATCCCGATTCGAGTCGCAGGTCGTCGGTCATGCCACGATGTGGAACATCATGGATCTGCGGTTCCCGATCATGAAATATCGGGAAATCTCGATCGTTTTAGTCGGGTATCGCTAGAGTGCTGCCCGCACATTCGCGATCAGGGGAGAACACGCAATGAGAAGGACCACGAGAACGCTCTTGGGGCTGTCGATGGCCGGGGCGTTGGCCATGTCGGCATGCAGCTCGGACTCGAAGAGCGCGAGCACGACCGCCGCTCCGGCAGCGACGACGGCGGCCAGCACGGCCGAGACGACGGCCGCCAGCACTGCGGCCAGCACGGCGGAGACGACGGCGGCCACCACCGGCGCGAGCACGGCCGAGACGACGGCTGGTTCCAGCGCAGCGTCGACGCCCGGCTCGACCGACGCCACCACCGCAGCATCCACCGACGCGACGACGGCCGGCACCACGGCAGCCGCCGACCCGGGCGGTCCCGTGGACCTGTCGCTCGTCGCGTTCTCGGTGCCGAAGGAGGCCGACGAGGCGCTGGAGAAGGCGTTCGCCGCCACGCCCGAGGGCAAGGACACCACGTTCACCGAGTCGTACGGCGCGTCGGGCGATCAGAGCCGCGCCGTCGTCGCCGGTCTCAAGGCCGACATCGTCCACTTCTCGCTGGAGAGCGACGTGACCCGCCTGGTCAAGGAGAAGCTGGTCGCCGACGACTGGAACGCCGGACCGAACAAGGGCATCGTCTCCACGTCCGTCGTCGTCATCGCGGTCCGTCCCGGCAACCCGAAGCACATCACCGGTTGGGACGACCTGATCAAGGACGGCATCCAGATCGTGACCCCGAACCCCGGCTCGTCCGGCTCGGCGCGTTGGAACATCCTCGCCGCCTACGGCCACGTGATCGCCAACGGCGGCTCCGAGGACGACGCCAAGGCCTACCTCACGTCGTTCTTCAAGAACACCGTTGCGCTGCCGGGCAGCGGCCGTGACGCGACCACCGCGTTCCTCGCCGGCACGGGCGACGTGCTCATCTCGTACGAGAACGAGGCGATCCTCGCCAAGCAGTCGGGCGCCGCGCTCGACTACGTCGTGCCCGACCAGACGCTGCTGATCGAGAACCCGGCAGCCGTCACTACCGATGCCGCCCCGCGGGCCAAGGCGTTCCTCGACTTCGCGCTCAGCGATGCCGGCCAGACGATCTTCGTCCAGAAGGGCTTCCGTTCGCTGAACAACTCGATCACCGGCGTGAACGTCGTCGGTGCGAACGATCCGGCGAACCCGTTCCCGACGCCGAAGAAGCTGCTCACCATCACCGGTGACTTCGGTGGCTGGACCGACGCGGCGAAGAAGTACTTCGACGCCGACACGGGCATCGTCACCCTGATCCAGCAGCAGACGGGCAAGACCTCGTGACGCTTGCGTCGCTCGACGACGCAACCCAAGGTTCCGCTGGGGCGGGGAGTCGGCCGCGTTCGCGGCGGGCTCCCCGCCCGGGCGCGCTGTCGCTCGGTTCCGGGCTGGGCCTCGGCGTCGGGATGATCTGGTTCAGCCTGCTCGTGCTGATCCCGCTGACGGCCGTGGTGGTCAAGGCCCAGTCGGGTGGTTGGCACGCGTACTGGAAGACGATCGAGAACCCGCAGACCTGGGCGGCGATCAAACTCACCGTCGAGCAGTCGTTGCTCGTCACCCTGATGAACGTGGTGATGGGCACCCTGATCGCGTGGGTGCTCGTGCGGGACCACTTCTTCGGCAAGCGCGCGCTCGAGGTCGTCATCGACGTGCCGTTCGCGCTGCCCACCATCGTCGCCGGCCTGGTGCTGCTGTCGCTGTACGGTCCGCGCAGCCCGATCGGCATCAACATCGCCAACACCCAGAAGGCCGTGTTCCTCGCGCTCGCGTTCGTCACCGTGCCGTTCGTGGTGCGCACCGTGCAGCCGGTGCTCGAGCAGCTCGACCTCGAGGCCGAGGAGGCAGCCGCATCGCTCGGCGCGAGCCGGTTCACGACGTTCCGACGGGTGGTGCTGCCGAGCCTCGCTCCCGCGATCGGCGCGGGTGCCGCGCTGTCGTTCGCCCGCGCGATCAGCGAGTACGGCTCGCTCGTGCTGCTGTCGGGCAACCTCGCCCTGCGCACCGAGGTCACGTCCGTGCGCATCCTGACCTACATCGAGAACGGCAACACCGCCGCTGCCTCGGCCGTCGCGTCCACGCTGCTGCTGATCTCGCTCGCGGTGATCGTGCTCGTCGACATCATCCAGCGTCGGGTGGCCCGCCGTGACTGAGGCGGCGCCACAGAGCGCCCGTCGCGCCGCGCAGCGCCGCCGGTCGCCACGCGCCGTTCGCTACCTGTTCCGCGTGCTGGTCGTCGGCTACCTCTTCGTGATCGTCGCCTGGCCGGTCTCGCTCGTCGCCAAGAACACCTTCGCCGACGGCTGGAGCTCGATGCGGACAGCCCTGCACGATCCACTCGTCACGAGCGCGCTGAAGCTCACCGCGTATGTCTCCGTGGTCGCGGTGATCATCAACCTCGTCTTCGGCGTCGGGATGTCGCTGATCCTCGTGCGCCGCCGGTTCCCCGGTCGCCGCACCCTCAGCGCGCTCATCGACCTTCCGCTGTCGGTCTCGCCGGTCGTGGTCGGGTTGGCGCTCGTGCTGACCTACAACCGCCGCGACGGGTTCTTCGGCAAGACGCTCGAGGCTCACGGCTACAAGATCCTGTTCGCCAACCCGGCCATCATCATGGCCACCGTGTTCGTCTCGCTCCCGCTGATGATCCGCGAGATCGTCCCGGTGCTCGAGGAGATCGGCACCGATCAGGAGCAGGCGGCGCGCAGCCTCGGCGCCGGCCCGTTCCAGACGTTCCGGCGGATCACCCTGCCGTCGATCAAGTGGGCCGTCGTGTACGGCGTCGTGCTCAGCCTGGCCCGGGCGATGGGTGAGTTCGGTGCGGTCAAGATCGTGGCGGGCAACGTCGCGGGCAAGACCCAGACGGCCACCCTCATCGTCGAGCAGACGTATCAGGACTTCCACCAGAGCACGGCGTACGCCACCTCGTTCATCCTCGCCTTCGTCGCCGTTGCGTGCATCGTCGTCGTCACCATCATCCGTCCGAACGCCAGCAAGGCCAAGGCCACCACCACGACCGGAGGGAACGCGTGAGCATCGAAGTCCGCGGGGTCAACAAGCGGTTCGGCGACTTCGTCGCCCTCGACAACGTCTCGGTGAACATCCCCACCGGTCAGCTGACCGCGCTCCTCGGGCCGAGCGGTGGCGGCAAGTCGACGCTGTTGCGGATCATCGCCGGGCTCGAGTTCGCCGACAGCGGCAGCGTCGACATCGAAGGCGTCGACGTCACCCACCTGCCGCCGCAGAAGCGCAACGTCGGGTTCGTCTTCCAGCACTACGCCGCCTTCAAGCACATGTCCGTCGCCCGCAACGTCGCGTTCGGGATCGAGATCCGCAAGCGCCCGAAGGCCGAGGTCAAGGCGAAGGTGGCCGAACTGCTCGCACTCGTCCACCTCACCCAGTTCGCCGATCGGCTCCCGGCCCAACTGTCCGGTGGTCAGCGCCAGCGCATGGCGCTCGCCCGCGCGCTCGCCGTCGAGCCCACCGTGCTGCTCCTCGACGAGCCGTTCGGTGCGCTCGACGCGAAGGTCCGCAAGGAGCTGCGCGAGTGGTTGCGCCGGTTGCACGACGAGGTGTCCGTCACCACGGTGCTCGTCACCCACGATCAGGACGAAGCGCTCGAAGTGGCCGACGAGATCGTCGTGATCAACGAGGGCCGCATCGAGCAGATCGGCAACCCCGATCAGCTGTACGACACGCCGGCCAACGAGTTCGTGATGAGCTTCCTCGGGCCGGTCACGCGGTTGCACGGCCAGCTCGTGCGCCCGCACGACCTCGAGCTGCACGTCACCGATCCGGGCGACGCCACCGTCGGCACCATCACCCGCGTCACTCGCGTCGGCTTCGAGGTGCGGGTCGACGTGTCCGTGCCCGACGCGCGGGCTGCCGATGTCGCGCCGGTCGACACCGTGCTCGCCACGCTCACCCGCACCCACTACCAGGCGCTCGGCCTCGACGTCGGTGCCACGGTGTGGATCCGGCCGGCTCCCGGCGCACCCACCGTCGGCGGAGCGCCGGCCGGTGTGGCGCGAACTGACCCGGGGTTCGCTCCGCCGGTCGTCGCCGTCGTCGCCGGTCACTGAGCTGAGCCGAGGTCAGCGGATCTGCACCTGCCGACCGGCTGCAGATCCTCGACACCCCGTCGGAGAGCGCGTACGACCGCATCGTCGCGCTGGCCTCACCGGATCGACTTCACCATCGGCAGCCTCGCCTGCGCGGCCACACGATGATGGCCGAGGGTGCTGCGGTGATCGTCGAGCTCGCCCTCGTCGGCGCTGACGGCCCGACCGGCGGCTTCTTCGGCGACCATCGGGCCCGTCGCTTGGTGACCGGTCGCGGACGCCGCCTACAGTCGATGCGACGGCAGGCGCGGCTCGGACCCGGCTGCGCACGTGTGACCGGGGGAGTGGAGTGGACGTTTTTGAGCTGTTGGAGGTGGTGTCGCCGGTGCTCGGCGATCGCCCGATCGTGACCGATCCTGCCGGCTCGGTCACCGCCGAGGAGCTCGATGCCGGAGCCCGCAACATCGGTGCGTGGCTCGCGGCGACGTCGGCCCGCCAGTTGGTGCTGATCGACGTGAACTCGCGCACGGTGCCGCTGGCGTTGTTCGGCGCGGCCAACGCGGGCATCCCGTTCACGCCGGTCAACTACCGGCTCGCCGACGACCGCCTCCAGGCGCTGCTCGCACGGACGGCGCCGTCGATCGTGGTGGTCGGCGACGGTGTGGCCGAGCGGCTCGTCCCGATCGAGGGCGTCGAGCTCGTCAGCCGCGAAGACTTCCTCGAGATCGCCACGTCGGGGTCGCCCGTCACCGGTGAGGTCGCCCACGATCACCGCTCGCCGACGGCGGTGCTGCTGTTCACCAGCGGCACCACGGGCGAGCCGAAGGCGGCGATCCTCGGCCACGAGAACCTGACGTCGTACGTGCTGTCGACGGTGGAGTTCGCCGGTGCCGAAGACGGCGAGGCGGCGGTCGTCAGCGTGCCGCCGTACCACATCGCCGGCGTGTCGGCGATCCTGTCGTCGGTGTTCTCGGGCCGCCGGATCGTCTACCTCGAGGCATTCGAGCCGGCCGCGTGGGTCGACATCATGACGGCCGAGCAGGTGACCCACGCGATGGTGGTGCCGACGATGCTGACCCGCATCCTCGACGAGCTCGAGACGCGTGGAGCGGCCCTTCCCGACCTCCGCGCCCTGTCGTACGGCGGTGGTCCGATGCCGCTCCCCGTGATCGAGCGCGCCCTGCAGATGCTGCCGCACGTCAACTTCGTCAACGCCTACGGCCTCACCGAGACAGCCAGCACGATCGCGATCCTCGGCCCCGACGACCACCGGCTCGCGTTCGGGTCCGACGACCCGGCCGTGCGCCGCCGGCTCACGTCGGTCGGCCAGCCGCTGCCCACCCTCGAGCTGTCGATCCGCGATCCGTTCGGCGAGCCGGTCGGACCGAACGAGCGTGGCGAGGTGTGGGTGCGCGGCTCGCAGGTGTCCGGTCGCTACGAGGGCCGCGAGTCCGACGACGACGACGGCTGGTTCGCCACGCGCGACTCGGGTGAGTTCGACGACGACGGCTACCTGTACCTGCACGGCCGGCTCGACGACGTCATCGTCCGCGGCGGCGAGAACCTGTCGCCGGGCGAGATCGAGGCCGTGCTCGTCGAGCACCCGGCTGTCGAGTCGTGCGCCGTGGTCGGCGTCCCCGACGCGGAGTGGGGCGAGCGCGTGGTCGCCGCGGTCGTGCTCCGCCGCGATGCGGCCGCGACGCAGGACGAGCTCCGCGACTTCGTGCGGGCCCAGCTGCGATCGACGAAGACGCCGGAGCTGATCCAGTTCCGCGACGAGCTCCCGATGAACGAGACCGGCAAGCTGCTCCGCCGCGTCCTGCGCGACGAGCTCTCACACAGCACCTGATCCCGGAACTGGACGCTCACTGGGCCCGGAACCGGGCCGATCGCGCGTCCAGTTCGCCGGAGGAGGTGTCAGCCGGCGACGGGTGCGGCCTCGAGCCGGGCCTTCGCCGATTCCGATCGGGGCCCGACCGGGAGGTGCTCGGCACCTCGCGCGGCAGCGAGCCCCATCACCGGCATGTTCGAGTAGATCGTCTCGAACGCGTGGGCGGCCACCCGGTAGGTCTCGTGGTAGACGCCGACGTCGCCGCTCGCGCCGACCTTGCTGTTGAACGCCCGCCACGCCGGGAAGTGCAGATCGCTCGGGTTCTTGGCGAACGCCTGCAGATCCTCCGTCGACCGCCAGTACTGAATCAGCGAGACCGTGCGACCGCCCACCATCGAGCGCGCCCCGAGGAACCCGGACTCCGGGTGCTCGTACAGCTCCTTCACCATCGGGCCCATCGCCATCGCGACCGGGATCCACTTGGTGAGCTTGCGCAGGCGGTTGATCCGCATGCCGATCACGAACACGACGAAGTCGCCCTCGATGTTCGCGGTGAACCTGCCGTTCTGGACCTTGCTCATGCTGCGTCTCCTTCGCGTCTGAATGGAGAGTAACACTATCTACTATCTGTGTCCAGTAGGATGTGATCGTGAAGATCTCCGAGCTCAGTGCCTCGAGCGGCGTCAGCGTGGCGACGATCAAGTACTACCTGCGCGAGGGCCTGCTCTCGCCCGGCGTGAGCCGCTCGCCGAACCAGGCGGATTACGGCGACGAGCACCTCGCTCGGCTGCGCCTGATCCGGGCGATGATCGACGTCGGCGGCCTCTCGATCGCTAGCGTCACCCAGACCCTGGCAGCGGTGGACGACACCTCGATCTCGATCCACGACGCGTTCGGCGTGGCCCAGGACGCGCTGAGCCCGTCGTGGCCGATCGAGCCCGACGACGACGAGCGCGTGACAGCGGCGCGTCGCGAGGTCGATCGGTGGCTGCACAAGCGTCGTTGGAAGATCCGTCCGGACGCCGCGGCGAAGGCCGAGCTCGCCGATGTGCTCGTGCTGCTCGACCAGTTCGGCTGGGGCTGCTCGGCCGATCTGTTCGACGACGTGGCCGACGAGACGTTCGCCCAGGCGGCGGCTGAGATCCAGTTCGTCGACGACTCCCAGGATCGCTCGACGATGATGCGGCAGGCCGTCATCGGCACGGTCGCGTTCGAGCAGGCCTACGGCGCGATCCGCCGTCTCGCGCTCGAGCACCACAGCCAGCGACGCTTCGGCCGCCCGAAGCGCTGATGCGTGTGCCGGCCCACGCCCGGCGGACCCGTCAGGGCTGGGGCGATCGCGGCGCGCTCATCAGTGCGCGCTGGAGGCCGGCCGGGTCGACCACCGACACCAGCAGTTGCCGGACGCGGACCGGGAATCCCGTCACCCAGCCACGGACGCGCGGCTCGATGTCGATCGTGAGGATGCCGTCGGCCGACGCGTTGACCAGCCATCGGCCACGCCAGCCGTGCACGCCGCGACTGATCGGCCGCTGCGCGGACGGGGAGACGGCGCTGATGCTCGACAGCGGGATCGTGGCGTGGAACCCGATGCCCATCCGCACGACGACCTCGGTGTCGCCGACGTCGATCCAGCTCTGCTTCGGGCCCATGCCGAACGGCACGAACATCGTCCGGTTGAGCGGGGTGAAGGCGAGCTCGAACCTCATCGGGCCAGTCTCGCGCCTGCCCGCACCCGGTCAGGCCGCGGCTCAGGTCGCGCGCAGGCGTTCGATCACCGGGGCGAAGTCGTCGAGCGAGCGCACCGTGAAGTAGCTGATGCCCCAGCGGCGGCGGGCCTCGACGATCTGCGCGGCGATCTCGTCGTGCGTGCCGAGCAGCAGGAACGGTGTCGTCAGTGCATCGTCGAGGGTGAGGCCCGGCACCTCGGTGCAGAAGCCCTCAGCGGCCGCCCGTCGATCCGTCGTGATCGCGACGACCTGGACGAGCGCATTGATCTCGACATCGCGGTCGCCGGCCTGCTCATGGATGTGCGCCGCCGTCGAATCGAGCCGATCGGCCTGCCAACGCACCTCGTGCCGTTGGCCGTCGTCGAGGGTGCGGCCCATCATCGTCAGCCCGATCGTGTCGGCGTGCCGCGCCGCGTGCGCGAGCGCGGCTCGCCCATTCACCCCGACGAGGATCGGCAGGTGCTCCTGGAGAGAGCGCCGGATCCGCACGGCGTCGATCCGGTAGTGCTCACCGGCGTACGAGACCTCCTCGCCGTCGAGCAGGCGGCGGAGGATCTCCACCGACTCCGCCATCCGCCGCTTGCGGACGGCCGGAGGGTCGAACGGTTGGCCGATCGCTGCGTACTCCGTGAACGAGTGCCCGGCGCCGATGCCCAGCTCGGCGCGCCCACCGGTGTAGTGATCGAGGTCCGCGTACTCCATCGCCAGGTGCACCGGGTGGTGGAAGTCGTTGTTGAGCACCATCGTGCAGACCCGGATCCGCTCGGTGGCGTTGGCCATCGCGAGGAGCGGCAGCGTCGGTGACCACGCATCACCGAGGTGGTCCCACGTGCTGATGACGTCGAACCCGGCGGCCTCCGCGGAGCGGGCGATGTCGCCGAGCTCGCGTGCCGGGTCCGGGCGGACCTGGATGCCGAATCGGAATGGACGCACGGCCTCAGACTACTCAGACGCAACCACTCAGTTGCAGATCAGACCGCCGATTGTTCCGCAGCACTTCGCCTGGTGGTCGGCTGGGCGTTGCCGGCCCGCAAGGTCCGTGGTCGATGATCCATCCGTCGGCATCGTGGACCGGCACCAACGTTCAGGAGAGCCCCATGCGGCGAGTTCTCGTCCTCTGCCTCGTCATCGTCTCGCTCGGCACGGCGACGATCCTCGCGTCACCGGTTGCGATCGTCTGATCCGCCGGGGCGACGTTGCCACCTCGATCACGGGGAGGCCTCCGACGGCAGTGTGCCGATGTGGGCCTCCCAGACCTCACCGTGGGACGAATCCGCGGGCGGTGATCAGCGGCAGATCGAGGTAGGTCACGATGCCGGGCGCCGCCGCGCACACGGCCGGGATCGCGTTGATCGCCGGCAGCGACGTGATGATCATCCCGAGCACCATGTAGTCCTGCATCGACGTCGCGACGAAGTCGGCCGGCGGTGCGATCGTCAGCTTGGTGTGCACGTTCGGCCGCCCCTGCACATCGACGACGTACCCGTGGTGCACCTTCCAGTCGGGCTCGAGCGTGCGGCCCTTGCGCCACATCACCTTCAGCTCGACGACGACGCGGCCCTGGTGCACGCCGCACCAGTTGGCGGCGATCCCGGCCACACATCCGGCACCGATGCTCCAGCTGCCGAGATCGAGATCGGCGGTGGTGTGCGCGAACTCAGCGTCGCAACGGACCTCGTCGAGCTCCAGCCCGAGGGCGTCGGCGGTGAGCCACACCGCATCGCCGAAGACGGCGGTGCCCTTGGTGACGAGCGCCGGCAGCTCGGGATCGTCGGGCGCCCGCCCGAAACCGACGGACAGCTCGGTGTCGGGGGAGTCGTAGCCCGTCGAGTCGACGGACTCGAGCATCGTGATCGAGTCGACCCGGTCACAGATCCCGGCCGAGACCAGGGCGAGCAGGTTGGCGAAGCCCGGGTTCATGCCGGAACCGAAGATCGAACTGCCACCCGCCGAACAGGCGTCCTGGACCCGTCTGCGGCCGTCGCCCAACGCATGGCCGGTGATGAAGCCGGCGGTGGCGACGATGTCGATCCCGGCCTCGAGGATGCGCACCATCTCGTCGACGTCGGGCCACTTCGGGTTGTAGACGACGCAGTCCGGTCGGAGCGCGAACAGGGCCTCGACGTCGTCCGTGGCGACGATGCCGAGTGGATCCATCCCGCACAGCTCGCCGACGTCGCGGCCGACCTTGTCCGCACTCCACGCGTAGCAGCCGACCAGCTCCAGCATCGGGTTCGCGACGATGGCGTGCACCGACCGCATCCCGACGTTGCCCGTCGTCCACTGCACCACTCGGTAGGTCTTCTGCGGCTCGGCCATCGCGTGACCATACGCAGACCGCGCATCGGCGGACGTGCCGGGCGACGCACGGCGGGTGATGTCTGCACCGTCGCGATCGCGGGAAGTCCTTGATGCGAACGCAGGAGGTTCACCATGTCCAACTCAGTCACCGAATCACCGTTGGCCCGCCGATCCGTCGCCTTCCTCGTGGCCAACGAGGGCGTCGAGCAGGTCGAGCTCACCGATCCGTGGAAGGCCGTCGCAGACGCGGGCGGCACGCCAGTGCTGGTCTCCATCGCGACAGGAGATGTGCAGGCGTACAACCACCTCGATCGCGGCGACGTGTTCCAAGCAACCGTGGCAGCGCTCGATGCATCCGCAGCGGACTACGTGGGCCTGGTGCTGCCCGGCGGCGTCTCCAACCCCGATCAGCTGCGGATGGACTACGGCGCAGTGCGCTTCGTGCGGTCGTTCTTCGAGGCCGGCAAGCCGGTTGCGGTCATCTGCCATGGACCGTGGACGTTGATCGAGGCCGACGTCGTGCGCGACCGCCACATCACCAGCTGGCCGAGCCTGCAGACCGACCTCCGCAACGCCGGCGCGCGCTGGGCGGACGAGGAGGTCGTGGTGTGCACGTCCGGGCCGAGCACGATCGTGTCGAGCCGCAAGCCGGACGACCTGCCCTCGTTCTGCAAGCACCTCGTCGACGTCTTCTCGTCACCGCCGGCGGGCGGGCCTCGGCCAGCGTCCGGTGCAGACACGGCCGGTGCCTACGGCGCCGTGCGCGGTCAGAACCCGGCCGACCCGGAGGGCAGCCACCACTGATGGTGATGGGCGACGGGCACACCTAGGTCCCGCCCGTCGCACAAATAGGTAGTTCATCCGATGCGCCGGTCCTGCTCAGAGGCGCACAGTGGTTCTCGACAGAGAGAAGCACCTGATGAACGTCACCATCAACCCCACCCTGACCGCCACGCTCGCCGCCGATCGGCGCCGGGCCCTGATGATCGAAGCCGACATCCGTCGGACGCGGCGGCTCGCCCGCCGCGCCCGTCGGGCCAGTCCCTTCGTGTCGTCGCTGTCGACGGGCTTCTCGCCGGTCATCCTCGCGCCCGTGCCGGCCCTCAGCCCGGCGATGTCGGTGGCGATCCTCCCCGCCTGCGCCTGACCGTGCTGCACGCCGTCGCTGGCTCGGGATCGGGACCGGAACTGGGCCCGGGCGGGCCACGCGCCGTCGATAGTCTGGGCAACGTGTTGACGGGGCGCGTCGGATTGAGCCCGATCATGATCGGCCGCACCGCTGCGCTGGAGCGTCTCCGCACCGTGGTCGAGATGGCCGAGCTGCACGCCTCGGACCTCCCGACGGTCGCGCTCATCGCCGGCGAGGCCGGCATCGGCAAGACCCGTCTGCTGCGCGAGATGCTGACGATCCTGCCGCGCGATGTCACGGTGTTCTCGGCCGTCGCCGAGCCGCGCTCGTTGGGGCATCCGTTCGACGTGGCCGATCAGCTGTCGCCCGGCATCGACGTGGTGGAAGCCGTCGCGGCCGCCGCCCTCAAGGGTCGAGTCGCCGTCGTCGTCGAGGACCTCCACTGGATCGACTCCGACAGCGTCAACGTGATCGACGCGATCGCCCGCCAGCCGCTGCCGAACGTCGTGCTGTTCGCCACCTACCGCCCGTCGGAGCTGAGCCGGGGCGCGCCGGGCGGCGATCTGGTGCTGCGCCTCGAACGGCGCAACGAAGTGGACCAGTTCCGGCTCGACCGGTTGGACCGCGCCGAGGTCGCGATGCTGATCGCCGCCATCATCGGTCGCCAGGCGTCGTCCGCCGCGGTCGAGGCGGTGCACCGCCGCAGCGGTGGCGTGCCGTTCGTCGTGGAGGAGCTGCTGCGCTTCGCCGGGCCCGATGCGTGCAGCGACGACATCGTCGAGGCCCAGCTGCCGTGGTCGCTGGAGGAAGCCGTCCGCCAGCAGGTGTCGGGCCTGAACCCGCAGGAGCGGTGCATCGTCGAGGTGCTCGCCGTGCTCGGCCAGCCTGCCGGGTTCGAGGAGCTCGTCTCGGTCACCGGCTTCGACGAGCGCGAGCTGCTGGTGCACTTGCGCGCCCTGGTCAGCGGCGACGTGGTCGAGGAGACCCGCAACGACCGGCTGTGGTTCGGCCACGCGCTGCTGGCCGAGTCGATCATCCACCAGTTGCTCGGCCGCGAGCGCCGCCGGCTGCACGAGGCGTGCTTCGAGACCATCTCGCGCCTCGCGCCCGACGACTTCGCCGCACTCGCCCACCACGCCAACGGCGCGGGCCGGTACGAGGACATCGTCCCGATCGCCCGCCAGGGTGCTCGCGCCTACCTCGACCGTGGCGCGACGTTCCAGGCGCTCCGCCTGGCCACGGCCGGGTTGGGGGAGGACCCCGACGATCCGAGCCTGCTTTCGGTGGCCACCGAGGCCGCGTGGCGGATGGACTTCCTGCCGGAGGCCGCTGGTCATGCACACAACTGGGTGCGCACCGCGACGACGATGTCCGAGCGGATCGACGCGATGCGCTACGCGGCCAGGATCGGTTTCGAGCGCGGCCGGGCGGCGGATGCGAAGGTGCCGGCGTCGTCCGATCCGATCGTCGCCGACCTGATGGCGCTCGCCGGTTCGCTGCCCGACGGCGCCGATCGGGCACGCGCAGAAGCTGCGGTGGCCCAGCTGCTGATGATGGCCGACGACGATCGCGCCGTGAGCTGGGCCGAGCGGGCCATCGTCCAGGCCGAGGCGGCCGGCGACAAGCAGATCCTCGTGCAGGCCCGACTCGAACGGGCCAGCGCGCAGCACCGATCGACGCAGCGGGCGGTGTCGCTGAGCGCGATGCACGACGTGATCGACGACGCCCGGGCGATCGGCGACGGCGTGCTCCTCACGCGGGCGCTGAACAACACCCTCAACCTCCTCGCCCCGCACAGCGCAGAGAGCGGCGCGCTGCGCGACGAGCTGCGCACCACGGCGGCAGCGTTCGGGTTCGACAAGCTCGGGCACCTGAACGTGATGTGGTGGGACGCGGTCGCAGCCGAGGCCGATGGCGATCTCGCCACCTACCGACGCCTCCTCGACGAATGGGCCAACTGGACGCCGCTCAAGCGGTACTCCACCGACTACCTGGCCGTGCAGATCTCGCTCGCCGCGGAGGAGGGCCGGGTCGCCGACGGGCTCGCCCTGTCGGCCGAGGGCACGAGCCAGCTGGGCTGCACGCTCGACGGCGATCGCGCGGTGGCGCGGCTGAACCTCGCAGCCGTCGCCCAGGACCCTGTCGCCGGACGCATCGCGTTCGAGCAGTTCGTCGACGGCGCGCCACTGATGGACAACTGGTTCGCGCTCGGGCTGGTGCTCCAGGCGGTCGGCAGCTCGCTCGAGGTCGGCATTCCGGTGACCGAGATCCGCCAGCGGCTGATCGCCTCGCTCCTGGCCGACCATCCCGCTCGCGCCGAGCTCGTCGGTGCGGCCGAAGGCCCGCTCGCGCTCGCCGAGGGCGACTTCGTCCGCGCGATCGAGCACCTCGGCACGACCCTCTCCACGGCCCGCGACTGCATGCCGCGCTCGGTCGAGGGCTCGTTGCACCTCGCCCTGGCGCAGGCGTCGCTGTCCGTCGGCGACCGGGCCGGCGCGCTGGTGGCTGCCCACGCAGCCGTGGCGACGCTCGCCAAGTGGCCCGGCTGGCGGCGTGATCGCGCCGAAGCGATGCTCGGCCGGTTGCAGGGCAGCACCGTGCGCCCGATCGGCGATCTCACGGCCCGCGAATCCGAGGTGTCGATCCTGATCGCCGAGGGACTGACGAACGCTCAGCTCGCCGAGCGGCTGTTCATCTCGCCGAAGACCGCCGCCGTGCACGTCTCGAACATCCTGGCCAAGCTCGGGTTGTCGAGCCGGACCGAGATCGCCGCGTGGCAGATCCGTCGTGATCGCCCGATCACGGGCGAACGCGTCGAAACCGGACCCTCAGGCGGATAGCTTGCCCGTCGTGGATGGGGATCTCGTCATCACAGCCGGCTCGGAACCGCAGGAGCTCGTCGTCTGTGGCGACATCGATCTGGCAACGGTCGACGTCCTCGAAGCCGCCATCGCCGCCGTGCGCAGCGCCGGTCACCCGGACCTCGTCATCGACCTTGCCGGTGTCGGGTTCGTCGATTCCCGCGGCCTCCGTGCGCTGCTGACCGCGCAGCAGACCGGACCCGTGTCGCTCCGTCGGCCCTCGATCGCTGTGCGCCGCCTCCTGCAGCTCACGGGTGTCGAGCAGCACTTCGCTGTCATCGACTGATCGCGCCGCCTGGAGCGCCCGGAGGGCTCGACGTCAGGCCGTCTCGTCGCGGGCGAACTCCGCCCACACGACCTTGCCGCCGACGACGGGGAACATGCCCCACTGCTCGGCGATGTCGGCGATGATCTGCAGCCCGCGGCCGCCCACACCCTCGCAAGCCGGGCGCACGACCGGCAGGTGGCTGTCGGTGTCCTCGACCTCGATGCGGAACGGCCCGTCGTCGGTGCGCAGCCAGGCACGCAGCGTGCCGCCGTCTTCGGTGTGCACGACCACGTTCGACACCAGCTCGCTGGCGGCGAGCTCGACCACGAAGCCGAAGCCGTCGAAGTGGTCCGCGAACATCGGCTCCAGCTCCATCCGTGCCCGTCGCGCCGCTTGCAGCGTGTGACCGAACCGGAACGTCAGATCGGGCGCCCTCCTGGCCTCCGCACACATGCCATGGACCTACCCGGTGGGCACGTCATCCAGACCGAACGGCCCGGATCCATCCGCGGCTCGATCCCGGAGACGTCGACGGCCGGCCCCATCGAGGGGGCCGGCCGTCCGGGACGTCGTTAGATGCGGTGTCGCCGGCGTCAGCCGCCGGCGGCGAAC
>JAOBWK010000067.1 GCA_025463305.1 Ilumatobacteraceae bacterium
GTTCGCGCTCAACTGGCACCACGTCGCGGCATCGGCTGACTACTGGGCATCGCTGGCGGCACCCTCGCCGCTCACCCACCTGTGGAGCCTCGCCGTCGAGGAGCAGTTCTACCTCGTCTGGCCGCTCGTGGTGGTGGCCCTCATCTGGCGGCGCTCCGACCGCGAGCGATCGGTGCTGACCGGCTCGGTGATCGGGGCTGCGCTGTCGTTCGCGCTGATGGCGGCCGTGTACTCGCCGAAGAACAGCACGCGCGCCTACGAGGGAACCGACACCCGCATCGGTGCCCTGCTGATCGGCGCGCTGTGCGCGACCACGATCATCACCTCGCGCGCCGATCGCATCGTCGCTCGCCTCGGCCGCTCCGTCGGCGTGGTCGTCGTCGCACCCGTGCTCGTCCTTGCGTGGATGTGGCTGCGGGTCGACGGCCGCAACGGCTGGCTCTACCGCGGTGGCTTCCTGCTCCACGCCGTCCTGGTCGCGCTGCTGCTGCTCGCCGTGTCGAGCCAGGCCGGATCGAACTGGCTCCAACGGTTGCTCCGCCAGCGACCTGTCCGGTGGATCGGTCAGCTGTCGTACGGCCTGTACCTCTGGCACTGGCCGATCTACATCGCGCTGAACGCCGACCGCACCGGCCTGTCACGCTGGCCGCTGACGTTCATGCGCCTCGCCACCACCCTGGCGGCCTCGACGCTGTCGTACTACCTCGTCGAGCGGCCGATCCGCTACGGGCTCCAGCGTCGCAAGCTGACCCTGACGGCGATCGCCTCGGTGGTCGGCATCGCCCTCGTGGCCGTCGGTGTCGTGGTGGTGCCGTTGCCCTCGGCCGGGCCGGCGCCGATCGACCTCGGCGCGCTCGCCGTCCCCGCCGCGCAGGCCGGCTCCTCGTCGAGCACGACCACCACCTCGAGCACCACAACCAGCACCAGCACCAGCACGAGCACCAGCAGGCCGAGCCAGCCGACCACGACCAGCGCCGCCGCCGATACGTCGAACCCTGACCCCACCGATCAGTCGGTCCCTGCCACGGCGACGACGGAGCCGCCGACCACCACCACCACCGAGGCGACCACCACGACCATCGCGAAGACCGAGCTGCACAAGGCCCTGTGGTTCGGCGACTCGATCGCGTTCACGACGTCGTTGGGTTTCATCGCCGCGATGAAGGCGATCAACATCGAGGTGATCGACAGCTCCTTCCCCGGAGTCGGACTGCTCAACGACACCGGCCCGGCCGACTTCAAGAAGATCACCGACCTCACCGGGTCCGAGCACCCTGATCTGCTGATCATGGAGATGTCGACGTGGGACGAGCCATTCGGCGTCGATGCGATCTACGACGCGCTCGCCAGGGTGCGTGACATCGCCAAGTTCAGTGGCGCGAGGCTGCTGCTGCTCCCCGTGCCGCCGCTCACGCCGGAGCGCACGGACCACGGCTACGTCGACGACACCGCGGCAGCGAAGAAGATCGCCGCCGATGATCCGGCCGACGTCACGTTCCTCGACACGAGTCCGTTCTGGGGACCCGACTTCGTCGCGGACATGAACGGCGACCACATCCCCGAGCGGATGGACGACGGCGTGCACCTCTGCCCGTCGGGCTCGGCGCTGTTCGCGATCTGGCTGGTGACCCAACTGGAGTCGATGTACTCCAACGTCACCCTGGCCGACGTGTCGACATGGGCCGCCGGCGACTGGACCCAGGACATCCGCTACTCACGGACACCCGGCGGGTGCGCGCTGCTGCCCTGAGGCAATGGCGTCGGCGCTGCCGCCGCTCGCGTCAGCGGAGCGCGGTGACGATCATCCGCGCCACGCGCGTCTGACCGGACGCGGCGAGCGAGCCGTCGGCGTTGCGGACCGCGATCTGGCCACCGGGCGGGCAGATGTCCCACCACAGGCAGCCCTCGTCGAGCGTGCCGAGCGGGCCGATCAGCCGGGACACGTCGACCGCGGTCGCGTGTGGGGTCGCCGTGTCGGTGCCAATGCCCGCGCCGACCGGTTCCTCGACCACGATCAGCTTCGCCGAGCCCGCCGCCGCGGCGACCTGAGCGCGCAGCTCGGCCGGGGCCGTTCCGCAGCTGCCCTCGGTGGAGAACGAGACGACGACGATCGATGGAGCGTCGTCGTGGACGATGCCGCGGATCGCCGCCGGTGCGTCGCACCAGGTCTCGGTCTGCGGCGCCCACGCCAGCGAGAACCCGTCCTCGTGGATCCGTTGGGTGACCTGCTCCTGCGCGCTGAACAGGAACGAGTCGCCGACGATGGCCACGTCGGTGTCCGCCGAACGCCCGGCCAGCACCGGGAGCCACCACCACAGCAGCCCCGCGACGACCACGAGGGCCACCACCACGGTGGACCGCTTCTGGGCGGGCGTCAGCGCGGCGACGGAGGACCGGAGTGGCATCGCAGCGCAGTGTAGCCACGCCCTCTCGACCGCTCCGGGTGCGCGGTCGAGTGGTCGTGCGGGATCCCTCGCTGCGGGCGCCGAGATCCTAAGCTGCCGAGGCTATGCATCGCGACGGGCCGGCCATCCTCCGACGCAGCGGCTTCGCGATCACCATCGGCGCCCTCATGCTGCTGATCGACCGGGTGGCCACCGCGACGTCGTCGACGACCGGCTGGTTCGGCCGGCTGCTCGCCCACTTCGACGTCGGTCGAGCCGTGGTGCTCGTCGCGTTCACCGTCGCCGTCATCGCCTACTGGACCCTCGACGGGTTCGAACGCGTCTCCATCGCCGACTGGCTGAAGCGTGGCGCGATCGGCGTCTACACGCTGTGGATCATCGCCGTGGTCGCGGCGGTCGCCGCTCTGCACCCCACGACCGGCGGGCGTCAGCTCGTCACGACGTTGATCGTGTTCCGCCCGCTCGGCTCGGGCCCGATCATCGACGGCCTCGGCATCGGCCCCCTGGTCCTCGAGCTCGTCCTCGTCGGTGCGCTCGCTCCCTTCCTCGCCCGCTTCCTGCGCCGGCCGACGCGTCAGCTCGGCCCGCTCGCGCTCGACGGCTACGGCGTCGCCGTCGTGCTCGCCGTGGTCGGCCTCGCGCTCCGCCTCGTCGTGCTCGCCGCCGGGCACCGCAGCCCGATCGGGCCGTTGAGCACGCTGCCCGTCGACCTCGATCTGGTCGGCGCCGCACTCGCGATCACGACCTGGATGGGCCGGCGCAGCGATGACGGAGCCTCCCCCAGCCGCGAGCGGCGGCTCCCGTTGCTCGCACTCGGCGTCGCCGTCACGGCGCTCGTCGTGCTCGCCGCGGCCGTCGTGCAGGCCCGCATCCCGGGCACGGAGTCCGGCGGTGCGCTCTTCCTGCAGAGCGTCCTCGGCACGGTGATCGCCGGCGCGGCGGTGTTCGCGGTGTTGAGCTCGCGCACGGTCGGGCTGTGGCCGCGCACCACGACCTGGATCGCGCTGATGGCACCTGGGCTGGTGCTCTTCCACGAGACGCTGTTCGTCATCGTCGCCCGCCAGTACGTCGAGCGGATCACCACCGACGTCCTCGGCGTGCACCTCGACGGCGTCGCGTTCCCCCCGTTCCTCTGGGCCGCGCTCGTGTCGGCCGCCATCGGGCTCGTGCTCAGCGCGCTCGTGCTCCAGCCGCTCGCGTACGCCGTCGCGCGTCGGCGCGCGACGAACTGGTTCGTGCTGACGTCGGCCGGTGTCGTCGCCCTCGGCTTCGTCTGGCGGGTCGTCGCCCTGCTGACCATCGCCCCGATCAAGGTCGACGGCGGAGACCCGCTCTACTACCACACCACGGCGAACACCCTCGCGGCCGGTCGGGGCTTCCCGGAGCCATTGCACTGGATCGCGTACGGCACCGAGATCAAGAGCGCCGTCCACGGCCCGCTGTTCCCCGTCGTGCTGTCGTTCTTCTCGCGGATGGGTGGCACCACCTACTTCGATCACCGCATGGCGGCCGCGCTGATCGGCACGGTGGTGGTGCTCGGCGTGCTGATGGTCGGCAACTACCTCGGCGGCCGCGCCGTCGGGATCATCGCCGGTGTGATCGCCGCCTTCTACCCCAACCTGTGGCTGATCGACGGCGTGCTGTTCCCCGAGGGGCTGATGGCAGCGCTCGTGGTGTTCACGATCCTCGCCGCCTACAAGTGGAACGACAAGCCGGGCTGGAAGCTGGCGGCGGCGCTCGGCGCGCTCGTCGGGCTCACCGCGCTCGCTCGCGGCGAGGGCATCTTCTTGATGGTGCTGCTCGTGCTGCCGCTGATGATCCGCAAGAAGTCGTTGGTCACCAGTGCCCGGCTGAAGCAGTTCGGGCTGGCCTGCATCACGTGCCTGGTCGTGCTGTCACCGTGGATGGTCCGCAACCTGTTCGCGTTCAACGACTTCGTGCCGCTGTCGACCAACGGCAACGAGGTGCTCGTCTACGCGAACTGCAACGACACCTACCACGGCAAGTTCCTCGGCTTCTGGGTGTTCGACTGCCAGGAGCGCATCCGCAAGACGCTGCCAAACGGCGAGCCGCCCGGCGACGAATCGGAGAAGGCGGCCTACTGGCGCCAGATCGGCGTCGACTACCTCAAGGCCCACGAGGGCCGTCTGCCCGTCGTGGTGCTGGCCCGCATCGGCCGGCAGTGGGACGTGTTCCGTCCGTGGCAGAACACCGAGTTCGCACCCATCGAGGGCCGCAACGAGAACGGCGCCAAGGTCGGGTTGATCTCCTACTACGCGCTCGTCGCCTTCGGCATCAACGGCATCCGCGTGCTCCGCAAGCGACGAGTCAAGCTCCTCCCGCTGACATCGCAGTTCCTGTCGGTCACGATCACCGCCGCAGCCGCGTACGGCACCGCTCGCTTCCGCGCGCCCGCAGAGCCGGTCCTGTGCCTGCTGGCCGCCGTCGGCGTCGCACCCCTGCTCGGTCGGCTGCGCCGTCGCGCCATCGTGCCGGCCGACGAGGAACCGCCGATCGACGATCCTGGCGCGTTCGTCCTCGGCGGTCCCGCCGTGCGGAAGCGCTGGTCGTGGTCGACGTTCACGGGCGTGTGCATCGTCGCCTTCGTCACCCTCTTGCCCGTGCGCGGCATGTACCACTCCACGGGCGGCACGATGGAGGAGGGCTTCATGCTCTCCTTCCCCGAGCGGATCCTCAAGGGCGCCGTGCCCAACGTCGACTTCCTCCACCTGTACGGACCGGGCTCGCTCGACGTCCTGGCCGGTTGGTACCAGCTGTTCGGCGTCACCCTCGGCGCGGAACGCACCTTCGGCCTGTTCCAGCACCTCGCGATCATCGCCGGCCTCTACGTGCTGGCCCGCGCCTGGGGTCGGGGCGCGGCCTGCGTCACGGCAGCGCTGTCGGTGTTCTTGATCCTGACCCCCATCGGGCTCACCGCGATGGCGTGGAACGGCGGCGTCGCGCTCGGCCTGTGGAGCGTGATCTTCGCCGTCCGGTCGCGCCACGTGCTGACCCCCAAGTCGACGCGCTGGATGCTGATCGCATCCGGTCTGCTCGCCGGGCTCGCGCTCACCTACCGACCCGATCTCGCCTTCGCGCTGGTGATCACCCACGGCTGGCTGCTCTGGCGTGAGCACGGCTGGCGGATCAGCTGGCGGCCGTTCGGCCTCGGCGGCGTGGTCGGCCTGCTGCCGCTCATCGTCCACGTCGCTCGGATCGGCCCCGGTCTCGCGGTGCGGACGATGCTCATCGACCCGGTCGTCAAGCTGCGACCGGGGCGCGAGCTGCCCCGACCGCCGAGCTGGAGCCACCTCGACGGCGCGCTGCAGGCCATCGCCGAGACCGTCCCGCCGTGGTGGCGCTTCCCCGCGATCGCGCCGAGCCATCAGCTCTTCATCTGGTTCTTCGCGCTGCCGCTGCTCGGCCTGCTGGTGCTCGTCACCGGCATCCTCGTGTCCCGTCGCACCCACGGATCCCCGCGCTCGCTCGTGCTCACTGCCGGCGGCCTGTTCGGTCTCGGGCTGCTCCCCCAGGCCTTCCAGCGCCCGGACTCCACCCACCTCACGTGGGTCGCCTGCATTTCCTGGCCGCTCCTCGTGCCGACGTTCATCGAGCTGATCCGGATGGTCGCGCCGCGGTTCCACCCACGCCTGCGCCTCGCGCTGAGCGGCGGCTTCCTCGCCGCGC
Organism: Ilumatobacteraceae bacterium; assembly: GCA_025463305.1. The sequence goes on from JAOBWK010000067.1 coordinate 6,093, forward strand.
TGATGTTCGTGGTCTGCCCGTTTTTCACCTACCGCACGTACCTGCTCTACGCCCGGGTCAGCGTCGGCAACCTCCCGTCCGCCTACGAGGTGCGTCGCAACGACCGGCTGTTCTTCATGGGAGACCGGCCGCCGGCACTGGCCACCCAGGGTGTCATCGACACCCTCGACAAGCTGTCGAAGCCGGGCGAGAAGCTGCTCGTCGGCCCGGTCGACCTCCGCCGCACGTGGTACTCGGACACGTTCTTCTACTACCTGTTCCCCGAGCTGCCGCCGGCCACGAAGTTCATGGAGATGGACCCGGGCATCGCCGACGCACCGGGATCGCCGCTCGCCAGTGAGGTCGCCAACTCCGACTGGGTGCTGCTCACCGCGTTCTGGGCGGGGTGGTACGAGCCGAACACGGCGATGAACTTCGGCCCCGACGCTCCGAACCAGGTGATCAGCGACAAGTTCTGCCTGGTGCAGAGCTTCCAGAACGGCCTCGTCGACCTCTACCACCGCTGCGACGAACCGCTCCCCGACGGAGCGACCCAGACCCCGTTCGACCCGAACACCGACCCGCGCATCCCCTTCACCCCCGGCGGTGCCGCCGTCCTCGCCCCGAGCCCCTGAGCGTCACCGATCCTGGTGGCGGACGACCTCACCGTGGAGGGCACGGATCACGCCCAGCGCCGACGAGTCCCACGTGAGGGTCTGGGCCCAGGCGAGCGCTGCCTTGCCCATCTGCTCGCGGCCGGCATCGTCGAGCAGCACGTCGGCGATGGCCGTGCCGAGGTGGTCGACGGGCGCGAGCACACCCGTGATGCCGTCGTGCACGCTGCAGCGGTGGCCGCTGATGTCGGTGGCGACGGCCGGGGTTCCGCACGCCGCGGCCTCGGTCAGCGTCAACCCCCAGCCCTCGGCGAGTGATGCACTCGCCACCACCCACGCCTGCTGGTACAGGCTGAGCAGTGCCTCGTTGACGAGACGGCCGGCGAAGGTGATCCACTCGTGCGCCCCGTGCTCGGCCACGAGCGCCTCCAGCCGAGGCATCTCCGGACCTTCGCCGACGATCACCAGGCGCATCGCCGGCACCCGCCGGCGGGCCACGACCGCGGCCTCGATCATCCGCTCGAACCGCTTCACGGGCGCGAGCCGGCCGACGGCCACGACGAGTGGATCGTGCGACTTCTCGCCACCCGGGCGGAAGAACGGCTCCACGCCGTTCGGCACGGCGGTGACCTTCTCCGGCCGGAAGCCCAGCGCGAGCAGCTCGTCGCGCGTCGCGTCGGACGGGGTCAGCATCGTCGTGCTGCGGTAGAACGGCGGGGCGAGGCGCGACTCCATCAGCGAGCCGAGGCGGGCGAACGGCTCGGGCAGGATCTGGCCCCACATCGGGCCGTGCACGTGGTGCAGGAACCCGATCCGCGGCGTCCGGCACCACAGCGGGCTCATGAACGGCACCGCGTTCCAGATCTCGATGAGCGCGTCGTAGCGGCCCATCCGGTGGAGGATCTCCGACCCGGCCGCACGCGGGAACACGCTGAACCGGCTCCCCCGGCGGACCACCTTGTAGCCGGAACGCTCTTCCGTCGCGGGAATGCCGACGGCCGCGCTCGTGCGGTGCGTGACCTGCAGGCCGGCGGCCGCGAAGCGTGACATGAACTCGTGCGCGTGGCGCTCGGAACCGCCGGCGTCGCGGTCGGCGAAGTCGCGCCAGCCGAGCACGTGGACCCTGCGGATGCCCCGGCGGAGCAGATCGTCGGCCGTCTCCGCGAACGAGAGCTCAGCGGTCATCGACGACCAGGACCAACGGGCACAGCCAACGAGCATAAGAGCCGTGCGGCCGGGAGCGGCAAACTCGTCCAGGATCGGTGCGGGTAGCATTCCGGTTCGCATGTTGGCCGTCCGCGAGTTCCGCAACTTCTGGCAACGTCGGATGCGGATCCCGGTCGACGGCGACGGGCTGGTGCTCGATGTCGGCAGCGGCGACAAGCCACACTGGCGCTCGGATGTCCTGCTCGACTGGATGCCCGGCAAGGAGAGCGGCGCGCAGCGATCCGGCAGCGAGAGCGCACGGATCAGCCGCCCGCTGTTCCACGGCGACGCCGCCGACATGCCCTTCGCCGACGGCGTGTTCGACTACGTGATCTGCTCGCACCTGCTGGAGCACGTCCTCGATCCGGCCGGCGTGATCGAGGAGATGATGCGCGTCGCCAAGGCCGGCTACATCGAGGTGCCCGAGGCGGCGAGCGCGAAGATCGTCGACTTCCCGACGCACCTGTGGTGGGTGCGCCTGATCGACGGCGTCCTCGACTTCGAGCCGAAGGCCGGCCGTGCCTTCGATCCGGAGATCGCCGCGTACCTCGAGCAGAGCGGTCTCGAGCACGCCGTCGAGCGGGTCCTCAACGGCAACTTCGAGCACCGCGTCGTCGCCCTGCGCTGGACCGGCACCGTCGCCTACAACGTGCGCGGCCCGGCCGACCCGGCGATGCTCGCGCAAGCCGCGGCCGCCACCGTCGCGCACGACGACAAGACCGCGCTCGTGGCCGCCGCGCTCACGGGCGGCGCGGCAGCGATCGACCACCGTCGGCACCACCGTCCGATCACGTTCAACCAGATCGTCAAGCCCGAGCTGCGCCGCGATCCGGACGAGCCGTTGACGGCGCAGATCTACCGGTTCGGCTGATCAGGTTCAGCCCGAGCCGGTTCAGCCCGAGCCGGTTCAGCCCAGCGGCAGCTTGCGGAAGACAGCGCCCGGCAGGTGGCGCAGCGTCATGAACACGTAGCGGAGGATGCCCGGGGCCCACACCGTGCGCCTGCCGGAGCGCAGACCGGCGGCGACGACGTCGGCCACCTCGTCGGGTGTGGTCGAGAACGGCGCGGCCTTCATCCCCTCCGTCATCGACGACTTCACGAAGCCTGGTCGCACCACGAGCACCGAGGCGCCGGACCCCTCGAGCGAGTCGCCGAGCCCCTGGGCGAACCCGTCGAGGCCGGCCTTCGAGGAGCCGTAGACGAAGTTCGACGCACGCACCCGCTCGCCGGCCACGCTCGACAGCACCACGAGGTGGCCGTGCCCCTGCGCCCGCAGCTGCGTGGCGACGGCCAGCCCGACGCTCACCGCCCCGGTGTAGTTCACGGTCACCGCCGCTGCCGCCGCGGCGGGGTCGGCGTCGTAGTCGGCCTGCTCACCGAGCACGCCGAACGCGAGGATGACGACGTCGAGGTCGCCGACGTCGGCCGCCACGGACTCGATCAGCGCGGCATGGCCGGCGCTGTCCTTCGCGTCGAACGCGACGGCGATCGCCGTCGCGCCATCCTTGGCGAGCTCGCTGATCGACGACGATGCGTCCTCCGGGTTGCGGCAGGCGAGCACCACCGAACGCAGCATCGGCGAGGCCAACCGGTGGACGATGGCCAGGCCGATGTCGCTGGTGCCGCCGAGGAGCAGGATGGTCTGTGGTTCACCGAACGAGTTCTGCATGGGGGTCTCCTGGGTGGCGCGCCGCGAGCGGCGTGCGAGGGGGGGTGATCAGTCGAGCAGGCCGAGACGGCGACCGAGGTCGCTCTGCCACACGCCGTCGGGATCGACGGACTCGCGCACGGCCTGCCATTCGGCCAGCCGCGGGTAGCCGCGGCGGATCGCGTCGGGCGTGGTGTGCGAGTCCTTCGCCATGTAGTGCCGTCCCCCCGCGTCGAGCACGAGGTGGTCGAGCTCGTGGAGCATCGTGGCCAGCCCGTGGGTGCCGGCCGGGATGTCGAGGGTGAGCGTCCAGCCCGGGGCGGGGAAGCTCAACGGGGCCGGGTTGGCCGCGCCGAAGCGCTTGAGGACGGTGACGAAGCTGGCCGCGCCCGAGGATGCGAGCCGCTCGATGACCTGGCGAAGCGTGTGCTCACGGCCGAACGGGACGAGGATCTGGTACTGCACGAAGCCGTGCGGCCCGTACACCCGGTTCCATGCGCCGATCATGTCGAGCGGATGGAAGTACGTCGGGATCGACTGCAGCGCGCCCACCGCGTGCTTGGGCGACTTGCGGAACCACAGCTCGTTGAAGGCTTTGATCGTCACCCGGTTCATCGCGCTGATCGGCACGACCGGAGGGACGCTGGCGATCACACCGGCGTGGTAGTCGAGGGCGCGGTCGTGGCAGTCGGGGGGCAGGTGTTCGAGGCGGGCGTGCTCGCCGTGTGACAGCACGCTGCGCCCGAGGTGCCTGCCCTTCGCCATCAAGTCGATCCAGGCCACGGCGTACCGGTAGTGGTCGTCGCCCTCCTCCATCAACGCCATGACGTGATCGAGGTCGCTGGCGCGCTGGGTGTCGACGATGAGACAGCTGGTCTCGATGGGGATCAGGTCGATGGTGGCCTGGAGGACGATGCCCGTGAGGCCCATCCCGCCGATGGTGGCCCAGAACAGCTCGGGGCGAACCGTTGGGCTGACGATCGTGGTCGACCCGTCGGCGAGCAGCATGGTCATCTCGCGCACGTGGTTCCCGAACGATCCGTCGACATGGTGGTTCTTGCCGTGGATGTCGCTGGCGATGGCGCCGCCGATGGTCACGAACCGGGTGCCGGCGGTGACGGGGACGAAGTAGCCGCGCGGCACGATCACGCGCAGCAGCTCGTCGATGCTCACCCCGGCTCCGACGGTGACCTCGTGCCGGTCGGCGTCGATGACCGCGTCGGCGGCCGCGCCCTCGAGGCGCAGCACCATGCCGCCGCCGTTCTGCGCGGCGTCGCCGTAGGAACGGCCGAGGCCGCGCACGAGGAGACCGCGGTGGGCCGACAGGTCGGCGCCGCGAACGGTCGTGGCGACGGCGTCGGCGGCGACCTCGACCACGCTCGCCGAGCTCGGCGCGGTGCGACCCCAGCCGGTGAGGCTGGTGCGATGGGTGGGGACCTCAGCCATTCAGTACGGCCACTCCGGGGCCGTGCGCCCGAAGCGCTGCATCACGGTGCCGAGCTTCAGCGTCAGCAGCACCTTCAGGCCGAGGTTCCTCGCGAACCACGGCAGCTGGGCGAGCTGGCGGAGCGAGTTGAGGGCGCGGCTACGGCTGCTGCCATCGAGGTCGGCGTGGTAGATCGTGAGCGAACGGGCCCGTCCGACGTAGCGGAAGCGCTTGCCGAACATCAGCTCCTTGGCGATCGCCGCGGTGACGCCGACGGACGAGAACGAATCGTGGATGAGCAACGTGCCGCCGCTACGGACCCGCGCCCCCCACTCCTCGATGTCCTTGCGGGCTGGTGCGTAGCGGTGGGCGCCGTCGATGTAGAGCACGGCGATGTCGCCCTCGACGTCGGTGTGTGCGACGTCGCTCATCTCGCGCACGTGCCGGACCCGGTCGGCGACACCGGCGTCGATCAGGTTCGCGGTGAACACCTCGTGGTCGATCGAGGCCTCGGCCGCGAAGCCGTCGATCTCGTTCGGCCCGCGGTCGTTGCCCGCGTGCGGATCGATCGCGATCACGGTCACGCCGTCGACGGCGGCCGATGCGAGGACGATGGTGCTGCGTCCGCGGAAGCTGCCGATCTCGACGATCTGATCGCCGGCACGGCACGACGCTGCGGCGGCGTAGAGCGCCTCGGCCTGATCGGGCGACATCCAGCCGTCGACACCGTCGACGGCCTCCAGCACCTCGGCGAACGGCTTGACGGTCATGAGATGTACACCCCTGTTGCGAAGACGGCGACCCAGACGAGACCGAGGATCTGGAGCGTGCGGTCGGCCGCGAAGATCTCCTCGGGTGCCGCGCCGTGGCCCTGCTCGAGGATGAGCAGGTAGCGGAGCAGCGCGGCGAGCATCGGCACGATCGAGAGTTGGTAGAACAGCAGCGAATGCGAGTGCGAGTACGTGCTGATCGACGCGACCGACGAGGCCGCGCTGCCGGCCTTGCCCTCGAACGCCCAGATGCAGTACGAGACGAGCGTCGCGCAGGTGCTGATCGAGAGCACGTTGCGCAGGAAGCCGAGCGAGTAGTCGTCGAGTGTGGCACGGGCCGTGGACGGGCCGTCGCCGAGCTCGCGCAGCTCGGCGTAGCGCTTGCCGGTGACGATGAACAGCGAGCCGAACGTGGTGGTGAGCACGAACCAGGAGCTCATCGGCACGCCCGTCGCTGCCGCGCCGCCGACGGCGCGGACCACGAATCCGCTGGCGACGGCGACGAGGTCGATCACGGCGATGTGCTTCCAGATCTTGCTGTACGAGGTGGTGACCACGACGTACACCGCGCACGCGACACCGGCCGGCCAGCGCGTCGTGAACGCGAGCGCCGGGCCGCCGACGAGGAGCAGGGTGCCGACCACGCGTGCGAGCGGCAGCGGGATGTCGCCGCTGGCGATCGGGCGGAACCGCTTCTTCGGATGCACCCGATCGGCCTCGACGTCGAGGATGTCGTTCCAGTAGTAGGTGCCGGCGCTCGCCATGCAGAACGCGACGAACGCGATCAGCGTGCGCACGAGTGATTGGCCGTGAGTGAGGACGCCGGCCGCGCCGGGAGCGGCGAAGACGAGGACGTTCTTGGCCCACTGCTTCGGCCGCGCCTCCTTGATCAGCGCCTTGATCATGCGCGGCCCGCCGGCACGGCATCGAGCTCGATGCCCTTGACGAGGAACGCGTGTTGGGCACTCGCGAGCAGTTCGCGGTCCCCCGCGCTGTCGCCGTAGGCCCACACGTCGGCACCGACGAGATCGTTCTCGGACATCCACGCCTCGAGCCGGCGGACCTTCTCCGGCCCGCGACAGTTGTCCCCGGACATCTCTCCATTGTAACGGCCGTCCATCCCCACCAGGGTCTCGGTGCAGAGCACCGCGTCGACCCCGAGCAGCTCACCGATCCGGCGCAGGTACACGCCGAGCGAGGCCGACACGAGCACCGTGCGATGCCGTTGGGCGTGGTGCCAGGCGAGCCGTGCGGTTGTGTCCGGTCGGAGCCCGGATGCATGGACCGTGTCGGCGAAGGAACGACCGAGTGCGGCGACCTCGTCGGCCGTGCGCCCGGTGAACGCCGTGCGGATCGCGAGGGCCTTGAGCCCGTCGCGATCACGTCGGGCGAGCGCGGCGGCGAGCGTCACGGGATGCCGCGCCAACCCGGCGACCAATCCGGCGCGACCCGTCATCCGCTCGAGGAACGGCACCACGCAGTCGCGTCGGCTCAGCGTGCCGTCGAAGTCGAACGCGGCGACCGTCTCGTTGCTGGTCGTCATCGCGGCTCCTCGGCGGTGGCGCGCAGTGCCTCGAGTTCGGCCCAGAACTCGGGCCAGCTCTTGGTGACCACCTCCGGATCGTGGACGCGCATCCCGCCGAGCCGCAGCCCGAGCACGCCGAACGCCATCGCCAGGCGATGATCGTGATGCGTTTCGACACCGGCGCCGGCACCGAAGCCCGGCTCGATGCGGATCCCGTCGTCGAGCACGGTGGCCGTCACGCCGCAGTGGGCCAGCTCGGCGGCGAGATCGCCGAGACGGTCGCTCTCCTTGGCGCGGATGAACCCGACGCCGGTGATCTCGGTCGGCGAGTCGGCGAACGGCGCGACGACGGCGAGCGTCGGCACGAGATCCGACAGGTCGGCCATGTCGATCGACAGCCCGTGCAGCAACCCGGTGCGCTCCACGGTCACACCAGTGGCGTCGCGGCGCACGGTGCAGCCCATCTCGGCGAGCACATCGGCAAAGCGGGCGTCGCCCTGCAGCGCGCCGGCGCCGAGGTCGGCCACGCGCACCGACCCGCCGCAGATCGCCGCGGCGGCGAGCGGATAGCTGGCCGTGCTGGCGTCGGGCTCGATGACGTACTCGCGTGCCTCGTAGCGCCCGGGCTCGACCTCGACGTGGTCGTCACCGACGACGACGCCGTGCGCCCCGAACGCGGCCATGACCGCGGCCGTGATGGCGAGGTACGGACGCGAGACCAGCTCGGTGGTGAGCTCGATCCGCAGGCCGCCGGGCAGGTACGGCGCGATGAGCATCAGCGCCGTGATGTACTGGCTGCTGACGTCGCCGCGGATCCGCACCGTCGAGCGCGAGCCGCCACCGTCCCGGTCGGCGATGCCCGTCACTGACACCGGCAGGTGGCCCCACGTCTCCCCCGCCTGGACGCCGGCGCCGAGCGCGACCAACGCGTCGTGCAGGGGCGCCATCGGGCGGCCGCGCAGCGGCATGTCGCCATCGACCACGTAGGTGCCGGTGCCGAGCGCGCAGAGCGCGGTGACGAAGCGGGAGGTGGTGCCTGCGAGCCGGGTCGACAGCACGAACGGACCGCGATGGAGCACGCCGGCCGTGCCGTGCACGCGCACCCGCGTCTCGTCGTGCGGATCGACCCCGACGCCGGCACCGAGCATCGCCGTGCAGTCGAGCATCGCCGCCGTGTCGTCGCCGCCGGGCACGTTGTGCAGCACGGACAGCCCCTCGGCGAGCGTGGCGCAGACCAGGGCGCGGTTGGCGATGCTCTTGCTGCCGGGCACGGTCACGGTGGCGGCGAGCGGGCCGTCGGCGACCTGCACGTGGTAGACGGCCGAGTCCGGCATCAGTCGAGGCGCTGCACGGCAGGACGGAAGCCGCGCGCGATCAGTCCGCCGCGGAACACGTCGGCCGACGACGCATCGACGAGGAAGACCAGCACGCCGCGGTTGCCCTCGACGCTGTGCACGACCTCGAAGCTGGAGACGTTGACGTCGAGCTCGGCGGCGAGCGTGAACACCTCGGCAGCGGCACCGGTGCGGTCCGGGATGGGGATGCGCACCTCGGCCAGCTCGCTCGGCTGCACCGCGCGCATCGGCAGGTTGGCCCGCGCCTCGCGGGCGGTGCGCAGCCGGTCGAGCAATGCCTCACGATCGTCGTCGCGCACGATGTCGCGCATCCGCTGCAGGCCGTCGATGAGGCCGTCGAGCCCGTCGACGATCGCGTCGCGGTTGCCGGTGCAGATGTCGAGCCAGATCCCGGGATGGCCGCTGGCGATGCGGGTCATGTCGCGGAAGCCACCGGCGGCGAGGCGCAGCAGCGCAGCGTGCTCCTCGGCGCGTTCGGCGGCGAGCCCCATCAGCGTGGCCGCGGCGAGGTGGGGCACGTGGCTGACCACCGCCACCACCTGATCGTGACGCTCGGGGGCGAGCGCCACCACGTCGGCTCCCAGCTCGGCGACGATCGAGGCCATCGCCGAGAACGTCGCGTCGGCCGTGGTGGCCGTCGGAGTGAGCACCCACACGGCGCCCGTGAACATCGTCGCGTCCGCGCCGTCGAGACCCTCGAGCTCGCTGCCCGCCATCGGATGGCCGCCGACGAAGCGAGGATCGTCGATCGCCGAGGCGACGGCGCCCTTCACGCTGCCGACGTCGGTGACGATGCCGGTGGTCTCGGCCAGGGCGCGCTTGGCCTGATCGGCGATGGTGAGCACGGGCGTGGCGATGAACGTGACATCGACGACCTCGGCGAGGCCCTGCTCGTCGAGCACGCCGATGCGCAGCGCACGATCGACCCGGGCTTGATCCTGATCGTCCCCGCTGACGTGCCAGCCGCGCTCGCGCAGGGCGAGCCCGACGGAGCCACCGATCAGGCCGAGGCCGATGATGTTGGCGCGCCGCTGAGTGATCACGGCCGACGATCGTAGCTGCGCGGGGTCCCGGCCACAGCCTCTGCGAGCTGGCGGACCTCGTCGTTCGACAGCGTCCGCCACTCGCCGGGAGCCAGCGACGTGTCGCGGATCGGGCCGATCCGCACCCGCACCAGACGACGGACCGGGAACCCGATCGCCTCGCACATCCGGCGCACCTGGCGGTTGCGTCCCTCGTGGATCGTGATCCGCAGCAGACCCGGGCTGAGCTGGCTGGCACGGGCAGGCGCGGTCATCCCGTCGTCGAGCTCGATGCCGTCGCGCAGCCGGCGGAGCGCGCGGTTCGGCACCTCGCCGTCGACCGACGCGAGGTACTCCTTCTCGACGCCGTGGCTCGGGTGCGAGATCCGGTTGGCCAGCTCGCCGTCGTTGGTCAGCAGCAGCAGGCCCTCGGTGTCCGCGTCGAGACGGCCGACGGAGAACACGCGCGGCTCGTCGGGCACGAGCGACACGACGGTGGGCCGCCCCTGCGGATCGCTCGCGGTGGTGATGACGCCGGTCGGCTTGTTGAGCAGGTAGTAGACGATGTCGGGGCTGAGTCCGACCGGCACGCCGTCCACCTCGACGATGTCGGTCTCGATGTCGACCCGGCGACCGAGCACCGCGACGTCGCCGTTCACCGACACGCGACCGGCCGCGATGAGGTCCTCGCACACCCGGCGGCTGCCCCACCCGCGCAGTGCGAGCACCTTCTGCAGCCGCTCGCCGGTGGCTTCGGCGCGCTGGTCGGCCCACTGCTCCCACAGCGGCTTCTCCAGCACGCGCTCCTCCACCGGCGTCACCTCGGTCGTCGCGTTGGCCGACGGCGGCTTGCGTTCGGCGGACGTCCGGGTGCGGATCGTGACGTTCCGCCGCGGCGGCGGTGCGTCGGTCATTGCGGGTCCGGCAGCGATGGGGTGTTGGCGCGCAGCTCCTTGGGATCCGCGCCCGGCGCGCGCAGGCCGTACTCCAACGCCTCCACCACTTCGGCCGCCGGCACGAACTCGGCGAGCGGCGGCAGGTCGGACAGCGAGTTCAGGCCGAGCTTGTCGAGGAACTGCGGTGTCGTGCCGAACAGCACGGCCTGCCCCGGACCCGGGTCGACGGCCACCTGCGCCACGTAGCCGCGCGCGGCCAGCGTGCGCAGCACGCCGTCGGGATCCACCCCGCGGATCGAGGCGATCTGGGCGCGCGAGATCGGCTGCTTGTAGGCAACGATGGCCAGCGTCTCCAGCGCCGCGCCGCTCATTCGGGCGCGCTGGCCGTCGAGCAGGTACCGCTCGACGTACGGCGACATCTCCGCGTGGGTCTGGTAGCGCCAGCCGCCCGCCACCTTGACGAACTGGAACCCGTGCCCGGCGTGGTCGTACGCCTCGGCCAGGCCGGTGCACAGCTCCTCGACGACGGCGAGCGGCTGCTCGAGCAGCTGGGCCAGCTGATCGGCCGGCACGGGCTCGGCCGCCACCAGCACGATGGCCTCGATCGCGCGCACGATGTCGGCGTCGAGGGTGGCGGGTGCCGGCACGGGCTCGATCGGACCGTCGTCGGGGGGCAGGGAGTCGGACATGGGGCTGGTCATCCTTCGTAGTCGTCGATCGCGAGCGCGCCGACCGAGACAGTGGAGTCGCCGGCGACCCAGATGATGTCGATGTCGCCGAACCGCTCGGTCTGGTCGAGCTCCACCATCCCCTGCTTGAACATCTCCAGCAGCGCTAGAAAGCGGACGATCACCTCGAGCCGCTCGACCAGCCCGCTGGTGAGCCGGCGGAACGAGATCCGCCCGGCGCGAGGCAGCTCGTCGAGCAGCTCGGTCATCGCATCGGCAACGCTGGCGCGCACCGGCGAGACGTGGAACAGGTCGACGGTGGGCACCGGCTTGGGCGTGGTGGCCCGGATGTACGCGGCGTGCACGTGGCGGGGCTTCACGCCCTCGAGCAGGTCGGGCATCAACGCGGCGAAGCGATCGTCGGGTCCGACGGCGCGGCCGAACGTGCGGTCGGCGTCGTCGGCGAGGTTGGCGAACACGGCGGCGACGTCCTTGAACGTCTTGCACTCGAGCAGCCGGGCGAGCAGCAGATCGCGCTCTTCCCACAGTGCCAGCTCGTCGTCGAGATCGATGTCGTCGCGCCCGGGCAGCAGCCGCCGCGCCTTCAGCTCGACCAGCGTGGAGGCGATCAGCAGGAACTCGGTGGCCAGGTCCAAGTCGATGCTCTGCAGCTTCTCGACCTCGACGAGGTAGGCGTTGACGATGGTGGTGAGCGAGATCTCGTAGATGTCCACCTGCTCGCGCAGGATCAGGTGGAGAAGGAGATCGAACGGCCCCTCGAACACCGGGGTGGACACGTCGTAGGCCATCCGCAGCAGGCTACTGGCCGCAAATCTCAGCCACCGTTCTCACCGCCGTTCGTTAGCCTCTCGGGCGTGACCCGCGTCCTCTCGTGCATCCAACCCACCGGCGAAATGCAGCTCGGCAACTACCTCGGCGCGCTGCGCAACTGGGTCATCGGCCAGCACGAGTGCGACGGGTTCTACGGCATCGTCGACCTCCACGCGCTCACGGTCACCGAGCAGCCGGGCGTCGTCGGCCAGGCCACGCTCGAGCTCGCGGCGATCTTCTTCGCGGTCGGACTGGATCCCGAGATCGCCACCGTGTTCGTGCAGAGCCACGTGCCCGAGCACACCCAGCTGTCGTGGATCATGGAGTGCAACGTCAGCTACGGCGAGCTGAGCCGGATGACCCAGTTCAAGGACAAGACCGCGAAGCGCGAGGGATCGTTCATCTCCGCCGGGCTGTTCAGCTACCCGGCGCTGATGGCGGCCGACATCCTGCTCTACGACGCCGACGAGGTGCCGGTCGGCGACGACCAGCGCCAGCACGTCGAGATCACCCGCGACATCGCGCTGCGGTTCAACAGCCGCTTCGGCGACACGTTCGTCGTACCGAAGGCCGTCATGCCCAAGGCCGGGGCCCGGGTGATGGACCTCCAGGACCCGACGTCGAAGATGAGCAAGACTGCTGCCACCGACGCCGGGCTGATCAACATGCTCGACGATCCGGCGTCGATCCTGAAGAAGTTCAAGCGGGCCGTCACCGACAGCGACAATGAAGTGCGCTTCGACCGTGCCAACAAGCCCGGCGTGTCGAACCTGCTCGAGATCCTGGCCGCGGCCACCGGGCGCACACCCGAGGACGTTGCCGGCGAGTACACCCAGTACGGCGCGCTGAAGACGGCCACCGGCGAGGCCGTGGTCGAGATGCTCCGCCCGATCCAGGCGCGCTACGCCGAGCTGATCGACGACCGCGGCGAGCTCGCATCGCTGCTGCGCACCGGCTCGGAGAAGGCTCGTGCCGTGGCGTCGGCCACGCTCGGGCGCGTGTACTCGGGCATCGGGCTGCTCCCCGCCTGAGGCGGCTCGGCAGTCCTAGATGTCGTCGGCGCGGCGGAGCGCCGCCAGCAGCACGTGATCGGCGGACGAACCGTCGATCAAGGACACGGTCTCGGCCGCTGATCCGGCCGCGGTGAGCAGCTCGACACCCAGTCGCTCGTGATCGTGGTAGCTCGCGAACCGAGCGGTCCGCGGTCCGACGACGGTGGCCACCACCCGCTCGGCGGTGGAGAGCCGGCTCTCGATCTTGCCGACGTCGTGCAGCAGGGCTGCCGCCATCGCCGCCCGACCCGGCTCGTCGAGGATGTCCGCAAGCCGACGCGCGACCTCGATGCTGTGGCGACGATCCTGGGCCTGCATCCGCCACCACAGTGCGGCCTCGCCCGGTGTCAGCAGACCGACCGCCCAGGCGTCGTCGGCTGCGGGAGGTGGCGCGCTCGACAGCGCGCCGCGGAACCGTCGGGCGAGGTGCCGAAGGTGCACGACTCGAGTGGTCATGCGGCGTGATGACCGGCGCGCGGATGCGCCGAGCGGTACACGTCCCAGAGCCGCTCCTGGGACACCTTGGTGTAGATCTGGGTGGTGCTGATCGATGCGTGACCGAGCATCTCCTGGACGATGCGCAGGTCGGCGCCGTGGTCGAGCAGGTGCGTCGCGCACGAGTGGCGGAGGACGTGCGGGGAGAGGTCCTTCTCCAGCCCGCAGGCCCGTCCGTAGGTGCTGACGATCAGCCATGCCGACTGACGGCTGAGCCGCGAGCCGCGGTGGTTGAGGAACACGGCATCGGAGTCGCCTCGCCGGGCCCAGCGCTCCGGGCACATCCGCGCTCTCCCGTCGGCGGAGAGCCAGGCGCGGAGTGCCGCGGCAGCAGCGCGACCGAACGGCACGATGCGCTCCTTCGATCCCTTGCCGAACAAGCGCACCAGCCCGGACTCGAGGTCGATGTCGCCGAGCGAGAGACCGACGGCCTCGCCGATGCGCGCCCCGGTCGCGTAGAGGAACTCCAGCAGGGCGCGGTCGCGCCGGGCCACGGGCGTGTCGCCGACGACGGCCGCGAGCAGCGACGCGACGTCGACCTCGCTGAGCGGCTTGGGGATGCCCGAGGGCACGCGCACCCCGTCGAGGTCGGCCGTCGGATCCGACGCGCTCATCCCCTCGTCGAGCATGAAGCGGTGCAGCATCCGGATCGCAGCGAGCTGACGGGCGACGCTGGCCGGCGCCGACCCACTGGCCCGTCGCTCACCGACGAACGCGACGAGCTGTGTGGTCGTCACGTCGGTGAGCGTTGCTCCGTGCCGGTCGAGCCAGGCACAGTAGCCGTCGAGGTCGCGTCGGTACGCGAGCAGCGTGTTGCGCGAGCGGCCCCGCTCCGTGGCCATCCACGTGAGGAACTCCTCCGCCGGCAGCGGGCTCACGTCGTTGGAGGACTCGCGCCGAGGTCGCCGCGCGCCAGCCGACGCGACACCATCAGCAGCCCGACGATCGTCTTGGCGTCGACGATCTCGCCGCGCTCCACCATGTCCATCGCCGTCTCGAACGGGACGTGGAGCACCTCGAGGTGCTCCTCCTCCGGGCCGTGCAGCTCCTGCGGGACCGAGCGGAGGTCGGTGGCGACGAACAGGGTGAGCGTGGAGTCGGTCATCCCCGGCGACGGGTAGAACTCGGTGAGCAGCTCCAGGTGCCCGGCCTCGAGCCCGACCTCCTCGATCAGCTCGCGGTGCGCGGTCGTCGCCGTCGGCTCGTCCGGGACGTCGCGCATCCCGGCCGGCACCTCCAGCACGAAGTCGTCGTACGGCGCGCGGTACTGGCGCACCAACACCACCGACGGGTTGCCCTCGGCGTCGAACAGCAGCGGGACGGCGGCGACTGCGCCCGGCGAGCGGACGATGTCGCGCTCGAACTCGGCGCCGTCGGGCGCCTCGAACGTGCCGACCGCGACGTGCCAGATGTATCCCTGGTGCACGAGCCGGTCGCGCACGTGGCGGAACCCGGTCATGCGCGCGGGCTCATCAGCGGATGCGTCATGCGACGATCTGGGTGATCGCCGGCGAGCCGAAGTGTTCGGGCGACGCGAGCTCGGCCTCGCGCTGCGCACGCCGCTGCAGCGATGCGGCGACCAGCTCGCGGAACAGCGGATGCGGGCGATCGGGGCGGCTCTTGAACTCCGGGTGGGCCTGGGTGCCGACCCAGAAGGGATGGTCGGCGAGCTCGATGAACTCGACCAGGCGCTTGTCCGGCGACGTGCCGCTGCACACGAACCCTGCCGCTTCGAAGCGGTTGCGGTAGTTCGAGTTGAACTCGTAGCGATGGCGGTGGCGCTCGCTGACGACGGGCTCGCCGTACGCCTCGGCCACCTTCGAGCCGGGGGTCAGCACCGCGTAGTAGGCGCCGAGGCGCATCGTGCCGCCCTTGTCGCTGATGTCGCGCTGGCTGACCATCAGATCGATGACCGGGAAGTGGGTGGTGGTGTCGAACTCGGTGGAGTTCGCATCCGGCATGCCGAGCACGTGGCGGGCGAACTCGATGGTCATCACCTGCATGCCGAGGCAGATCCCCAGGCACGGCAGGTTGTTCAGCCGCGCATACGCCGCTGCGGCGATCTTGCCCTCGATGCCGCGGGCGCCGAAGCCACCCGGGATCAGCATCCCGTCGAGCTCGGCGAGACGGCCTTCGGTGAGCAGGCCCTCGACGTCTTCGGCCTGGATCCAGTCGATCTCGACCTTGGCCCCGTGCTGGAAGCCGGCGTGGCGCAGGCTCTCGGCCACCGACAGGTAGGCGTCCTGCAGGTCGATGTACTTGCCGATCAGGCCGATCTTCACCGGCGTGGTGGCGGCCTCGACGTTGGCGACGACCTTCTCCCACGACGACAGGTCGAGCGGCGCATCGATGCGCAGCGTCTCGCAGACGATGTCGTCGAAGCCCTCGTCGTGCAGGATCAGCGGCAACTCGTAGATGTTGCGGGCGTCGGCGGCGTTGACCACAGCGCGCTCGTCCACATCGCACAGGTTGCTGATCTTGCGCTTCAGGTTGGGGCTCAGTGGCTCCTCGCTGCGATAGACGATGACGTCGGGCAGGATGCCACGGCTGCGCAGCTCGGTGACGCTGTGCTGGGTCGGCTTGGTCTTCTGCTCGCCACTCGGCCCGATGTACGGGACCAGCGTGACGTGCACGTAGCAGACGTTGTCGCGGCCGACTTCCTTGCGGAACTGGCGGATCGCCTCGAGGAACGGGAGGATCTCGATGTCGCCCACCGTGCCGCCGACCTCGGTGATGACGACGTCGACGTCCTCGGTGGCGAGACGCTTGATCCGTCGCTTGATCTCGTCGGTGATGTGCGGGATGACCTGCACGGTGCGTCCGAGGTAGTCACCGCGCCGTTCGGCGGCGAGGACGGCCTGGTAGATGCTGCCGGTGGTGGCGTTGCTGTTGCGGCTGAGCGGCTCGTCGATGAAGCGCTCGTAGTGGCCGAGGTCGAGGTCGGTCTCGCCGCCGTCGTCGGTGACGAAGACCTCGCCGTGCTCGAACGGGTTCATCGTGCCCGGGTCGATGTTGATGTACGGATCGAGCTTCTGCATCGTGACGCGCAACCCGCGCATCTTCAACAGCCGCCCGAGCGACGACCCCGTGAGGCCCTTCCCGAGTGAGCTCGCCACCCCACCCGTCACAAAGATGTGCTTCGGCATAATCAGCCACTCCCGTCAAACGACAACCACGACGGGAGATCAGTGTACCGCACCCCGCCGGCGCCCGGGTCGATGCCCACTGAGATGCCCAGCGGGGGCTTCACCGAGATGCCCGGCGGGGGCTTCACCGAGGCAGCTGGCGTCGCTCGAGCAGTTCCACGGCGTGCTCGCGGGCGGACTTGCTGGCGCTCTCGCCGGACAGCATCCGCGCGATCTCGTCGATGCGCTCGTCGCCGGCCACGGTGTCGGCCGTCGCCGTGGTGACGTTGCGATGCACGTGCTTGGTGACCACGATCTGGGTCGACGCGCACGCCGCGACCTGCGGGAGATGGGTGACCACGAGCACCTGGTGCTGCTCGCCGAGGTTGGCGAGGGCGTGGCCGATGGCCACCGCGGCGCTCCCGCCGACGCCCGCGTCGACCTCGTCGAACACGAGTGTGCTTGGCTCCTCCGACAGCACGAGGCGGAGCGCGAGCATGCTGCGCGCCAGCTCACCACCACTGGCCACGCGATTGAGCGGCAACGGGGGCGATCCGGGGTTGGCGGCGAGCAGGAACGACACCTCGTCACCCGGGTCGTCGCCGACCGTCACCTCGATCTGTGCGTTCGGCATCGCCAGCTCGCGCAGGTTGGCCTGCACGGCTGCGGCGAGCCGTGGCGCACTGGAGCGCCGCTTCGCGCCGATCGTCGCGGCCGCGTCGGCCTCGGCGCGCAGCGCCAGGGTGCGCTCGTGCTCGAGCGCCTCGGCGCGCGCGTCGTAGCTCTCCAGCTCGGCCAGGCGCTCGGCGATCGAGGTGTGGAACTCGATGACCTCGCTGAGCGTGTCGCCGTACTTGCGACGCAGGTCGCGCAGCATCTGGCGGCGCTCACGGACCTCGACCAGCCGCTGGGGATCCTCGTCGATGCCGTCGGCGAGGTCGCGCAGACCCGACGCGATGTCGGCCACCTCGGCGGCGGCGTTGCGCAACCGGTCGGCCACCTCGGCGAACGGCGGGCGGCCCCCCAGCGCGGCGATCGCCGCGCCGAGCGTGTCGAGCGCGCCGTCGTCGTCGTTGATGACGGCGAGCGCGGTCTGGGCGGACTCGCGATGCGCGACCGCACCGGCGAGCAGGTCCTCGAGCTCGTCGAGCTCCTGTTCCTCGTCGGGCCGTTCGAGGGCGGCGGCCTCGATCTCGCCGACCTGGAAGCGCAGCAGGTCGAGCTCGCGAGCCCGCGAGCGGGCGTCGCCGCCGAGTGCCGCGAGCGACGCGTCGATCTCGGTGAGCCGCGCCCGAGCCGCGCGCAGCGGGCCGAGATCGATCGAGCCGAAGTGATCGAGCGCGCCGCGCTGGGTGGCCGCGCCGAGCAGGCTCTGGTGGGCGTGCTGGCCGTGGAGGTCGACGAGCCGGGCCCCGATCTCGGCCAGCGTTGCGACGGTGGCCAGCCGACCGTTGAGGTAGGCGCGCGACCGCCCCTCGACCGGGATCACCCGGGCCAGCACGTACTCGGTGGCGCCTTCGGCCGCGTCGGCGTCGTCGACCACGAACCGGCCCTCGACGCGCGCCTCGGCGGCGCCCGGGCGAACGATGGTGGCGTCGGCACGTCCACCGACGAGCAGGTTGATGGCCTCAACGAGCATGGTCTTGCCGGCACCCGTCTCACCGGTGAGCGCGGTGAGCCCCGCGCCGAGGACGAGGTCGAGGTTGGCGATCACGCCGAGGTCTTCGATGTGCAGTTCGGTGAGCATTCGGAAGATCGGTCCCCTCGCGGATGGCGGCGTCGTGGCGATCGGGTCAGCGGTCGGTGAGCCCGAACTTGGCCTTCAGGATCTGATGGAAGCGGCGCGGACCGAACCGCACGAATCGGGCGGTCTGCACCGCCGGCACGCACGTGAGGGTATCGCCCTCGCTCAGGCTGGCCACTCGCTGGCCGTCGACCGAGACCTCCACGGATCGATAGCCGGTGACCTCGATGACGATCGGTTCGCCGGGGTCGAGCACGAGCGAACGGTCGAAGAGCATGTGCGGCGAGACCGGGGTCAGCAGCATCGCCCGATGCTGCGGCGACACGACGGGACCGCGTGCCGACAGCGAGTACGCCGTCGAGCCGGTGGGCGTCGCCACGATCAGACCGTCGGCCGCGTAGGAGGTGAACAGCGCGCCGTCGATGCTGACCAGCAGGTGCACGGTGTGGCCCGACTCGCCCTTCTCCAACACGACCTCGTTCATCGCCCGCCACGTCTCGGCCGGATCATCCACGCCGACCCGGTCGACGGTGATCTGGAGCATCATCCGCTCCTCGATGTGCCAGCTCTGATCGCCGGGTGCGATGTCGTGGTCGAACCATCGCTCGAGCGCCGGGATCAGCGCCGGCGGCTCGATCTCGGTGAGGTAGCCGAGGACGCCGACGTTCACACCGATCACGGGCACCGGTGCGCCGTCGAGGCTCTTGATCGTGCGCAACATCGTGCCGTCGCCGCCCAGGCAGAGCGCGAGGTCCGCCTCGCCGGGCGACTGGTCGCTGCCGAGGTCGGCGAGCGACAGCGCCGTCGCGTCGGCCGTCGACATCCACGCGTCGTGACCGTGGGCGCGGAGCCAATCCGTGGCAGCGAGCGCCAGCGCACCGGCCTCGGTGCGCTCGTGATGGGCGACGATGAAGACGGAGCTCACGGCTGCGATCCTTGCACTTCGGCCGCACCGGGCGCGGTGGCGTGGACGAGGAATTCACGGTTGCCGTCGGCACCGGTGAGTGACGAGTCCGTCCAGCCCACCACCACGCAGCCGGCGGCGGCCAACGCCTCGCCGATCTCGGCTGTGACCCGCTCGTGGATCGCCGGGTCGGTGATGACCCCTTTGCCCTTGGAGACCTCTTGGCGGCCGGCCTCGAACTGCGGCTTGACGAGGAGCACCATCGGCGCACCTGCGTTGCAGGCGCTCACCAACGGCGCGACGACGCGGCGCAGCGAGATGAACGACAGATCGGCCACGACCGCGTCGACCGGTCCGCCGATGTCGTCGGGCAGGAGCTCGCGCACGTTGTAGCGCTCGAGCACCCGCACGCGGGCGTCGTCGCGGATCCGCGGATGCAGCTGGCCGTGGCCGACATCGAGCGCGACGACCTCGCGCGCGCCGCGCTGCAGCAGGCAATCGGTGAACCCGCCCGTCGATGCGCCGGCGTCGAGGACGCGCCATCCGGTCACGTCGATCCCGAACGTCGCGAGCGCGCCATCCAGCTTGTCGCCCCCGCGCGAGACGAAGCGCGGCGGCGGGCCCTCGATCACGATCGCGTCGGCCGGATCGACCTGGCGCGAGGCCTTGTCGGCGATGGTGCCGTTGACGAGCACTCGGCGCGCGTCGATGGCGTCACTGGCCTGGGTGCGGCTGTCGGACAGCCCTCGACGCACCAGTTCTGCGTCGAGCCGACGACGTCGACTCAACGAATCAGCTCGCGGACTTCTTCGCCGGCGCCTTCTTGGCTGCGGCCTTCTTCACGGGCGCCTTCTTGGCCGGGGACTTCGTCGCGGGCGCGGTGGCCGGCGCCGCAGCCTGCTTGGCGGGGGCCTTCTTCGGAGCAGCCTTCTTCGCCGGGGCCTTCTTCGCAGGAGCCGTTTTGGCCGGCGGCGTCGTGTCGATCGGGCCGACGTCGGCCTTCGGCTTCAGGCCGAGGTGCTCGGCGACCTCGGCCAGCCGGCTCTCGATCTCGTCGAGGCGATCGGGGAAGCGGGCGGTCTGCTTGGAGACCTCGGCCTGGACGAGTGACACGACGTGATCGGTGGTCTGCTTGCCGCGGGCGATCAGTGCCTGCACGGTCTCTTCGGCATCCTTGCGGCGCACCTCGCCGGCCTTGACGAGCTCCTTCACCAGCTTCTCGGCCTTGGCCTGGGAGTCCTCCGTGAAGTGCATCCCGGACTCGATCAGCTTGCGTACGACGTTCTGTGCCATGCCGGGAGCGTACTCCTCCTGAACAGGGCTTCCGTTCGCGCCGCGGCGGGTGGGAGGATCCCGACGAGCGGCCTCAGCCCGGCGCCACCGCCGTGTCGGCCAGCACGTGATCGGCCACCGCGGCGAGGTCGGCCCGCTCGATCCACGGCGTCGGATCCACCACCGTGCCGGGCGGCGTCACGCCGGACTGCACGTGCGCGTAGCGACAGCCGAGCGTGGTCGCGAACCGGCCGTCGGTGTCGGGCCGGTCGCCGACCATCACGGCCGCACGCAGGTCGTCGAGTCCCGTCACGAACCGCACCAGGCTCGCCATCGGCGCGTACGGCTTGCCCGCCACGACGGGTGCGACCTCGCTCGCCGTGGCGATGCCGGCGAGGATCGACCCGCCACCGGGGATCGGGCCGTCGGGCGTCGGATACGTGGCGTCGTCGTTGGTGCCGATCAGCCGGGCCCCGCCACGAACGGCGGCCGAGGCCCGCCGCATCTCCTCGTAGTCGAAGGTGCGGTGGAAGCCCACCATCACCACGTCGAACGGTCCGTCGTCGACCGCCACCGCCCCGCGTGCGGTGATCGCCTCGACGATGCCGGGCCCCCCGCACACCATCACCCGCTCCCCCGGTTCCACGAGCAACCCGGCCGCGTTCGCCGAGCTGAGGACGTCGCCCTTCGCCGGGATGCCGAGCGCCTCCAGCGTCGCCTCCTGCTCGGCGATGCGCGAGGCGGAGTTGTTCGTCACGAACAGCACCCGGTGGCCGGCCGCGCGGAGCCGGGCGATCGCGTCGACCGATCCGGCGATCGGCTGGTGGGACAACCACACCACCCCGTCGAGATCGCAGAGCACGGGAAACGGCGCCGCTGGTTCCGGCTGAGGACTCGTCGCATCCATGAGGGGAGTCTGGCAGCTGAGATGGCAACCTGTTGGGGTGCCGCGCTTCGAACCATTCCCCGCACTCCGCTACGCCCCCACCGAGTCGCTCGACGCCGTGTCGGCGCCGCCGTACGACGTGATCTCCGCCGCCGACGTCGACGCCCTGCTCGCCCGGGATCCGCACAACATCGTCGCCATCGACGTGCCCCGGCCGAGCGACGCCACCGCTGATGCGACGCCGTACGAGGTGGCCGCGCAGCGGATGCAGACCTGGAAGGCCGACCGTGTGCTCGTCGCCGATCCCACGCCCAGCTTCACGCTCTACCGGATGCAGTTCACCGACGAGTCGGGCACAGCACGCGAGACGGTGGGCGTGCTCGGTGGTCTCGAAGTCGTCGACGAGGGCGCCGGCGGTGTGCTCCCCCACGAGCGCACGACACCGAAGGCCAAGACCGATCGGCTCGACCTCACGATCGCCACACACGCCAACCTCTCCCCCGTCTGGGGTCTGTCGCTCGCAGCCGGGCTCACCGACCTGCTGCGCGAGCCGGGTGCGCCGATGGGCTCGTGCACCGACGAGGACGGCGTGGTGCACACGGTCGAGCGGGTGTCCGATCCGGGGCGCGTTGCGGCCATCGGCGCCGCTGTCGGGGCCGCCTCCGTGGTCATCGCCGACGGACACCACCGTTACGCGATCAGCCGTACATACCGTGACCTGCGGCGCGAGGACACCGGTCGCGCTGATCTGGCATCGGAGCTGACGCTCACCTATGTCGGCGAGCTCGTCGACGACCAGCTCAGCGTCGCGGCGATCCATCGCCTGATCGCGGGCGTCAGCGACGAAGCCCTGATGGCAGCGCTGGAACGCAGCTTCGAGCTGTCACCGGCCGGGCTCGTCGGGCCGGAGCACGCCCGCGCGGTCGTGGAGCGCGGCGCGCTCTGTGTCGTGCACACGGACGGCACCGGCACATACCTCACACCCAGGGCCGATGCGTTCAACGGGATCCGCGATCTCGACAGCGCACGCCTCGAGCACGCGCTCACGGCGCTGCCCGACGCCGAGGTCACGTACCAGCACGGTGTCGCCAACGTCGTCGACGCGGTCACGTCCGGCCGTTCGGTGGCCGGCGTGCTGCTGCGGCCGGTGAGCATCGCCGAGATCCGCCGCACTGCCGACGAAGGCCTGTTGATGCCCCCGAAGAGCACGTTCTTCTCGCCGAAGCTGCGCACCGGACTGGTCATCCGCACGCTCGACTGAGGTGCGGCGACCAGTCGCGGCGCGAGCGGATCAGGCGATGGTGATGCTCTCGTCGAGGTAGACGTCCTGGATGGCCTGGAGCAGCTCCACGCCTTCGGACATCGGGCGCTGGAACGCCTTGCGGCCCGAGATCAGGCCCTGGCCACCGGCGCGCTTGTTGATGACGGCGGTCTTGACCGCGGCCGCGAGGTCGCCGGCCCCCTTGCTCTCGCCACCGCTGTTGATCAGGCCGATGCGCCCGAGGTAACAGTTGGCCACCTGCCAGCGGGTGAGGTCGATCGGGTTCGGGGTGGTGAGCTTGTCGTAGACGATGGGGCTGGTCTTGCCGTAGTTCAGCGCGGTGAATCCGCCGTTGTTCTCGGGCAGCTTCTGCTTGATGATGTCGGCCTCGATCGTGACCCCGAGGTGGTTGGCCTGGCCGGTGAGGTCGGCCGAGAGGCCGTAGTCGACGCCGTCCTTCTTGAATGCGTCGTTGCGCAGGTAGCACCACAGCACGGTGAACATGCCCAGGTCGTGGGCGGCCTTGAACGCGGTCGCGACCTCCTGCAGCTGTCGCGTGGACTCGGCCGAGCCGAAGTAGATCGTGGCGCCGACGCCGGCGGCGCCGAGGTCGTAGGCCTGCTGCACCGAGCCGAACATCACCTGATCGAACCGGTTCGGGTAGGTGAGCAGCTCGTTGTGGTTCAGCTTGACGATGAACGGGATCCGGTGCGCGTAGCGCCGGCTGACCGAACCGAGCACGCCGAAGGTGGTGGCAACCGCGTTGCAGCCACCATCGATCGCGAGCTCGAGGATGTTGGCCGGATCCATGTAGATCGGGTTCGGCGCGAACGACGCTGCCGCTGAGTGCTCGATGCCCTGATCGACCGGGAGGATCGAGACGTACCCCGTGCCTGACAGCCGGCCGTGGTTGTAGAGCGAGCCGAGGTTGCGCAGCACCTGCGGCGACCGATCGGTCTGGACCATGATCCGGTCCATGAAGTCGGGTCCGGGCAGATGGATCAGATCCTTGGGGATACCGGCACAGGTGTGGGACAGCAGGGATTCGGCGTCGTCGCCGAGCAGTGCGTGGACATCCACGGTCTTTGGTCTCCTGGAGGATCATCGAGCTGCGACGCCGTGCCGCAGGCTACGACGAGCGTAGCTCGCCGACCTCGCCCGGCCCCATGGCGGCGGTCAGCCAGCGCTGACGCGCCGTGCGCGACCGCTTGTCGGTGACCAGCCCGAGCTGAGCGACGACGACCTCGGTGCGGCTCTGGGTCACGCCACCCGCGCGGTAGAACCGGCGGCGAACCGTGCCGACCGCTGCGACCTCGTCCCCGGCGTCGACCGACACGCCATCCGGCGGATCGAACCACACCAGCGGCACGGACACCGAAGTGTCGTCCACCTTCGTCGTCAGCTCGAACGACATCAGCACCGACCCCGACTGCAACTCACGCACCACCGGTGCACTGGACAACCGTCCGCTCACAGCAACCACGTTCATGACAACCCTCCGTCCGCAACGTGCGCGCCCGATGGGCCGCACACGATCTGTTCTGCCCGGGGGAAGGATGAGAGCAGGATGACCTGCCGAGGAACACCGTAGCGAGGGGGTGTCGCAGAGTTCCCGGGAGGGAGGCGCGATGGGTCAGCGACGGCCGAGCGTGGCCAACCGGTCGCTGACGTCGGCGTACTGCGCGTCGACGGCTGCCACCCGCTTGAAGAAGTTGCGGGCCTTGACGATGTCGCCCGAGCGGTCGTAGAGGTCGGCGATGACGTACCACTGCTTGAGGTGGTACTCGCGAACCCGCTTCGGCGCGTCGGCGACCCTGAGCAGCAGGGCCAGCGCACCGGAGATGTCGCCCTGGTCGGCGAGCGCGCCGGCAGCGACGATGCGTCCCTCGGCCATCACACCCGGGTTCGGTGACGACTCACGGATCTCACGCCACACCTCGTCCACCTCGCGGTAGCGCCGCAGCGCGCGGTAGCAGTCGGCCAGGACCGGCAGCTGCTCCGGTGCAGGATGGAGGGCGCGCGCCTGGAGCAACTCGTTGATCGCCTTGCGCCATTCGCCGAGGCGGTAGTACGACACGCCGGCGACCTCGTGCGCCGCACCGACGTTCGGCAGGTTCTTGAGCACGGACGAAACCATTCGCAACGCGTCGCGGTAGCGGTCGCGCTCGAGCGCCTCGGTGGCCGCAGCCAAGCGCTCCATGTACCGAGCAGAGGTCTTGGCGTCAGATTCGCGCGCGACCTCTTCCACCCAGGACGGATCCAAGCGCTTCGGGTCGGCGACTCGCCGCTCACGCACCTCGGCCGGAGCGTCGCCTCGGGCAGGGGCCGTCGCATCCTGCGCGGCATCACGCACCGACCCTTCGTCCTGCCAGCGATCCGGCACCCAGCGCTCGCGCTCGACCGGTGTCTCGACCACGTCGGACTCCTCACGACGCGGGCGACTGGCCTTGATCTCCTGGGAACGGCGCTCGGCCTCGGTGCGCGGCGGACGAGGGCGGTAGTCGCCCCCGGATCCGCGGGAGGCGTCGCCGCGAGGCGCACGATCCGAGGCCCCGGCGCCGCCGGCACCCGATGCGCTCGAGCGGCGTGGCGTGCCACCACGGGCGTTGCGATCGGCAGGAGCCGGACGTCCCGTCGTGGCGGGGCGTTGACGGGGACGTGGGCTCGTTGGCATGGCGAACCAGCCTACGGCCGAGCCCCGCGGACATGCCGCGACGGGACCGGAAAAATGCAAACACCCCCACCGAGGTGGGGGTGTTTGTTTCGATAAATTCGGCGGCGACCTACTCTCCCAGGGGGTCTACCCCCAAGTACCATCGGCGCTGGCAGTCTTAACTTCCGTGTTCGGGATGGGAACGGGTGTGACCCTGCCGCTATGGCCACCGAAATCTTGTGTGTGTCAATGAGTCGCATCAGCGACCTCAAGCACTCCAGAGCAAACACGAGCGAATATATGTGATCAATCAAGCCCTCGGCCGATTAGTACCGGTCAGCTCAACACGTTGCCGTGCTTACACTTCCGGCCTATCAACGTGATGGTCTTGTCACGGGCCTTACTGCGTTGACCGCATGGGTGTACTCATCTTGGAACGGGCTTCCCGCTTAGATGCTTTCAGCGGTTATCCCTTCCGGAGGTGGCTAATCAGCCGTGCCTTTGGCAAGACAACTGACACACCAGAGCTCCGTCCGTCCCGGTCCTCTCGTACTAGGGACAGCCTTCCTCAATACACCTTCGGTTGCGGAGGATAGGGACCGAACTGTCTCACGACGTTCTGAACCCAGCTCGCGTACCGCTTTAATGGGCGAACAGCCCAACCCTTGGGACCTGCTTCAGCCCCAGGATGCGATGAGCCGACATCGAGGTGCCAAACCTCCCCGTCGATATGGACTCTTGGGGGAGATTAGCCTGTTATCCCCAGGGTACCTTTTATCCGTTGAGCGACCACGCTTCCACACGCTATGGCCGGGTCACTATGCCCTGCTTTCGCACCTGCTCGACCTGTCAGTCTCGCAGTCAAGCTCCCTTTTGTCATTGCACTCGACGACTGATTGCCAACCAGTCTGAGGGAACCTTTGGGCGCCTCCGTTACATTTTAGGAGGCGACCGCCCCAGTCAAACTACCCGCCTGGCGCTGTCCCTGATCCAGATAATGGACCAAGGTTAGAGACCCAATATACGTAGGGTGGTATTTCAACGATGACTCCACACTGGCTGGCGCCAATGCTTCCAAGTCTCCCACCTATCCTACACAACGCAGATCAAATCTCAACACCAAGTTATAGTGAAGGTCCATGGGGTCTTTCCGTCCTTCCGCAACTAACGAGCATCTTTACTCGTACTTCAATTTCGCCGGGTCTATGGTTGAGACAGTGGGGAAGTCGTTACTCCATTCGTGCAGGTCGGAACTTACCCGACAAGGAATTTCGCTACCTTAGGACCGTTATAGTTACGGCCGCCATTCACTGGGGCTTAGGTTCACAGCTTCGCCTTGCGACTAACCGTTCCCCGTGACCTTCCAGCATTGGGCAGGAGTCACAGCGTATACGTCGCCTTGCGGCTTAGCACGCTGCTGTGTTTTTGGTAAACAGTCGCTACCCCCTGGTCTGTGCCACCCCCTCGAGCTCGGATCGTAAAGATCGTCACCCTAATAGGGTCATCCTTCTCCCGAAGTTACGGATGTAATTTGCCGAGTTCCTTAACCATAGTTCTCCCGATCGCCTTGGTATTCTCTACCTATCCACCTGTGTCGGTTTGGGGTACGGGCGGCGTATCAACTCACTGCTGGGATTTTCTTGGCAGCATAGGATCAATGACTTCGTCTGAATCGACTCGGCATCACGCCTCAGTGTTAGAACCCCAACTCTCATCGGGATACACCTACACGCTTACCCGGGGACTACCATCGCCCCGGTTCATCTACCTTCCTGCGTCCCCCTTCAGTTACCCGCAACCAGCGTGTCAGGATCGTCCGAAGACAGCCCCTGAGTTGCCAATATTGGGCTTGACGCGTATACGCCGGTACTGGAATATCAACCAGTTGTGCATCGACTACGCCTCGCGGCCTCGCCTTAGCTCCCGACTCACCCTGGGAGGATTAGCCTTCCCCAGGAACCCTTGGATTTTCGGCGGAGGGGTTTCTCACCCCTCTCTCGCTACTCATTCCTACATTCTCACTCGATGGCACTCCACAAAAGGTTCTCCTTCTGCTTCGCTGCGCCATCGACGCTCCTCTACCACTCCGAAATGAATCGAAGTCCGTAGCTTCGGCTCAGGACTTGAGCCCCGTTAAATTGTCCGCGCAGGACCACTCGACCAGTGAGCTATTACGCACTCTTTTAAGGATGGCTGCTTCTAAGCCAACCTCCTGGCTGTCTAAGCAGTCCCACATCGTTTTCCACTTAGTCCTGAATTAGGGGCCTTAGCTGACGGTCTGGGCTGTTTCCCTTTCGACCAACGAAGCTCATCCCCCGTGGTCTCACTGCCACACTCTGGAGTTCCGGCATTCGGAGTTTGATTGGGGTCGGTAATCTTGTAGGACCCCTAACCCATTCAGTGCTCTACCTCCGGAACTGAACATGTGACGCTGCACCTAAATGCATTTCGAGGAGAACCAGCTATCACCAAGTTTGTTTGGCCTTTCACCCCTAACCACAGCTCATCACCGCCATTTTCAACTGACGTGTGTTCGGTCCTCCACGGGGTCTTACCCCCGCTTCAACCTGGCCATGGCTAGATCACTTGGCTTCGGGTCTACAGCATGCGACTCAACGCCCTATTCAGACTCGCTTTCGCTTCGGCTACCCCTCACGGGTTAACCTTGCCACATACCGTAACTCGTAGGATCATTCTTCAAAAGGCACGCCATCGAGGCCACCGAAGTGACGACTCTCTGACTGTTTGTAAACCAACGGTTTCAGGTACTATTTCACTCCCCTCCCGGGGTGCTTTTCACCTTTCCCTCACGGTACTAGTTCGCTATCGGTCGCCAAGGAATACTTAGACTTATGGGGTGGTCCCCACAGATTCATGCCGGTTTTCACGGTCCCGGCATTACTTGGGATGACAGGCGGAGGCTGCGTGTGTTTCGGATACGGGGCTATTACCCACTATGGCCGGCCTTTCCAGAGCCGCTCTCCTACACAGCAACTTGGTAACTCCGTGGTACTTCTGATGCAGTACCTCCTGGTCCCACGACCCCGCGTCAGCAACGCCATCAGGCTTGACACTGACACGGTTTAGTCTCTTCCCGTTTCGCTCGCCACTACTCAGGGAGTCGCGGTTGCTTTCCTTTCCTCGGGGTACTGAGATGTTTCAATTCCCCCGGTTCCCTCCACCGGCCCTATGTATTCAGACCGGGGTAGCACTCCATGACGAGTGCTTGGTTTCCCCATTCGGACATCTGCGGATCAAAGCCCAATAGACGGCTCCCCGCAGCTTTTCGCAGTCATTCACGTCCTTCATCGGTTCTTGGCGCCAAGGCATCCACCGTTGGCTCTTTGTAGCTTGGAAGAACAAAGATGCTCGTGCTTGCTCTGCAGTTCTCAAAGGGCGACGCACAGCGGCCACCAGCCTCGTGGGAACGAACCGGTGCGACCACCAGAACGCTCGACCAGTCGGGAGCGGACGCTGCGGCAGAGGAGCTCGAGAGCTCGTACCGTGCGTAGAGCGAGCGGCCGGCCGTGATTGCTCACGGGGCCGACTCCCTCAAAACGGAAGAGAAGACAAAGACAGTCGATTCGAGATCGAGAGGAGGACGGATCCTGGCAACCCTCGATGTCAATTCGACTGACCCACCAGTGCACCAACTGGGAACTGGTTCGAACCGGGTCGGACAGATGCCGACCAACGATTGAACAGTGCTCCTTAGAAAGGAGGTGATCCAGCCGCACCTTCCGGTACG
>JAOBWK010000025.1 GCA_025463305.1 Ilumatobacteraceae bacterium
GCCCCGGGCGAGCAGGTCTACGAGGGCATGGTCGTCGGTGAGTGCGCCCGTGAGGACGAGATGGTGGTCAACGCCGTGCGTCCCAAGGAGAAGAACAACATCCGCACGCACAGCCACGACGACGCCGTCAAGCTGCCCGCCCCGAAGATCCACAGCCTCGAGACCGCGATCGAGTGGATCCAGGACGACGAGCTCGTCGAGGTCACCCCGAAGAACATCCGCATCCGCAAGAAGTACCTCGCCCTCGAGGACCGCCGCAAGGCCAACAAGAAGGTCAAGGTCTGACTTCACGTATCTGAGTGGAGGCTTTGTGCAGCGCCCACCCGCTGCGCAATGCCTCCGGTCGATGTCGGCTCCGGCGGATCGCGGCGGGGGACCGCAGCCCAGCTATTGCTTGCGCCTCACGGCGGGGTGGCGAAGGGGCGTGGTCCGGCCCTTCTCGAGCTGCTTGGCGAGGATGTCGTAGACCTTCGGGCCGACGAACTCGATGATCTCCTCGCGCAGGTACTTGTAGGCGGGCTTGCGACCGTTGAAGGCGTCGTCGCTCTCGGTGCACCACCAGTGGAACTCGGCGCCGCCTTCGCCCCAGTCGCGCCGCTTCCACTCGCGCAGGGTGCTGGTGACGTGGCCGTGCGCGTCGACGTCTTCGTGCAGGCGCAGCGGCAGCTGCCAGCAGACGTCGGGCTTCCAGTCGATGTAGCGCTCGCCGACGGCCAACGCGGCACTGTGCAGCGCGCATCCGGCGCCGCCCTCGAACCCGGGCCGGTTGAGGAAGATGCACGCCCCGTCGACGACGCGGGTGACCACGGTGCCATCGGGCTCGGTGTCGGTCCAACCGTCGGCTGCGGCCTCGGCGTGGTACTGCCACTGATCGGGCCGGAGCCGGGCGGATGTGTCGACAACCGTCTGCACGTCGGCACCGTCGATGAAGTGAGCGCCGTAGCTGCAACATCCCTGCTGCAGTTCGGTCGCGTCTTCAGTCAGCACGCCCTGACACCCGTTGCCCCAGATGCAGTTCCAGTTCGAGCGCAGGAACGTCGTGTCGAACACCCAGGTGCGGTCCTCGTCGGGGTCCTCGAAGCTGAGGTACTCGTGCAGGTCGTCGGGTCGGGCCACGCATCGAACGTAGCGCTCCAAACCACCGAGGCCCTGCAATGGGCACACGGATAAGCTGGAACGACCATGAGCACGCCGCCCAACCCGACGCCGCCCACCACGGCCGACCAGCTCCGCGAGGCCTACCGCGGATTCTTCGCCGAGCGCGGACACACACCGGTGGCATCGGCCAGCCTCATCCCGCACGATCCGACGGTGCTCTTCAGCGTCGCCGGCATGGTGCCGTTCAAGCCCTACTTCGTCGGCGACGAGACGCCGCCGTACAAGCGCGCCGTCACGGTGCAGAAGTGCGCGCGAGCGGGTGGCAAGCACAACGACCTCGACGACGTCGGTCGCACCAAGCGTCACCTCGTGTTCTTCGAGATGATGGGCAACTTCAGCTTCGGCGACTACTTCAAGGCCGACGCCATCCCGTGGAGCTGGGAGCTCGTCACCGAGACCTTCGGGCTCGACGGCGACCAGATCTGGGTCACCGTCCACGAGAGCGACGACGAGGCCGAGCAGATCTGGCACGACGTCGTCGGTGTGCCGATGGACCGCATCCAGCGCCTCGGCGACAAGGACAACTTCTGGCAGATGGGCGACACCGGCCCGTGCGGTCCGTGCAGCGAGCTGCACATCGACCGCGGCCCGGCGTTCGGCCCCGACGGCGGCCCCCTCAACGATCCCCAGGGCGACCGGTTCATGGAGTTCTGGAACCTGGTCTTCATGCAGTTCAACCAGGCACCCGACGGCTCGCGCACGCCGCTGCCGAAGCCGTCGATCGACACCGGTGCCGGCCTGGAGCGCATCCTCGCGCTGGTCCAGGGCAAGGACAGCGTCTGGGAGACCGACGTGATGTTCCCGCTGATCGAGCAAGCGTCGTCGGCCACCGGCAAGCCGTACATCGTCGGCGACTACGACGATCGCAACAGCTTCAGCCTGCGCGTCCTTGCCGAGCACGCGCGCAGCAGCACGATGCTCGTCAACGACGGCGTGTTCCCGAGCAACGAGGGCCGCGGCTACGTGTTGCGCCGCATCATCCGCCGCGCCGTGCGTCACGCGTACCTGCTCGGCACCGAGAAGCTGGTCATGCCCGGCCTGGTCGAGACCGCCATCGACGTGATGGGCAACGCCTATCCCGACGTGATCAAGAACCGCGACTTCATCGTCGGGGTGCTCACCAAGGAGGAGGAGCGCTTCCGCCAGACGCTGAAGACGGGCCTCGTCATCCTCGAGGACGAGCTCAGTGCCAAGCAGGGACAGCCCGGCGTCACCACCCTCAACGGCAGCACGGCGTTCAAGCTGCACGACACCTACGGCTTCCCGCTCGAGCTCACCGAGGAGATCGCCGGTGAGCGCGGCGTGGGCATCGACCGGGCCGGCTTCGACGCCGACATGGCCGAGCAGCGCAAGATGGCCAAGGAGAGCCGCAAGGCGAACGCGGCCGGCGTCGACCAGCACGAGGCCTACCGCGAGATCAACGACCAGTTCGGCGTCACCGAGTTCCTCGGCTACGTGCAGAACGAGACCGAGAGCCGCGTGCTCGCCGTGGTCCCGGCGTCCACGCCGGCCGCCGACGGCAGCGCGCTCGTCGAGATCTTCCTCGACCGCACACCGTTCTACGCCGAGTCCGGCGGCCAGGTCGGCGACACCGGCACCATCACCACCGAGACCGGCACGGCCGAGGTGCTGGACACCACGTTCGCGCTGCCCGGTCTGCGCCGGCACACCGCGCGCATCACGGTGGGCACGATCACGCCCGGTCAGACCGCGGCCGCGCACATCGACGTGATGCGCCGCGATGCGATCCGCCGCAACCACACGGGCACGCACGTGCTCCACCACGCGCTCCGCCAGGTCCTCGGCCAGCACGTCAAGCAGGCCGGCTCGCTGGTCGGCCCCGACCGCCTCCGCTTCGACTTCAGCCACTACTCGGCGGTCAGCGACGACGAGATCGCCCAGATCGAGGCCATCGCCAACGACGAGGTGCTCGCCAACCCCACGGCGCGGGCGTACGAGACCACCAAAGACGAGGCGACGGCGATGGGCGCCATCGCGTTCTTCGGCGACAAGTACGGCGACATCGTGCGCGTCCTCGAGGCCGGCAGCTCGGTCGAGCTGTGCGGCGGCACCCACGTGAAGGCGCTGGGCGACATCGGCACGATCAAGATCGTCGGCGAGAGCAGCATCGGCTCCAACCTGCGCCGCATCGAGGCCGTCACCGGCTTCAACAGCGTCGCCCTGCTGCAGCGCGACGAGCACCTCGTCGCCGACGCGGCGCGCCTCGTCGGCGTGCCGGCGAACGACCTGCTCGACGGCGTGCAGCGCAAGATCGACGAGATCAAGGCCCTCAACGACGAGATCAAGGCGTTGCGCGCGAAGGCGGCCACCGGTCAGGCGAGCGAGCTCGCGACGGGCGCGATCGACGGCGTGCTCGTGAGCCGCGTCGACGGCATGAACCCGCAGGACCTCCGCGACCTGGCCTTGGCGATCCGCCAGCTGAACGGCATCGAGGCGGTCGTGCTCGGCGGCATCACCTCCACCGGCGGCGTCTCCCTGGTGGCCGCGATCACCCCGACGTTCGCGCCCGGCACACAGGCCGGCGATCTGATCAAGGACGCCGCCAAGGCTGTCGGTGGTGGCGGCGGTGGCAAGGGCGACATCGCCACCGCGGGCGGCAAGAACCCGGCCGGTCTCGACGAGGCGTTGCAGCTCGCCAGCGCCGCCGCGTCGGCGACGCGCGGAGCGACCAGCACCGCGTGAGGTCCTCGGACGCGAGGGTCACGCGGTGAGGGTGCCGTCGTGAGGGTCATGGCGCTCGACCTCGGCAGCAAGCGGGTCGGCGTCGCCGTCAGCGACCGCAGCGGCACCATCGCCACACCGCTCATCGTGCTCCAACGCAGTGGGCAGACCAGGGTCGACCACGAGCGCATCCGTACGCTCGTCGTCGAAGAGGAGGCCGTCCTGCTCGTGGTCGGCATGCCCCTGTCGATGGACGGTTCGATGGGCAAGGCCGCCCAGGCTGCCAGCCGTGAGGCGCGGGCGTTGGCTACCGTGGTCGGCGTGCCGGTGGAGACCTTCGACGAGCGGCTGACGACGGTGACCGCCGATCGCATGCTCATGGAGTTCGACATGCGCGCCCAGGACCGCCGCAGGATCATCGACAAGGTCGCCGCGGCCGTCATCCTCCAGTCCTGGCTCGACGGACGTGTCGACCGCGAGGCGATGCGCGCCCGGGACGCACGCGACGCTCGCGGCGGGAGCGACGCGTGAGGCATCCGACGCCCCTGCTCAAGCGCGGCAAGTGGGACGACGAGTGGACGTCGGACGAGTGGGACGACCCGACCGTCACCGAAGCCGCCGTCGTGGAGAAGAGCCCACGGCGGCAGAAGGCGCTGAAGTGGCTCGTGTTCACGGTCGGCTCGCTGGCCGTCGTCGGGCTGCTCTCCGCCGGTGCCGTCGGCTGGTGGTACATCCGCCAGGTCAACCCGTCGGGCGAGGCCGAGCAGTCGGTCAACTTCACGGTCAACGCCACCGACACCCTCGACTCGGTGAGCACCCGGCTGCAGGAGATCGGCGTCATCACCAACGCGCGCGTGTTCCGCTACTACGTCACGAGCAAGGGCGGCATCACCTTCACGCCCGGTTACTACGAGCTCAAGCCGCGCGACCACATGGGCAACCTGATGCGCGTCCTCAACACCCCACCGGCCGCCACCTACAAACGCATCACCTTCCCGGAGGGCTTCACCCTGGCCCAGATGGCGAACCGCGTGCAGCGCGACCTGCCGCCGATGACGTCGGGCGCGTTCCTCACCGCGGCGCAGTCGCCGGAGCTGCACTCCACGCTCGCCCCCGCCGGCACGACGAGCCTCGAGGGGCTGCTGTTCCCCGACACGTACCAGGTGGCCGGCAACGAGTCCGAGGCCCAGGTGATCCAGCGGATGATCAACCTGATGGAGCGCGTCGGCCGCCAGGAGGACATCGATGCGGGCGCGGCCGAGCTCGGCCACACGCCGTACGAGGTCCTGATCGTCGCGTCGATGGTCGAGCGCGAGGCCAAGTTCGACGACGATCGCGCCAAGATCGCCCGGGTCATCTACAACCGCCTCGACGCGGGGATGCCGCTGCAGATCGACGCGACTCTCCTGTACGGCCAGCCGGCCGGCACCAAGTTCGCGGATGTGCGCTACGTCGACACGCCGTACAACACGTACATGCACAACGGCCTGCCGCCGACGCCGATCGCCAACCCGGGCCGGGCCTCGATCGAGGCCGCGCTGCACCCGGCGGCGCCGTTGTCGGTCGGCGATCCGCTGTGCCGCGACGTGCCGGCCGGCACGAAGTGCCAGCTCCTGTACTACGTGCTCGCCGACGCCGACGGCCACCACGTCTTCGCGGTCACCGAGGCCCAGCACGAGATCAACGTGCAGAAGGCCCGCGACGCCGGGCTCCTCGGCCCGTGAGCAACAACGGGATGACGGGCAACGGCATCACCGGAAGCACCCGTCTCGCCGGCGTCATCGGCAGCCCGGTGCGCCACAGCCTCAGCCCGGTCATCCACAACGCGGCGTTCGCCGCCGCCGGGCTCGACTGGGTGTTCGTCGCGTTCGAGGTCGTCCCCGGCGCCGCCGCGGCGGCGTTGGCCGGGATGCGCGCGTTCGGCATCGCCGGGTTGTCCGTGACGATGCCGCACAAGGACGACGTCGCGGCCGCGGTCGACGTGCTCGATCCGGCCGCCGCCGCGCTCGGCACGGTGAACACGGTGGTGATGCAACCCGACGGCCGGTTGGCCGGGCACAGCACCGACGGCGCCGGCTTCGTCGCCTCGCTGCGCGACGCAGCGGTGGACCCGACCGGCATGTCCGTCGCGGTGCTCGGCGCCGGTGGCGCGGCGCGCTCGGTCATCGACGCCCTCGCCCGCGCCGGCGCGTCGCGGATCGCCGTGGTCAACCGCTCCGCCGATCGCGCCGCCGTTGCGGCCGCGCTCGCCGGCAACCGCGGGTCGGTCGGCACGCCCGCCGACATCGCGCTCGCCGACCTCGTCGTCAACGCGACCTCGATCGGGATGGCCACGCCGGGCGGCGACGCCTCCGCCATCCCGTGCGACGTCTCGCTGCTCCACGCCTCGCAGGTGGTCGCCGACCTCGTCTACCACCCGCTCGAGACGTCGCTGCTCGCCGCGGCACGGGCGTGCGGCGCGCAGGCCGTCGACGGTCTCGGGATGCTCGTCCACCAGGCCGCCCTGCAGCAGCAGCTGTGGACGGGGATCCGTCCCGATCCGGTGGCGATGCGCGTCGCCGCGGAGCGCGAGCTCGCGGCACGCGAGCTGGCGAGCCGCTGAGCCCCGCACCGCTCGCAAAGCACCTGGGGAGCCGCGTTCCGGGCGGATAGCCTGCTCGCGATGCTTCGTTACCTCACCGCCGGCGAATCCCACGGGCAGGCGCTCGTCGTCATCGTCGAGGGTCTCCCGGCCGGTCTCGAGATCACGGTCGAGGAGATCCAGGCGGAGATGGCCCGTCGCCGGCTCGGCTACGGCCGCGGGCCGCGCCAGCGCTTCGAGGTCGACGAGCTGACGTTGGTCGGCGGCATCCGCCACGGTCGCACGCTCGGCTCCCCGGTGGCGATCGAGATCAAGAACTCCGAGTGGTTCCGCAGCGACAAGTGGCACGAGGAGATGTCGCCGGCACCCGGCGCGACGCTCGATCCGCTGACCCAGCCGCGCCCGGGTCACGCCGACCTCGCCGGGATGCAGAAGTACGGCTTCACCGACGCCCGCGACGTGCTCGAGCGGGCGAGCGCGCGTGAGACCGCCGCTCGCGTCGCGGCTGGCGCGCTGGCGAAGAAGCTGCTCGGCGCCATCGGCATCGGCATCCTCTCGCACGTGATCCAGATGGGCTCGGCCCGTTCGAAGTCCGGTGTCGAGGGCTCGCGCCTGCCGACGATGGCCGACCTGCCCGCGATCGACGAGTCGCAGGTGCGCTGCTTCGATGGGTCGGCGGAAGAGGCGATGATCGAGGAGATCAAGGCCGCTGCCAAGGACGGCGATTCGCTGGGCGGCATCGTCGAGGTGCTGGCCTACGGCGTGCCGGTCGGGCTCGGCAGCCACGTCCACTGGGACCGCAAGCTCGACGCGTTGCTCGCCCAGGCGGTGATGAGCATCCAGGCCGTCAAGGGCGTGGAGATCGGCGACGGGTTCGAGGTCGCCGGTCGGCGCGGCAGCGCCGCCCACGACGCCATCAGCTGGGACGCCGTCAACGGCACGTACCGTCGCGAGACCACGCTGGCCGGCGGTACCGAAGGTGGCATGACCACGGGCGAGGTCGTCGTCGTGCGCGCCGCGATGAAGCCGCTCGCCACGCTCAACCGGCCCACGCTCGGCACCGTCGACGTGATCACCAAGGAGGAGACCGTGTCGTTCAAGGAGCGCACCGACGTCACCGCCGTGCCGGCGATGGGCGTGGTGGCCGAGACGATGGTGGCCCTCGTGCTCGCGGCCGAGGCCCAGCGCAAGTTCGGCGGCGACTCGGTGGCCGAGTTCGTCCGCAACGCGCAGGCCTTCGACGCGTCGCTGCGCGGATGAGCCCGGCGGCCAGCCCGGTCGACGGCCGGCACCTGGTGCTGGTCGGGCTGATGGGATCCGGCAAGACCACCGTCGGGCGTGCCCTGGCGCAGCGGCTGGACCGAAAGCTGCTCGACTCCGACTTCATGATCGAGGCCCGTGAGGGCCGCACCGTGCGCTCCATCTTCCAGGAGGACGGCGAGGCCGCGTTCCGGAAGATCGAGACCGACGTGCTGATCGAGGCGCTCGCCGCCGACGAGAAGGCCGTCATCGCAGCCGCCGGCGGCGTCGTGCTGCGCGAGGAGAACCGCGCCGCACTGCGGGCCAGCGGCGCCCGGGTGGTGTGGCTGCGCGCCGACCCCGACACGCTCGTCGAGCGGGTCAAGGGCGGCGCCCACCGGCCGCTGCTCGACGACGATCCGCGTGGCACGCTGGAGCGGATGGCCGCCGAACGAACCGATCTCTACCGCGAAGTGGCCGACGCGATCGTCACCGTCGACAACCGCTCGGTGAGCGAGGTCGTCGAGGCGGTGCTGCGGTGAACCGTACGGTCCGGGTCGACCTCGGCGAGCGCAGCTACGACGTGCTCGTCGGGCACGGCACCCGCGCCGAGCTCGCGGCGTTGCTGCCGCGGACGGCGAAGCGTGCCGCGATCATCACCCAGGAGGGCATCCCGCTCACCGTCGACGCGGGCGTGCCCACCGAGGTGTTCACGATCGGTGCCGGCGAGGAGCACAAGTCGCTGGCCACCATCGAGCGGCTGTGCGACGGATTCGCCGCGGCCGGCCTGACCCGCAACGACGTCGTGATCGGCGTCGGCGGTGGGATGGTCACCGACGTCGCCGGGTTCGCCGCTGCGTCGTGGCACCGCGGCATCCCGGTGGTGCACGTCTCCACGACGTTGCTCGGCATGGTCGACGCGGCGATCGGCGGTAAGACGGGTGTGAACCTGCGCGCCGGCAAGAACCTGGTCGGCGCGTTCTGGCAGCCGAGCGGTGTGATCTGCGACCTCGACGCGCTGGCCACGCTGCCGCCGCGCGAGATGCGCTGCGGCCTCGGCGAGATGGCCAAGTACCACTTCCTCACCGGCGACGACCTGCTCGCGATGGACCTCGTCGATCGCGTCGCGCGGTGCGTCGAGATCAAGGCCGCGATCGTCGGCGAGGACGAGCGCGAAGGCGGCCGTCGCGCGCTGCTGAACTACGGCCACACGCTGGCCCACGCGCTCGAGATCGCCGGCGACTTCACCCTCGCCCACGGTGAGGCCGTGGCCATCGGGCTCGTCTACGCGGCCCACCTCGCTCGCGTCCTCGGCCGGATCGACGATGCTCGCGTTGCCGCGCACTACGACGTCGTCGGGGGTGCGTACGAGCTCGACACCTCGCTGCCCGAGGTCGACCCCGCCCAGCTGCTGGCGTTGATGGGCCGCGACAAGAAGGCGCTCGACGGGCTGACGTTCGTGCTCGACGGAGCCGACGGGGTCGAGGTGGTAGCGGGCGTCGATCCCGGTGCCGCGCTCGAAGCGCTCACCGTGATGGCCGCCGCGTCCGCCTGATCTGGGCCGGCTGAGCTGGGCGAACCTTTGATTGACAAGATTCGCTCAAGACCGTCCAGTAGGTTCTACGCCACGGTGCGGAACCCGGCGAGCCGGTACTGGTAGGACGGTAGTTGAGCGTGGAAGCAGACATCACACAGGGCATCGGCATGTCCCGACGCAGGATCCTGGCCATCGGCGCCGTGGCCCCGGTGGCGGCGTTGGCGACGGGTGGAGCCCTCGGCGGCCTCGGCCTCGTCGATCCCGCAGCGGCCGCGCGCCCGGCGGTGACGCTCCCGCAGAACGCATCGGCCTTCGTGTCCGTGCCGCCGTCGCGCCTCGCCGACACCCGACCGGACCGCAACGTCGGCGGCTACACGCGCATCGACGCGAACACGATCCGCGTCCAGATCGCCGGCCGCGGCGGGGTGCCCGCGACGGCGACGGCGGCGGTGCTGAACGTCACCGCGGTCAACACCACCCAGGGCGGCTTCGTCTCGGTGTACCCGTCCGGCAGCACGCTGCCGAACATCTCCACCTTGAACGTCGAGGGTGCCGGCCAGGTCATCCCGAACCTCGTCACCGTGCGGCTCGGCGACGCCGGCTCGGTCGACGTCTACACCCAGAGCCCGGCCGACCTCATCGTCGACGTCAACGGCGCGTACACCCCGGTCACCGACGTCGTCTCGGCCGGTCGCTTCGTCGGCCTGCAGACCGCTTTCCGGGCCATCGACACCCGCACGCTGACCAAGGTCGGCATCGGCGGCGTGCAGCGCGTCGATGTGTCGGCCGTCGTGCCGGCGACGGCGTCGGCCGTCGTCGTCAACCTCACCGTCACCGAGTCCAACGGGGCCGGCTTCTGGACCGGCTACGCCGCCGGTGGCGCGCAGCCGAACTCGTCGAGCCTGAACACCGACGACGCCAACCAGACCCGCGCCAACCAGGCGATCCTGCCGATCGGAACGTTCGGCGCGAAGCGCGGCATCGACGTGTTCTCGTCGTCGGGCGGCCACCTCGTTGTCGACGTCGCCGGCTACTTCACCGGCACCGTCGACGCCGTCGGCTCCGACGGCCTGTTCGTGCCGAACGCTCCCTACCGCACGCTCGACACCCGCCAGGTGCCCAACTATGGCCGGATGTACGCCGGTTGGGTCGCCGAGTTCAACTACACCGGCAGCGCGACCTCGCAGGCCGTCGTCGTCAACCTGACCACCTCCGAGACGCGCGGTGCCGGCTACTTCACGGGCTACCCCGCCCGCACCGATCGTCCGTTGGCCTCGAACCTCAACGCGTCGACCAAGAACCAGACCGTCGCCAACCACGCGATCCTCCGGGTCTCCACCGCCGGCGTGGCCGTGTACACCCAGACCGGCGGCGATCTCATCGTCGACGTCGCCGGCTACTACATCGGCACCCCGGTCGCGGCCACGTTGCCGCAGGTCGTCAACATCATCCCGCCGCCCCCGCCGCCGTCGGCGCTGCCGTACGTGCTCGTCGCCCCCAACCTCGGCAAGCCCGGCCATGCGATCGCGAGCGCGACCGTGCTCGAGGGCGTCACGAGCAACATCGTCGATCCCGGCAACGTCGGCCACTGGCCCGGCACGGGCTTCGCCGGCGAGCAGAGCCACATGGTGCTGTTCGCTCACCGCACGACGAACATCGGACCGTTCTACAACCTCCACCTGCTCGGCGCCGGCGATCAGATCTCGTTGACCGGGTCCGACGGTCGGGTCTTCCACTACGGCTTCGTGCGCCGCGACCTCACCAGCGCCAACGCGCAGGAGATCTACAACGTCGGGCTCGTCGCACCGATCCCCAGCGTCTCGTTGGTGGCCTGCTCGCAGCCGAACTTCCTGCCGACGAACACCAAGTACCGCATCGTCGTCACGTTCACGCTGCTGTCCGTCGACGAGTGATCGTCACGCACCGCGCTACGACACGTAGACGGTGCGGATCACCTCGTCGATGGTGGTGATGTCGTTCGCCACCATCGTCATCGCCTCGGTGCCCATCGTGCGCATGCCCTGCTGCTTGGCCACCTCGCGCACTGCGTGCGGCGTGGCGCGGTCGACGATCAGCTGACGGATCTCGTCGGTCACCTCGAGCACCTCGTACACGCCGACGCGGTCGCGATAGCCGGTGTCGGAGCAGTAGTTGCACCCGGTGCCGCGGAAGAACTTCTCCTTCGGCAGACCGCCGAGGCGCTCGTACGCGCGCAGGTCCGCGGGGGAGGGGTCGTACGGCATCGTGCACGACGGGCAGATCTGGCGGACCAGCCGCTGGCCGACGACACCGACGATCGACGATGACACCAGGAACGGCTCGATGCCCATGTCGAGCAGGCGGTACAGCGCCGAGCTCGCATCCGTGGCGTGCAGCGACGACATCACCATGTGCCCGGTGAGGGCCGACTGCACGGCGATGCGTGCCGTCTCCTCATCGCGGATCTCGCCGACCAGGATCACATCGGGGTCCTGGCGCAGGATCGACTTGAGGCCGCCGGCGAACGTGACGTCGGCCTGGAGGTTGATCTGCATCTGGTTGACCGCCGGGAACACGTACTCGACCGGATCCTCGATGGTCATCACGTTGAGGTCGGTCCGGCTGATCTCGGCGAGCGTCGCGTACAGGGTGGTGGTCTTGCCCGACCCGGTCGGGCCGCTGCACAGGATCATCCCGTACGGCTTGTGCACGATCGACAGGTAGCGGTCGTGGCTCGCCGCGGGCATGCCCAGCTCGGACAGCTGCTTCATCGAGCGTGACTTGTCGAGCAGGCGGAGCACGGCGGTCTCGCCCCAGATCGTCGCGCCG
Organism: Ilumatobacteraceae bacterium; assembly: GCA_025463305.1. The sequence continues at coordinate 12,006 of JAOBWK010000025.1, forward strand.
GTGGCGACGCGGATGTCGACCCCGGTCCCGTCGATCACCATCGTGAACTGACCGTCCTGCGGGCGCCGCCGCTCGACGATGTCCATCTCGGCCATGATCTTGATCCGGCTGACCAGCTCCGGCCCGGTCGAGGCCGGCAGGTCGAGCACCTCGCGCAGCGCGCCGTCGATGCGGTAGCGGATCCGTACTCGTCCGGCCGTCGGCTCGACGTGGATGTCCGACGCTCGGTCGCGCAGGCCCTGGGTGACGATCTTGTCGACGAGCCGGATGATCGGGGCGTCGCCGCCCGCTCCGCTGACGATCGCGTCGACCTCGATCTGGGCCTGGTGCGAGGCGGAGGCCCAGAGGTCCTTCACCGAGTCGTCGCCGACGGTGAGCACGCGGTAGTGCGTGTTCAACGCCATCGTGACGTCGCTCGGCGGCGCGAGGTAGACGTTGACGGAGTTGACGCGCAGCGAGGCGAGCGCGTTGCGCACCGCTGCACTGGAACCGTCGGAGATGGCTGCGTCGAGCACTCCATCGATCAGCCGCAACGGCACGATGTTGAACTCGCGGGCGACCGCCTCGGGCACCACCGCCAGTGCGTCGTCCGTCGGCTTCTCACGGCGGAGATCGACGGTCGGCAGGCCGAGCTGTGTCGCCAGCGCCCGGGTCAACGATCGTGAGTCGACCAAGCCCTGATCGACGAGGATCGCACCGAGCTGACGGCCGGACTCCATCTGCAGGTTCAAGGCCGCGGCAAGCTGCTCGGGCGACAGCGCCTGCTCGGAGAGGAGCACGTCGCCGAGGCGCACCCGATCGTCGCGGGAGATCATCGGGGTCACGTCCGCGCTGACCACAGGCGGCGCGAAGATCGCTTCCTGCTTCTGCTGCCGGCGTTTCATGACGTACGAGCTCCTTATCTCCTCGACTGTCTGCGGACGCAGACAGCGGGGCCCAGACCTCGAATATCGCCCATTCTCCGGTGGTTCTTGAGGAAGATCACACAGGAAGCACACGGCGCCACCGGTGTTGCGGATACACAAGAAATCGTCAACAAGCGTTGAGAACGGTCCTAGAGCGGAGGCCAGCCGCGCCGACAGAGACGTTCGTGCACGCCTCCATCGTCCGTCTTCTCGCTCGCTGCGGCGCGCCGGCGGTGCAGCGATGAGGCGCGCCGGCGCACCGACGCTCCCCGCACCGATCGCCTCGCTCGACGGATCGTCGGAGGAGATCGCCGCGGCGCACGACGCCGCGGCCGGCAGTTCGCCCGAGCCCCGCGAGCCGAAGCCGCCACGGGACTCGTCGTGGCTGCGTTCGCAGTTCACGTTCAGCATCGGTCGCTCGGTCAAGGGCGACGTGGTGATGGCGTTCTCCCGCCAACTGGCCTCGTTCCTGGAGGCCGGCATCCCGGTGCTCGAGGCGTTGGAGATCGTCGGCGAGGAGACCGCCTCGGAGCCGATGCGCGTCGTCATCGACGAGATCAAGGAATCGATCCAGCGCGGGATGAGCTTCGCCGATGCGGTGGCCGTGCACCCCAAGGTCTTCCCGTCGTACTACCGGGCAATGGTCATGTCGGCCGAGTACACCGGCCGTCTCGACACCGTCCTCAGCCAGCTCGCCGCCTACCTCGAACGCGACCTCGGTGCGCGCCGCCAGGTCAAGAGCGCGCTGACGTATCCATGCGTGGTCCTCGGCGTCGCCGTGATCGCGATGATCGTGATGTCGCTGTTCGTGCTCCCGAAGTTCAGTGGTCTGTACAAGAGCCTCGGGGCCAAGCTGCCGCTGCCGACGCGGATGCTGCTCGGCATCACCGACTTCCTCACCAAGGGCTGGCCGATCCTGCTCGGCGGGATCGGGTTGATCTGGATGGCGACGTACGCGCTCATCGGGGGCGAGCGTGGCAAGGAGCGACGCGACCGGGCGACGATGCGCCTGCCGGTCATCGGCAACCTCTTCCACCTGATCTCGCTCGAGCGGTTCTGCCGTGTCCTGTCCGCCCTCGCGACGGCCGGCGTGCCGCTGCCCGATGCGATCGAGGTCTCCGCGGACAGCACCAACAACTCGATCTTCCAGCGCAAGCTCGCCGTGGTGCGCGACGTCCTGATCCGCGGCGGCGGGCTGTCGATGCCGATCATCGAGTCGGGCATCTTCCCCGTCGCGGCCCGGCAGATGATCCGCGTCGGTGAGCGCACCGGTGCGCTCGGCACGCAGCTCTCCAAGGCCTCCAGCTACTACGAGCGCGAGGTCACCTTCCACATCAAGCGGGCCACCGACATGTTCGAGCCGATGGTGATCCTCATCGTCGGCCTGATCGTCGGCTTCGTCGCCGTCGCCCAGGTGGCCGCGATGTACAGCATCTTCGGCCAGGTCAAGCACTGACGGCTGCCGTACTGACGGCGGGCAGCCGTCTCCATCCATCTCAACAACAACACGCACTGGCGGGACGCTCGGGCGGAAAGAAGGGAACAGCAATGAACAACACCACGAGCGCACCCATCGAGGGCGACATCATCGAGACGACCAGCAAGGGTCGGGACCGGGGCTTCACGCTCGTCGAGATCCTGATCGCGATCGTGCTGGTCGGCATCTTGTCGGCCGTCGTGGTCGTCGGCATCGGCAACCTCACGAGCCAGGGATCGGCGTCGGCCTGCACGGCGTCGCTCGACGCCTCCAAGGCCGGCACGGTCGTGTACTACGCGGCGCATGGCAACGCCTACCCGACGGACTTCACCCAGCTCACCGACGGCACCAACTCGCCGGCCGCGCTGACGCTGCCGTCGGGTGCCACGGTCAACGGGCTCACCGTCAAGCAGGGGACGTGGACCCTCACGATGACGCCGAGCACGGGCGGCGCAGCGCCGACCTTCGCCTGCAGCTGACCTGCCCAGGAACCATTCGGACCGATCCGCCATGCGCGAGGGGAAGGACCGCGGGGAGACCCTGATCGAGATCGTGCTCACCGTCGTGATCACGTCGATCACGGTCTCCGCGCTCGTCTCCAGCCTCGCCACGGCCGGATCGGCCGGCCAGGCCCAGCGTGACCACGCCGCGGCCGACATCGTGATGCGCAACTACGCCGAGGCCACCAAGCTGGCGGCGTCGTCGTGCGTCGAAGGGGGCACCTACACCGTGGCGTACGTGCCGCCGGCGGGCTACACGCTGACGGCCGATCCGGCGGACGCGGCGTGCCCCGATGTCGATGCCGTGCGCCAGCTCACCCTGCACGTGCAGCAGCCGTCGGGGGAGACGGACTCGATGCAGATCGTGGTGCGCACGCCATGATCGGCGCAGCCGACCGGGCTCACCGGCACGACGATCGCGGCGCGGCACTGCTGCTCGCGATCGGCTTCGTGGTGATGATCGGCGCGATCAGCGCCGGGCTCGCCGCCATGGTGACATCCGGCGTGACCAACCAGACCACGCTCGTCGCCGTGCGCGACCGGCAGTACGCCGCCGACGGCGCGGTCGAGACGGCGATCGCGGAGGTCCGCCACGACATCACCGTGAACGGCAGCGACTGTTCATCGGCGGCCGGCGTGACGCGGGTGCACCTCGACGATGTCGACGTGCGCGTCGACTGGCGCAACGACTGCGGCGTGGTCCGCACCGCCGACGGCTTCGTGGTGGCGCGGCGAGACGTCGCGTTCGACGCCTGCATCGACGCAGGCGCGTCGTGCTCGAGTGCGGACACGATCATCAACGCGGTCGTCGCGTTCGATCAGGACAGCTCCGGCACGGTCACCCACACGGCGGTGCAGTCGTGGAGCGTCCTGCGATGAGCGCGCGGGTGCGGGTGCGCGATGCGGGCTTCACGCTCGTCGAGCTGCTGATCGCGATCGTGCTCAGCGGCATCATCGGCGGGGTGACGGTGGCCGCGATGTCGACATCGTTGAACGTCGCCAGTTCCACCTCCGAAGAGGTCGCCGACACCACCGATGCCGGGTTGATCTCAGCGTTCCTCATCCGCGATGCGCAGGCGTCCGGGCCCGCCACGTCGTCATCGTCCGGCGCCTCCAGCGACCTCGGTGTGTCGACGGCGGCCAGCGGCGTGAACTGGTCCGGCTGCACCCAGCCGGGCGCGTTCGTGGCCCGCTTCAGCTGGCCGGACCCGGACACGCTGCACAGCGGACGAGTCGTGGTGGCGACGTACGCGCTCGACGCCGATCAACAGCTCACCCGGCGGATCTGCCAGAACGGCGCGTCGACCGACCTCGTCCTCGGGCACAGCGTCGCCGTCGCCACCGCGGCCTGCCTGCCCGACGCGCAGTGCACCGATCCCGGCGGCTCCGTCGCGTTGAGCCTGCGCGGCACCGGAGCGCGGATCCCGTTCGACTACACGCTCACCGCGACGCTGCGCGTCAACGCCCAGACGCGCGCCACGTCGGCCAACTCCTCGCCCGTCGCGCTGGTCGCACTCGGTGATCCGGGCTCGACGCGGCCCTGTCCCAACCTCACCCTCGGCGGGGCGGCCCGACTGACCGTGCTCGGCGACGTGGTGGTGGGGTCGGACTGTGGCGCGCAGCCGATCGCCGGCGACCGCCACCAGCTCGCCGCCACCGGCTCGGTCAGCACGCCCACCGGGGTGAGCGATCCGTTCGCCGACATCGCCGCCCCCTCGGAGCCGTGCAGCGGCGCGGCGAACCCGTCGCCCGTCGGCAACCAACCCGATTCCTCGCACGCGGTGGTGTACCCGCTGCCGGTCTCGATCACGAGCGCGGTGCAGTTCCAGCCGGGCACGTACATCTTCTGTGCCGGCCTCGATGTCGGCGTCGGCGCGACGGTGGTCGGCAGCGACGTGCTCCTCGTCGTCGCCGGCGGCACGCTGAGCATCAGCGATCAGGCGTCGGTGCACTTGACCGCGAAGCGCGACGGCGATCACGCCAACCTGGTCGCGTGGATCACCACCGCACAGCGAGTGGCCCTCCACGGTGGCACGACGGCTGACACCCTCGACGGCTACGTCTACGCACCGACCTCGCAGGTGGTCATCGACGGCGCCGGCAGCTGGAACATCGGCGGTGTCGTCGCCCAAGGCCTGTCGGTCAGCGGCAGCACGTCGACCCGGCTCGGCATCCCCGTGCCCGCCGTGACGATCACGGTGCCGACGCTGCCGGCCGGTGAGGTCGGCGTCGGATGTGCGCCGGTCACGCTCACCGCGTCCGGTGGCACGGCCCCGTACCGTTGGGTGGCGAGCGGATTGCCGGACGGCCTCGCGCTCGACCCGGTCTCAGGCACGATCTCCGGGACGCCGACCCGCGCCGGCACGTTCGACGTCGTCGTGACCGCGTTCGACGCAACCCAGGCGGCGTCGTCGAGCTCGTTCTCGATGTCGGTCACACCGGCGCTCGCGGTCACCGGGCCGGCGTCGCTGCCGAACGGTGAGGTCGGCGTCGTCTACCCGTCGCCCGTGGCGACGTCATCGGGCGGCACGTTGCCCGTGACCTGGAGCGCGAGCGCGCTGCCCGCCGGTCTGGCGATCGGTCCCTCGACCGGCGCGATCACGGGCACACCCACCGCGGCCGGCACCTTCGCGGTCGTCGTGTCCGCTCGTGACGCCGTCGGCGCCATGGCGAGTCGGTCGCTGTCGCTGACCATCGCGCCGGCACTCGCGATCACGACGGCGACCCTGCCGGCTGGGCAGGCCGGGGCGAGCTACCCGAGCACGGCCGTGCAATCGTCCGGCGGGACGGCCGCGTACCAGTGGTCGGCGAGCGGGCTGCCGGTCGGGCTGTCGATGGACACCACCGGTTCCCTGTCGGGTACGCCGACGACCGCCGGCACGTACACCGTCGTGGTGCAGGTCACCGACGCGATGTCGGCGACGGCGTCGGCGACGTACACCCTCACCGTCGGTGCGGCGCTGGCCGTCGGCACCACGGCGCTGCCGAACGGTGATGTCCGAACCCCCTATCCGGCCACGGCACTGACGACGTCGGGCGGCACCGCGCCGTACACCTGGTCGGCGGTCGGCCTGCCCGCCGGGCTGTCGCTCGACCCGGCCACCGGCGTGCTCTCCGGCACGCCGACAGCCGCCGGCACGTCGACGATCCAGGTCACCGTCGTCGACGCGGTGGCGGCGGCATCGTCGGCGCAGTACTCGATGACGATCAACCAGCTGCCGGTGATCACGGGTCCGGCCAGCCCGCCCGCCGCGCAGGTCGGCGTCGCCTACCCGTCGACCCAGATCACCACGTCCGGCGGCACGTACCCGTTCACCTGGGTGGCGACGGGCCTGCCGGCGGGCATGTCGATCGACGGCGCGAGCGGCGTGGTGTCGGGCACGCCGACCACGGCCGGATCGTCGCACGTCCACGTCACGGCCACGGACGCGCTCGGGGCCGTCGCCGCCGCGGACACCACCTTCGTGGTCAACTCACCCGTGAGCATCACCACGTCGAGCTTGGCCTCCACCCAGCTCGGCGCCAACTACTCGGCGACGCTCGCGGCCACTGGCGGCACGACGCCGTACACGTGGTCCGCCACCGGTCTGCCGTCCGGCCTGACCATCAGCGCGGCCGGCGTCATCTCCGGGACACCGACCGCGGCCGGAACGTTCTCGGTGATCGCCAAGGTGGTCGACACCGGTTCGCGCACGGCGACCGCGAGCCTGAGCCTGTTCGTCAGCTCCGTCCCGGCCGGCTGCCCGGCGAACCCCGCTGGCTGGCGCGCCGAGTACTACAGCAACGGCTCGCTGACCGGCACGGCGACGCTGTGCCGCGACGACGCTGCGGTCAACTTCAACTGGGGAACCGGCTCGCCGGCGACGGGCCTGCCGGTGGACAACTTCTCGGTCCGCTGGACCCGCACGCAGACCTTCGCGGCTGGCGACTACATCTTCTCGATGGGCAACGACGACGGTGGCCGGCTGTACATCGACGGCACGTTGGTGCTCGACAAGTGGTCGGACCAGTCCTACCCGTCCACGGTGCCGAGCGTGACCGAAACGCTCGCGGCCGGCGATCACACGATCGTGATGGAGTACTACGAGCGAGGCGGCAACGCCCAGGCCACCCTGTCGTGGGCGGCGTACGTCCCCGTGACGTGCCCGTCGAACCCCGCTGGCTGGGTCGGTCAGTACTACGCCAACATCTCGCTGTCCGGCACGCCCGTCATGTGTCGCGACGACTCGGCGATCAACTTCGACTGGGGGAGCGGCTCGCCCGACTCGACGGTGCCGTCGGACAACTTCTCCATCCGCTGGACCCGCACCAAGACCTTCACCGCCGGCACCTACACGTTCACGCTCGGCACCGACGACGGTGGCCGGCTGTACATCGATGGCACGCTGGTGCTCGACAAGTGGAACGATCAGGGCTACCCGAGTCCGCAACCGTCGGTCACCCGCACGCTGACGGCGGGGGCGCACACGCTGGTCGTCGAGTACTACGAGCGCGGCGGCGGCGCGAAGGCGACCCTGGTCCAGAGCCCCTGATCCGCGTCGGCCGCGGCAGGGTCAGCCCTGCGGGACGAACGAGTCGCCGTCGAACCGGTCGACGAAGGTGAACGACTCCACCGGGTTGCGCTTGAGCTTCGTCGGTCGGTGGACGGGGTGGCCGAGGAAGATCGTGCCGGCGAGTGCCCACGTCGGCGGCAGCCCGAGCAGACCCGCCGCGTCGCGCTCGGCGCGGGCCAGGAAGGTGGTGAGCACACCGCCCAGGCCGCGACTGCGCGCGGCCAGCAGCACGTTCCAGCAGAACGGGTAGATGGAGCCGCCGCCGGTGACAGGCGGTCGATCGAGGTGCTGGTCCATCATCGACACGTACGCGAGGTCGACCGCGATCACCAGCACCACGGGGATGTCGACGATGTGCTCGATGATGTCGTTCGGCACTGCCCCTCGCGTGGGCGGGATCGCGTAGGGCGACGCCTCGACCGACGTGAACGGCGTGACGCCGGTGGACGCCACAGCGAGGTACTCGTCCCACACCGGGCGCATCAGATCGCCGACCGCGGCTCGCACGGCAGGGTCCTTGAGGACGGCGACGCGCCATCCCTGACGGTTGCCGCCACTCGGCGCGAAGCGGGCGTCGTCGAGGATCGCGTGCAGGGTGGCGTCGTCGACGGCTTCGTCGGTGAAACGACGGATGGACGCCGTCGTGCGGATCGCGGTGCGCAGATCGAGGGTGTGGTCGGCGTCGGACATCAGCTGCTCGTCGGCACGTCGACGGACGCACCGGGGATGTCGACGGACGCGGGCGGGGGCACGTAGATGTCGGTGGTGTCCGGTGGGACGTACGGCAGGTCGACCGAGTTGCCGGTGCTGTTCGGCGGGCAGGCCTGGTCCATCGTGGTGGTGGCCAGCAGGATCTGCTTGGGCTGCGGGACCAGCCCGACGACGCAGATGAACTCTGCCGTGCCGTTGCTGGGCCCGGTGGGGGCGACGACGAGGAGCAGCGACTCCGGGTTCACGCCGGCGCGGGCCTCGATCCGCCATTCGGCCGGCACCGTCGAGCACGGTGCGGTCGAACAGGTGCCGTCTGGCAGGTCGACGATCTCGCCGGTGCAGCTGGAGCCGGCAGCGGGCTCGCCGACCTTCAGGGTCAGCTCCAGCGACGGGAACGGACGCCACGTGCCCGTGGTCGTGCAGTTGTAGACACCCGGTGCGTCCAGCGTGCGCTGCACCTGGCCGAGCCCGGCGACCTCGGCGTTCGGGTCGGCGATGCCGGTGGTGACGGCCGACGCGGCACCCGTCGAGCCGCCACCCGTGACCGCGCCGCTCGTCACGGAGGCCGGGCTCTGGATCGCCGTCGGACCGGTGGTGGACGACTTCGAGGCGTCGCTGCTGCAGCCCGCCGCGACGGCGACGAGGGCGGCGCAGCAGGCGCCGAGCACGCCCAGCCGGGATCGTGAGCGGGCGGTCGTGGGCATGTCCGTACGCTAGCTTCGGGCGATGCCGAGACGGGGGCAACGGTGGAACGCCCGGCCCCTCCTCGAGCTCGTCGTGCTCGGCATCACCATCCTCGGACTGCTCACGACGTGGTCGATCGCGACAGCCCGCTACGGCGGACCCGACGAGCCGGCGCACGTCCTGCGCGCCGCGAGCGTGGCACGCGGTCAAGTCCTCGGCAACGTCGTGCCGCAGCTCGTCGGCGGGTTCCGATCCGTCACGGTGCCGGCGCCGTTGACCACCGGCGATCCACGTTGCTTCCGCCACGATCGGCGCACACCGGCGACCTGTGCGGTGGCCGACGCCACTGCGAAGGGACTGCGCACCGCCGCCACCACGTCGGGCACGTATCCGCCCTGGTACTACGCGATGGTCGGGCTCCCGGTGCGGCTCGTCGGCGACGCATCGAGCGTGCCGTGGTACCGCCTGCTGGCCGCGCTGTGGTGCACCGTCGCACTCGTCGTCGCGATCTCGCGGTCGCGTCGCGCGACGACCACGATCGTCATCGCCGCTGTCGCGCCGGCGGCGTGGTTCCTCTTCGGCGTCGTCAACCCGAACTCGTTGGAGATCGCCCTCACGCTCATCGCCTGGGTCGGCGTCGAACGCGTCCGGACCGCGGTCGATCCACCGAGCAGCGAGCTGTGGTGGATCGGCGGCCCGATGGCGCTCGCGATCCTGATCCGCCCGATTGCTGCCGTCGCGCTGGGCACGATGGTGATCGTGCTGCTGCTGGTCCGTCGCGGCGACCAGCGACTCGGTCGGGCGCGATGGCAGCGGATGCTCGTCGCGCCGGCGGTCGCTGTCGTGCTCACCCTCGCCTGGAGCGCCTGGAGCAACGTGTCGGTGAGCGACTCGCGCGAGGCCTCGCCGCTCGATGCCGTCGAGCGGCTGCAGCGTGTCGTGTCGGTCGTCCCCATGTTCCTCCGCGAGGTGCCGAGCTCGCTCGGCTGGCGAGAGTTCGCCGCGCCCTGGCCGGCGACGGCGCTCTGGTGGGGTCTCGTCGTGCTCGTCGCCGGCTGCATCGTGACCCGCACCATTCGTTCGCGTCAGGGATCGCTGCTCGTCGCCTGGTCGCTCACGGGAGTGTCGGTGGTGATCGTGCCGATCGCGTTCGAGACCGTGTTCGCCGGGCGGATCGGATTCATCTGGCAGGGTCGCTACTCGATCCCCACCGCGCTCGGGCTGATCGTGCTCGGATCGACGCTCGTCGCCGACCTCGTCCCCGACGCGCGGTGGGCGATCGGCATCGCCGCGGCCCTTGCCGAATTCTTGACGTTCTGGGGAACGCTGCGCCGATACACCGTCGGATCGGACGGATCGTGGTGGTTCCGCGATGCTGCCTGGCACCCGCGAGCTGCCCCCGGCATGCTGCTGCTGGCGAATGCTGCGTTGATGTCCTGGTTGCTGATCGCTGGCAACCGAATGCATGTGTCGGAGTCGGCGCTCGAGGTCGACGGCGATTCGGCAAGCGATCCTCAAGCAGATCTCGCTGAACGTGGTCGGAACGCCGCCCAACGTTGACCATCTCTTGCCTCGACATCGAGCGCACAGTGACGGATAGTTGCGGCGTTGCTGCAGCGAGTGGGCGCAGTATCTGAACCGGTGGGCGGGACAATGAACACAACTCAGGATGGGCGGGGCGTCATCGACGCTCCCATGCACAGGCGGCGGATCGCGGTGGGCGGTCGGTGGCGCGGCGTCGCGATGGCGGTCATGGCAGCGTTGCCATCGATCGCTGTCGTGGACGTCGCGACGTCGAGCCCGACGGCAGCGTCCTCGGACGCGACCGACACGGGCTCGCTGTCGGCGATCACCCAGATGACGGGTGCGCAGAAGATGTGGGAGCAGGGCATCGACGGTGATGGCATCGGTGTCGCGCTGATCGACACCGGCGTGGCGAAGGTGCAAGGCCTGGCTGCGCCCGGCAAGGTCATCGACGGGCCCGACCTGTCGTTCGACTCCCAGGACCCGAACCTCGCGCACACCGACGCCTTCGGCCACGGCACGCACCTCGCCGGCATCATCGCCGGTTCCGACATCGCACCTGGCACGTCGAACAAGGGATGCCAGACGTGCCTGAACAACTCTGCGTACAGCGACACGACGAAGTTCGAGGGCATGGCGCCCGGCGCGCACATCGTCAACGTCAAGGTCGGCGCCTACGACGGCTCCGTCGACGTCACCCAGATCATCGCCGGCATCGACTGGGTCGTGCAGCACCGCAACGATCCCGGGCTCAACATCCGCGTCCTGAACCTCAGCTTCGGCACCGACTCTCTGCAGTCGGCCGACATCGATCCGCTCGTGTTCGCGGTCGAGCAGGCCTGGGCCGCCGGGATCGTCGTGGTGGCGGCCGCCGGCAACGACGGTGACAAGCCCGGCCCCCTGGCCGATCCGGCGATGTCGCCCTCCGTGCTGGCGGTCGGCTCGATCGACCCGCATGGCACCCTGCACACGTCCGACGACACCGTCGCCGACTTCGCCCAGCACGGCACGGCGGCCCGCGGTGTCGACATCGCCGCCCCCGGGGTGTCCGTGCTCAGCCTCGCCGTTCCCGGTGGCTTCGTCGACCAGAACATCACCACCGGCAAGGTCGGGACCCGGTTCCAGCGGGCGAGCGGCACCAGCCAGTCGACGGCGGTCGTGTCCGGCCTGGTGGCGCTGCTGCTCGACAAGTACCCGACGGCGACCCCCGACGACATCAAGACCCTGCTGACGATGACCGGCACCGGCATCCTCGGCAGCGGCAGCGGTGGCAAGGACAAGAACTACCTCGGTGCCGGTCTGGCCGACCTCACCAAGCTGTCGAGCCTGCTCGGTCTGATCGTGAACGGGCTGCTCAACGCGATCCTGCCGGTGCCCCCGCACGGCAAGGGGACCGGCACGCTCGAGGACTCCCGTGGCAGCTACCACGTGATGATCGGCGACAGCGCCCTCGTCGGTGAGGTCGACATCTTCGGTCAGCCATGGGTGGCCAAGACGATGGCGGCGCAGACCAAGGCTCGGTCGACCTGGTCGGGCTCGAGGTGGAACGGGTCGACGTGGTCCGGTGATCATTTCAACGGCCTCGTCTGGTCGTCGGCTGCCTGGGCCGGCAACGACTGGACGGGGCAGCCGTGGTCGGGTGCTCGCTGGACCGATCAGGTCTGGAACGGTGCTCGTTGGTCGGGTGCTCGTTGGTCGGGTGCTCGCTGGTCCGGCGCCCGTTGGACATCGGCGGGCTGGGACGGCGCACGGTGGTCGGGTGCTCGGTGGTCGGGTGCTCGTTGGAGCGACGCGGTCTGGGGCTGACCGGCGGACGCCGGATGCGCTGACCGGGGCGTCATCGCCTGGGCAACCAGGTCGATCACTCTGGTCAGCGCCATCCTGATCTGGCAAGAAGCTCTCAAGCTCCGTGCTCTTGAGGCCGATATCCGTAGTGCGGAGGCAAGCACGGATGACGACGGACGAGATCGCGGAACGACCCGAATCGGTGGCGCACACGCGCCACCGGCTCGGCGCGCACGGCCGTACGGCCGTGTTGTCGATCGTCCTCGCGGCCGGTGCTGCCGCGCTGCTGACGCGGGTGCGGCTCGACGTCGGCCCGATGGACGGCGTGCGGTTGCAGTGGTGGGTCATCGCACTGATCTCGGTCGCCGCCGAGTTCATGGTGTTCAACATCGAGTTCCGGCGCGACGTCTACACGTTCACGTTCAGCGAGATCCCGCTCGTGGTCGGGCTGCTGCTCGCCTCACCGCTGCACCTCATCATCGGCCGGCTCGTCGGTGAGGCCGTCTTCCTGATCGTCAAGGAGCGTCAGCCGCTGCGCAAGCTGTCGCTGAACCTCTCGTCGTTCTTCGGCGAGTGCGTGGTGCTGCTGCTCTGCTACCAGCTGCTCCACGGCGTGCGCACGATGGAGCAGCCGACGATGTGGCTGCGTGCCCTCGGCGCCGTCGTCGTGGCCGACCTGCTCGGCTTCATGGTCGTCGCCCTCGCCGTGCGCTGGCACGGCGGCAAGCTCCAGTTCCGCTCCATCCTCGCGATCGGCGCGTTCACCGCCCCGGTCAACACCAGCTTCGCCCTGCTGACCGGGCTCGTGCTCACCGAGCAGCTGTGGGGCTTGCTCCTCATGGGCGGCATCGCCACGTTCCTGGTCATCACGTATCGCTCCTACGCGTCACTCACCCAACGCTTCGACAGCCTCACCCAGCTCTACGACTTCACCCGGCTGGTCAGCGGGTCCCAGGGCCCCGACGTCGTCCTCGCCTCGATCCTCGGTCAGGCCAAGGAGCTGTTCAACGCGGACCGGGCCGAGATCTGGCTGTTCGACACCTCCGACGCGCTGGTCGGCCTCGCCGTCGACGACGAGGGCCAGACCTCTCGCCACCGCACCTCGCTGACCGCCGGCGACGTCACCGCATGGTTCGCCGATTCACGCGACGCGAAGGTGATCGCCGCCGGGTCCCAGCCGCGCCAGCCGACTGCGATCAAGACCGCGCTGCACGCGCGCAACTGCATCGTCGCGCCCATCACCGAATCGGGCGACGTGGTGGGCGTGGTCGCCGTCATCGACCGTCTCGGCGAGCGCGGCTACCGCGCCCAGGAGGCGCCCCTGTTCTCCACGCTCGCCAACCACGCCAGTGTCGCCCTCGAGAACGGCAGGCTGATCGACCGCCTGCACGACCAGACGCGCGAGCGCGAGCACGAGTCCCTGCACGACGCGCTCACGAGCCTGCCGAACCGACGCCTGTTCCAGTCGCGCGTCGACGAGGCCGTCGCCGGCTTGGCCACCAGCGTCGATCACGCCGCGGTCGCGGTCATGAACCTCGACGGCTTCAAGGAGATCAACGACACGCTCGGTCACGCGTGCGGCGACGCCGTGCTGGTCGAGGTCGCCCAACGACTCGACCGGATGGTCGATGCGTCGATGAGCGTCGCCCGCCTCGGCGGCGACGAGTTCGGCCTGCTGTTCTCGCCGCTGCACCTCCGCTCCGAGCTCGCCGCGGTCATCCAGGACATCCGCCGCGACCTGGCCCGCCCGATCACCATCGACGGCATCGACATCAACGTCTCGGCGAGCTGCGGTGTCGCCGTCGCCCCCGACGACGCCAGCGACGGGTCCACGCTCCTGCAGCGCGCCGACGTCGCGATGCACGATGCCAAGGCCGGCGTCGGCGACGGCATCGCGTTCTACGACGCCGACATGGACACCAACTCGACCCGCCGGCTCACGCTCGTCAACGGGCTCAACGCGGCCATCGAGAACGGCGAGCTCAGCGTCGTCTACCAGCCCAAGGTCAACCTCGCCACCACGTCGGTCGTCGGTTTCGAGGCCCTGGTCCGTTGGCGCCATCCCACGCTCGGCCCGATCGGTCCCGACGAGTTCATCCCGCTCGCCGAGCGCTCGGGGATGATCCACCAGCTCACCGAGCACGTGCTGCGCACCGCGCTGCGCCAGGTCACCGAGTGGCGCCTGGCCGGGCACGACTGGAGCGTCGCCGTCAACCTGTCGATGCGCAACCTGCTCGACGACGACATCGTCGGCATCGTCGCCGACGCGCTCGAGTCCAGCGGCATCCCGCCGCGCAAGCTCACCCTCGAGGTCACCGAGACCCACGTCATGGCCGATCCGGCGCGCACGATCGCCGTGCTCGAGCAGCTGTCGGCGCTGGGGCCGCGGCTGTCGGTCGACGACTTCGGCACCGGCTACTCGTCGCTCGCGTACCTGCAGCGGCTGCCGGTCGACGAGGTCAAGATCGACAAGTTCTTCGTGCTCTCGATGGCCGGCGACGACGGCGCTGAGGCGATCGTGCGCTCGGTGCTCGACCTGGCCCGCAACCTCGGCCTGCATTCGGTCGCCGAGGGCGTCGAGGACCGGGACTCGTTCGATCGCCTGGTCGGCCTCGGCTGCGCCGAGGCGCAGGGCTACTTCATGTCGCGACCGATGCCGGCCGACCAGACGCTCGACGCCCCCCGCATCCTCGCCGACGTGCTCGCCGCGAGTGAGCCGGCGGAGGCGCCCGCTGCGGCACCGCTGGCCGCCGCCACGGCCCACTGAGCTCGTCGCCCACGCCGCGTGGGCAGAATCCGGCTGAATTTGCACGTTCCCGCTGCTCAGCACCGATGTCGGCGTGTTAAGAACAGCGCATGACCAGCCAGAACGTCGGGCGACGGGTCATCTCCGCCGCCCTGTGGTGCCTCGTGTGTGCCGTCTCGGTCGTGGCGCTGCCCACGTCGATCGCCTCCGCCACCGCGCCGGATGCACCGACGAATGTGACGGGCGTGCCCGGCGACGGACAGATCACGCTCTCCTGGACCGCGCCATCGGGAAACGGGACGGCGATCAGCAAGTACAACATCTTTCCGGTGAAGAACGGGATCAATCAGACCCGGTTCGACACGCCCACGGCCTCGACCACCTACTTGCTGACAGGGCTGACGAACGGCGCGTCCTACGAGTTCTTCGTCTACGCATTCAACGGCGCGTACGGCCCAGGCTCTCAGCCCTCAGCGGTGATCACCCCGCGGACGACTCCAGATGTGCCGACGAACGTCACCGCTGTCGCAGGATCCAACTCGGCGATGGTGTCGTGGACGGCTCCGACCGACAACGGTGGCTCGGCGATCACGGGGTACCAGATCACGCCGTTCGCCAACAACGGCGGTCGGCCTCCGGTGTTCACCAACAGCACGGCGACGTCGTTCACGGTGACGGGTCTGACGCCAGGTCTGCAGTACGTGTTCGAGGTCGCCGCGATCAACGTCGCCGGCACGGGAGCCACCTCGCCGCCCACCAGTCCGGCGGTCACGCCCTTCACGGCGGTTGCGCCGGGCGCGCCGACCAACGTGACGGGCATCGCCGGCGACGGGTCCGTCGTCGTCTCATGGACCGCGCCGGCCAGTGATGGTGGCGCGGCGATCACCGGCTATTCGATCACGCCGTTCATCAATGCTGTCGCGCAGACGCCGGTGTCGACCAACAGCGCGGCGACCTCGTTCACGGTGACGGGCCTGAGCAACGGCACGGCCCTCGAGTTCGAGGTCGCGGCGAAGAACGTCGCCGGCACAGGCCCGATCTCGGCACACTCCGACTTCATCACCCCCCACGTGATCACCGTGCCGGGCGCTCCGACGGGCGGGACGGGCCAGCCCGCCAACAACTCGGTCGTGCTGTCGTGGTCAGCCCCTGCGAGCGATGGTGGGTCGGCGATCACCGGCTACGCGGTCACGCCGTTCATCAACGCCGTCGCCCAGGCGGCGATCCTCACCGGCAGCGCGGCGACGACGTTCACGGTGCCGGGGCTGACCAACGGTGTCGCATATGAGTTCGAGGTGGCCGCGATCAACGCTGCCGGTACGGGTCCCACCTCCGCGCACTCCGACTTCATCACGCCGGCCGCCGTCCCCGACGCGCCGACGGGGATCACGACGACGAAGAACCGGGGCACGAGCTCGGTCAACGTGCAGTTCACGATCCCGTCCGGCAACGGCTCACCCATCACGTCGGTGACGGTGACGTCGCTCAACGGGGACGGCAACGTGAAGAAGAAGGTGAGCACCACGGGCAGCTGCACGCAGGGCCAGGTCGTGACGGTGGTGTTCACCGGGTTGAAGTCCGGCAAGCACGATGTCGCCGTCGCCGCGACGAACTCGGTCGGCACGGGTCCGTCCGGTCACAAAGCCGACGTGGAGCCCGACGTCGATCCGGCGGTGGACTCCGTGGATCCCGGACGCGTCGCCGACACCCGCGCCGATGGCTCGACAGTCGACGGCCAGTCACAGGCCATGGGTCTGCGACCGGCCGGCAGCGTCACCCCGATCACCGTTGCCGGGCGTGCAGGTGTCGCTGCGGATGCGACCGCCGTGGCGCTCAACGTCACGGTCACCGAGGCACAGGGCCCCGGATACCTCACCGTCTACCCGTGCGGCGGTCAGCCGCCGACGGCATCGAACGTCAACTACGTGGCCGGCTCGACGATCCCCAACCTCGTCGTGTCCCAGATCGGCACGAACGGTCAGGTGTGCGTGTTCACCCAGTCGGCGGTGCAGCTCGTGGCCGACGTCAACGGGTACTTCACGTCGGGTTCCGGGCTCGTGCCCGTCTTCCCGGCGCGCCTGTTGGAGACGCGACCCGGGCTGACGACCGCGGACGGGCAGTCACAGGGCATCGGGCGGGTGGCAGCCGGCTCGATCACCGAGTTCGTGGTGGCCGGGCGCGCCGGCGTGCCCGCCGACGCGGCCGCAGCGGTGCTCAACGTGACCGCGACGAACGAGGCCGCACCGGGCTACGTCACGGTGTACCCCTGCGGTCAGCCGGCGCCGAACGCGTCCAACCTCAACTTCCTCGCCGGGCAGACCATCGCCAACGCTGCGGTCAGCAAGATCGGCGCCCTCGGCAAGGTGTGCCTCTACAGCCAGGTCGCGGCCGATCTGGTCGTCGACATCAACGGGTACTACCCGGCGACATCGCCGCTGTCGCCGCTGCCGCCCGCGCGGCTGATGGACACCCGTGCCGGGTTCACGACCGTCGATGGCCAGGCGCAGGCGATCGGCCAGCGGGCTGCGGGCTCGATCACCGAGCTCACGGTCATCGGTCGCGGCGGCGTGCCGGCGACGGCCTCAGCGGTGTCGCTCAACGTCACGGTCACGGGCACCGCCGGTCCCGGCTACCTCACCGTCTACCCGTGCGGCATCACGCCGCCGACCGCGTCGAACGTCAACTACACGGCCGGCCAGACGATCCCCAACTCCGTGCTCGCCAGCATCGGCGACGACGGCAAGGTCTGCATCTTCACCCAGACCGCCACCGACATCATCGTCGACGTCAACGCCGCCTTCAGCCGACGCCCGCCGGCGCCGCAACGGGCCTCACAGTGGATCTGGGTGAGCGGAACCGCGTTCGCACGCGCTTCCGCTCGCCCAAAACCGGGATCGATGGGTGCCTTCGGTGACCGGGATCAGTGGGCGCCTTCGGCGACCTTGCGGCGGACGACGTTGAGGGCGGAGCCGGCGCGGAACCACTCGATCTGCTCGGGGCTGAACGTGTGCACGCCCTCGAAGTCGATCAGTGAACCGTCGGGCTTGACGATCTGGCAGTGCACGTTCTGGCCGGGCACCGGCGGGAGGTTCAAGACGTTGATCCGGTCGTCCTCGCCGATGAGGTCGTAGGTGCCCGGGTCGGCGAACGTCAGTGGCACGAGGCCCTGCTTCTTGAGGTTGGTCTCGTGGATGCGGGCGAACGAGCGGGCGAAGATCACGACGCCGCCGCGGAAGCGGGGCTCCATCGCGGCGTGCTCGCGCGACGAGCCCTCGCCGTAGTTGCGGTCGCCGATCGCGCACCAGCGGATGCCGGCTTCGCCGTACTGCTTGGCCAGGCTCGGGTAGAGGTCGACGTGGCCGTCGATGGCGCTCTTGCCCTCACCCACGGCACCGCCGTATGCGTTGACCGCGCCGATGAACAGGTTGCCGCTGATGTTCTCGAGGTGGCCACGGAACTTCAGCCACTTGCCGGCGGCCGAGATGTGGTCGGTGGTGCACTTGCCCTGGGCCTTCATCAGCACCGGTAGGCCGAGGTAGTCGTTGCCGTCCCACGCCGCGAACGGCTGCAGCAGCTGCAGGCGATCGCTGGTGGGGGACACCTCGACCACCACGCCGGAGCCGTCGGCCGGCGGCGGCGTGAACGTGTTCTGGCCGGGGTCGTAGCCCGCGTCGGGCAGCACCTGGCCGACCGGGCCCTCGAGCTTGATCTCCGCGCCGCTCGGGCTGGTGATGGTGTCGGTGGTGGGGTCGAAGTCGAGCCGTCCGGACAGCGCGAGCGCGATGACCGTGTCGGGCGACGTCACGAAGCTGAGCGTGTTCGCCGAGCCGTCGTTGCGCTTCGGGAAGTTGCGGTTGAAGCTGTTGACGATCGTGTTGACCTTGCTGTTCTCCTCGGCGGGGCGGTCCCACTGGCCGATGCACGGCCCGCAGGCGTTGGCGAGCACGGTGGCGCCGATGGCCTCGAGGTCGGCGAGCAGGCCGTCGCGCTCGATGGTGGCCCGGATCTGCTCGGACCCTGGGCTGATCAGGAGATCGGTCTTGACCATCAGACCGGCGGCCGAGGCCTGGCGGGCGACGGAGGCGGCGCGCGTGATGTCCTCGTACGAGCTGTTCGTGCAGCTGCCGATGAGTGCGGCGCTGATCTCCAGCGGCCAACCGTTGGCGACGGCCTCGGCGCCGACGGCGCTGCCGACGCGGTTGGCGCGGTCGGGGGAGTGCGGCCCGTTGATGAGCGGCTTGAGCTCGTTCAGGTCGATCTCGATGATCTGGTCGTAGCTGGCGCCGTCGTCGGGGCGCAGGTCGGCGGCCACCGCATCGGCGGCGTCGGCGATGGCCTCGCGGCCGGTGGCCTTGAGATACACGCTCATGTTGTCGTCGTAGCCGAACAGGCTGCAGGTGGCGCCGATCTCGGCACCCATGTTGCAGATCGTGGCCTTGCCGGTGGCCGAGATGGTGTCGGCGCCGGGGCCGAAGTACTCGACGATCGCGCCGGTGCCGCCCTCGACGGTGAGCACCCGGGCGACCTCGAGGATGACGTCCTTGGGCGATGACCAGCCGCTGAGGGTGCCGGTGAGCTTGACGCCGATGACCTTCGGCCAGCGCACGTTGAAGGGGAAGCCGGTCATGACGTCGACGGCGTCCGCACCACCCACACCGATGGCCACCATGCCGAGGCCGCCGGCGTTCGGGGTGTGGCTGTCGGTGCCGATCATCATCCCGCCCGGGAAGGCGTAGTTCTCCAGCACGACCTGGTGGATGATGCCGCTGCCGGGTCCCCAGAAGCCGATGGCGTACTTGGCGGACACGCTGCGCAGGAAGTCGTAGACCTCGCGGTTGGTGTCGACGGCCACGCCCATGTCGATGCGTGCGCCGACCTTGGCGGAGATCAGGTGGTCGCAGTGCACGGTGCTCGGCACCATCGCCTCGGGCAGGCCGGCGGTCATGAACTGCAGCAGCGCCATCTGTGCGGTGGCGTCCTGCATCGCGACGCGGTCGGGGTTGAAGTCGTTGTAGGTGACGCCCCGGTCGATGGCCTCGGCCGGATCGACGAGGTGGTTGACGAGGATCTTCTCGGTGAGCGTGAGCGGCCGACCGAGGCGCTCGCGGCCCAACGCGCTGCGCTCGGTCAGGCGGCCGTAGACGCCTTGGACGAGCTCGATCGGTGTTCCTGCGGTGACGGCCATGTGCGGCTCCCTTTGCGTGTCGTGTGTTGGGGGCGATTGCCCCTTGCGTTCAGCGGTCTATGTAGACAACTATAATACAAGTGACCGAACAGGCCAAGCACCACCTGAGGATCGTGCCGGAAGTCTCGTCGAGCCCGTGGGATGGCGCACCCGAGTTCGCGCTGCTCGCCATCGACCACGTCCAGCTGGCGATGCCGCCGGGTGGCGAGGACGCGGCCCGCGGCTTCTATGTGGGTCTGCTCGCGCTGCACGAGGTCCCCAAGCCCCCGGCGCTGGCGAAGCGCGGCGGCTGCTGGTTCGAGCGCGGCGGGGGAATGCGACTGCACCTCGGTGTCGAGGCGGAGTTCATCCCGGCGCGCAAGGCCCATCCAGCGCTCGTCGTCGCCGGCCTCGGCGCGCTGGTCGAGCGCCTGGAGTCCGCCGGCGTCGCGGTGCGCTGGTCGGACGAGATCCCGCAGGTGCGTCGCTGCCACATCGACGATCCGTTCGGCAACCGCATCGAGCTGGTCGATGGCGGTCCTGCGTGAGGACGATCCGCTACCAGGAGATCGCCGACGCCGTGCGGGCCCGGGTCGCCGCCGGCGACTACGCACCCGGGCGTTTGCTGCCCAGCGAGGCCGAGCTCTCCGCCGAGTTCGACGCCAGCCGGGTCACCATCCGCCGCGCGCTCGAGACGCTGCGCGACGACGGGTTGATCGCGGCGCGGCAGGGCTTCGGTTGGTTCGTCGCGACGGCGCCGCTGCGCCAGACGCTCGGCCAGCTGCACACCATCGAAGGGCAGATGTCCGACAGCGGCATCGTCGCCGAGCGGCGGATCATCGAGTTCGCCTTCGTCACCGCCACACCACGCGTCCGCGAGGCGCTGCGCACGGATCAGGTCCTGCAGGTCACGCGCGTCAACCTCGCCGACGGCGAGCCATTCGCGGTCGTCACCGTGTGGTGCCCCGCCGAGCTGGGCCAGGCCCTGTCGCGACGCGATGTCGAGCGGTCGCCCTTCTACGAGCTGCTCGGCGTCCAGCTACGTGGCGCGACCCAGACCATCGGCGCCGATCTCGTCACTGCGGAGGACGCCCTGCTGCTCGGCGTGCCGACCGGATCCCCGGTGCTGCTGTGCGAGCGGATCACCACCGACACCGACGGGCGGCCGGTGCTGTTCTCGCGCCACGTGTTCCCGGCCCACCGCACCGAGTTCGTCGTCGAGCTCCCACACGCCGAGCCGTCGATCGCGCCGACCGGGCTGCGACTGCTGGAGTCCTGAGGGATCAGAGGCGGACGAACGTGTCGTCGGCCAGCTCGCCGACGACGTCGGTGACGTCGAGCGCGGCGCTGGTGGCGATGTCGTCGTCCCAACCCCGCCGGCTCAGCTCTCGGCCCGAGGCCGAGGCGCGCAGCGCGTCGAACAGGCGCGGGCGAGCGTCGAGGTAGGCGACCCGTGCGGCACGCGCCTCGGGCGAGCAGCTCGGGTTGGCGACGGCACCGGACGGATCGAGTGCGGCGAGGATCGCTCCGGCGCCGATCAGGTCCTCCACCGCTGGGCGCAAGGTGCCGTCGGGCCAACGCTCGCCCGCGGCGATCACCGCGACGTCGGCGCGCGAACCGAAGTGGTTGACGATGTGTCGGGCGACGGCGGAGGCGTTGCGCAAGCAGCCGGCGATGACACGGCGTGCACCGAGCTCGCGGGCCGCGAACGACAGCGTCGCTCCGTTCGGCGACGGCAAGACGATGCGCTCGCCGGGTGGGCGGGTGAGCAGGTCGGTGGGCGACAGTGATGGTCCGCCTGCGCCACGATCGCCGGCCAGCAGCGCGCCACGGCTCGCCGCGTACTCGGTTGCGCCGTCGTCGTGCCACGGATGCGGGAGCACCGTCGATCCGCTCTCCAACGCTGCCGTCACCGCGGTCGAGAACCGGAGCACGTCGACGATCACCACGACATCGACGGTCGGCGCGAGCGCGCGCAGCCCCGCCAGGCCCCAGTCGAACCGGAACGAGAACGCGCCCTGCCCCGTGTCCTCGCCAGTCTCCCCGGGTTCCATCGCCACCAGCTTGGCACGGGGATGGCAGGCTGATCGGCGTGGACGAGTACGCCTTCATCAACAAAGCGAACTGGGAGAGCCGGGTGCCGCTGCACATCGCCGGCTACCGGCTCGACCGGTACGTGGAGGACCCGACCTTGCTCAGCGGCGTCGTGCAGTTCGATCGCGCCCGGCTCGGCGACATCACCGGCAGGGAGGTCGTGCACCTGCAGTGCCACCTCGGCACCGACACCATCTCCCTCGCCCGCCTCGGCGGCCGGGTGACAGGCCTCGACTTCTCGCCGAGCGCGCTCGCCGCGGCCCGCCAGCTCGCGGCCGACTGCCAGCAGCCGGTGCGGTACGTCGAGTCCGAGCTGTACAACGCGCCGGCTGCGCTCGGGATGAGCCGTTTCGACATCGTCTACACGGGCATCGGCTCGCTCTGCTGGCTACCCGACATCAAGCGCTGGGCGTCGGTCGTCGCCGCGCTGCTCAAGCCGAAGGGCCGGCTGTTCATCCGCGAGGGGCATCCGATGCTGTGGGCGCTCGGCGACGGTCGGCCGGATCAGCTCGTCACGATCGAGTACCCCTACTTCGAGGGGCCGGGCACGGTCTTCAACGAGACCACCACGTACGTCGAGCACGAGGGTGAGCTGGCCGAACCGGAGACGATGCAGTTCAACCACGGGCTCGGTGAGATCATCACTGCGCTGCTGCGCGTCGGGATGGAGATCACTGCGTTGGAGGAGCACGATTCGGTGCCGTGGCGGGCGCTCGCCCACGACACGATGATCGAGGACGAGGCGGGGGAGTGGCGCCTGCGCGACCATCCGGAGCGCCTCGCCGCCAGCTACACCCTGCAGGCCGTCAAGCACTGAGTCGGTGGATCGGGGCTGACAGACTGGCGCGATGTCTGCTGGCACATCCGACCGGGTCACGATCTCCATCACCGACGGCATCGCCGACGTCCGGCTCAACCGTCCCGACAAGCGGAACGCACTCGACAACGAGATGTTCCGAGCCATCGCCGCAGCGGGAGATCAGCTGAAGGCCGACCCGACCGTGCGCGTCGTCGTGCTGTCCGGGAACGGCGCGTCGTTCTGTGCCGGGCTCGACTTCTCGTCGATGCAGATGCTGGCCGACGGGAACGCTCCCACCGACGCACCCGCCGGGGACGAAGGCCCGGCCGCGATGCAGGCAGGTCGGATCACCCACCTCGGCCAGCAGGTCGCCTGGACGTGGCAGGAGGTGCCGGTGCCGGTGATCGCCGCCGTGCACGGCCACGCGCTCGGCGGAGGCATCCAGATCGCGCTCGGCGCCGACATCCGCATCGTCCACCCGGACACCAAGTTGTCGGTGCGCGAGGTGCACTGGGGGCTGATCCCCGACATGACCGGCACCAAGGTGCTGTCGACGCTGGTGCGCCCCGACGTCGCGAAGGAGCTCACGTTCACGGCGCGCATCTTCTCCGGGACCGAGGCGTTCGAGCTCGGCCTCGCCACCCGCCTCAGCGCCACACCGTTCGACGACGCGATGGCGATGGCGCAGGAGATCGCCGGCCGCAGCCCGAGTGCCGTGCGCGGCGTCAAGGAGCTGTTCAACCGCATCGTCAACGAGGGTGCGGCCGAGCAGTTCGCCGAGGAGCGGCGCGTCATCGGCTCGCTGATCGGACGACCGGATCAGGTCGAGGCCGTCACCGCGAACTTCGAGAACCGCCCGCCGACGTTCGGTTGATCCCGGTGGCCCGACACGTCCGGCCCATCGGGGTGCTGACGGCACCCGTCCGCAGGCCGTGAAACGTGTTGTCGAAGGCTCGCGCAAGCGCGTAACATGCTCGCAACCGTTCGGGCCAGCGTCGTCCTGAACGTCCACCCAAGCCAGCAACCGACTGAGTGGATGTGACGATGCAAACTCAATTCTCCGCGCCCGAAGACGACGCGCCCCGGAACCCGGACCTGCCGGGCGCACAGGGCCTCTACGACCCGCGCTTCGAGCACGACGCCTGTGGCGTCGGCTTCGTCGCGAGCATCACCGGCCAGGTCAGCCGAGCGATCGTGTCGATGGGCATCGGCGCGCTGTGCAACATGGATCACCGCGGCGCCACCGGCGCAGAGCCCGACACCAGAGACGGTGCGGGCATCCTGATCCAGGTGCCCGACCGCTTCCTGCGCGCCGTCGCCGGCTTCGAGCTACCGGCCGCCGGTCACTACGCCGTCGGTCTGGCGTTCCTGCCCGGCGACACCGAGGCCGCGCACAAGGCGGTCGCGTCGATCGAGGCGATCATCGCCGACGAGGGCCTCACCGTCCTCGGCTGGCGCGACGTGCCGGTCGACGCCACCACTCTCGGTGCCAGCGCACGTGCCGTGATGCCGAGCTTCAAGCACCTCTTCGTCAGCGATCAGCCGATGGGTCTCGCCGGTTCGGCCGGCCTCGACCTCGATCGCAAGGTGTTCATCGCCCGCAAGCGGATCGAGCACGAGCTGCCGGCCGAGCAGAGCACGTACTTCCCGTCGCTGTCGAGCCGCACCCTGATCTACAAGGGCATGCTCACCACGCCGCAGCTCGCGGTGTTCTTCCCCGACCTCGCCGACGAGCGGGTCGAAAGCGCGGTCGCGCTGATCCACAGCCGGTTCAGCACGAACACGTTCCCGTCCTGGCCGCTGGCCCACCCGTACCGCTACATCGCCCACAACGGCGAGATCAACACCGTGCAGGGCAACCGCAACTGGATGCGCGCCCGCGAGGCGTTGCTGAGCAGCGACAAGTTCCGTGGCCTCGAGCGGGCCTTCCCGATCTGCACGCCGGGCGGCTCCGACTCGGCGACGTTCGACGAAGTGCTCGAGCTGCTGCACCTGTCGGGTCGCTCGCTGCCCCACGCGATGCTGATGATGATCCCCGAGGCGTGGGAGAACAACGAGAACATGGACCCCGCCAAGCGGGCGTTCTACCGGTTCCACTCCTCGATGATGGAGCCATGGGACGGCCCGGCCGGTGTGGCGTTCACCGACGGCACGGTCATCGGCTCGGTGCTCGATCGCAACGGCCTGCGCCCGGGGCGCTACTGGGTCACCGACGACGATCTCGTGGTGATGGCGAGCGAGGCCGGCGTGATCGAGATCGATCCCGCCAAGATCGTCAAGAAGGGCCGGCTCCAGCCCGGCAAGATGTTCCTGATCGACATGGCCCAGGGCCGGATCATCTCCGACGAGGAGGTCAAGGCCACCCTCGCCGCCGAGCACCCGTACCAGGAGTGGCTCGACATGGGACTCGTCGAGCTCGACGACCTGCCCGACCGCGAGCACGTCGTGTTCAGCCACACCAGCGTGCTGCGCCGCCAGCAGGTGTTCGGCTACACCCACGAGGAGCTGAAGATCATCGTCGGCCCGATGGCCAAGACCGGCCTCGAACCGATCGGCTCGATGGGCACCGACACGCCCATCGCGATCCTCAGCGACCGCCCGCGGCTGCTTTTCGACTACTTCCAGCAGCTGTTCGCACAGGTCACCAACCCGCCGCTCGACGCCATCCGTGAAGAGGTGGTCACGGCCGTCGGCTCCACCGTCGGCCCCGAGCACAACCTGCTCGCACCCGGGCCGGAGAGCTGCCGCCAGCTGGTGCTGCCGTTCCCCATCATCGACAACGACGAGCTCGCCAAGATCATCCACATCAACGACGACGGTGCGTACCCACACCTGAAGTGCGTCACGATCGGCGGCCTGTTCCGTGTGAACGGTGGCGGGCTGGCGCTCAAGCGCGCCCTCGACGCGATCCGTCACGAGGTCAGCGCGGCCATCGACAACGGCGCGCGGATCATCGTGCTCAGCGACCGCAACAGCGACGAGGCGCTCGCGCCGATCCCGTCGCTGCTGCTCACCGCAGCCGTCCACCACCACCTCGTGCGCGAGAAGAAGCGCACCCAAGCCGGCCTCATCATCGAGTGTGGCGATGCCCGCGAGGTGCACCACATGGCGCTGCTCGTCGGGTACGGCGCCGGCGCGATCAACCCGTACCTCGCGTTCGAGTCGATCGAGGACATGATCGTCGAGGACCTCAACGGGCTCGGCGGGATGGACTCCCACAAGGCCGTCAAGAACTTCATCAAGGCGAGCGGCAAGGGCGTGCTCAAGGTGATGTCGAAGATGGGCGTGAGCACGGTGGCGTCGTACACCGGCGCGCAGATCTTCGAGGCCATCGGCCTCGGCCGCGAGCTGGTCGACGACTACTTCACCGGCACGGTCAGCCGCCTCGGCGGCATCGGGCTCGACGAGGTGGCCACCGAGGTCGTGGCCCGTCACTCGATGGCGCATCCGTCGCGGCCCGAGGAGCGGGCCCATCGCAAGCTCGAGCTCGGCGGCGAGTACCAGTGGCGCCGCGAGGGCGAGGTGCACCTGTTCAACCCGGAGACGGTGTTCAAGCTGCAGCACGCGACGCGGGCCAAGCGCTACGACATCTTCAAGCAGTACACGTCGCTCGTCGACGATCAGTCGAAGAAGCTGGCGACGCTGCGCGGCCTGTTCGCGTTCACCGAGGGCCAGCGTGAGCCGATCTCGATCGACGAGGTCGAGCCGGCCGCCGACATCCTCAAGCGGTTCTCCACCGGGGCGATGAGCTACGGCAGCATCAGTGCCGAGGCCCACGAGACGCTGGCCGTCGCGATGAACTCGATCGGGGCGAAGAGCAACACGGGCGAGGGCGGCGAGGACGCCGACCGGCTCCACGATCCGAAGCGGCGCAGCAGCATCAAGCAGGTGGCCAGCGGTCGGTTCGGTGTCACCAGCGAGTACCTCGTCAACGCCGACGATCTGCAGATCAAGATGGCGCAGGGCGCGAAGCCGGGCGAGGGCGGACAGCTCCCGGGCCACAAGGTGTATCCGTGGATCGCCAAGACCCGACACAGCACGCCCGGCGTCGGCCTGATCAGCCCGCCGCCGCACCACGACATCTACTCGATCGAGGACCTCAAGCAGCTGATCCACGATCTCAAGAACGCCAACCCGTTGGCCCGCGTGCACGTCAAGCTCGTCGCCGAGATGGGCGTCGGCACGGTGGCCGCCGGGGTCAGCAAGGCCAAGGCCGACGTCGTGCTGATCTCCGGTCACGACGGAGGCACGGGTGCCTCGCCGCTGACCTCGCTGAAGCACGCCGGCGGACCGTGGGAGCTCGGCCTCGCCGAGACCCAGCAGACCCTGCTGCTCAACGGTCTGCGCGACCGCATCGTCGTCCAGGCCGACGGCCAGTTGAAGACCGGCCGCGACGTCGTGGTGGCAGCGCTGCTGGGAGCCGAGGAGTTCGGCTTCGCCACCGCACCGTTGGTGGTGAGCGGCTGCGTGATGATGCGGGTCTGCCACCTCGACACCTGCCCGGTGGGCGTGGCGACGCAGAACCCGGAGCTGCGCAAGCGGTTCAGCGGCAAGCCCGAGTTCGTCGTCAACTTCTTCGAGTTCATCGCCGCCGAAGTGCGCGAGCTGATGGCCCAGCTCGGCTTCCGGACGATGGCCGAGATGATCGGCCACGTCGAGATGCTCGACACCAAGGCTGCGATCACGCACTGGAAGGCGGCCGGTCTGGACATCAGCCCGATCCTCGCCCAGCCGCAGAACGCCTACGACCAGACGCTGCACCAGTCGGTCGGCCAGGACCACGGCCTCGACGTCGCGCTCGATCAGCAGCTGATCGCGAAGGCGCGCGAGACCATCGACGGCGGCGCGCCGATCTCGTTCGAGACGCCGGTGCGCAACGTCAACCGCACCGTCGGCACGCTCCTCGGCAACGCCGTCACCACCCGCTGGGGCGGCGAGGGGCTGCCGGACGGATCGATCAACATCCACCTGCGCGGCTCGGCCGGGCAGAGCTTCGGGGCGTTCGTGCCGAAGGGCATCGAGCTGCGCCTCGAGGGCGACGGCAACGACTACGTCGGCAAGGGCCTCAGCGGCGGGCGGATCATCATCCACCCGGATCGCCGGGCGTCGCTGGTGGCCGAGCAGAACGTGATCGCCGGCAACGTCATCGGCTACGGCGCCACCGCCGGCGAGCTGTACCTGCGCGGCATCGTCGGCGAGCGCTTCTGCGTGCGCAACTCCGGGGCGACGGCTGTCGTCGAGGGCGTCGGCGACCACGGCTGCGAGTACATGACCGGTGGCCGAGTGGTGGTGCTCGGCCCGACCGGCCGCAACTTCGCGGCCGGGATGAGCGGCGGCATCGCCTACGTGCACGATCCGACCGAGGTGTTCGCGAGCCTCGTCAACTACGAGATGGTCGACCTCGAGGCACTCGACGACGACGATCGCACCGAGCTGCTGGCGATGATCACCCGCCACCGCGACCTCACCGAGTCGGCCGTCGCCGACCGGATCATCAACGAGTGGGCGGTCGAGTCCGGCCACTTCCGCAAGGTCATGCCCCGCGACTTCAAGCGGGTGATGGGTGTCATCAAGCAGGCCCAGAGTGAGGGCCTCGACGAGGAGTCGACCAACGTGCGAATCATGGCGAGCGTCTGATGGGCGAGGCAACCGGCTTCCTGAAGTGGCAGCGCGAGACACCGACGCGCCGCCCCGTGCCCGTGCGGCTGCGTGACTGGAAAGAGGTCTACGAGCCGTTCGATCACGACAAGGTCCAGATCCAGGCGGGGCGCTGCATGGATTGCGGCATCCCGTTCTGCAACAACGGCTGCCCGCTCGGCAACCTGATCCCGGACTGGAACGACCTCGTCTACCGCGA
>JAOBWK010000027.1 GCA_025463305.1 Ilumatobacteraceae bacterium
TCGGTGGTGGCGGTGGTCGCCGGCACGGTCGTGGTCGGCGGTGGCGAGTCGTGGTGGACGGCGACGAGCGCGACGGCTGCGGCACCGGCCGCGCTGATGACGGCCGCGACCAACCCGATGGCCGCGCCGCGCGACAGCCGACGGCCGAAGGCGACGACGTTGGATCCCGTCGTCCCCGCATCGGCATCGGCGGCGTCGAGGCCCGCGAGCCGTCGCCCGAGCCGATCGACGAACTGAGGGTCGGGTTCAGGTTGGTGCGCGGTGGCTGCGGCGCGCAGGTCGCGTGCGAGTGATCGGCGGTTGCGGCTCATGAAGCGCCTCCCGCTCGCTCGGCATCGTTCATCGCCCGCTTCAGGGCGCCGAGGGCGCGGTGCAGCGTGACGGCGAGCGTGCTCTTCGAGCAACCCAGGGCGGTAGCGGCATCGTCGGCCGACAGCTCGCCGAGGTAGCGCAGTGTGATGGCCTCTCGGTAACGGGGCCGCAAGGTGGCGAGCGCAGTCCGTAGCGCGGCAAGACCATCCGGGCCATCGAGCGCGGCAGCGAGGTCGGCGACGTCGGCCGCCTCCTCGGGGGCGAGGGCCCGCAGCGCGGCCTGGGCGCGAGGGCCCGATGACCGAGCGCCCCGGCGATGGTGCTCCATCACCTCGTTCGAGGCGATCCGGTAGAGCCACGGCCGCAGTCCGCCACCGGCCCACTCGAACCGGTCGATCGAACGCAGGGCCCGCTCGAAGGTGGCGGAGGTCGTCTCCTCGGCCACCTCGCGCGATCCACTGATCCGGTGGGCGAACGCGTACACCGCCTTCACGTGGAGCCGGTACAGCTCGGCGAACGCATCACGATCGCTCCGGGCCCGCTCGGCGAGGGCGCGCTCGACCGCCAGGTCGCGTCCGTACGCGACGGTGGGCGGCTCGGCGTCCGTCACCCGGGCGACCGTCGATGCGATCGGACGCCGTTCAGCCGGCCGCGACGGAGATCGCGACCATGTTGCTGTGCACCAGCGTCTTGCCCGAGCCGTTCAGTGCGACGACAACGTAGGTGTAGCTGCCGGCCGGCACACCCGCGTCGACGGCATGCGAGGCCGACGGATCGGTCGAGCTGAAGGGCACTCGGCCCTTGGCGCCGCCACTGCCACGCAGGAGCAGGAACGTGGCGAAGCCCGACGGTGTCGGACCGGACCAGTCGCACGTGACGTCGGCGCCCGCCAGCGAGCACGTCAACGACAGGCCCAAGGGCACGACGCTCTCCGTGTGCACGGTGGTCGGCGGTGCCGATGCCGTCGTGACCGGCGGCTGGGTGGTGCTCGGCTGGGTGGTGCTCGGCTCGGTCGTGGGCGACGGCGGTTGCGTGGTGGCGGGTGCAGTCGACGCGGTCGTCGGAGGCGGCTCGGGCGCGGGCGTCGAGGGTGGTGCGACGGTCGTCGCGGGGCTCGGTGCCGTCGTCGGTGGCGGTGCGCTCGTCGGCGTCGGCTCGGACGAGCCGGCCTTCGCGCCGGTGCTGCGCGTGACGGTCGTCGGCGTGGGC
The DNA here is from genome assembly GCA_025463305.1 of Ilumatobacteraceae bacterium. The sequence goes on from JAOBWK010000027.1 coordinate 1,522, forward strand.
GGTTCCACGGTTGGTGCCGGCGCCGCCGAGGTCGACGGCTCCGACGAGACGGGCGCGGCCGCGGTCGAGGGTGGCGGTGTCGGGGGTGGAATGGTCGCGGGTGCTGGCGCCGTCGATGCCGGCGCGGACGCCGTCGTGGTCGGCGGCCCGTGGAGCTCGAGGTCCGTCAGCGGTGCGGTCGAATGGCCCGACGCCGGCGCCGCCGTGGTGGGTGTCGAGGCGGCCGGTTCCGTCGGCTTCGGTGCGGCGTGCTCCGACGAGCTGTTCGACCAAGGTGTGAGTGCGCTCGGCGCTGCTCCCGCCGCTGCGGCGGCCGCGCCGAGCGCGATCACGCCCGCCACCAACCCGTAGGTCGTTCGCATCACCCTCGTGTTGTGCCGTCCGGACATCGCCATCTCCCATCGCCGCGCGCAACCCGTGGTGGTTGCAACACGGTGAGTAACGGAGATCGCGCTGCGAGATTTCACTCGGATCGCGAGATTCCCTCGTCGGTGTGGCCACGGACCCAGCAGACACCCTTCGAGACCAGGTGTCCTGAGTAGCGAGTACTCATCGCGCCGAGCAGCATCACGCCGCAGTCCGCCCGCGCGATGGCGTCTGCGGACGACAGCACGCAGGCAGTGATGGTCTCCGCGGCGGAAGCGCGAACCAGGGGAGCATCAGCTGCACCAGGGGACCGATGCCGAACATGAACACCAGCGTGCCGATGCCCGGGCGCACCCCGAGCGCGATCCCGCCGATTCCGACGGCGAACTCGACGGCGGTGCGAGCGAGGCGAAGGCTGACGCCGCGGCGGCCGAGCCCCACCATCAGGCCGTCGCGCGGACCGGTGCCCAATCCGGCGCCGATGTAGAGCCCGGACCCGATCGCGACGAGGAGCAGCCCCACCACCAGGAAGGCGGTCCGCGGGACGAGGCGGTGCGTGTCCGGTAGGTGGTCGAGGACGAGATCGAGTACGAGCCCGATCTCGATCGCGTTGAGGATCGTGCCGATGCCGGGGCGCTGGCGCAGCGGGATCCACAGCAACAGCACGGCGATCGCGGTGCCGATCAACACCGTCCCGATCGACACCCCGAGCACGCGGCTGAGGCCCGTGTGGAGCATGTCCCATGGTGCGGCGCCGAGCGCGGCATGGAGGATGAGGGCGTCGCCGGCACCGAACACCGCGAGGCCGACGATGCACCGGGTCAGCCGGTTGGACCAGTCGGCCGCCGTCGATCGCGGTGCGTACCGTCGCGTCGGGACCGGAGCAGCGGTGGCGACCATCGCGGTGGAACCTACTGCGAGGGGTCACCGGCCCCGGCGCGCATTTCGGGCTGCCCCCGGGCCGGGGAACTGTCGCGCGCCCCTCTGTTACAACGACCCCATGCTGAACCATCGATGCGTCGGATGCTCCGAGCCCGGTACTGATCTCTGTCGTCGTTGCCGGTTCGCGTTCGTCGCGTCGCCGCCCATGGTCACGCCGTCGGGCATCGTCGCCGCCACCGAGTTCTCGGGTCTCGGGCGCGAGCTGGTGGTCGGTCTGAAGTACCGCAACCGCCGGCACCTGGCGCACCACCTCGCCGAGCAGCTCAGCCGCCGGCTCGATCCCACCCAGATCGATGTCGTCACGTGGGCGCCCACGAGCGGGCAACGGATCCGCCGCCGCGGCTACGACCAGGCCGAGCTGCTGGCCCGGGCGCTCGCCACGCGCTGGCGCAAGCCGTGCCGACGCATGCTGTACCGCAGCCACGGCGCGGCGCAGACGGGCCAGAGCCGGGCGTCGCGCCTGGTCGGTCCGCAGTTCGCAGCCCGGCCCGTTCGCAACCCACCACGGGTGCTGGTGGTCGACGATGTCGTCACCACCGGCGCCACGCTGTTCGCCGCTCGCGATGCGTTGCTGGCCGCCGGTGCCCGGTCGGTCGTGCTCGCCGCCGTCGCCGCGACGCCCGACACCGACCGACGGTCGCTTCAGCCCAGGCCGGCGAGGCGCTCCACCTCGGCGATGGCGGGGGCGGCGTCGACGTCGACGACCACACCGAACATGCCCAGTGCACTGGCGGCCTCGACGTTGCTCGGCAGGTCGTCCAGGAAGGCCGCACGCGATGCGGTGCCGTTGAGCCTCGTGAGGGCCAGCTCGTAGATCGCTGCGTTCGGCTTGCGCAGGCCCACCTCGTGGCTGTCGACGATGTCGTCGAACAGCTCGTGGTACGGCATGAGGTTGCGCCACAGATCACGGAACTCCCGGGCGTTGTTGGTGAGGATGCCGATGCCGATGCCCGCCTCGCGCAGCCGCGCGGCGAGGTCCATCATCTCGAGGTTCGGCTGGAAGGTCAGCATGGGCGCCGGCTTGCCACCCTCCTCAGTGCTGGCCTCGGTGGGCGGGGGAGTCGGACGGGTCGGCATCTCCAGGCCGGCAGCGGCGAACGCCGCCATCTGCTCGGCGCGGCACTCCTCCATCGTGATCTCGCCGCGCTCGAGGCGATGCCACGGATGGTCGGTGTCGACCCCGAACTCACCGACGAAGATCCGCTGCGCCTGTGCTGCGACCTCCGGTGGGAAGTTCTTGGTGAAGTCGCTGTGGCGGCCGTTGTGCATCAGCACACCGCCGAGGTCGAAGATGACCGTGTCGATCTGCCGGGTCGGCTCAGGTGTCGTGCTCACCTCCTCATCTTGGCCGCCACCAGGGGCTCCGTTCGAAGCGTCGATCCCGTGGCAGGTCAGAGCTGCCCGAGGGGTCGCGCCACCCGCCGCTAGGCTCCAGAGTCGCATGGGAATTCTCGATCGCATCCTCCGCGCCGGTGAAGGCAAGAAACTGAAGGCCCTCGAGGGCCTCGTTCCTGAAATCAACGCGCTCTCCTCCTCGATCGGCGCGCTGTCAGACGATGCGCTGCGCCACAAGACCGACGAGTTCCGCGAGCGCATCGCCAACGGCGCCTCGCTCGACGATCTCCTGGTCGAAGCGTTCGCCGTCACTCGCGAGGCCGCCGACCGCGTCATCGGCCAGCGCCACTTCGACGTCCAGATGATGGGTGGCGCCGCACTGCACTTCGGTTGGGTCGCCGAGATGAAGACCGGCGAGGGCAAGACCCTCGTGTCCACGCTGCCCGGCTACCTCAACGGTGTCGGCGGCAAGGGCGTCCACATCATCACGGTGAACGACTACCTCGCCCGGTTCCACGCCGAGTGGATGGGTCGCATCCACAAGTGGCTCGGGCTCGAGGTCGGGCTCGTCATCCCGGGCTTCAAGGAGAAGCCGGCCGAGAAGCGCCTCGCCTACGCGGCCGACATCACGTACGGCACGAACAACGAGTTCGGCTTCGACTACCTGCGCGACAACATGGCGCCCACGCTCGACGACAAGACCCAGCGCGGCCACAACTTCGCCATCGTCGACGAGGTGGACTCGATCCTCATCGACGAAGCCCGTACGCCACTCATCATCAGCGGTCGCATGGCCGATGCCGCCAAGCTCTACTACCGATTCGCCTCCATCGTGCGCTCGCTGCGCATCGACGTCGACTACGAGGTGGAAGAGGACAAGCGCATCGTGGTGCCGCTCGAGTCCGGCATCGACAAGGTCGAGGCGGCACTCGGGTTGGAGAACCTCTACGACGAGGTCCAGCAGAACCTTGTCCACCAGTTGCAGGTCGCGCTGAAGGCCAAGGAGCTGTACAAGCGCGACAAGGACTACATCATCCAGAACGGCGAGGTGAAGATCGTCGACGAGTTCACCGGTCGCATCCTCGAGGGCCGTCGCTGGAGCGAGGGCATCCACCAGGCCGTCGAGGCCAAGGAGGGCGTGAAGATCAAGGAAGAGAACCAGACGCTCGCCACGATCACCCTCCAGAACTACTTCCGCATGTACGACAAGCTCGCCGGCATGACCGGTACCGCCTCCACCGAGGCGGCCGAGCTGATGAACACGTACGGCCTGGCCGTCGTGCCGATCCCCACCAACAAGCCGCTCGTCCGCATGGACCAGGCCGACCTCATCTACAAGGGTGAGGAAGCCAAGTTCGAGGCCGTGGTCGACGACATCGCCGAGAAGTACGAGACCGGCCAGCCCGTGCTCGTCGGCACCATCAGCGTCGAGAAGAGCGAGCACCTGTCCCGCCTGCTCACCAAGCGCGGTGTCGAGCACGAGGTGCTCAACGCCAAGCAGCACACCCGTGAGGCCCAGATCGTCACCCAGGCGGGTCGGCTCCACGCCGTCACCGTCGCCACGAACATGGCCGGCCGCGGCGTCGACATCCTCCTCGGCGGCAACCCCGAAGGGCTCGCTCGGGAGGAGGTCCTCAAGGAGGGCCACTCGCCCGAGGTGATGGCCGATGCCTTCGACCTGCCGATGCCGGTCGAGGAGATGCCCGAAGAGTTCCAGTTGGCTCGCAAGGCTGCGTTCGCCCGTTACGACGAGCTCGTCGCCGAGTTCGGCAAGCAGTGCAAGATCGAGGGCGACGAGATCCGCAAGCTCGGCGGCCTGTACGTGCTCGGCACCGAGCGCCACGACAGCCGCCGCATCGACAACCAGCTCCGCGGCCGCTCCGGCCGTCAGGGCGATCCCGGCGAGAGCCGCTTCTACCTGAGCCTCGACGACGAACTGATGCGCCTGTTCGCCACCGGCGCACTCAGCTGGGTCATGGGCCGCGCCCTGCCCGACGACGAGGCCATCGAGGCGAAGATGGTCACCAAGGCCATCGAGCGTGCGCAGGGCACCGTCGAGCAGCGCAACGGCGAGGTCCGCAAGAACGTCCTCAAGTACGACGAGGTGATGAACGAGCAGCGCAAGATCATCTACCAGCGCCGCGATCAGATCCTCGAAGGCCTCGATCTCAAGGCCGCCGCCATCGAGTACCTCGCCGACGCCGTCGACACTCTGATCGACAGCCACTGCGTGAGCGACGCCGAGGACGAGTGGGACATCGACGGTCTGGAGACCGAGCTCAAGTCGTTCTGGCCCACCGAGGTCACGGCCGAGCAGCTCCACGCCTGCCACGACACCGACGAGATGTACGACCTCGTGATGAAGGACGCCACGGCGTACTACGAGCGCCGCGAGGTCGAGCTCGGCACCGAGGTCATGCGCGATGTCGAGCGGCAGGTCATGCTGCGCATCATCGACCAGCGCTGGCGCGAGCACCTCGAGGAGATGGACTACCTCCAGGAGGGCATCAACCTCCGCGCGATGGGTCAGAAGGATCCGCTGACCGAGTGGCAGCGCGAGGGCTACGAGATGTTCGGCGCGCTGATGAAGGGCGTCGCCCAGGACTTCGTGCGCTACGTCATGCACGTCCAGGTCGTCCGCAACGACGAGCCGGCCGCGATCGTGCAGAACGTGCAGCAGTCCTCGGCCGACAACCAGGCATCGGGCTTCGCCTCGGCCGCCCAGGCGTCGATCGCCGCGGGTGACTCGGATCCCGAGCTGGCCGCAGCGGCTGCTCCGGTTGCGACGGCCACCAAGCAGGCACCCATCGTGAACGACGAGTGGTCGAAGACGCCGCGCAACGCGATGTGCCCGTGCGGATCCGGCAAGAAGTTCAAGATGTGTCACGGCGCGACCCTCTAGGGCCGGTATGCGCGACTTCTCCGACGACCTCAAGGACCTTCGCCGACGCCTCGACGAGGCCGAGTCCTACCTGAAGATCACCGACAACCGGGCCCGGCTCGCCGAGCTCGAGTTCGAGGTGTCGCGCCCCGACCTCTGGGACGACCAGGACCTGGCCAAGAAGACCAACGCCGAGTACTCGAACATCAAGCACGACATCGACACGTTCGATCAGCTCGCCGCCGACATCGAGGACACCGAGCTGCTCCACGAGATGGCGCGCGAAGTCGACGATGCCAGCCAGGAACCGGACCTCGTCGAGGCCATCGCCAAGACCGCGACGATCCTCGATCAGCTCGAGCTGCGCAGCCTGTTCACCGGCGAGCACGACGAGCTCGACTGCATCGTCCAGATCAACGCCAAGGACGGCGGTGTCGACGCCCAGGACTGGAGCGAGATGCTGCTGCGGATGTACGGCCGATGGGCCGAGCGCCGGGGCATCGACTTCGAGGTCAACGGGGTCTCCGAGGGCACCGAGGCCGGCATCCTCTCCGCCGAGTTCACCCTCACCGGCCGCTACGCCTACGGCCTGATGACGAGCGAGCGCGGCACCCACCGCCTGGTGCGGATCAGCCCGTTCGACAACCAGGGTCGTCGTCAGACGAGCTTCGCCTCGGTGCAGGTCTGGCCCGTGCTCGAGGATCCCGATGTCGAGATCAACGAGGCCGATGTGCGGATGGAGGTCTACCGGGCGAGTGGCGCCGGTGGCCAGCACATCAACAAGACGTCGTCCGCGGTCCGGCTGATCCACGAACCGACCGGCATCGTCTCGGCATCGCAGGAGGAGCGCAGTCAGCTCCAGAACCGCGAGCGGGCGATGACCCGGTTGAAGACGATGATCGCCGCGCGTATCGAAGAAGAGCACCAGGCCGAACTGGACCGCATCGCCGGTCGGCCGGCCCAGGTCGGCTGGGGCAGTCAGATCCGCAGCTATGTGATGCAGCCGTACCAGATGGTCAAGGACCTGCGCACCGAATACGAGTCGGGCAACGTCGCCGCCGTCCTCGACGGCGACCTCGACGGCTTCATGGAGGCGTTCCTCCAGCACCGCCGCCGCGACGCCGGCCAGCCCGACTGAACCGGCCGCGGCGTCCTCAGCTGCTGATGGCGACCAGCGAGTTGGCGATGTCGAGCGAGTGGCCGAACGGGAAGTCGATGGTGATCGTCACGGGGTAGTCCAGCACCGTGACCTGATCACCCTGGACCACGTACGCATCCCCGGCGAGCGCGCCCGAGGTCAGTCTGGGGGCAGTGGGATCGGGCGGAGCAGGGAACGACGGGGTCTCGAACGTGATCGTGGGTCGCAGGAATCCGGTTGGAAACGTGATCGTCGCGTTGGCGGACGGCAGCGGCCCTCCCTCGGCGTCGGTGCCGATCGACGTGGTGACGGTGATCCGCGCGTGGTCGACGCTGGCACCGCGGGGTGCGTAGAGCGGATGGCCGAAACGAACAACAGCGGTCGCGGGATCGGGCAACGGAAACACGGTGTCGTCGCCGCTGCGCTCCACCTCGGCGCCGTCCGGGAAGTGCCCCGGGTAGTCCGGAGGCAGATCCACCCCGACTTCGAACGAGGTGAAGTCGTACCCGGTGGTCGTCACCGATCCATCCGGCGCGGTCTGGTGCTCGGACCGTTGGACGACGACCCCGGTGTCCTTGTCGACGACGGTGACCGAGTCGAGCGTCAGCTTCGCGCCATATGTCTCCACCGAATGCTCGGTCAGCGTCCAAGCCGGCCGACCGAGGTGCAGGGTGTCTGCGATCGACGTGGCATCTGCTCCGCCCGCGTCGAGATCGGTTGCCGGATCGCCTCCGACGATCATGCCGAGTGCGGTGCTGCTGTCGGTCCAGCCGTCGATCTCCTGACGATGCGTCACCCCGTCGATGGTGTACTCGTCGAGCGTGATGCCTGTCGTCGGGTCGTACGACGTCCAGGTGAACAGATCGCCCGTTGCCCAGAGCTCACCCGACGCCTCCACGGTGATCGTGTTCGTCGAGGTGGTGTCCTGCGTGGCGGCGCCGTTGGCATCGATCTGCGCGTCGTGCTTGGTCACGGTGGCCCGGTAGCTCGGCAGCCGCTGAAGTGCTTCCAGTGCGGCTGTTCGCACCTCGGCGAGTTGCGCCGCCGTGGCCGGTGGTGTGGATGGATCCGATGGTTCCGACGTCGACACCTCGGTCGATGCCGTTGTCGTCGGCGCGGAGCTGGGCGACGGATCGCTGGCCGGCGGGTCGGTCGAGGCTGGGACGGGATCGACGAACGCCGGCGACACATCGGTGGCCGGCGGCGTCGTGGCCGGCGTCGGGCCCTGGGCCGGGGGCGCATCCGCGTGCCGGCTCGTGATGATGATCACCCCGGCGATGAGCACGGCTGCGGCGGCGCCGTAGATCGCCGCCATCCGAAGTCGGCGCCGGCTCGAAGGACGGGGGCCGATCGCGCCCATGGGCACCAGGAGAGAGACCGCTCCGTGCGTGTCGTGAGGCGAAGCCGTTGCAGCCGCGCGCATCACCTCGTCCGCAGTGATCGGCGGCGCAGCCAGGTCCCAGCTTCGAGCCACATCGGCGAGGCGATCTTCGAGTGAGGTCCTCATCGTTCGTGCTCCATGCTCATGCGGAGTCGTTCCATGCCGCGCCGGAGGTGCTCGCGCAGCGTCGACACGGAGAGGCCCAGGACCTCAGCCGTCTCCCGCTGGCTGATGCCATATCCGTGCACCAGCATCACGGCCGCGCGCTGCTGCTCGGAGAGCTGCTCGAGGTATGGCCTGACGTCGGTCAGCGCACCGGCAGGATCGTTGGCGGCGGCTGTTGCGGGCGGATCGGACATCGCCGTCGAAGCGCTCTTCAGCAGCCTGCTCGCGGCCGACTGACCGACTCGGTACAGGTACCCGGCCGGGTTGTCCATCCCGTCGAGGCGATCCCAGTGCTCCCATGCCCAACTGAGCGCATCGACCGCTGCTTCTCGGCCGATGGTCGGACCGTAGGCGGCGACGAGGGCACGGCGCAGACGCGGCTCGGTCCGCTCGACGAAGTCGGTGAAGATCGCCGATCGATCGACGGATTCGGTGCGCATCATCCGAGGAGAGCATGGCGCGTCACCGAACGCGCGACAGTCGGCACGAGAATTCCCGTGCCGTGCGAGCCCACCGAGATCGAGGTGACCCACCCTTTTTGTCACGCGCTGGTAACTTTTGACGTCCCTTCGCCGCCCCGGGAGCCGCATTGATCCGTCTCGAGAACGTCACCAAGATCTACAACTCGGAAGTCACCGCCCTGCGCGACGCGACGTTCGAGGTGGCCAAGGGTGAGTTCGTCTTCCTCGTCGGCCCCTCGGGGTCCGGCAAGAGCACGTTGCTGCGGATGATGAACCGCCAGGAGCGCCCCGAGAAGGGTGCGGTCTGGGTGGCCGGGCGCAACATCAACGAGATGCCCGACAGCAAGGTGCCGCACCTGCGCCGCAACATCGGCAACATCTTCCAGGACTACAAGCTGCTGCTGAACAAGACGGTCCACGAGAACGTCGCGTTCGCGCTCGAGGTCATCGGTCGGCCCAAGCACGTGATCCGCCAGCAGGTGCCTGCGGTGATGGACCTCGTCGGCCTGGCCGGCAAGCAGGACCGCTTCCCCCATCAGCTCTCGGGTGGCGAGCAGCAGCGCGTGTCGATCGCCCGCGCGTTCGTGAACCGGCCGCTGATCCTGCTCGCCGACGAGCCCACCGGCAACCTCGACCCCGGCACCGGCGAGGGCATCATGCGCCTCCTCGACCGGATCAACAAGACCGGCACCACCGTCGTGATGGCCACTCACGACCAGCGCATCGTGAACATGATGCGCAAGCGAGTCATCCAGATGGACCGTGGCATCATCGTCCGCGACCAGGCCCGAGGGGTGTACGAATAATGTGGTCACGCCTCACGTACACGTTCCGCGAGACGGGCGCGAGCCTCAAGCGCAACGTCACCCTGACGGTGGCCGCGATCCTGACATCAGCGGTGTCGCTGTTCCTCGTCGGTGGCACCTTCCTGGTGCAGCGCGGATTCGACAACCTGCTCTCGAAGTGGGCGGGCGGCGTGCAGATGATCGTCTATGTCCGGCCTGAGGCGACGCCTGACCAGATCGACGCCATCAAGCAGGCGCTGGCGGCCAACGGAACGATCATCGACACCTCCAAGCTCGACTACTTCAACAAGGAGCAGTCGCTCGCGGAGGCCAAGCGGCTCTTCGCCGCTGACCCCGGAGCGTTCGCCCTCCTGAACGAGAACAACATCCCCACCGAGTTCAAGGTGGTTCCCCAGTCCGGCAAGCTCGATGTCCTGGTCTCGCTCGCGACCACGTTCGGGACGATCCCCCAGGTCCAGCGGGTGGTGCTCGCGCAGGACCAGATCGAGCAGATCGTCAAGCTCCGAAGTTTCGTGCAGACGGTCACCGTCGGTCTCTCGATCCTGCTGCTCATCGGCGCGCTCATCCTGATCTGGACCACCATCCGAACAGCCATGTTCGCGAGGCGACGAGAGATCGAGGTGATGAAGCTCGTCGGCGCCACGAACTGGTTCATCCGAATACCCTTCATGCTCGAGGGTCTGATCCAGGGCCTGGTGGGCGGTCTGCTGTCGTGTGGCTTCCTGCTGTTCTTCAACCGGTTGTGGACCAACGGCGTGGTCAAGCTGAAGGGTGACAACGGCTTCATCGCGCTCGTGGTCAGCGACAGCTACCTCAACACGGTGATGTTCCTGGTCGTGCTGTTCGGCATGGTCGCCGGCGCGATCGCCTCCGGTGTGGCCGCCAGCCGATTCCTGGATGTGTAGATGTACACGGAGATCTTGTATGACGTGACCGACTCGGTCGCGGTGATCACGCTGAACCGCCCGGCCCAGCTCAACGCGTTCACCAACCGGATGATGCACGAGCTGATCGACGCGTTCGACGCCGTCGATGCCGATGACGACGTGCGCGCCGTCATCGTCACCGGTGCCGGGCGCGGGTTCTGCGCCGGCGCCGACCTCTCCGGTGGCGGCGAAACCTTCGCCAAGGGCGGCAGCGACGTGCAGACCGATGTGGGCGTTCCCCGCGACGGCGGCGGGCTCGTGTCGTTGCGGATCTTCGAGTGCCTCAAGCCGGTCATCGCCGCGATCAACGGCCCGGCCGTTGGCGTCGGCGTGACGATGACGTTGCCGATGGACATCCGCCTCGCCTCGGATTCCGCGCGGTTCGGGTTCGTGTTCGCCAAGCGGGGCATCGTGCCCGAGGCGTGCTCGTCGTGGTTCCTGCCGCGCATCGTCGGCATCAGCCAGGCGGCGGAGTGGGTCTACACCGGTCGCATCTTCGGCGCCGACGAGGCGCTCGATCGCCGCCTGGTGCGCAGCGTGCACCCCGGTGACGAGCTGCTCGACGCGGCGAAGGTGATCGCCGCCGAGATCGTCGCCAACACCGCGCCCGTGTCCGTGGCGCTCTCGCGCCAGATGATGTGGCGGATGCTCGGTGCGGCCCATCCGATGGAGGCCCACCGCGTCGATTCCCGGGCCATCGCCATCCGTGGTGCGAGCAGTGACGCCCGCGAGGGTGTGACGAGTTTCCTGGAGAAGCGAGCGGCAGCGTTCCCCGACCTCGTCAGCGACGGGCTACCGTCAGTGTTCCCGGGATGGTCCGATCCCACGTTCTCCTGAGGTCCGCTTCGTCTGGATTTCAAGGAGTTGTGGGCGCTGCGTGACCGAGATCACGCTCATGTCGGGGAAGAAGGCTGCCGATACGTCTGTTGGTGCAGCGTAGACACGCCCGCACCTCGTCGTCATCGAATGCGATGGGACAGCGGCGACAAGTCTCAAGGAGAGACCGATGAGTACCATTCTGAACGAGCGCATCGAGACCGGCGACGTCCTCGAACTCGACCGCGACGGCGAGCTGATCTCGGCCCTCGTGCTGCTGGCCACCGAGGATGCAATCATCCTCGACGCCTGCGACGACACGACCCCGTTCGTGATCCGCAAGAGCGACCTCGTCGAGTACCGCCGCTTCGTCCCCGAAGAGGTCTGAGCACTCCTCGCCCTAGGCTGGCGCCGATGTCGGACGACTCGGCCCCAACGTTCTACGACGCGGTGGGCGGCATGCCGTTCTTCGCGAACCTGGTCGACACCTTCTACGCCGGCGTGGCCGACGACGAGGTGCTCGCCCCGCTCTACCCCGAGTACCCGGACTTCACGGGTGCCCGGCATCGGTTGACGTTGTTCCTCGCCCAGTACTGGGGCGGGCCCACCACGTACGACGCCGAACGCGGCCATCCTCGGCTGCGGATGCGTCACTTCCCGTTTCCCGTCGGTCCGCTGCAGCGCGATCGTTGGTTGCTGCACATGGCGAACGCTGTCCGCGCCAGCAGGGCCGACGATGCCGCGCAGCAGGCGCTGCTCGACTACTTCGTGCCAGCCGCCGAGCACCTCCGCAACGACACCGGGCTGCCGATCACCAGCGCGAGCTACCCGCGACCCTCGTGAGCCAGCGGCTCGTGTAACGGTTCGGCCCCCGCCGACGACGATCAGCAAGATCGATCGTCCAGGGGGCCATCATGCACAACTCGTCCAGGCACGAACCAGCGAGCCGGTCCGACCGGTGAGCGCCGTCTCAGCGCTGGCGGCGCCGAGCGATCGGTCGCAGCGCGTAGCAGGCGACCGCGGCAGCAGCGGCGGCGTTCAACGAGTCGACGCCCTCGGCCATCGGAATGGCCGCTCGCACACTGCAGACGTCGAGCAGCTCTTCGCTGAGGCCGTTGCGTTCGGAGCCGATCACCAGCACGACGGGCTGGGCAAACCCGGGCAGCACGCCTTCCAGTGGGACAGCGCCTGCGGCTGGCGTCATCGCGACGACGAGCGCCCCCCGGTCACGCGCGTCACGCAACGTCGCCGCAAGTGACGTGCTGCGGGCGAACGGCAGTGCGAACGCGTTGCCCATCGCCACCCGCAGCGCCCGCCGGGCCAACGGATCCGCACTCGTGCGGTCGAGCAGCATCCCGCTCCAGCCGAGCGCTGCCGCACTGCGCACGACCGTGCCGACGTTCACCGGGTTGTCCACCGCCTCCAACGCCATGAGCCTCCGGCGGCCGATGAGCGTGTACGGATCGACAGGCGCGGGCCGGTGGAACAGGGCCACGATCGAGAGTGGCACGCCCAGCCCCATGCCGGCGCGGCGCACGTCCTCGTCGGCCCCGTAGACCTCGACCGACTCGTCGAAGCGATCGACCACGGCCGGAACGTTCTCGCTGTCGACGAACGCCATCGCCGGCCGGCAGCCGGCGTCGAGTGCACGCTGCACCACGAGCTCGCCCTCGGCGACGAACCGGCCTGCTGCGACCTGCTCGCGACGGTCCGCACGCGTGTTCAGCATCCGGTCGAGCGCACGGAACGGGGCGATCCGCGGATCGCCCGCGTCGGCGATGTGGATCACGTCAGGCTGGATCACTCGCTGGGCTCGATCCCGTTCGACCGGATCACATCAGAACAGCCACTGGTACGGCGACCAGTCGGGGTCGCGCTTCTCCAGGAACGACTCGCGACCCTCCTGGGCCTCGTCGGTCATGTAGGCGAGGCGAGTGGCCTCGCCGGCGAACACCTGCTGACCCACGAGGCCGTCGTCGATCAGGTTGAACGAGAACTTCAGCATCCGCTGCGCCGTCGGGCTCTTGGCGTTGATGATCCGGCCCCACTCGAGCGCGACGTTCTCGAGCTCGGCGTGATCGACGACGGCATTCACCATCCCCATCCGGTGCGCGTCATCGGCGGTGTACTCCTGGCCCAGGAAGAAGATCTCCCGGGCGAACTTCTGCCCGACCTGGCGGGCCAGGTACGCCGAGCCGAAGCCGCCGTCGAAGCTGGCGACGTCGGCGTCGGTCTGCTTGAACCGGGCGTGCTCGCGGCTGGCGATCGTGAGGTCGCTGACGACGTGCAGGCTGTGCCCACCACCGGCCGCCCAACCCGGCACCACGCAGATCACGACCTTGGGCATGAACCGGATCAGGCGCTGCACCTCGAGGATGTGCAGGCGCCCGGCGCGCCCCGCCTCGATGCTGGCCGAGGTCTCGCCGATGGTGCCGTCGGCGTTCTCGGCCGTGTACTTGTAGCCATCGCGGCCACGGATGCGCTGATCGCCGCCGCTGCAGAACGCCCAACCGCCGTCGCGGCTGGACGGGCCGTTGCCGGTGAGCAGCACGCAGCCGACATCGGTGCTCATCCGGGCATGGTCCATCGCGGTGTACAGCTCGTCGACGGTGTGCGGTCGGAACGCGTTGCGGATGTCCGGGCGGTCGAACGCGATCCGCACCGTTCCGTGCGCGAGCGCGCGGTGGTAGGTGATGTCGGTGAACGAGAAGTCCGGAACCTCGCGCCACTGGGTCGGGTCGAAGATGCCTGAAACCGTGCGAGGGCCCGTGCCTGAAACCATCCCGCCATGTTGGTGCGTTGCTGGCGGGACTGCCACATCGGCAAGACTCGGCCGATGGCTGGTCTGCAGATCTTCGGTGTCACCGGGCTGCCCGAGGTCGCGCCCGGCGACGACCTCGCGCAGCTGAGCATCGACGCTGCTCGCTCGTCGGGCACCCCACTCGAGAGCGGCGACGTCCTCGTGGTCACGAGCAAGATCGTCAGCAAGGCCGAGGGCCGCACCGTGGAGCTGGCGGAGGTGGTGCCGTCGCCGTTCGCGCTGCAGTGGTCGCAGCAGTGGGGCAAGGACCCGGCCGTCACCGAGATCGTGCTGCTCGAGGCCAAGCGGGTCGTGCGCCAGGTCGGCCCGATCCTCATCACCGAGACCCATCACGGCTTCGTCTGCGCCAACTCCGGCGTCGACCAGTCGAGCAGCGGCGCGAGTGGCCGGGCGGTGCTGCTGCCGGTCGACTCCGACGCGAGCGCGCGCCGGATCCGCGCCGGGCTGGCCGCGCAGGGCCTGGACATCGCGGTGATCATCAGCGACACGTTCGGCCGGGCCTGGCGCGAGGGCCAGACCGACATCGCCATCGGCATCGCCGGGATGCAGCCGATCCTCAGCTACATCGGCCAGGTCGATCCGCACGGTCACGAGTTCCACGTGCAGGCGCTCTGCTTGGCCGACGAGCTCGCCGGCGCAGCCGAGCTCGTCAAGGGCAACCTCAGCCGCATCCCGCTCGCCGTGATCCGCGGGCATGCGTGGGAGCGAGATGACACGGCCACCATCGCCCCGGTGCTCCGCGACCAGAGCCGAGACCTGTTCCGGTGAGCCGAGCGATCTCCGCCGCCGATGCGCTGGAGCGGGTCCGCGCCGCGTGCGCCGGTCTCCCCGCCGTGGTGGAGCGGCCGAGCCACAGCTCGCCGACGTTCTTCGTCGAGGGCAAGAAGAGCTTCGTGATGTTCATGGACGATCACCACGGCGACGGCCGCCTCGCGCTGTGGTGCGCGGCGCCGCCCGGCGTGCAGGCGTCGATGATCGACGAGGATGCCGAGCGGTTCTTCTCGCCGCCGTACGTCGGCGGTCGTGGGTGGCTGGGCGTTCGGCTCGATCGCTCACCCGACTGGGACGAAGTGGTCGGCATCGTCACCGAGGCGTACCGGTGCGTGGCCCCCAAGCGCCTGCTCGCCCAGCTGCCTGCTGAGCTGGCCGACCCGCCGACGTGAGCTGGCCGACCCGCCGACCTGACAAACTACCTACCTGTCGGTAGGCTGGTGCGCATGACTCACAAGGCCTTCGTCGCCGAGCTCGAGCCGGTCGCCGCCAAGCTCCTCGATCGTCACCTGGCGACCGCCAAGGAATGGTTCCCGCACGAGCTCGTGCCGTACAGCCGCGGTCGCGACTTCGACAAGGGCTACGAGTGGTCCGAGTGCGACGCCGACCTCGCCGGCGCGCAGCTGCCCGACGCCGTGCGGAGCGCGCTGTTCGTCAACCTGCTCACCGAGGACAACCTGCCGTACTACTTCCGCGACATCGAGCGGATGTTCGGCATGGAGAGCGCGTTCGGCACGTGGAACCGCCGCTGGACCGCGGAAGAGGGTCGCCACTCGATCGCGATCCGTGACTACCTGATCGCCACTCGCGCCGTCGACCCGGTGCACCTCGAGCGGGCTCGCATGGCCCAGGTCAGCGGTGGCGAGGTCCCGACACCGGAGTCGCCGCTCGCCGGCGTGCTCTACGTCACCCTGCAGGAGCTGGCCACGCGCATCGCCCATCGCAACACCGGCAAGCTCATCGGCGACCCGTGCGGTTACGAGGTCATGTCCCGCGTCGCCAACGACGAGAACCTCCACTACCTCTTCTACCGCGACCTCGCGTCCGCCGCGATCGAGCTCGATCCCTCGGCGATGGTGGTCGCCCTCGAAGAGGTCGTGCGCACGTTCGCGATGCCCGGCACCGGCATCCTCGGCTTCGACAAGCACAGCGCGGCCATCTCCAACGCCGGCATCTACGACGCCACCATCCTCCACGAGCAGGTCTTCCAGCCGGTGATCCTCAACCACTGGCGGATCCAGCACCTCGAGCGGCTCAGCGCCGCAGCCGAGCGTGCCCGTGAGGCACTGCTCGATCGGCTCGAGCGACTCGGCAAGCTGGCCAAGGCACTCGCCGCCCGCGCCGAGCGTCGCCAAGCGTCAGCGCTCACCGGCGCCTGACCCGCGCCAGCTGATCGCCCGGACGGGTTTGAAACCGGTCCCGATCGAGAACCGGATCCGGGTGTGCGTCGTAGGGACGTACGACCATCCCGTCACCACCTGGAGCCGCCACCATGATCCGTTCTCACCACGCCCGCGCCTATGCGGCCTCGCTCGTTCTGGGCGTCGTCGCCATCGCCGGCTGCAGCAGCGACTCCAAGTCCGCCTCCACGACGGCGGCGCCGATCGCGACGACCGCAGCGACCACTGCGGCAACGACGGCAGCCACCACCGCTGCGACGACGGCGGCCACGACCGCAGCCACCACGGCGGCGAGCACCGCCGACACGACGGCGGCGACGACCGCCGCCAACACGGCCGGCTCGGCAGCGGCCGGCGGCGCCGCGCTGACGATCAAGGGGTTCAAGTTCAGCGCGCTGTCCGCACCGACGGGCGCCACCATCACGGTCACCAACTCTGATTCGGCCGAACACACGGTCACCGCCGACGACGGCACGTTCGACGTCGACGTGCCCGCCGGCCAGACCGTCACGTTCACGGCCCCGAAGGCCGGCACCTATGCGATCCACTGCAAGATCCACTCGTCGATGATGAGCTCGATCACGATCACGGGCTGACGCCGGCCTGGCACGGGCTGACGCCGGCGTGGCACCGGCTGAGCGATCAGCAAGACTGGTGGGGTCATGCGACTCCACCGGATCCTCATCGCCACCGTCTCGATCGTCGGCGCCTCCACGGTGCCGGCGATCGGTCGCGTCGAGGCGTCGAGTGCAGCGGCGTGCACCATCGGCACGACGCTGCGCGAGGGCGCGACCGGTCCCGACGTCACCTGCCTCGAGACCCTCCTGATCGCCACGGGCGCCGAGGGCGTCATCGGGCCCGACGACTACTTCGGACCGTCCACGACACAGGCGGTGTTCATCTTCCAGGCTCGCCACGGGCTGGCGATCGACGGCATCGTCGGTGCCGGCACGAGGGCAGCGCTGATGGCCGCCCCGCCCGCGGGTCCGCCCGCGAAGGTGCCACCGACCATCCGGGAGACGCGCATCATCGGCACGTCGGTGCAGGGGCGCCCGATCACGGCGATCCACCTCGGCACACCCGGCGGCACGGTGGTGATGATCGTCGGGATCATCCACGGCGACGAGACCAAGGGCGAACGGATCACCGAGCTGCTGCGGACGATGCCGATCCCGGCCGGCGTGGACCTGTGGCTGGTCAACACGATGAACCCCGACGGTGTGGCCAACGGGACGAGGGGCAACGCCAACGGCGTCGACCTCAACCGCAACTTCGACGTCGGCTGGAACTACATCCCGCGCAGCACGACGAACCACCAGTACAGCGGCGAGGCACCCGACGACCAGCCCGAGACGCAGGCGATGGAGTCGTTCATCCGCATCATCCAGCCCACGGTCAGCATCTGGTACCACCAGGACGCGAACGTCGTCTCGATCAACGGTGAGAACCACGTGCTGCCGACGCTGTACAGCAAGCTCGTCGACGAGGGCACGGGCAGCGTGCCGTGCACACAGCTGTGCACGGGCACCGCCGGCACGTTCGTCAACCACACGATCGCCGGGTCGACCAGCTTCCTCGTCGAGCTGCCGGGGTCGGCGACGGTGACGCCGCGGATGATCGGCCGGCACGCGTCGGCGGTGCTCGCGATGCTCGGGGGCTGAGCATCGCCGTTCCTCTCGGATCGGCCGAAGTGAACGGGAGATGAACGACGGGTGACGTGTCCCTGCGTGCTGCGTGAACCTTGCGCGCGATCGCGCGACATTTGGAGTTCACTCATCGCGGGAAGGGCTAAGGTTCGGCCCGACCACCACATCACGGCCGCAAGGCCAACAAGGGGAGACACGTGTTACACAAGAATTACCTGCGAGGCATCGCGCTCACGTGCGCCGTCGCCTTCATGGCGGCATCGTGCGGCAGCGACTCGAAGACGACGTCGACGTCGGCAGCGCCCGCCACCACCGCCGCCGCCGCGACCACCGCAGCCTCAACCGCCGCGACCACCGCCGCCTCGACGGCCGAGACCACGGCAGCCTCCACGGCGTCGACGGGCGCGACGGAGACCACGGGCGGCTCCACCGAGACCACCGGCGGCTCCACCGAGACGACGGGTGCCGCCACCGGCTCCTCCACGGCGGCGCCGAGCGCCGACCTCACCTCGCTCGCGGCCGACTGCAAGACCGAGGGTGCGGTCAACCTGATCGCCCTCCCCGACGAGTGGGCCAACTACAAGGGCATCATCGCTGACTTCGCGACCAAGTACCCGGGCATCAAGCACGACGTCGCCAACCCCGAGGGCTCGTCCAAGGACGAAGAGGACGCCGTCCAGACGCTCTCCGGTCAGGCCGATCAGCCCGACACCGTCGACGTCAGCCCGGCGATCGCGCAGGACATGGTCGACAAGGGCCTGTTCGAGCCGTACACCCCGACCGTCGCCGCCGACCTGCCGGCCGGCCTGGTCGATCCCGACCACAACTGGGTCGCTGCCTACTACGGCATCATCGCCCTCACCACCAACACCACCATCGTCCCGAACGCCCCGAAGACGTTCGCCGACCTCGCCAAGCCGGAGTACAAGGGCCTCGTCGCCCTCAACGGCGACCCGCGTGAGTCCGGCTCGGCCTTCGCCGGCGTCATGGCGGCGTCGCTGGCCAACGGCGGCAGCGCCGACGACATCATGCCCGGCATCAAGTACTTCGCCGCGCTGAAGAAGTCCGGCAACCTCGCCGCGACCGACGTCACCAAGGCCACGGTGCTGAGCGGCGAGACGCCGATCGCCATCGACTGGAGCTACAACGTTCCCGGTCTGAAGGACGCGCTCTCTGCTGCCGGCCTCACGGTCGAGGTCAACTTCCCGAGCGACGGCGTGTACGGCGGCTTCTACGCTCAGGGCGTCGTCAAGGGCTCGCCGCACCAGGCCTGCTCGAAGCTGTGGGAAGAGCACATCCTCTCCAACGACGGTGCGCTCGGCTACCTCCAGGGTGGGGCCATGCCGGCCCGCTACCAGGCGCTGCTCGACGCCGGTCTCGTGACCGACGCCGACAAGGCGAACCTGCCCCCGGACAACCTGATCTCGCAGATCAAGTTCCTCACCCCTGCTCAGATCGCGGCCGCCAACAAGGTCCTGACTGACAACTGGGGCCCGATGGTGGCCGACGCGTCCTGACGTTCGTCGTCACGTGACCAACACCTTGAGTGCCTTCGATGGCACCGCTGTCGGGGGTCGCACGCTCAGTGCGACCCCCGCAGCACCCCCGAAGATCCGCAAGAGCTGGGCCTGGCTCGGCCTCCTGCCGTTCTTCGCCTTCATGCTCCTGTTCCTGATCGTCCCGGCGATCAGCGTCTTCCAGGAGGCCCTCAAGAACAAGGACGGATCCTTCGGGTTCTCGTCGATGAAGGAGGCCTTCCAGGGCCAGAACCTGGATGCCTTCTGGTTCTCCGTGCGGTTCTCCGCAGGTGCGGCGTTCGTCGGCGTCATCGTCGGCACGCTGCTTGCTTATGCCGCGGCAACCGCCAAGCGGCCGCGCTGGCTGCGCAGCCTCGTCACCTCGTTCAGCGGTGTCGCTGCCAACCTCGGCGGCCTGCCGCTCGCCTTCGCGTTCATCGCACTGCTCGGGCGCCAGGGTGTGCTCACCAAGGTGCTCGACTACTTCGGCTGGCACCTCTACACGGGCAGCTTCAACCTCGGCGAGGTCTCCGGGCTCATCGTCGTGTACTCGTACTTCAACATCCCGCTGATGGTGCTGATCACGCTCCCGGCCATCGATGGTCTCAAGACCTCGTGGCGCGAGGCAGCGGCCAACCTCGGCGGGTCCTCGCTCACCTACTGGCGTCGGGTCGGCATCCCGGTGCTGATGCCGTCGCTGCTCGGTGGCTTCCTGCTGCTGTTCGCCAACTCGTTCAGCGCGTACGCCACCGCAGCGATCCTGACGGCGAACTCGAAGATCGTCTCGTTGCGATTGGGCTTCTTCCTCGGTGGCGACATCAGCGTCGGTCAGGACGCCGTCGGCTATGCGCTGGCCGCGTGGATGATCCTCATCATGGCCGTCTCGATGGGCCTGTACTGGTTTCTCCGAAGGAGGGCCGAGAAGTGGCAGACATAAACCCGCTCGAGCCGGATCCGCCGCTCGCCATCGACCCCGAGGTCGGTGGCCCGCCCACCGCGCCGATCGGTGGCATCCCGGCAACGGCCGGCCGCCCGCCATCGCGTCTCGGCCGGCTGGGACCGACGCTCGTGCTGATCCTCAGCGCGATGTTCTTCATCTTCCCGCTGCTCGCACTCGCCCGCTACTCGCTGCAGAACGTGCCGACCGTGCGCCTCGGCTGGTCGACACTGTTCGACAAGTGGTCGCTGAAGGGTCTCACCAAGGCCTTCCACGACGCACACTTCTGGTCGACGCTGCGGCTCAGCGTCAAGCTGGCGATCGGAACGGTGTTCCTCACGCTCGCGCTGTTGCTGCCAACCGCTATCTGGGTGCACATGCGCCTGCCGAAGATGCGACCGGTGATCGAGTTCCTCACCGTGCTGCCCTACGTCATCCCCGCGATCGCGCTCGTCGCCGGCATCGTGGTGCTCAAGCCGCACGCTCGCTGGTTCCTGAACAGCGACTACTCGTTGGTGCCGTTCTACGTGGTGCTCGCGCTGCCGTTCACCTACCGCTCGATCGACGCCGGTCTGCGGGCCATCGACCTGAAGACGTTGGTCGATGCGTCGCGGAGCCTCGGCGCCGGGTGGGGCACCACGCTCCGTCGGGCGCTCGTTCCCAACCTGCGCACCGCCATCATCTCCTCGGCGTTCCTCACCACGGCGGTCGTCCTCGGCGAGTTCACCATCGCCTCGACGCTGCTGAAGAACACCCTGCCCACCTTCCAGAAGACGTTCATCAGCAACGACCCACAGGCCGGCTACGGACTGAACTTCCTCGCCCTCGTCGTCACCACCGGGATCTTCGCGCTGTTGACGCTGCTGACCCGCAAGCGCGGCGCGAAGCGGACGTCGACCATGGTCGCGGTCGCGGGTGCCGCCGGCCAGTCGCGGATGATGGTGCCATGATCCAGTCACACAGGAGCTTCGAATGAGCGGTTTGCTCTACATCTCGGTCCGCAAGACCTTCGGCCCCACCGTCGCCCTGCAGAGCCTCGATCTCGACGTCAAGGAGGGCGAGCTGATCAGCCTCCTCGGCCCGTCGGGCTGCGGCAAGACGACGGCGCTGCGCATCGCGGCCGGGTTCGAGTTCGCCGACTCCGGCGCGGTCACCGTCGGCGGTGCCGACATCACCCGGCGCCCGGCGCACAAGCGCAACATGGGCATGGTGTTCCAGAGCTACAGCCTGTTCCCGAACCTCACCGTGAACCTCAACGTCGACTTCGGGATGCGCACCCGCAAGATCGCCGCGCCGGAGCGCAAGAAGCGAGTCGCCGAGATGCTCGAGCTGGTCCAGCTCGGCGGGATGGGCGACCGCTACCCGCACCAGCTCTCGGGTGGCCAGCAGCAGCGCGTGGCGTTGGCCCGGGCGCTCGCGATCCGGCCGTCGGTGCTGCTGCTCGACGAGCCGCTGTCGGCGCTCGACGCGAAGGTGCGCCTCGCGCTGCGCGACGAGATCCGCAAGATCCAGACCGAGCTCGGCATCACCACGCTGCTCGTCACGCACGATCAGGAAGAGGCCCTCGGCATCGCCGATCGGGTCGGCGTGATGTCGTCCGGGCGGCTCGAGCAGCTCGCCGCCCCGAGCGAGATCTACAGCCGTCCCGCCAGCGCGTTCGTGGCCCGGTTCGTCGGCTCGATGAACGAGCTGCCGGCCACGGTGCGCGGCGCCGATGCCGTCGACGTCGCCGGTCAGATCATCCCCACGAACAGCGCGCTCACCCGCAGCGCCGGCGAGTCGGTGCTGTTCCTGGTCCGCCCCGAAGACGTCACCGTCGCCGACGCGAACCAGCCGGGCCTCGCCGCCACGGTCACGTCCACGACGTTCCAGGGCGCGTCGACGGTGGTGGGTCTGCGCCTCGACATCCTCGACGTGCTGATCCACGCCCACCTCAACAGCTCGGTCGCGTCGCACCTCACCGCCGGCCAGCGGGTGTCGGCCCAGGTCGACGGCGCACGCGGCGTCATCGAGTCCGTCGACGCCGCTCCGGTACCCGAGCCAGCCCTCGCCTGATCGTCAGCGCGCTGCGACGAAGTCGCGCACGGCCTGCACGCCCTCGTCGGGCACGTTGATGTTCAGCCCGTCCAGCCCGAGGGCCAGCAACCAGCGGTAGCCGTCCGCCGTCTCCCAGCGCTCGTCGTCGGGCCAGACCCAGATCACGTAACCAGCCGCGTGCGACGCGGCGATCGTGGCCGGCGTGATGACGTCGATGCCCTCGGCCGACATCGGCAGCTGCAGGATCCGCATGCTGGTGGGCAGCGGCGTGCCCTGCAGGATCCACGCGCTGGCTGCACCGAGGCCCGGCGAGATCTCCACGGTCGGTGCATCGGCGTGGAAGGCGTCGACGACGGCATCGTCGAACGACGCGACGACAGTGTTGTCCTCGAGGTGGAGGTCGCGCAGTTCGGCGGCCAGCTCCTTCGCCGCCGCGATGGCGCGGTCGCCGGAGCCCTTGACCTCGATGTTGACGGGCATGTCGGGGAACCGCTCGGCGATGTCGCGGAAGCGGGGGATGATGAAGTCGTCGGGGGTGTAGCCAGGCGGCGGCGGGACCGTGCCGGTGCGCACCCCGCGCAGCGTGTACGCCGCATCGGGCTGGCCCGTACACGTGCAGGTGTTCGTGAACCAGTAGGCGTTGTCGAGCGCGGCCAGCTCGGCGTAGTCGGTGGTGGCGATCGGCAGGTCGCGGTCGGCGGTGCGGCCGGTGGAGTCGTCGTGCTGCACGACGAGCACGTCGTCAGCAGTCAGCTGCACGTCGAAGTCGAGCACGTCGACACCCTCACGGACGCTTTCCGCGTAGCCGTACGGGGTGGAGTGTGGATGCTGGTCCTCGCCGGAGCCGTGGGCGAGCACGATCGGCCGGCCGAGATCGAGCAGCTGCTGGACCGTGAGCGGCCCGGCCGGCGCCGCGGCAGCCGTGGTCGTCGATGCAACGGTGGTCGTGGGCGCCGTGATGGTGGTGCTCGGGGCGATCGTCGTCTGTGGGACGGACGTCGTCGCCGGCGCCGGCGCGATGGTCGTCGTCGCCGGCGCAGGGCTGCCGGTCGGCGGTGACGGGCCGGTCGTCGGCGCGGTCACGGGGCCGCTCGCGCACCCGGCCGCCACGACCGCGGTCAGGACGAGGACAGCGATGGCCGTCCCGGGCCGTGTCCTCATCCGGTGGCGGCGAGCGCCTCGAACCCCTCACGCACGTCGTGGAGGTGGTGCACGGGGTCGTGGATGAGGTACTGCGCGAACGTGTGCACGGTGAACTTGGCGCCGTCGCTGCGGGTCCCGGTGCGCGACCACTGCTCGGGCCGGATCGATCCGAACCGCTCGGCGAGCGCCTCGGCAGCGTGATCGATGGCGGGCAGCACGTCGGCGGCGACCTGCTCGTTGTAGCGCTCGCTGATGGCCGTCGCGTCCTGGTCCCAGTTCTGGTAGGTGGGATCGTCGTGCTCGAGCATCAGTCGCAGCCGCTCGTTGAACAGCACGAAGACGTCGCGGATGTGGCAGCCGTACTCCAGTGCCGACCACTTGTCCGGACTGGGTCGCTCGGCGGCACGCGGATCGCTGAGCAGGGGAGCCCACGCCGCCGCGTTGTCCCGGACGGCGGCGGGCATGGTCAGTGGATCGAACGAGCCGGCATCGAAACCGCATTCCGGACACGCCCGTTCGAGCACCCAGGTCCAGTTCTTGTCGTCAGGGTGGATGGACATGGCCTCCAATGTACTGAGGCGGCTCGGCCGCTCCGTCGTCGATTCGGCGGGTCGGCGCATCGGGCGCTCGTTCATTCCGGAACAGTGTCACACCCATGCGCGATGATGGTTGCATGAGTTCGGCTGCGGGTTCGAGCAACAGGGATGCCTTGTTCGCAGCGGTGTCTGCGCACATGCAGTCCGATTTGTCGGTGATGTCGCGTGTCCAGTTGCAGGGCGCGTTGTCGTTGTTGGCGCGCGGTTCGGGGGCGATCGATGCGCGTCGTGCTGCGGTGACGCGGGCGTTGTTGAACCTGTCGGACTCGTCGGGTTCGACGGAGCAGGATGTGGCGGCGGCGTCGAAGTCGTCGTTGTCGAGGGCGAACTCGGATGTGAAGCGTGCGGGGACGCTGGGCGAGGTGCCGGAGATGTCCGCCGCCCTCGCGGCCGGTGCGGTGTCGACCGAGCATGTCGACAAGCTGACGTCTGCGTTGGATCGTGTCGGTGACAAACGTGCCGAGCTCGCCGCCGACGGTGCGGGGTTGGCGGAGCTCGCCGCCTCCACGACGCCCGGTCAGTTCGGGAAACGTCTCGAGGAGCGGATCGCCCGACTCGATGAGTCCGAGGGTTGTGAGCGGTTGGCGAAGCAGAAGAAGGCGAGCCGGTTCCGGTTCTGGACCAACCAGATCACCGGGATGCTCGAGCTCTCCGGCCACCTCGACCCCGAAACCGGTCTCGCGTTCGTGGCTGCGTTGGAGGCCGCGGTGGAGACGATGTTCCACGGCGGC
>JAOBWK010000038.1 GCA_025463305.1 Ilumatobacteraceae bacterium
GACCAACGCTGACCGCACCGCCGCCCTTGCACCCTGGCTCGAGACCTACAACACTCGACGACGCCACAGCGCACTCGAAGGTCTCCCACCGATCAGCCGACTGTCACCAACCTGACGGCCGAGTACAACTAGGCGGCGCGGAAGAGGAGCCAGCCCGACAGGACGAGGCCGCAGACGACGATGCCGATCCGGAGCAGCCGCCGCGGCAGCACGCGTGCGACGACGGGGCCGATCCGGCCTCCGACGAGCGTGCCCACCGTGAGCGGCGCAACCGCGGTCCACGCGACCCGGCCGCCGATCGCGAACAAGATCCCGGGAAGGACGTCGGCGCTCAGCAGCAGCACGTTCTTCAGGGCGTTGGCGCGGAGGATGTCGTGGTCGACGAGGACGAGCAGCACCAGCAGCGTGACGATCCCCGAGCCGGCTCCGAAGTAGCCGTTGTAGACGGCGACCATCGCGAGCGTGCCGAAGGTGGGCCACGAGCTCGTCCGCCGGGTGCTGGAGGTGCCGCGGCTGAACATCGGCTGCGCGGCGAACAGCAACGTCGCGCTGAGCACGAGGAACGGGACGACCCAGGCGAAGATGTCGTCCGGGGTCACGAGCAGCAGGATGGCTCCCG
Source organism: Ilumatobacteraceae bacterium (assembly GCA_025463305.1). Next base: position 620 of record JAOBWK010000038.1, read on the forward strand.
ACACGGAACCGGCGATCATCACCGGCGCGTACCGCCGGATCGAAGCGCGGTGGTCGCGCAGCTCGAGCGACGAGCCCAAGGTCGAGCCGAGGCCGCTGCCGAGCACGGCGATCGAGTTCGACAGGTTCGCGGGGAGTGCCGGCACGCCGACGGCGAGGAGGGCGGGGTAGGAGATCAGCGACGTGATCCCGCCTGCCGTGCCGACGATGCCACCGACGATCCCGGCGACGACGAGGATCACGACGTGCGCGACGGTGAGCTCCACCGTCCATTGCTATCGCGTCATGGTGGACGGCATCGGAATGAATCGTTCGCTCGTCGGGTTGGGTCGGGGCACTGCAACACGAGTCGAGAGGAAGCCATGTCAGACGAGGTCGATTTCCACGCCTTCAACCGCGGAGTGGTCCAAGAGTTCCGCGCGACCGGTGGTCAGGTCACCGGTGACTTCGCCGGCTGGCCGTTGGTGCTCATCACCCATCGTGGCGCCAAGAGCGGGCGTGAGTACACCACGCCGTTGGTGTACACGCGTGACGGCGACAAGGTCGTGATCATCGCCTCCAAGGGTGGTGCTCCCGACGATCCGCAGTGGTTCCGCAACCTGCAGGCCAACCCGGACGTGACGGTCGAGGTCGGCGCCGAGTCCTATGCCGCTCGGGCCCGTGTCGCCGAGGGTGACGAGCGCGACCGCCTCTACCGCGCCCAGGCCGATCAGATGCCGAACTTCGACGAGTACGCGGCGAAGACGAGCAGAGCCATCCCGGTGGTCGTCCTCGAGCGAGCCTGAGCCTCGCGGACACTCAAGGCAGTGTGTAGGTGAGGGTCGCGTTGGAGTAGTCGGCGGACGGATCGCCGCAGAACTGGAGGTCGTAGCCGTTCGTCTCGTTGTCGATGACGGGATGGGTGACGGTGGCGGTTGTGAGCGTCACGGCTCCCGGGGTCGCTCCCGTGCCCGTGCCGACGTGAGCCATCAGGCTGGAACTGTTCAGTCCCGCCGTGTTGGTCTCGAGCGCAACTGAGGTGGACCAGGTGGACGAGCTGTCCGACACGGTGGCTGTCAGCTGCGTCACCGTCGCGCCATCGGGGAGCACGACCGTCGTGGCGAAGCAGCTGCTGGCGTTGTTCGTCGGTACGAGCGCGTCCTCGGATACGCCGTAGGTGTCTCCGTCGGTTTCGGGAGCGAAATCGGGGGGGAGGTACACGACCGATCGGCTGCCTGTCTGCTTCGTCGCCTTGGTCGCGACCGCGGCGTTCGTGGTGGCGAGCGACGAGGTCAGCCCGGCGATGCCGCTGACGACTTGGGTGATCGTGGCATTGACGCCGGCGAACGACGCGTCGACCTGTGGCTTGGTGTAGTAGCGGGCATCGTCGTCGACGACCCCACCGCCGCTGGCAGCCGGCTGGTAGTAGCCGACGATGTCGATGACGAGGTCGAGGGTGCCCCCGTTGTTGTACGCCGAGATCGCGCCTGCGGCCGACAGCCCGACGGTGACCTGGTTGGGGGTCGGCGCCCCACCGGCGACGACGTTGAGGTTCGAGGCGGTCGGTCGTGGGTTCGCATCGCTGGGATACACGGTGACGTACGACGCCGACGTCGGGTTCACCGCGGTCACGTTGGTGGCGATGCCGGTCGCCGTGTTGGGGATGGTGCAGTTGCCGTTGGTGCCCCAGACAGCAAACGTCACCGCCTCGGTCGGGCCGAGCGGCGTGGCGCGCGGGCCGACGTGGTCCGCGCCCCGGCCGGGCAACGAAAGGATGCAGTAGCTTCGGCCGAACGATTCGAAGGGGTGCATGCCGTTGACGTACGTCGCCGGAGAGATGACCGCCGATGTCGATGCGGCGCGTCCGGTCTGGGCCGAGATCGATCTCGGCGCGATCACGCACAACATCGAGCTGATCCGTGAGCGCGTGGGTCGTCCGGTGCGGCTCATCGTGCCGGTGAAGGCCAACGGGTACGGCCATGGCGCTGTCGCGATCGGACGGCACCTCGAGCAGATCGGGGCCGACGCCATCGCGACCGCGAACGTCGACGAGGCGATCGAGCTCCGAACGGCCGGCGTCCGGCTGCCGATCCTCATGTACGCGTCGCAACTGCCGGCGGCCACCTCGCGACTCCTCGCGTACGGCCTGACGCCGACCATCGCCGATCGCGCCGGCCTCGACGCCGCAGCGGCGGCCGCCGGCGACCGTCCGGTTGCCGTGCACGTCGAGGTCGATGCCGGCTTCGGCCGGCTCGGTGTGCGCTTCGACGAAGCTGCCGCTTTCATCGCCGCGGTCGTTGCCGAACCACGGGTGTGGCCCGAGGGCATCTACACGCATGTGCCGTTCAGTGATGCTGCCGGGGCGGCCTGGGCGAGCCGGCGGATCGGCGCGTTCGGTGAGCTCGTCCGCGAGATCGAGGCGACGCACGGCATCCGCATTCCGTACGCGCAGGTGAGCGCGAGCTCGGCGCTGATCGAGTCGCTCCCCGATGATCTGAACACCGTTGCGCCCGGGCACCTCACGTACGGCATCTCGACGATGGACGGGGTGGCGACCGAGGACCTCGGGTTCCGGCAGGCGTTGGGCGCGATCCGAGCGCAGGTGATCCACATCGGCGCGCGCGAGCGGGGCGACGACCTCGCACCCGGACTGCCCGACACCGCGATGCGGACGGCCGTGCTGCTGCTCGGCATCGACAACGGGTACGAGCTCGCCGCCGGTGCGTCGGTGCTGCTGCGCGGCGTCCGTTGCCCGGTGCTGTCGGTCAACGCCGAGTACACCGTGATCGACACGTCCTCGTTGCCCGACGTGGCCGTCGGCGAGGTGGCCACGATCGTCGGAAGTGATGGGCCCGACACGCTCCGGCTGGGCGACCTCGCTGCCAGCGCGGGTCGCAGCGCGGGGTATTGGATGATGGGTTTCCGGCGGGTGCCGCTGCGTTACGGGTGACGGATCAGTCACCGTCGAGCGGATGCCCCACGACGCCGCGGCCGGTGCATCGAGCCCGCAGTGTCTCGTCGACCCCCGATGTCGGGAACCGTTTCGACGGACTCGCCCGCGTGGCGAGACCACATTGATGAAGGGATGACCACCATGACCGACGAAGAGATCGCAGCGATCCTGGCCAAGCCGTACGCACAGCAGCTGCTCAACGGTCCCGAACCGGCGCGGTTGGCCTACACCGGTCTCGACGGTGACCCGCGCGTCATCCCGATCGGCTTCTGGACCGAAGGCAGCCGGATCCTGATGGCGACGGTGCCCAAGGCTGCCAAGGTCGGGGCCCTCCGTCACAACCCGAAGGTCGCCCTGACCATCGACCAGGCGGCCTTTCCGCCGAAGGTGCTGCTGATCCGCGGTACGGCCGATGTCGAGCTCGCCAAGGGGATCCCTGACGGCTACCTCACCGCCGGCCACAAGGTGATGAACGACGACCAGTACCCGGATTGGGTCGCCGGGGTGCGCGGCCTCTACGACGAGATGGTGGTCATCACGGTCACGTCGACCTGGGCCAAGCTGCTCGACTTCGAGACCACCATCCCCAAGGCCGTCGAGGACCTGATCAAGGCGAAAGCGGCAGCCGGCACGTGAGCCCTCCCTCGCCAGAGCCGTTCGTCGTCTCGTGTCGCGTCGCGATCGCATCGCGGAGCGAACCCAACGACGTGACGTCGAGGGACGTGTGGACGATTCCGTCCTCGAACGTGTTCACGACGGGAAGACCGACGGTGCGGAAGACGAGCTGCATGTCAGCGTTGCCGGCGAGGACCAGGGCGCACAGCCGCAGCAGCCCGTCCTCGTGCGCGCTCACCGCGAGGCGCTCCAGCAACAGGGTCGCGACACCTTCGCGGTGGTGATCGTCGGCCACCGCGAAGGCCACCTCCGCTTCGGTGGGGTCGTTGCCGATGATGTACTCGCCGATGCCGACCAGCCGCCCGTCCATGCGCGCCAGCAGGGTGACGTGATCGTCCAGGCCGCCCACCACCTGACGGAGCTCGGCCACGGGGATCTGGCGGCGGATGCCGAAGAACCGGAAGTACGTCGAGTCGTCGTCGAGCGCCGCGTAGAACGCGGTGACCGAGATGAGGTCCGCCGGCTCGGCACGAGCGATGACGATCTGCTCGCCGGTCCGCAGGACGGCTTGCTCGTTCGCTTGGCTCATCGAGTCCAGGATGGTCGCGATCGTCGGCGGTGACTAGGGCCTTGCGTCCTCTGGTGCGAGCGGCACGCTCCAGCTGAGGAGCGTGCCGCCCTCGGGGCGGGCGACGATCGAGAACGTGCCGCGGAGTGCTCGGGCGCGCGTCCGCATGTTGTCGAGCCCACTCGACCGCCGGCCGGGTTCGTCGCGATAGCCGATGCCGTCGTCGGCGACCTCGAGTGTCAGGCGTCCGGCCGCCACCGTGACGCGAACATCGATTCCGGTTGCCTGTGCATGACGGCCGGCGTTCGAGAGCGATTCACGGAGGCACAGGAGGAGGTTGCCGCGAGTGGGTTCGGTGATGGCGGAGTCGACCGGTCCGTCGATGTCGCAGGTCGGGCGGAAGCCGAGCGCCTGTGCGGATTCGGCGCACACCGCGAGCAGATCGCCCCTCAGGCTGACGACCGGCGCCCAGGGGTGATGGAGCTCGAAGATCGTCGAGCGGACCTGGCGGATCGAGACGTCGAGATCGTCGACGGCCCGCGTGATCCGCTCGATGACCACGGGATCCTTGGCCATCTGGGCGACGGCCTGCAACGACAGGCCGGTCGCGAACAGGCGCTGGATCACGTCGTCGTGGAGATCGCGGGCGATGCGCTCGCGCTCGTCGAGCAGGCTCGCGGTGCGCGTCTGCTCGTGCAGGCGGGCGTTCTCGATGGCCAGCCCGGCGGCAGCGGCGAGGCCGACGGCCAGCTCCTGATCGGCTTGGGTGAACTCCTCGCCGTTCGTCTTGTCGGTGAGGTAGAGGTTCCCGTAGACGACGCCGCGGAGCCGGATCGGCACGCCGAGGAACGTGGTCATCGGCGGGTGCTCCGGAGGGAACCCGAAGCTGTCGGGGTGGGCGTGCAGATCGGGGAGCCGGATCGGGACCGGCTCGACGATGAGCAGGCCGAGCAGGCCGTGCCCGTCGGGTCGTGGGCCGATCCGCTCGGCGTCGACCTCGTCGATGCCGACGGTGATGAACTCGGCCAGGCGGAGGCCGGACTCGTCGAGGACGCCGAGCGCGGCGTACCGGGCATCGACGAGATCCGCAGCCGTCTCGGTGATCCGCCTGAGCACGTCGGCCAACGTGTGCTCGGAACCGATGGCCATCACGGCGTCGAGCAGCCGGAGCAGCTGGCGCGCTCCGGCGAACTCGAATCGATTGGGCACCTCCTGAGGTTACGGCCCTTCGGGGATAGCGTGTGGCCGTGCTCATCCTGCTGGCTCGGTTCGCGCTGGCCACCTCGTGATCCGGGTGTTCCTCCTCGACGATCACGAGGTCGTCCGAAGGGGGGTGCGCGAGCTGCTCGAGAGCGCCGGTGACCTCGAGGTGGTCGGAGAGGCCGGAACGGCCGCCGAGGCGCTGCAGCGCGTCCCGGCCACCAAACCAGACGTCGCGATCCTCGATGTCCGCCTGCCCGACGGCACCGGCATCGAAGTCTGTCGCGACCTGCGCTCGATGATGCCCGACCTCAAGTGCCTGATGCTGACCTCGTTCAACGACGACGAAGCGCTGTTCGACGCGATCATGGCCGGCGCGGCGGGTTACGTGCTCAAGGAGGTGCGCGGCGCCGACCTGATCCAGAGCGTTCGTCGCGTCGCCGAGGGGCAGTCGCTGCTCGATCCACTGGTGACGTCTCGGGTGCTCGATCGGCTCCGCAACCCACCGCGTGATTCGCTCACGGCGTCGCTGACCCCTCAGGAGTCGACGATCCTCTCCCATCTCGCCGACGGCATGACCAACCGGGAGATCGCAGCGGCGATGTTCCTCGCCGAGAAGACCGTCAAGAACTACGTCTCCAACCTGCTCGCCAAGCTGGGCATGAGCCATCGCACCCAGGCCGCCGTGTACGCCGCGCGGTTGTCCGCGAAACGGCGGAGCGGTACGAGCGACTGAGGTCCAACGACTCTGGGCAGTGCCGTCCGGGAGGACGACACTGCGGACGTGAGCCAACAGACCGCCGACGAGTCACCCACCTCGACCACGCCGACCGCGCAACGGTCCGCCGAGGCGCTCGACGCTGCCGCCTGCTGGTCGCTGCTCCGCGTCGAGTCCGTGGGAAGGGTCGCCTACGTGGTCGACGGTCGACCGATGATCGCGCCCGTCAACTTCGTGGTCGTCGCGGATCGCATCGTCTTCCGCAGTGATCCTGGCGACAAGCTGACCTGGGTGCCGCAGGAGACCGTGTGCATCGAAGCGGACGGCCGCGATGACCCGGATCATGTGTGGAGCGTGATCGCTCACGGCTTGGCCCGGGACGTGACCAACGCGCTGGGTGTCGAATACGAATCCATGCGCCGGACCCTGGTCCCGACGTTCGCACCGTTGACCGATCCGCACTGGATCTCGATCGATGTCGAGTCGATCAGCGGCCGCCGGTTGAGCCGATGAGCTCGACGCCGGCTGTGTCGTTGACGGTGCGCGATGTCATGACCGCGCCGGCGGTGACGTTGAGCCCCGACGTCCCGTACGCCGAGATCGCCCATCGGTTCCTGTCGTCCGACGTCGGCGGCATGCCCGTCGTCGATGATGCGGGACGCCTGCTCGGTGTCATCACCGAGGCCGACCTGCTGTATCGGCAGGCGTACGGGTCAGGTTCGCGGCTCGGCGGTCAGTCTCATCGCGCCACGGGTTGGGAGTCGAAGGTGGATGCGCTCGATGCCGGCGATCTGATGACGGCGAACCCGATCACGGCCGATCTGGACGACTCGCTCGAGGTCGTGGCCCGCCGCCTGTTGGAACACGCGGTCAGCCGGCTGCCGGTGATCCGCCATGGTCAGGTCGTCGGCGTGGTGTCCCGCCACGACGTGCTCCGCCGGTTTGCCCGACCGGACTACGAGATCGCGGCCGACATCGCACGAGCCATCGTCGAGGCGGAGGGCGACACAACCAACTCGGCAACGTCATCCGTCGTCGACGGCGAGGTGGTGCTGAGCGGGTCGGTCGCCGATGCCGAGGACGCCGAGATGCTGGGGATCGTCGCCGCCGGTGTCGACGGCGCTGTGTCGATCGACAACCAACTCGTCGTCGAGCAACCAGCGTCTGCGGTGATCGCGGCGCACTGACGTCGTCAGCTGTTCAACTCGGCTGCGTTGTGCCGGGGGTGACGCCCAGGTACGGTCGCCTTCCAGCGATCGCGCTCGGCTGATGCCCTTCGGGGAGGGTCGTGCGTGATTCAGATGCGATGCTCCGGACCCTGGTAGCGCGCTGATTCGATATCGCCCGTGCCAGAGAGGTCTTCGTGACGTCAACGGGTCCCGGCCATGCCGCTCCAGCCGATCCGGAGCGACGTCACGATGCGAGGTCCGAGCGGGCCGACGATGCCGCGCGGACGCGAGTGCTCGACGACGTCGTGCAGGTCGTCTTCGCCGCCGGAGTGTCGCTCCGCCAGGCCGCGGACCTGTCCGGTCAACCCGAGGTGGTCAGCCGGCTGGAGCAGATCAGCAGCGATCTCGACGCCATCGTTCGCCACGTCTGGCAGGCGAACCTCCGCGTCGATGTGCCTCTCGGCCCTACCGACTCGACGGCTCAGGTGCCAGCCTTGGTTCGTGGAACTCGATCGGAACGGCCTGCGAATCCTGACGCCGAGTGAATGCATCGCGTTCCTGGCCACCGGTCGCGTCGGCAGGGTGGCACTGTCCAAGAGCGCGCTCCCGACGATCCAGCCCGTGCTCTACGAAATGGTCGGGGACACCATCACCTTCAACGCTTCGGGGGGCCTGCTGTCCGAGGCGGCCGAGCGCGGCGACATCGTGTGCTTCGAGGCGGACTTCGCCGACTCCAGCGAGACGGGCCTCTGGAGCGTCGTCGTCGTGGGCAAGCTCGAGCTCGCCTCGTCCGAGCTCGGCCCCGACAGCGACGCGCCGGCAAGGTTCGGCACCGACAGGATCTCGTTGCCGATGACGATCGTGTCCGGGCGAGCGACGAGACCCGATGTGGAGTCCCAGATCCCGGTGGCGGTCCCTGTCGCGGCGTCGGTGGCTGTCCGGGCGGTCTGATCAGGCGTCGGCGTCGAGCCGCGACGCGAACACGGCGGCCTCGGTTCGGCCGCGCATGTCGAGCTTGAGCAGCAGGTGCGACACGTAGTTCTTCACGGTCTTCTCCGCCAGGAACATGCGCGCCGCGATCTGCCGGTTGGTCAGCGACTCGGCGAGCAGGGCGAGGATACGACGCTCCTGCGGGCTCAGCCCGGCGACGCGAGGGTCCTCGGGAGTCGGGTTCCGGAGCCGATCGATCACACGTGAGGACGCGTGGGGATCGAGGAGCGATTCACCGCTCGCGACGCGTCGGATCGAGTCGACCAGCACGCCACCACGGACCTCCTTCAGGACGTACCCCATCGCACCCGCGAGGATCGAATCGATCAGAGCTCGATCGTCATCGAACGAAGTCAGCATCAAACAGCGCAGCTGCGGTCGCTGCGAGATCAGCGCTCGACAGACCTCGACGCCACTCCCGTCGGGCAGCCGCACGTCGAGCACCGCGACGTCGGGCCACGCGGTCGGGATTCGTTGCAGCGCCTCATTCGCAGTTCCGGCCTCACCGATCACCTCGATGTCGCCGGCCCGCTCCAGGAGATCGCGAACCCCTCGCCGCACGATCTCGTGATCATCGAGCAGGAAGACCCGCAGCTTCCGCAGGACGTCGTCCGCGGCAGTCGCCGTGTTCGGGGTGGAGATCACGGATCACATTTCCGAGCAGTGAGAGAGGAGGCCGGGCGCAGGTTTCTGGACGCAGCGACGTCTGCGTGTGGGTGGTACCCCGATCGGGACGACCTCACACGACCATTCGCCAAGCGCCATTGGAGTCCTTGGTCTCTATCGAAGCGGACGACATCGGTGCACGATGGTGGACGAGAACGTCACCACCGCGACGTTCGGTACCGTTTGGAGATTGCGCATGTCGCACGTGCACGCCATCGTCTGGCTCGATCATCGTGAGGCGAGAGTCATCAGCTTCTCGCTCGGGGAGCAGAGCGAGCTCGTCGTCCACGCCCATCAGGCCGAACAGCGCATCCACCACAAGGCCGGCTCGATCGGGAGCGGACATACCGCTGACGATCACCACTTCTTCGATGCGATCGCCCTCGCGCTCGTCGGGACCCACGAAGTCCTGATCGCCGGACCGGGCAACGCGAAGACGGCGTTCGAGACGTACATCCGGGACCGCCACGTGGATCTGGCAGGTCGTGTCGTGGGCGTCGAGACGCTCGATCATCCGACCGATGCCGAACTGCTGGCCCACGCTCGTCAGGCCTTCACGTCGATCGATCAGCTCGGCCACAGCCAGCGGTGACATGCCTGCGACCGGTCGGCGAACAGCGCTCGGCGCGATCCCGATGGACGTTCTGGCCGGACTCGCCGGTGTGATCAATCCGAAGGCGTTGGGTGGAAGGCGATGATCGTCTCGATGAGTCGCTTCGTCTCTTCCGGGTCGCGCGTTCGGATCGAGGTCGCACCGGCCTGTTGCGCGGGTTGGTCGTTGCCGCCGGGGAAGAGCGCATCACCGATGAACACCATGTCGGCGATGGGGATCTCGAGGGTGTCTCGCAGCTGGCGGATGCCATAGCCCTTGTCGATTCCGGCTCGCGTGATGTCGACCGACGTGGTGCCGCCGACCCGGACCGAGAAGTGGGGGAGTCGGGCATCGAGGACGAGCTTCATCTTCAGTCGCTTGCTGCAGTCCGGATCGAACTCCCGCTTGACGGCCAGCGGCGCAGCTTGCCCCAGCGCGGAGAAGGTGATCTGGCTACCGCGATCCTCGATGACGTCGCCCCACTCGCTCGTCCTGCTGTAGCCGAGCGCGGACATCATGTCGTGCAGCGCGCGGACGATCGTGTCCTTGTCGGTCGCCGTGAGGTCGTGGGCGTACGCCTGCGTCCACGACGACGCGTACCGGTAGAACTTCGTGCCGCAGACCGGAAGCACCGACAGTCGGCGGAGCCGTTCGTGGGCCTGTAACCGTGAGAGCAGCTGCGTCTCGAACTGCGGCCAGTCGCCACCGGAGATCACGGCCACCTCGATCACGGCGAGCAGGTCGTCGATCAGTCGAGCCATCTCCGCATCGACGGGTGATTTGCTCTCGGCCAGTGTGCCGTCGAGGTCGAAGACGACGAGCTGCCTCGTGGTCACAGCGTGACGAGGATGAGGCCGGCGACGGCGACGAGCGCGATGAAGACGAACAGCAGCCGCGTGTTCGACGGTCCGAAGAGCTGGCGGATGTGCATCCGGTGCACCCATGCAAGGTTGGCCGGTGAGCCCACCTTCGAGAGGTGAGCGGGTCGTTCGTGGCCGTCTCGCGGCTGGCTCGTGCTCGAACCCATCAGCGGTTCCCCTTCGTGGTGCGTGAGTGTTCTGAGGTGCATCGTGCTCGTGTCGACCATGGCGGCGACAGAGCCGATGGTCCTCAATCCGTCTCCGACATGTGCCAGTCGGCCCTCTCGGTCGCACGCGAGAGTTGCAGTGGTGGCCCAAGGTCGACGCAGCGCAGCCGGGTGTCACGACGGACACGTGATCGTTGCCCGCCGGCCAGGGTACGAAGTCCCGATCTCGCCGCTGACAGCACGTCGCCGACGCGCGCGGAGCGCACACGGGTGTAGCGTCGACCGCAGCGAAGTTCAACTTCGATGCGTCACTCCAGACCCTCGGTCGCGCATGTCTGTGAGGAGTGGCCGTGGATGACGATGGGGCATTGAAGTGGGCAGAGGGGTTCGCCGTGAGCGTGGAGCGAACGGGCGCCGGCGCTCTCGTGTCCTTGACGGGCGAGCTCGACATCGCGAGTCGTGGTGCGCTGCTCGAAGCATGTCGAGCGGACGGCTCGACCGAATTGGTGATCGACATGTCGGGCCTGGTGTTCATGGACTGCAGCGGTTGGAGCGGCGTTGTCGAAGCCGGACGGATCGGGTCGTCGACGGTCCGCGGGGCGTCCGGCCAGCCAGCGTACGTGATGGACCTGATCCGCTTGTGGGAGCTTGCCGGATGAACGCTTCGGAATGGGAGTCCATCTCCGCGACGTTCATCGACCGGCTCGGTGCAGGCGACGGGGCCTCGTACTGCTCGGTGTGCATGCAGCTGCTCGGTGTCTCGGGCGCGGGCGTGACCTTGATGGGTGGGGATCAGACCGGTCCGCTCTGTGTCGCCGGTGATGGTGCCGCCGCGCTCGAAGACCTGCAGTTCACCCTCGGCGAGGGGCCGTGCCACGACGCCTTCAGATCTGGACTGCCGGCGATCGTGACTCGTCTCGACGCCGATGCACCTGCCGCATGGCTGCCGTTCGCCGAGCTCGCGGTTCGGATCGGTGTCGGCGCCGTGTTCGCCTACCCGCTGTCGTGCGACGGGGTGAGGTTGGGCGTCCTCACGCTCTACGAACGAGATGCGGGAGACCTGAGCGATGTGCAGCACGTGCGGTGCTTGGCCGTCGCCGATGTGCTTGCGGCGAGGATCGCATCGACGACGAACGTCGGTCCCGACGGCGACCTCATCGGGATGATCGACGAAGCCTTCGAGTTCCGGGCCGAGATCCATCAGGCATCAGGCATGGTCGCGTCTCAGCTGTCGATCACGCCCGTCGAGGCGCTGATCCGCATCCGCGCACACGCGTACGCGGCGGCGCGTCCCGTTGCCGACATCGCCGCCGACGTCGTGGACCGGCGACTCCGGCTCGAAGACGATCGATACCAACCCCTGCCCGAAGATGTGGAGCCATGACCAACGACGCACAACGACGCGACGACCACACGACCTCGACCGCGGCGGCCTTCGTCGAGATCGTCGCGGCGCTCGTCGACGACTTCGACGTGATCGATGTCCTCACCGGTCTGGCGACGCGCAGCATCGAGCTCCTCAACGCCTCCGCCGCCGGCATCCTCCTCGCCGACCCAGCAGGGAACCTGATCGTCACCGCTGCATCCACGGATCAGATCGGCTTGCTCGAGCTCTTCCAGATCCAGAACGAGCAGGGACCGTGCTTGGACTGCTTCACCACCGGCGCACAGGTGATGCACCCCTCGCTCGACCGTGGGTCACCGTGGCCCGAGTTCGCCCGCGAGAGCGTGGCCGCGGGGTTCCCGTCCGTCTATGCCGTGCCGCTCCGGCTCAAGAACACCGTCATCGGGTGCCTGAACCTGTTCATGACGGAGGCGGTCGTCCTCTCCCGCGGCGACATTGCGCTCGCCCAGGCGTTGGCCGACGTCGCCACCATCGCCATCATCCAGGACCAGGCCACCCGCGACGCGGCGATCCGTGAGAGCAGCCTGCAGAACGCGCTCACGAGTCGCGTGGTCATCGAGCAGGCCAAGGGGATGATCGCCGAGCGGCTGAACGTCGACATGGACACCGCCTTCGGCCGACTCCGCGCGTACGCCCGCCACACCAACCAGCGCCTCAGCGACGTCGCGATGTCCGTCGCGAACGGGACCACCACGATCGCCGCGATCAACACCGCGGCGCGCCCGCCGGCACCACCCCGGCGCTGACCGCTCACGGGTGCAACCTCGTGCGCGGGCTGTCAGAGGTCGTGGAGCTCGATGCGCAGTCGAACGAGGCCGAGCCTGATGCGACTCTTCACCGTGCCCTCTGGAACGCCGAGCCTCACCGCCACCTCGCGATAGGTGAGGTGGCAGAAGAAGGCTGCCAGGATCGCCTCGCGTTGTCCCTCGGTCAGATGGCCGAGCGCGACCTGGACGCGGCGTCGCTTGTCGGCGTCGATGAGCGCCGTGTCCGAATCGAGCTGCGCCGGCAGCGCCGTTGCATGATGTCTCAGATCTCGGGCCTGCTGAGCGGTCGTCGACCGCAACCGGTCGATCGACATGTGCCGGACCACCATGTACAGGTAGTGGGTGAGGGTCGACCGTGACTCGTCGTACGCAGCGGGATCGGACCACACCCGAATGAAGACCTCTTGGACCACGTCGGCGGCGTGATCCGATCCGACCAACTGGCCGGCGGCGACCGTCAGACCTGATCGGTGGGCCTGGAACGTCGTCGTGACTCGAATGTCCCAGGCCGACACGGCGACCTCGACGGGGTGAGCGTTGTCCACTGCGGATCGACTGCTGTCCATCACGTCCGTTCTCACATGTCTGAGCACGGACCGAGGTCTGGAGTCGAGCGCCTGATCCCGGCATCCGCCGGACAGGCAGAATTGCCCCATTCAGCACTGAATCAAACCATCGAGCTGCCGGTCGCCACGTCCCGCGTTCAGGCACGACGGAGCAGACGCGACGGGCCCACCCCAGCCCACCGCATCTGCGTCCACCGGGTCAGCGAGTTCGCAGATCGAGCCGTGCGACTCGCCCGCTGCTCACGGCGACGGCGCCCCCCGAACGTGCCGATGTCGAAGACGACGGGTCCGCCCCGTGGGGCCACCTCGACCCGTGCACCGTCGTGGTCGTGGTCGTGGTCGTGATGTGGCGCTGCCTCGCGCGGCGATGGCCTGCAGCTCGATGCTGACGACATCGTCGATGGGACGCCGACCGTTGGGGAACCCTGCCAGGTCGCCGCCGACGACGCCGAGTGGGTTCGGAGTCGTTGCCGGTGGAATGGCCACGTTGAGCCGCCGCTCGTCGGCCTGGGTCTTGCCCGTGAAGTTCTGGAAGCCGGGAACCACGCCGGCGGGGATGCCGGTGAGCAGGATGGCGAGCAGGTCGGCGCGGTCGGCCGTCAGCGCGGCCAGGTTCGGGAACGTGTTCGGGTACAAGACCGGCAAGAGCCCGGCGAGCTCCGGCTTGGCCAGGTACTTGGCGAACTGCGAGTCGGTCGATGGCTCGAGCGAGTTCCAACGGTCCTTCGAGGACATCGGCACGATGACTTCGTTGAACAGCGGGTTGCCCAAGCGGGAGACCTGCACGTACGGCCCGGACTGGGTGACCTTGCCATTCGCCACGCGCACGGTGCCGCGATCCTGCGAGCCGGGGACCAGAGCTCGGAGGGGAATCGGCCTCGATCGTGCGACAGAGGCTTCGGTCGTCGAACCGGACTCTCACCCCTGCTCTGTAGCCCGGAGCGGCGCCCGCGGATCTCACGGAACCGGTTCGTGAACGGGCACTAGCCTCGGCGCATGCTCGATCACCTCTCCATCCAGGCCCAGGACTTCGAGGCAGCGACACGCTTCTACGACACGGTGCTCGCGGCCATCGGCGGGACACGTGTCGCCGACTTCGGCGACGTGATCGGGTACGGCGTCGGCCGTCCCGACTTCTGGGTCGGGGTGCAGGCGACAGATGGCGTCAACCGCGAGGTGCACATCGCGTTCGCGGCCGAGAGCCGTGCTGCCGTCGACGAGTTCTTCAGTGCGGCGAAGTCCGTGGGAGCCGAGGTGCTGCACGAGCCACGCGTGTGGCCCGAGTACCACCCGGACTACTACGGCGGCTTCGTTCGGGATCCCGACGGCAACAACGTCGAAGCCGTCTGTCACGCTCCCGCCTGAGCGGCCCCCGGTGGACCTACCCTCGGACGGGTGAGCACATCGTTGCAAGAGTTCCGATCCGCGCGTCGCACGGCGGTCACCGCTCCCCGTGGACCGCTGGCGTACGTGTGGAGCGAGTTCGTCACCGAGGACGAACAGCACGTCGAGGGCGCGCCCGGCCGTTGGTCGCCGCTGCCGGATGGCCGACCGGGCCTGCGGGTGCGGGCCGAGCAGACTGATGGCATCCGTCTCGGTGACGTGATCGTCGATGGCGAGGCGACGCTGTTCGCCAGCGAGGTCGACGGTCCCTCCGTCGCAGTGTTCCCCGACGGCTCCGAGGGCGTGGCCTTCAGTCCCGACGGCAAGCGGTACATGTTGCGGGTGTGGAACCCGGCGTCGCCGTGGGCGCAACGCTTCCACGACATCGCTGCGTTCCCCGAGGATCCCGACTGGGTGGTCGAGGCCACCGTCACGCCCATCGCCGTCGGCAGCACGATGCCCATCGACCGCACCCGTGAGGCGTTGCCGGTCGACACGCCGGCGCTTGCCACGCTCGAGTTCAGCAAGGACGGCGCGACGTACCGGTTGGTGGCCACCGTGCCCGGGCCCGAGCCGGACGAGATCCTCGTCCACTTCCGCGACGGAACGAGCGGGACCGAGTCCTACGGCGCGGGCCGGGCGCTCTGGCTCGATCTCGACGACGTCGCCGTGCCCGGCGTGATCACGCTCGACTTCAACCGCGCCACGCTGATGCCGTGCTCGTTCAGCCGGGCGTGGAACTGCCCGCTTCCGCCACGCGAGAACACGCTGCCGGTGCCCGTGCGCGCCGGCGAACGGCATGCCGTTGACGTGGCCGGCGATGCGCTGCTCTGAGGCGTTGGTGTGTGCTCGACGGGCGGATGAAATGCGGAGGACCGATCGGTGGTTGTGCACAGCATGAGTTCCCCGTCCGTGCCCCTGTCCATCCTCGATCTCGCCATCGTCGGTCGTGGCGAGTCCGTGCGCGAAGGCCTCGATGCGACGGTCGCGATCGCCCAGCGAGCCGAAGCGCGTGGGTTCCGCCGCGTCTGGTACGCCGAGCACCACAACATGACCTCGATCGCGTCCTCGGCCACCAGCGTGCTGATCGCCCACGTCGCCGCGCACACGTCCACGATCCGGCTGGGCTCCGGCGGCATCATGCTGCCCAACCACTCGCCGCTGCAGATCGCCGAGCAGTTCGGCACGCTCGAGACGTTGCACCCGGGCCGCATCGACCTCGGGCTCGGGCGTGCACCGGGCAGTGATCAGGCGACGATGCGGGCGATGCGCCGCGATCCGATGTCCTCGGACTCGTTCCCGCAGGACGTGCTCGAGCTGCAGGGCTTCCTCACCGGCCGCACCCGCATCCCGGGCGTCACTGCCACCCCCGGCGACGGCACCAACGTCCCGCTCTACATGCTCGGTTCGTCGCTGTTCGGTGCCAAGCTCGCCGCTGCGCTCGGTCTGCCGTACGCGTTCGCGTCGCACTTCTCGCCGGCCGGTTTGCAGGAGGCCGTGGCCACGTACCGTCGCGAGTTCCGCCCCTCGGAGCAGCTCGCCGAGCCGTACGTGATGGCCGCCGTCAACGTGATCGCCGCCGACACCCACGATGAGGCGCTCGAGCAGCAGCTCGTGGTGAGCCGGTTCCGCGTCGCCCGGTTCCTCGGCGGCAACCGCGAGTTCACCGACGCCGAGGCCGACTCGATCCTGGCGTCGCCGCAGGGCCGCCAGGTCATCCAGATGATGCACTACTCAGCGGTCGGCGATCCCGAAGAGGTCGGCGCGTACCTCGACGACTTCGTCGGGCACGCCGATGCCGACGAGCTGATCGTCGTCCTCGCCTCACCCACCCTGGAGTCCCGTCTGCACACCCTCGACCTCGTCGCCCCAGACCGCCAGCTCAGCCAGCAACACTGAGCGGGCGGTCGGGTGATCAGAACAGGCTGCTGAAGAAGTCGGCGACGTCGTTGCCGAAGTCGGTGAAAGCGCCGCCGATGGCAGCGATGGTGGCAGAGTTGAAGCCGAGGCTGGAGAGCACCCCGCCGATGGCGTCGGCGGCCTCGTGGAACGTGTTCGTCAAGACGTCCGCGATCTGCGATGCCAGGGCACCGATCGACTGCAGCAGCTGAGCCACGGCTGCGGCCGCCTGGCCGAACACGCTCTGCAGCACGCCGCCGATCTGGGCGATCGAGTAGCCGATGTTCTGGAAGATCTGGGCAACGGCTGCGGCCGCCTGGCCGTACACGTTCTGCAGCGCGCTGGCGATCTGGTTGATGTCGTCGCCGAGGCCCTTGAGGATCGATGCAACGGCCTGCGCCGCCTCGCCGTATGCGGACTGCAGCGCCGCGGCGACATCGGCGACGGCGAACCCGATCGACTGCAGGGTGGCAGCCGCCGCCGCGTCGATACTGCCGACCACGCTCTTCAGCGCGCTCGCCACGTCGGCGGCGACGTAGCCGATGTTCTTCAACGTCTGGGCCATCGCCGTGGCCACCTCGCCGTACGCCGTCGTGAGCGCAAGGCCGACGTCGCTCACGAGGTATCCGGCACCCTTCAGCAGGGCGGCCGCGCCGTCGGCCAGCTGGCTGTACACGTGGCTGAGCGCGGTGGCCACCTGGGCCACGGTGTACGACAGGTTCTTGAGGATCTGCGTCACCGCAGCCGCCGTGGCGGCGTAGGCCGAACTCAGGGCGCTCGCCACCTGATCGGCGATGAACCCGACGGCCTTCAGCGCGCTCGCCGCGGCCGCGGCGGCGTCGTTGTAGACGCTCTGCAGCGCGGTGGCGATCTGCCCGACGGCGTACTGGGCGAACTGGAGCGCCGCCGCAGCTGCCTGGTCGGCCAGGTGGTACAGGTCGCGCAGCGCGCCGGCCACCTGCTGCACGGTGTAGTTCAGCGACTTCAGCACCGTCGCCGCTGCGTTGTCGACGAGGTCGAGCACGTCCTGCAACGCCCCGACGATCTGACCGACGGCGTAGCCGGCGTTCTGCAGGAACCCGGCGATGGCCGCTGCGGTCTGGTTGTAGGCGGTCTCGAGCGCGTCGGCCACCTCGTCGACGGTGTAGCCCACGTTCGCCAGCAGCTGGGTCACGCCGGCCGCCGTCGTCGCGTAGGCGTCCGAGAGCGCCGACGCGACGGCGTTCGCGGCGTTCGTGAAGGTGTTCTTCAACAGCGTCGCGGCCTGGGTCGCGGTCTGCTGGAACACGTTGGCGAGAGCTTCGGCGGCGCCCTTGATGTCGTAGCCGAGGCCGATCAGTCCGGCGACGGCCTGGGCGGCGCCCTCCTTGAAGGTGTTGGCCAGGACGGTGGCCATCTGGGCGGCCGTGTAGCCGGCGTCGTTGAGTGTGTCGAGCGCGGTCTGGAAGCCGCTCGAGACGGCCTCGGTGGCCTGGTTGAACCCGCTCGTGAGCACGCCGATGGCGTGGGTCGTCGAGTTGGCGATGTCGTTGGCGACGCCAACTGCGTAGTCGGCGACTGCGGTCGCCACCGGGCTCAGCGCCGCGTCGGCCTGCTCGCTGATGTCGATGATGCCGGCCACGATGTCGGGTCCGTAGGTGGAGATCACGAACTCGAGTCCGGCGCTGAGCACGGCGCCGGCGATCGGGCACAGCGAGGCGCCCAGCCCCTCGGTCACGAAGGTGCACCCGACGGTGAACCCGACGTTGACGGCGAGGCCGACCGCCGAGCCGACGCACTTCTGCACCGTGCCGTTCTGGCAGTTGTCGATGGTGATGTACGTCTGCAGCGCGATGGCGGCGTAGCCGAGCGCCTTCCCGGCGAACTTGAGGTTCGCCGCCGCGGCGCCGTCCTTGAACTCCTCGCTGAAGGCGGAGGCGATCTTCACGCCGACCTTGATGCTGACGCCCAGCCCGATGAGGCCGAGCTTGGCGTCGTAGACGTCGTTCGACTGCTCGGTCGACTGGCCGCGGAACACGCTCTGCACCGACACGGTCGGCGTGGTGCCGGTCGGGTCGGTGAGGTACGTGGGGCGGTTGCGGACGAACGCGTACGCCGACACGACGGGGATGCCGACGCCGGTCTCCATCGGCTCACGTTGGGTGAACCGTCCGGTCGAGGGGTCGTAGTTGCGCGCGCCCATGTCGTACAGGCCCGTGGTGGGGTCGAGCAGCTGACCCTGGAACAGCAGGTCCGCGGCGCTGGCCGCTGGTCCGGTGGCGGTGACGACGCCGAACGCGTTGTACGTGTACGCGGCCACCACGTCGCCGTGGCTGTTCGTCAGCTGATCGGTGGTGCCCAGCGGATCGAGGTGGAAGAAGTACGTGTCGGTCGGCGTCTGCACGGCCACCGGTCCGTCGCCGTGGAAGTAGCGGCGCGTGGTGGCGCCGCCGACGGTCTCGAGCGCGAGCTGCGGCGTGTGGTTGAGCGGATCCCAGACGTACTTCGTCGCCGTGCCGTTCTCGGTGCGGGTGATGCGGTTGCCGTCGCCGTCGTAGGTGTAGGTGACCGTCGAACGCGCACCGGCAGTCGACACCGTCGCGGTGGCCAGGCGGCCCGCAGAGTCGTAGGCGTAGGTGTTCGTCCCGGCCGCGCTGGTCGAGCTCGTCACCGCGCCGCTGCGGTCGTAGGTCCACGCCGTCGCCGGCCCGAACTGGGCAGCGATCTGGTCGGCGTTGCCGGGCACGTACGTGGCGCCGGCCATCGACGTGATGTTGCCGACCCGGTCGTAGCCGATCGACACACCCGGCACGGTGGGTGCGGTGATGGGCGTGCCGGCGGGCTGCGGGGTGTCGAGCGTGAACGTCGTCGGGCTCGGGACGGCCCCGACCGACGCCGGTGCGGACGGCGACCCCACCGCGGCGTGCGCAGCGAGTGCGGCCGTGACCGCGGTCGTCGCCGACGAGAAGCCGCTGATCCGGCCGGCCGTGTCGTAGCGGTAGGTGTTGAGGACGGAGCGCCCACCGCCGGTGGTGCGCTGCGACAGGCGGTTGCCGTTCGCGTCGTAGGTGTAGGTGTCGCCGGCGAGGACGGTGCCGAGGTCCTGCACCGACTGCGCGGCGACGTTGCCGGCGGCGTCGTAGCTGCGGGTCTGCAGCACGCCGTTGGAGAGCGAGAGCCCGGTCATCCGGCCGCTGTCGTCGCGGATGTACGACGCCGCGACGTGCGCGGGTGTGCCGTCGCCCGACGACAGTGACATCAAGGCGCCCGTGTCGTCCAGCCCGTAGTTGATGAGGGTGTTGTCGGGATAGGTCTCGGCGACCGTGCCGGGGTGCGAGTAGTCGTACGTGAACATCGCGCCGGGCGATCCGGCCGAGGCGAGGTTGCCGCTGGCGTCGTAGGCATACGTCGTCGTGGTGCCTCCCGTCGTCACCGAGGTGCGCCGGTCCTGCGCGTCGAACGTCTGGGTGACCGTGATCTTCGGTGCGGTCGGTGACGTGTAGTCGGTGCGGACCGTGCGGTTCGCGCCGTCGAGCGTCAGCGTCGTCACCCGGCCGGCGGGGTCGGTGGTCGTGTATCGCTGGCCGGCCTCGTCGTTCGCGTACCGAGTCGTGGCGCCGCCGACCGTCATCGACGTGAGGCGGTTCATGCCGTCGTAGCCGTAGTACGTCATGCCACCGCGACCGTCGGAGCGCTGCACGACGTTGTCGGACAGGTCGTAGCCGTAGCTGGTGGTGCCGTTGGCGTCGGTGACCGACGTGAGGTTGCCGTGCGCGTTGTACGTGCGCCGCACCACCGCGCCCGTGGGGTCGGTGACGGCCACGACGTTGCCGACCGGGTCGTACGACGTGAGGGTCGCCGCGCCGTTGCTGGACGAGCGGATCAGCCGGTTGAGGCTGTCGAACTGGCGGCGGATGATGACGCCGGCACCGTCGTCGATCGCGATCGCGTTGCTGGCGACGTCGAACGTGTAGCGCACGACGCGCCCGGCCGGATCGGTGGTCTGGACCTCGCGGCCGAGCGCGTCGTAGACGTGGGTCGTCGTGCCGCCCGTCGGCGCGGTCTCGGTGATCACGTTGCCCGACGGGTCGTACGCCTGCACGGTCTTGGCGCCGGTGGGGGCGGTGCTCGTGCGGGTCAGGGTCGCCTCGTTCCACGCGTACGTGGTGGTGCCCGTGGGCGCGGTGTTGCTGGTGGCGTCGCCGGAGGCGTCGTACGTGGAGCTGGTCTGCGTCACGGGCGTGGTGGTGCGCAGCAGGTTGCCTGCCTTGTCGTAGTCCCAGCGGGTCGTGAACGCCGCAGCGGCGCCGGGACGCGAGGTGCCGCGGGCGTCGGTGAACGCGATCTTGTTGCCCGCTTCGTCGTAGGTGGTCAGCGAGCCTGCGCCGTTGAGCGGCACACCGGTCCATTCGCGCTCGATCACTCGGCTCTGGTTGCCGGCGAGGTCGTAGGAGAAGTCCTGCCGGCCGGACGGCGTGACGATCGAGACGACCTGGCCGAGGTGGTCGTAGAGGAGGCGGGTGGAGCCGAAGCCCCATCCGGGCGGCGTGATCGAGGCCAGGTTCGGGCCGTCGTAGTCGTAGAAGACCCGGTTCCCGTCGGCGTCGGTCTGGGAGATCATGTGGTGTGCGTTGTCGTAGGTGAACTGCACGAGCGACGCCGTCGTCGAGCTGAGCGGTGTCCGCTGGCTGAGCACGTCGCCGGACGAGTTGTACGTCATCGTCTGGACGAAGCCGTTGGGGATCTGCGAGGCGATCATGTCGAGCCGGTTGTCGTACGAGAAGCGCGTCACGGCGCCACCCGGGAACGCCTGCCGGACGATCACGTTGTTCGAGTACGTGTCCGTGTATGCGGCGTCGGTCAGCTGACCGTTCACCGTCGTGCGCGCGAGGCGGGTGGTCTGCTGGGTCGCCGGGTTGTACGTGAACGTGTCGCTGGTGTGCTTGGCGCTGCCGGTGGCGGACACGGCCGAGACGCGACCGGTCGTGACGTACGAGACGGTCAGCCGCGCGTGGCCGAGCGGGTCGCCGATCCGGGTCAGGCGGTTGCTCGCGTACTGGTACGTCCAGACGTTGCCGAGCACATCGATGACCGAGGTGAGCAGGCCGCCGGTGTAGCCGTACGACACCTCACGCGTCGGCGAGTTGATCTTCGTGACCCGCCCGCTGGTGGACGTGATCGTCACGTCGATCGTGCGCTTGTGGTCGGTGGTGGCGAGGTGGGCGACCACGCTGGTGGCCGAGGTCCGCGTGAACTGGATGCCGACGCCGTTCGGGCCGACGTAGTCGTCGAGCTGGCCGTTGGTCACCTGCCACGAGGTGCCGTCGAAGCGCGTGACGACACAGGTCTTGCCGTTGCCCGTGCACTTGAGCGACGCACGCGCGCCGGCCGGCGGCGTCCAGTCGTTGCCGCGGGACGACGTGAACACGATCTGCTGGCCGTCTTCGCCGCGCACCGTGGCGGTCGTGCGCGAGGTGTTGAGCGTCACCGACAGATCGAGCAGCGACGACCAGCCGGGACCGAAGGCGCCGCCCGTGACGTCGCTGGAGTTGTAGTTGCGCGCGATGACCAACGGTTCGCCGACGGCGGCGACGCTGAGGTCGGTGACGCCGTACTGCAGCGCACCGGTGGCGGTGTTGACGTCGTCGGTCACGACGGTGGTGTTGATGCCGTACAGGGAGCCGCCGATGGCCTGAGCGGCGGGCATGCCGGTGGGAGCCACCTCGAGCGGCGGGGTGGTGCTGGGCAGGATCGTGAACGGGTTGCTCTCGGCCGTCAGCCCGCCCCACGCGGCCGTCAGCGCATACCCAGCGCCGACCTGGTTGACCGCGCATCCGGTGAACGCGGCGACGCCGTTCGCGCCGACAGCCGTCGAGCTCGAGGCGCAGTGGAGCGCTGCGCCGGACACGCCGGTGCCCGCGGTGATCGCGAGCGAGACCGGACCGGGAGCGGACGGAACGGGGTTGCCGCCGGCGTCGGTGACGCTGACGGCCGGCGGGGCAGCGAATGTGACGTTGACGGTGCCGCCGACCGGCTGCGTGCTGAAGACGAGCTTGGTCGCGGCGCCGACCGCGACCGGGAAGGCCGGACTGGTCGCCGGGGCGAGCGTGCCCGACGTGGCGGTGAGGGTGTACGCCGGCGCGGCGCGATCGATCGCACAGCCCGCGAACAGCGCCACACCCGTCGTCGCAGCGATGGTGTTCGACGTGCACGCGAGCGTCCCGGGGCCGGTGCCAGTGGTGACGACGAGCGCGATCTGGGCGTTGCTGTCGACGAGGGTGTTGCCGCCCGCGTCTTCGACGGCGACGATCGGCTGGACGGCCCACGCCGTGCCGCCGGTGCCGCCGGCCGGGGGAGTGGTGAACGCGAGCTTGGCCGCGGGACCGACCGTGATGTCGAACGAGGTGCTCATCCCCGTCGCGCTGCTGCCGGCGACCGTGGCCTTCAGCCGGTAGCCGGCGCCGATCGTCGTGATGGCGCACCCGGTGAAGCGGGCGACGCCCGCGACGCTGCTGACGGTGTTGCCGCCCGGCTGGCAGGCGAGCGCGGCGCCCGGACGACCGAAGCCGTCGGCGATCGACAGCGTCACCGATCCGTCGGCCAGGTTGCCGCCCGCGTCGCGGAGCTCGACGATGGGCTGCGCGCCGAACGCCGCACCGCCGAGGCCGCCCGTCGGCGATGTGGTGAACGTCGCAATGGACACGGTCGCGACGGAGATGCCGAAGGCGCCGCTGGTGGCCGTGAGCGCGCCGACCGTCGCGACGAGCTGGTAACCGGCGCCGAGCTTGTCGACCTTGCAACCGGTGAAGGCGGCCGAGCCGGCCGTCGCGATCACGGGGTTGACGTCGCACGTGAGGGTCGCTCCGGCGGTGCCCATGCCGGGCTTGATCGACAACGTGACCGGGCCGGCGACGGGATTGCCGCCGGCGTCGACGAGTTTGACGACGGGTTGCACGCCGAAGGCGACGTTGCTGCTGCCGCCGCCGGGGTTCGTGGAGAAGGACGCGCCGGCGACCCCACCGGCGGCGACGTCGAACGATGTGCTGACGGCCGAGGTGAGGCCGGAAGCCGTGGCCGTCAACGTGTAGCCGGTGCCGGCCTTGTCCACCGCGCAGCCGGCGAACGACGCCAGGCCGTTCGACGCCGCGAGCGGGTCGGTGGTGCAGGTGAGTGCGGCGCCCGCCGTCCCGGTCGCGGCCGTCACCTTCAGCGTGACCGGCGTGGCGTTGCCCGGCACCGGGTTCCCGGCGGCGTCGACCACGGCAACGACCGGCTGGCCGGCGAGCGTGCTGCCGCCGGCGCCACCGATCGGCTGGGTGGTGAAGGCCAGAGCCGCAGCGGCTCCGGTCGTGATGTCGAAGGCGGCACTGTTGCCGACCACCTTGTCGTCGACGTCGATGGCGAGCAGCTGGTAGCCGGTCGCGGCCCGATCGATCGCGCAGCCGGCGAACGTCGCTATGCCGGCAACGGCCTGGGTGGCGTTCTTGGTGTTCGTGCACGTCAGGACTGCGCCGGTGGCACCGGTGCCGGGCTTGACGAGCACGCCGATCTTGGAGGTGTTGGTCGTGATGACCGCACCGTTGCCGTCGACGACCTGGGCCACCGGCTGGCCGGTCCACGCCGCGCCGCCGGCACCGCCACTCGGCTGGCCGGTGAACTGCACCCACGCCGGGCCGGACACCAGCAGTGAGGCGCTGTCGACCTGCACGGCGCCGAGGGTGGCGCGGAGCTTGTACAACCCGCCGTGATCGATCGAGCAGTTCGCGAACGTCGCGGTGCCGGACACCTGGGCGACCGACAGGTTCGACGGCGTACCACAGGTCAACGTGCCGGACGGCGTCCCCCCGGCGACCACGAGCGAGAGCACCACGGGATCCGTCGATCCGGTGACGGTGACGACGGGCGCCGTGGTGAATACGGTGCTGGGCGCGCCGGAGGTGGGCGCCGCGGTGAACGCCAGGGTGACCGGCGGCGGCGTGACGGCCGGAGCGGGTGGTGCGGCGGCGGCCGGTGATGTCGTCAACTCGACGGCCACCATGCTCATCGCGAGCGCGACGCCCACGACCATCCGTGTGATGCGAAGATTCATGTGGCGCGCCCCGTCCCCCGACGCCACGACATCCGTGGCGAAGTCGCGCAAACCTAGTGATCGGGCCGACCCCGCGCGCTAGTCGACCGAGCGGGCGCCCGTTCGGGCGAGTGCAGCGTGGATGTCGATGACCTGGGGCCGGTACCGGGCGGGATCGCCGCCCTCGTGCTCCTCCCACAAGGTGTCGATCTGGGACAGCATCACGAGGGGATGGTGGTCGAGGCCGAGCCAGGGCAGCACGATCGGCGCGTAGGTCACCATGTCGTCGGGCCGCCCGGTCGCCCGCACCGTGACGTCGGCCGTCAGCGACCACGGGCCAGCGGGATCGTCGCCCGTCTCGACGAGCATGTTCGAACCCCAGAAGCCGTCGACCTTCGTGGCCGACAGCCATTGCTCGCCGATGCGCGTCGTCTGCATCATGTTCTCGATCCAGAACCGGGACGAGATCGGTGTCGCCTCCGTTGCGCTGCTCGACCAGCCGGTCTCGGTGCGGTACTCGGGTGCCGCGGCGAGATCGCCTCGCGGAACCCGCGCCAGCCACATCGCGGTCGCGCTGTGCGGGCCGGCGATGTAGCCGCCCTCGCGGGCCAGGTTCTGCTGGAACGTGTTGCCGTAGAGGTAGCTGTACCCATCGGCATCGACGACGTTCCATCCGTAGATCGGGTGGACACCGGGCTCGACCGCTGGCTCGAACGAGGTCCGGGCGAGGCTCGTCGAGTCGTAGGTGGCCAGCCAGACGTCGACCGGGTGCACGCTGATGCCGTCCGTGGCGAGCAGCGTCGGTTCATCGCGGTGCATGTGGATCCAGAACACCTCGATGTGGTCACCGGCGACGCTCGCTCCACCGGGCCAGTAGTAGTCCTCGAACGACGATCCGTTGCCCGGCTCGAACGACTCCGGCTCGGTCGTCGTCCCGCGCTGCACCAGAGTGAAGCAGTCGCCCTCCTGCACGAGCACGCTGGAGTTCACGTACTTCGCCGCGGCGAGCGTGGTCGCGTTGCCGGTGTAGTCGACGAACGCGTCCTGCAACAGCCAGAGGTAACGGTCGCCGCCGAGGCTGAGGACTCGCGGCGAGTCGAACCCGAGCACGGGACCGATGCGCTGGCTGAAGAAGTCGTTCAGCCCCGCGGCGGTGCGGTCCCGGAGGCAGCCCGCGTTCGAGCCCACCAAGCCGTCCGCGAGCGAGAGCGACGTGCGGCTCGTCGCCGGCACGCGCACCCCGTCGATCGGCGCATCGAACGCTCGGTCGACGCCGTGCACGACCGCGAGCATCGAGCATGCGCACACCAGCGTGAGCTGCAGCGCGCGGATGAGCATCCGCCCCATGATTTCCCCCCGGAAATGCGGTACCCGACTGTCCTCGGGCCCAACGCGGCAACCTACGCCCCGGCAGCGCGCGTGTCGAGAGAAACCCAATTCCTGCCATCGGCGAGTGGAACCGGATGACCGGACGCGGGCCAAGGCTTCGCCATCGCTGCAGGGATCGCGACGTCTCCGGGGGGTGGCGCAGCTGCTGCGCCGCTCGGGCTCGACGGCATCGTCGTGCTGCTGTGGGGCACCGCGGCCGCTGGTGGCTCCGTCGTCGTCAGACGTCCGGTGCGGTCGCCGGGAGCAGCGTGTAGCCGACGCCGGTCCTCGTCAACAGTTGCGGCGCCCCCTCGTGCGCCTGGAGCTTCCGCCGCAACTGGCTGATGTGGAGGCGGAGCGTGTCCTGTGACTGGTTGGCGGGCCAGACCGTCTCGAGGATCGTCTGATGGGCAACGACCTTGCCGGCGTTGCGCGCGAGCAGGACGAGCAGTTGGTACTCCTTCGGGGTGAGCTCCAGCGGCGTGCCGCCGACGGCCGCGACGTGTTGGCCCACGTCGATGACGAGGCCGGCGATGTGGAGCACGACATCGTCGATCAGTGATGCGATGGCGCGTCGATGCCGGAGCGCCACGCGGAGACGGGCGAACAGCTCGGGCATCGACAGCGGTGTCACGAGGTAGTCGTCGGCTCCAGCGTCCAGTGCACGGACCTTGTGCTGTTCGTTCTGCTCCGAGCTGTAGGCGACGATCGGGTTGCCGACGCGTGAGCGGATCCGACGGCAGAGATCGATGCCGCGACGATCCCCGAGGTCGAGGCCGATCAACACGAGGTCGGGTCGGCGCCGTTCGAGTTGCTCGAGCGCGCCTCGCGCGTCGATCGCAGCGATGCACTCGTAGCCCTCGGTCGCGAGGTCGCGAGCGAGCACGCCGCGGACAGCCTCGTCGCGTTCGACGATGAGGATCGACACGGTGCCCACCCCCTGGATGTTGGCAGAGTCGCGACGAGCGAGCAGTGACGTTCGTAGTGGGACAAGATGCGGGATGGCCTTGTCGAGGGAACCACGTGCCGTCGTCGGCTCTGGGGTGGGCCTGGCTTCGGTCGCCCTCATCTGTGCCCTCCTCGGTGGCGTGCACGATGGCTTGTCGCTCGCGACTCCGGCGCTGCTCCTCGTCGTTCCGGTGTTGCTCGCGGCGGTCCTCGGCGGCCTGTGGCCGTCCGTGCTGACGGGTTTCGCCGCTGCGGTGGCGTTCAACATCGTCTTCATCCCGCCGGTCTTCACGCTCCAGATCCGGCATCCCGAGGACGTGATCGCCTTCGTCGTCTTCGCGGGCGTGGCGGGTGTGGCCGGCACCTTGGTCAACCGTGAGTCGTCACGACGCCTGCACGCAGAACGTGCCGCCACGGAGATCGCCGCGATGCACACCGCACTCGTCGATCTCACAGCGGAGCGCGAAGTGCTGGCCGTCGAGGCGCAGAAGGTGGCACTGCTGGAGGCGATCGATCGGCAGCGATCGATCCTGCTGCGATCCGTGTCGCACGACCTCCGGACCCCGTTGATGACGATCAGCGCCGTCACCACTGACCTGCGCTCGGGCGACGTGTACGTCGCAGCGACCCGCAACGATCTGCTCGATCTGGTGATCGCCGAGGCGGAGCGGCTCGATCGTCTCGTCGCGAACCTGCTCAGCATGAGTCGGATCGAGGCGGGGGTCCTGCAACCTCATCTCGACCTGGTGGACACCGGCGAGGTGATCGACACGAGCGTGCGGCGGCTGCGCCGGCTGCTCGGCGCGTCGCATGTGGAGCTCGAGGTCGAGCCCGACCTCCCGCTGGTGTGGGCGGATCAGGTGCTGCTCGATCAGGTGCTGACCAACCTGCTCGAGAACGCGGTGCGCCACGGTGGGGATCACATCACGATCTCGGCGGCGACGGAGGTCGTCGGCGATGGCCCGGAGCTCGTGAGGATCTCGGTCGCCGACGACGGCGCCGGCCTCGACCCTGCGCTGCGCGATCGTGTGTTCGAACCGTGGAGCTCGTCGGTCGAAGGGTCGACGACCGGTCTGGGACTTGCCATCTGCCGATCGATCGTGGAGTGCCACGGGGGTAACATCGAGGTTCATGACGATGCAGGTCGCGGAACACGCTTCACCTTCGCTCTCGCTGCCCATGACGGCGAGGACGAGACCTGATGCACCGCTGATCCTGCTCATCGAGGACGAGCCGGCGCCGATGCAGGTGATGACGGCGAGCCTCGCGGCGCGTCACTACGAGGTCCGAGGGGTGACCAACGGAGCCGAGGCGTTGGAGTGCGTCGCGGTGAGCGAGCCCGACGTGATCATCCTCGACCTCGGCCTCCCCGATGTGGACGGCATCGACCTGTGCCGACACCTCCGGTTGCGCGTCAAGTCGCCGATCATCGTCGTGACGGCCGACGGCAACCAGTCGCGCATGGTGCAGGCACTCGACGAGGGTGCGGATGATTACGTGACCAAGCCGTTCTCCATGCCGGAGCTCCTGGCGCGCGTCCGTGTCGCCCTGCGCCACCGGGCGTTGCTCTCGGTCGTGGCCGACGATCCCGTGATCCAGCTCGGTGCCCTCACCGTCGACATCGGTGGACATGTCGCCGCGCTCGACGGACGGCTGCTCGACCTGCCGCCGAAGCAGTTCCGCCTCCTGGCGGTGCTGGTTCGCAACCCGGGTCGGATGCACACCCATCGGAGCCTCGTCCACCAGATGTGGGGTCCGGAGAACGAAGAGCCCGCGTCGCACGCCCTGCGCGTGCTCGTCAGCAAGCTGCGCGCGTCGCTCGGTGACGGCGTCGGCGTGCCGAGGATCATCACCGAGCCGCGCGTGGGTTACCGGTTGGTCCTCGGCGACGACTGAGCGCCGCGTCGGCCGGCGTCACGCCGTCTCGAAGTACCGGCGACGCTCCCAGTCGGTGACGTGCTGGCGGTACTCGGCCGACTCTGTCCGCCGGCCGACCAGGAGGCGCTCGACGAGGCCGTCGTCGAAGGCGTCCAGCAAGACGTCGTCGGCCAGGAAGCAGTCGAGCGCGTCGTCGAGCGTGCGGGGGAGCGGTTCGAACCGAGCGGACTCGCCCGTTGCGTCGAAGCCGCCGATGCTCTCGTCATCCGGCCGGGGTGGCTCCTCGTCGTTGACGACGCCGTCGGCGCCGGTGATCAACAGCCCGGCGATGCACAGGTAGGGGTTCGTCGACGGATCGGCACCACGGAACTCGATCCCCTTGGGCGACACCCGGATCAGCGACCCGCGATGGCGATGGCTCCACATCGCGGATGCGGGTGCCTCCCCGCTGGCGTGCAACCGCTTGTAGGAGTTGACCGTCGGCGAGGCGAGCGCGCAGAGCGCGCCCGCATGTCGGAGCTGGCCACCGAGGAAGCTCCGCCCGATCGCGGTGAGGTCCCCGGCCGCATCGACCAGCGGTCGATCGGTCTGCTGATGCAGGTGCAACCCGGAGCCTGGTTCGCCGTCGAACGGACGAGCCATGAACGTCACCTGCAGGCCGTGATGCTCGGACGACTCGCGAACGAGTTGCTTGGCGAGCATCAGCGCGTCGGCGAGCTGCATCGCTCCGAGTGGCGCGATGTCGATCTCGTACTGGCCCGGCCCGGCTTCGTGATGGACCGACTGCACCTGCACACCGTGCGCGGCCAGCTGGTCGGCGGCGTGCCTGACGGTGGTGAGACCAACGCCTTCCACGCCGCCGAAGTAGAAGCTCTGGTCGGCAGGGATGCCAGCCGAGTCGACGAGGTAGAACTCCAGCTCGGCCATCGCCCGCCACCGCGGGACGACCTCCTCGACGCGATCCACTGCGAGGCGCAGGCAGGTCCGCGGGTCGCCGGCCCACGGTGTGCCATCGGTCGTCAACACCTGCCCGATCGCGCGCCCGACCCCGTCGGTTGCGACGAGCGTCTCCGGCACTGGACGAAGCAGCATGTCCGACTCGAAGATGCGCGCCCGACCCTCGAGGGCCGATCCGTCGAAGATGATGCCGTTTGCAACCGCATCGGCCCAGCGCGCCCCGGGGACGTGCAGCGAGTTGAGCGTGCCGAAGACGTCGATGAACGACACCCGGATCCACGAGGCCTGCATCGCGCTCACAGCAGCACCGACAACCCGATGACGACGGCCACGCAACCGACGAAGCCGATCGCCACGCCCAATGCCACGAGCCAGATGCGACGCGCTGGGTCGGCGGCGGCGAACCCGCCCATCGGGGGTTCCGGGCCGAGGTCGAACGTCGACGGGTCCAGCTGTTCGAGCCGATCGAGGTCGTCGCGGAGTGCGGCGACCGTCTGGTACCGGTGCTCGGGGTAGCGCCGCATGGCGGTCATGACCACCGCTTCCAACGCCGCGGACACATCGGGCCGACGGCGACGAACCCGATCCGGCGTCATCGTCAGATGCCCGGCCATCGTCGCCATCCAGTTGTCGCCGTGGAACGGCACCGACCCGGTCAGGAACTCGTACATGATCACTCCCCACGCATAGATGTCGCTCCGGTCGTCGCCCCGTTCGCCCTGGATCTGCTCGGGGCTCATGTAGTCGGGTGTCCCGACGCCTTCGGTGACGTGCTTCCACGTCAACCGCTTCGCCCCGTCGACGAGCGCCGTGCCGAAGTCGGCGACCTTGAGCCGGCCATCCGCGCCGACGAGGACGTTGTCGGGCTTGAGGTCGCGGTGCACGATGCCGTGGGCGTGGAGGTACTCGAGCGATGCGGCGAGCTGTCGGCCCCAGTCGATCGCCAGCGCCTCGGGGAGCTGACCGGACGGCGCTCCCATCGCGTGGATCTGTTTCCGCAGATCGACGCCGTCGACGTACTCGAGGACGAGATACGGCTCCGAACCGTCGTCGGCACCGCCGATCGCGCGCTGCACGCCCGGGTGATCGATCGAGCGGACCACCTGTGATTCACGCCGGTACCGCTGGAACACGGCCGCGTCGGCGAGCAGCGCTGGATCGGGCGACTTCAGGACCACGAGCGCGCCATCGAAGGTGTTGCGGGCGAGGTACGTCTCCGCGTAGGCGCCGTGACCGAGCAGCTCGATGATCTCGTAGTGATCGACGTGTTCGCCGACATCGTGTCGCATCAGCCGAACCTGCGAAATGGCCAGCGCCGGTCCGAACCCACGTTGCCCGGGAGCGGCGCGACCAGTTGGACCACCACGGCGGTGACGTTATCAGCGCAGTTCCTGTCGATCGCCCGACGGATCAACGCGGCTGCCACGCGTGCCGCGGCGCACGCGTCGTCCTGCATCGCTGCGACGGCGTCCGTGAGCTCACCATTGCTCGTCTCGTCCCACAGGCCGTCGGTGCACAGGATGAAGGCATCGCCGACCTCCAGCGGCTCGCGGACGACCTCGAGCTGGACCATCGGCGTCGCGCCGAGCGAACGGGTGAGCTGGCTTCGACCCGGGTGTCGCGCGGCCTGCTGCGCGTCGATCAGCTTCATCCGCAGCATCTCCCCGGCGCGGGAATGGTCGGAGGTCAGCTGCATGCACGAGTCGTTGCGGATCCGATAGATCCGGCTGTCGCCGACGTGCACGACGATCGCCTCGAGTGATGTGAGGGTGAGCATGCTCAACGTGGTGCCCATCCCTCGCCGACCCGGCTGGGCGGCGCCTTCGAGGACTGCGCTGTTGGCGGCGCGGGCGGCGGCGCGCAGCGCTCGCGCCGCATCCGGGGTGGCCGACCGTCGCCAGTTCGACAGGCCGGTGTCGATCGCAAGGCGACTCGCGATCTCGCCGGCAGCATGACCGCCGAGGCCGTCGGCGACGGCGAACCACGGGCCGCGGTTCGCTCCGTCGTCGTCGGCGTCCGCAGTCCATGCTCCAGCGCAGTCCTCGTTGTGATCGCGGTTGGGTCCAGCCTCCGAGCACAGGCCCCACACCAGATGTGGGGTCCGGCCGCCGGCGAGCTGACGACCGTTGCCGACCGATTCGGGCGATCCGTCCGACGGGCGTTCTCCGGGCGTCATCTTCCAGCCGCTACTTCGACTGACGGATGAACGCGACCAGCCCGCCGCGGACGAACAGCCCGCCGACCCCGATCGCCACGGCGCCGACGACGTACCGCCAGTCCGCGGAGAACGTCGACATGATGAGGATCCCGACGACGATCCACATCAGCCCGGTGAGGATCGGGACCATCGGGACAGGCGGACGACGTCCGACCTGACCGGGCTGTTCGACATCGACGCGACGACCCACTCCGAACCCGCTCACACGCTGCTCAATGCGGCTTCTCGTTGCGGCAGGGTCGCGTCGACGAGCTTGGTGTTCCGCATCTTCGGGTTGACAGCGACCCAGACCACGCCGAGGACGATCCACACACCAACGCCCGCGAGCGCCTTGAGCGCATCGTCAGCCGCTGCGCCGCCCGCCTTGAACGCCAGGTAGACGACGCCGAGGAGCTCGGCCAGGTTCATCAGGGCACCCAACCCGGGGATGGCGTAGTGCTTGACGACGTGCTTGTCGTGACGGCTGGCGAAGGCGATGATCGCGATCACGCAGGTGAGGCCGTAGACGAGGAACGTACCGGTGTTGGAGGCCAGGGTGATCTGGGTGATGTTGTCGACCTGCTTGGGCTGCACGCCGTAGATGCCGAAGACGATCGTGACGCCGACGAGGATCCAGATCCCGCTGTGCGGGGTGGCGTGCTTGCCGTGCAGGAGACCGAGCACCGACGGCATCTCCTTGTCACGTGACATCGCGTACGTGACTCTCACGCCGGCGTTCAGGCACGCCAGCGTGGTGCCGATGAGGGCGAGGAGCACGGTGACCGCGACGATGAGCGACACGGTCTGACCGGTGCCCCCGAGCGACTCGTTGCCGATGTTGCGCAGCATGGTCCCGATCGGCGCCGGATCGAGCGCAGCGGCGGAGTAGCCGGTCAGCGCCGTCCCGTCCGCGCCGGTGGAGCTGATGGTGGCAGCGCCGACGGCGAGGTTCGCGGCGAAGTACTGGAACAGGTAGCAGAAGCCGCCCTGGATCAGCAGCGAGATGAGCACGCCGCGGCGGATGTCCTTCTCCGGGTTCTTCGCCTCCGCGCCGAGCGCCGTGATCGACTCGAATCCGACGAGCAGCAGGATCGCGATCGTCGACTGGTACAGGACGTGCATGAAGCTGTGCGGGATCACGACCTTGCCGGCGTTGGCGAGCTCGAATGCCTTCGTGCCGTGGCCCATCCGGTAGACGATGAACACCACGCTGACCGCGATCAACGAGATGATCTGGATGACGTTGATCGCGATGGCGGTCAAGGTCGAGCCGGCGATGCCTCGATAGGCGATGTAGCCGACCAGCACCGAGAACACGATGACCACCAGCGACAACGGCACGTAGGTGAGGCTGTGGTGCGCTGCTGTTGCGTAGATGTAGCCGAACAGGGTGGCCGTGAACGCCACCATGATGCCGGGGTAGATCCAGTAGTAGAGGTGGCTGATCCAACCGACGGTCAGCTTGGCGAAGCGGGCGAACTTGCGGTGGGCGGCCTTGCTCTTGTCGAGCAGCGCGGCCTCGGCGAAGTAGTAGCTCGATCCGGCTCCGGCGTCGGGATAGATGCGCGCCAGTTCGCTGTAGCTGTATGCAGTGAGCAGGGCCAGGACGAGCGCGAACACCAGGCCCGTCCACATGTCGGAGGCGGTGGACTTGCCGTCGACGGCCTGTGATGCCTGCAGCTGAAAGGTGGTCCAGAGGAACGCTCCCGGCGCGATCAGCGCCATCGCGTTCACGGTCACGCCCGTCAGCGTCAGGCTTCGCCGCATCTCCCCGGCCTGCGTGGTCTGTGTCACGTCACTTCCCTTCTTCGTGGTGGTCGGTCGCTCCGGCACACGCCACGCTGCGTGGTTCAGATCATGAGGAAGGTATGAGGTTTTAGTTTCTGACAATGGACGTGCAGATGAACGGAGCATGACGAACACGCGCGTCGCGGGTCCTCAGATCGTGAAATCATCGTGAAGAACCGCGGGCCGATCGTGGGGAGATGCTGAACTTGGCTGCGCTATGGCCCACCTCTTCTCGACGTTCAAGCGAGTCCTCGTCGGCAAGCCGCTCGCGTCGAGCGAGCTCGGCCACCAACGACTCGGCAAGCTGGTCGGCCTGGCGGTGTTCTCGTCCGATGCGGTCGCATCGACAGCGTTCGCCTCCGAGGAGATCCTGCAGGTGCTCGTCCCCGCGATCGGCGTGGCGGCGGTCGGGTACCTGCTGCCGATCTCGATCGTGGTGGTCGTGCTCCTGGTCATCGTGGTCGCGAGCTACCGCCAGACGATCTTCGCCTACCCGGGTGGCGGCGGCTCGTACATCGTCAGCCGCGAGAACCTGGGCACGACGCCCTCGCTCGTCGCCGGCGCATCGCTGCTCGTGGACTACACGCTCAACGTCGCCGTGTCGGCCGCCGCCGGGGTCGCGGCGCTCACCTCGGCCGTGTCGGGGCTGCGTGGGCATCCGGTCGCGTTGTCGCTCGGCCTCGTCGCGCTGATCACGATCGCCAACCTGCGCGGGGTGAAGGAGTCGGGTCGGCTGTTCGCCGGTCCCGTGTACGGCTACGTGGTCGCGATGCTGCTCCTCGTCGGGGTCGGCCTGGCGCGCACGTACATCGGCCACCTCGGCCCGATCCCGCGGCCGTCGGATCCCGTGGTGCCCGCCGGAGCGCTGGAGGCGGTGACGTTGCTGCTGCTCCTGCGAGCGTTCGCCTCCGGCGCGATCGCGCTGTCGGGCGTCGAAGCGATCTCCAACGGTGTGCCGACGTTCCGAGCCCCGGAGACGAAGAACGCGGCCACGACCCTGCTGTGGACCGGCACGATCCTCGGCTCGCTGTTCTTCGGCATCGCGCTCCTGGCCGGTCGACTCAAGCCGACGCTCTCGCAGAGCGAGACGATCCTGTCCCAGATGGGCCGGGCGGTGTTCGGGAGCGCGCACAACCCGGGTTACATCCTGTTGCAGGCGTCCACCGTGGCCATCCTGTGCCTGTCGGCGAACACATCGTTCGCGGACTTCCCGCGGCTCAGCTCCATCATCGCCAACGACGGCTACCTGCCGCACCAGCTCGCCAACCGCGGTGATCGACTCGTGTACTCCAACGGGATCATCGCCCTGTCGCTGGCGTCGGCCGGTCTGTTGATCGGCTTCAACGGCAACGTGACCAAGCTCGTGCCGCTGTTCGCGGTCGGTCTGTTCTGCGCCTTCACGCTCTCCCAGACCGGCATGGTGTTCCACCACCTGCGCGAGCGCGAGCCCCGGTGGCATCTCAACATCGTGTTCAACGGCATCGGTGCCGTGGCCTGCTTCGTGGTGCTGCTCGTCGTGGTGATCTCCAAGTTCACCGAGGGCGCATGGGTGCCGACCGTCGTGATCCCGCTGATCGTCGTGCTGTTCGCGATGATCAAGCGCCACTACGACAGCGTCGACCGCACGTTGCAAGCCGTCGATCCGGCGATGATCCCCGTGATCCACCACACCGTGGTGATCCCGGTCGGACGGATCACGCCGGCGGTGCTGCAGGCCATCGGTTACGCCCGGGCGATGAAGCCCGATCACGTCGTCGCGGTCAAGGTGATCAACGATGAGACGTCGCGCGACGACATCGCTGCGGCGTGGGGCGCGCTCACGTGCGGCATCCCCCTCGAGATCATCGAGTCGCCGTACCGGGATCTCGCCGCACCGATCATGGACTACCTCGATCGGCTCGATGCCGAGTTCGACAACGATCTGATCACCGTCCTCATCCCCGAGCTCGTCGTCCATCGCTGGTGGGCCCAGACGCTGCACAACCAGAGCGCGCTCGCGCTCAAGGCGCGCCTGCTCTTCCGACCGAACACGGCGGTGACGTCGTTGCCGATCCACACCGAGGCCGGCGAACGGCGAGCGTCAGCGCCCGGCGGTGGCGCGGCGTCGTGACAGCAGACGATCACCCAGATCGTCGAGATCGCGGACCCGGAGCTGTGCCGCGCCGGTTGGTTGGTGGCGCGTGTACGAGGTCTCCACGACCGCTGTCAGCATCCCGGCCTCGACCGCCGAGGTGGTGCCCCGGGGTGAGTCCTCCACGGCGATGCACTCCGCCGGCGGCGTCATGAGCGCCCGGGCGGCGCGAATGTGCAGCGACGGCGCGCCGAGGCTACCCGCCGCCACATCGGCCGCCACCACGGCGTCGAAGGCATCGACGATGCCGAGCGCGGCCAGCCGCCTGCGCGCGTGATCTTCGCGCGCGGTCGACACGACGGCGAGGGTCAGCCCGGTGCGCCTGAGCGATCCCAGCAGGTCTCGCGCTCCCGGCGCCAGCGCAGGATGCTCCCGGAACAGACGGGAGAGCCGGTCCTCGAACTCGTCGAGGTACACGCCGGCCCGGTCGCGGAGGTGCTGCTGACCGACGATGTCGTCCCACATCGCGCTGTCGTCGACACCGAGGTGCGCCACGAAGGCATCGAACGTGAGGGGTGCTCGGTCGTGGGCGGTCAGCACGTCGTTGATGGCGCGATGGCGCATGGGCTCGCTGTCGCTGAGCACGCCCTCCAGATCGAGGATGACGCTGCGCAACGGCAACATCGCGATGGTGAGTGGTGCCGGAGCGAGCTTGGCTGCGGTCACGGTCGTGGTCTCCTCTCGAACGCACCGGTGATGCGCCTGTGGCGACGGTACGTCCGGGGTGGATCGGCCGGCGGCGCCCTTCGCGAGATCTCTATGCGATGGCCCGGAACCTTTGCGCCATCTTGCGCCTGATCGGTTCCGGAGGAGATCTTTCTTCGCGCCGGTTGTCGAGAACCGGACATCGGCTCGGACACACTGGTGTCGACCCATCCGGGGCGACGTCACCGAAAGGGCAACACCATGCCGTCCATCACCCCGTTCCTGTGGTTCGACACCGATCTCGCCGAACCCATCGCGTACTACACCTCGATCTTCCCCGACGCCGCTGCGCCGGACGTGCGCCGCGCCGACGACGGCCCGATCTACACCGCCACGATCACGTTGTGGGGACAGCAGCTGTCTCTCCTCAACGGCGGACCGGTGCATGCCGGCTTCACCGAGGCGATCTCGATGTTCGTCAGCGTGGACACCCAGTCCGAGGTCGATGATCTCTGGGCACGGTTGACCGCCGACGGCGGCGAGCCCGGTCGCTGCGGCTGGCTGAAGGACCGCTACGGCCTGTCGTGGCAGATCGTTCCGTCGGTGCTCGGCGGCCTGCTCGGCTCACCGGACCGAGCCCGTGCGCAGCAGGCGATCGACGCGATGATGCAGATGGACCGCCTCGAGATCGCCGTGCTGCAAGCGGCCTACGACCGCTGAGGCCGCGCCGTGCGCTTCATGATCCTGCAGAGCTACGGCCCGGCCGAGTCGGACATGGCTCCGATCCACGAATGGTCCCAGGCCGACATCCAGACCCACATCGAGTTCCAGATCGCGCTCAACGCCGAGTTGAGCGCGCTCGGGGAGCTGATCGATGCGCAGGGGCTGTCCGGACCCGACGAGGCACGGTTCGTGACCTCCGATGGGGAACACCCACCCGTCGTGTCCGACGGTCCGTTCCCCGAGACCAAGGAGCTGATCGCCGGTTACCGGCTGGTCGAGGTCGCCTCGCTCGACCGGGCGATCGAGATCGCGGCGCTGATCTCCGCAGCCCCCGGGATGGGCGGTGCACCGGTGCGTCAACCGATCGAGGTCCGCCAGGTGGCATCGGCGCCGGAGCCGATGTAGGTGGCCGCGTCGGTTGCCGGTGCCGGTGCCGCGGCCGATGCTCGCTGGTCGAACGACGTCGAGGAGCTGCTCCGCGAGGCAGGGCCGTCCGCACTCGCGGTGCTCCTGCGGCGCGGCGAGCGGTTCGCCGACGCGGAGGATGCCGTGCAGGACGCCGTCGTCATCGCGTTGGAGTCGTGGCGGCGGCGCGGTGTGCCGGACCGGCCGGTCGGCTGGTTGGTCCGCGTCGCCGAGCGACGGTTGATCGACCGTCATCACCGCGACACGGCGCGCCGCCGGCGTGAGTCGCTCGTCGCGTGCTGGTCGGTGCTGCCCAGTCAGCCGGCCGTCGGCGAGGACGACTCGCTGGCATTGCTGTTCCTGTGCTGCCACGATTCGCTGCCGCCAGCGGCCGCGATCCCGCTGACGTTGCGCGCGGTCGGTGGTCTCACCACTCGAGAGATCGGCGATGCGCTGCTGCTGTCGGAGGCGACGGTGGCACAGCGGATCAGCCGCGCCAAGACCACCATCACCCGTTCCGGCGAGGCGTTCCGCCGGCCGCCCGACGATCTCATCGACGCCCGCCTGCCCGCGGTCATGCAGGTGATCTACCTCATCTTCAACGAGGGCCACACCGCCAGCAGCGGGCAACGGCTCAACCGCACCGATCTGGGCGACGAAGCCATCCGGCTGGCGCGCATGCTGCACGCCCGCCTCGCCGGCAACCCCGAGACCGGCGGGTTGCTGGCACTGCTGCTGCTGACGGACGCGCGCCGCACGGCGCGGACCACAGCCGACGGTGACCTCGTACCGCTCGACGAGCAGGACCGCCGGCGGTGGGACCGAGCGATGATCAGCGAGGGCCTCGGCCTGCTGACCGCGGCAATCGCCCGGCATCGGATGGGCAACTACCAGCTGCAGGCGGCGATCGCGGCCGTCCACGATCAGGCAGCCACGTACGCCGACACCGACTGGGGTCAGCTGCGCGCGCTGTACGACCTCCTGCTGCGCGGCGGGGACAACCCGCTCGTGCGTCTCAACCGTGCCGTCGCGATCGCGAACACCGACGGGCCCGACATCGCGCTCGCGGAGGTCGACTCGTTGGCCGCTGAGATGGCGGACCATCACCGCTACCACGCCACGGTCGGCCACCTCCACGAGATGGCCGGCGACGCGATCGCTGCGCAGGCCGCGTACGAGTCCGCAGCCGACCTGTGCGCGAGCGAGCCGGAGCGTCGCCATCTGCTGCGCAAGGCCGACTCGCTGCGCTGAGCCAGCGGGTCGGTGCGTGCCCTGCGTCGATCCGGGAGGCGGCCGATTACTGTCGCCGACCGGGCGACCGCACGCTCGATGACGAAGGAGACGATCCCATGGGCAACCGCTTCCAGGGCCGACGAGTGCTCGTGACCGGCTCGAGCCGAGGCATCGGTGCCGGCCTCGCCGAGCGCTTCGCGGCCGAGGGCGCCGACGTCGTCCTGACGGCCCGCACGCTCGACAAGCACGACCACCTCGCGGGCAGCCTCACCGAGACGGCCGAGCGATTGGCCAGGTACGGGACGAAGGTGGGTGTGGTCGTCGCCGACCTCACCGACGAGGCCGATCGTCAGCGCGTGCTCCCCGCCGCGGCGGACGCGCTCGGCGGACCGATCGAGATCCTCGTCAACAACGCCGCGGCCTCGATCCAGAAGCCGCTCACGGGCTTCTCGGTCAAGCGCCGCAACATCATGTTCGAGGCAAACGTCAACGCACCACTCGATCTCGCGCTGGCCGCTGCGCCGGCGATGATCGCAGCGGGCGAGGGATGGATCGTCAACGTCTCCAGCGGCAGCGCCAACCTGTGGCCGGGCCCGCCGGCGCCGGTCGCCCCGCACGCCGCCGACATCACCGCCTACGGTGCGTCGAAGGCCGCCCTGAACCGCCTCACCAACGGATTGGCGTTGGAGCTCTACGGCACGGGCATCCGGGTCAACACCGTCGAGCCGCGGGCGGCCGTGCTGAGCGAGGGTGCGGCGATCCTCGTCGGCAGCCGCCTCCGACCGGATCAGATCGAATCGATGGAGGCGATGGTGGAGGGCACGCTCTACCTGTGCGACTGCCCGGCGGACTTCACCGGCCAGATCACCGTCAGCCTCGACAACATCGAGCGGTTCGGGTTGACCGTGCACGACCTCGACGGGACACCTCAGTGACCTGAGGCTCCCTGCATCGACACGGGCCGACGCGCGGCGGTACGTTGCCACCGACCCTGGGGGGACACGATGAAGGCCGTCCGACACGACAACGGATCGTTGCAGCTGCTCGATCTGCCGACGCCCGAGCCGGGCCACGAGCAGGCGCGTGTGCGGATCAGCGCCGCCGGGGTCTGCCACTCCGATCTGCACCTGATGCGCGGCGACTGGCGGGGCGCGCCGAGCAGCGGTGTGCTCGGCCACGAGGCCATCGGCGTCGTCGAGGCGCTCGGCCCGGGCGCCGAGCAGTTCGTCGACGTCGGCGACCGGGTCATCCTCGGCCTCGGCGGCACGGGCGGCGGGTACTGGTGCGGGGCGTGCGACTACTGCCTCGAGGGACGTACCCGCCACTGCGCGCAGGCCAAGGGCATCATGGGCACCTTCGCCGAGGAGTTCTGCGTGTGGGCGAAGTCGCTCGTGAAGCTGCCGCCGACGGTGGGCGATCTCGAGGCGCCGCTGGCGTGCGGCGGGCTCACGGCATACGGCGCGATCAAGAAGCTGGTCGACCACGGCATCCGGCCCGGGAGCCCGATCGCGATCATCGGTGCGGCGGGCGGGCTCGGCCACTACGCGGTGCAGATCGCGACGTCGTTCGGCTACCGCGTCGTCGGTGTCGACATCGGCGAGGACCGGCTGGCGTTCGTGCGATCGCTCGGCGCCGAAGCGGCGTACGAGCCGGCCGACGCGGCCGCTCGGGTGAAGGCCGACTTCGGTGGTTGCCACGCCGCGCTGGTGTTCTCGGCCAAGATCGCCGGCTTCGAGCTCGGGCTG
This sequence comes from Ilumatobacteraceae bacterium, assembly GCA_025463305.1. Next base: position 41,181 of record JAOBWK010000038.1, read on the forward strand.
AAGATGCTGCGGCGCGGCGGGCTGTTCGTGGCCGTCGGGTTGCCGGCCTCGAGCGAGGGCAATCTGCAGCTCAACCCGTTCGAGCTGTTCATCAACGACCCGACGCTGATCTACTCGGCCGTCGGCACGGTGCAGGACATGCGCGAGCTGGTCGACCTCGCTGCTGCCGGCCGGGTGCACAGCCACGTGTCGCGCACCGGCTCGCTGTCGGAGCTGGGCACGATCTTCGACGAGCTCGAATCCGGTGCGTACCTCGGTCGTGCCGTCATCACCGACCTGTCCAGGTAGGGGAGCGATGGTGAGCACGTCCACGCAACGCCGACCGCGCCGCATCGTCATCATCGGCGCGGGCCCCGGCGGCCTCTGCATGGGCATCAAGCTGCGCGAGGCCGGCTTCGACGACTTCGTGATCCTCGAGCGCAGCGACGGCGTCGGCGGCACGTGGCGACGCAACACCTATCCCGGCGCGGCGTGCGACGTGCAGTCGGCGCTGTACTCGTTCTCGTTCGCGTTCAAGGCGGATTGGTCGCGGCCGTACGCGACCCAGCCGGAGATCCTCGCCTACATGGAGGACCTCGCCGAGCGCTACGACCTGCTCCGGAGCTGCCGGTTCGGCACCGAGGTGACGGGGGCCGTGTGGGACGAAGCGACGTCTCAGTGGACGGTGCGCGTGGCCGATGACGAGCCCATCGTCGCCGACGTGGTGGTGAGCGCGCTCGGCATGTTCAACGAGCTCGCCGATCCGGGCATCGAGGGCCTCGACACGTTTGCGGGAACAACGTTCCACTCGGCGAACTGGGACTGGGACCACGACCTGGCGGGCGAGCGCGTCGCGGTGATCGGGAGCGCGGCGAGCGCCGTGCAGTTCGTGCCGGTGATCGCCGACCAGGTCGGCCGGCTCGACGTCTATCAGCGCACCGCGAACTGGATCCTCCCCAAGGCGGACACGCCGTACACCGACGAGGAGTTGGAGAGCTTCCGCAACGACCCGACCCCGATGCTGCAGCTGCGCGAGGAGCTGTTCCGCTCGATGGACACCGGCATGTTGTTCGGCGATCTCGCCGCCATCGCCGAGCGCGAGGCGATCGCGATCAGGACGTTGAGCGTCGTCCAGGATCCGCAGGTTCGGGCGAAGTTCATCCCGAACCATCCATGGGGATGCAAGCGCCCGCTGTTCTCGAACGTCTTCTATCCGGTGTTCAACCGCCCGAACGTGGAGCTGGTCACCGACACGATCGAACGCGTCGACGAGCACTCGGTGATCACCGTCGACGGGGTTCGCCGGGAGATCGACACGCTGATCCTCGCCACGGGCTTCGCGGCCACGAAGTACCTCGCCGCGATCGACGTCGTCGGGCGCGACGGCCGGCACATCGTCGACGCCTGGAACGATGGTGCCGCGGCGCACCTCGGGGTGACCACGGCCGGCTTCCCGAACCTGTTCATGCTCTACGGGCCGAACACCAACAACGGTTCGATCCTGGTGATGATCGAGTTCCAGGTCGCGCACATCGTCGCCCACCTCCGCCGGATGCTCGACGAGGACATCTCGTGGGTCGACGTCAGGCCGGAGCCGATGGATGCGTACAACGTCGAGGTCCAAGAGGCGATGGACGGTGTCGTCGTCTGGAACGCCGGCTGCAACGGCTACTACCGCAGCCCGAGCGGTCGGGTGGTGACCCAGTGGCCGTTCTCGATGACGAACTTCCGTCAACGCACCGAGGTGATCGAGCCAGCCGACTACGAGTCGGCGCCGTGGAGCGCGACCGGCATCGAGCGTGTCGACGTGGTGAGCTAGGTGCCGTCGCCGGAGGCCGTCGCCACACCGCTGCGGCTCGGGGATCCCGACGCGTTCAGCGCGGGCGTGCCGTACGCGCAGCTCGCCGAACTGCGCCGCACCGAGCCGGTGTGCTGGCAGCCGATGGACGGCGAGCCGGGGTTCTTCGCGCTGCTCACCCACGCCGACGTGCAGGCCGCATCGCAGGATCCGCTGCTGTTCTCCTCGAGCGCTGGCGGGGTCATGCTCGAGGACTCCACGCCCGAGAACCTCGCCGTCTCGCGGGACATGCTCGTCGTGATGGATCCGCCTCGTCACGGCGGCTACCGCAAGCCGGTGTCGCCGAGCTTCAAACGAAGCGCGGTCGCCGGGCTCGAGGACCAGATCCGCTCGGTGTGCCGCGACATCATGACCGAGGCCCGAGCGATCGGTCCGGAGGTGGAGTTCGTCCACGACGTGAGCTCCAAGCTCCCGGCGCGCGTGATCGGCCGGCTGATGGGCCTGCCGGAGGCCGACTGGCCACGGATCCACGAACTGTCCGAGCAGATGCTCGCGGGCCAGGATCCCGAGATCGTGCAGGGCGACCATCACGAATCGATGATGGCGATGGTCGGCTACGCGATGGGGTTCGCCGGTTCGCGGCGCAACGCCGCGCCGCAGGACGACCTGACCGATCTGCTGCTCACGGCCACGTTCGACGGCCATCTGATGACCGACCTCGACTTCGCCAGCTTCTTCGTGCAGCTCGTGGCCGCGGGCAACGACACCACCAAAACGCTCACGTCGTCGGGCCTCGTCGCGCTGCTGCAGCACCCCGATCAGCTGTCCGCTGTCCGCGGCGACCCGTCGCTGCTGCACGGCGCCGTCGAGGAGATGCTCCGCTGGGCGAACCCGATCCACTCCATGCGCCGCACCACCACGGCGGACACCACGCTCCACGACGTGGACATCCCCGCCGGCTCGAAGGTGGCGCTGTACTACACCTCGGCCAACCGAGATGAGCTCGTGTTCGACGACGCCGAGCGGTTCGATGTGCGCCGCCCACGCAACCGCCACCTCGCGTTCGGGATCGGCGAGCACTTCTGCCTCGGCGCGCACCTCGCCCGGCTCGAGGCGCGAGTGTTCTTCGAGGAGCTCCTCACGTCGTTCGGCTCGATCTCACTCGCCGGCGAGCCGGTGCGGCTGCGGTCGAACGTCGTCAACGGCTTTCGGCTGGTCCCGGTCCGGCTCGGCTGACGGGGGCCCGTCGTCAGGGGTGACCGACGGGCTCAGCCCTGCGCTGCGGCGTAGGCGCCGCCGAGCGCCTCCAGCTCGCGGCCGATGTCCTGACCGGCGAGCGCGAAGACGACCTCGGTGATGCCCGCTGCCTCGGCGGCGCGCAGCCGGTCGGCGAACGCAGCGGCGTCACCCGTCCAGCCGGTGTTGAGCAGCGCCGGCCCGGCGAGGTCGAGCAGTGGCCGGTCGCGCTCGGACACCGCGACGAAGTGGCCCTCGTGGACGGCGAGGTGGCGCTGACCATCGGGCCGCTCGGCCTCGATGCCTTCGCGCCACGCCTGGCCGCCGGGCATGCCGTCGACCGCCTCGGGGCTGAACTCCCAGATGCCGTGGTAGGTCGTCACGTAGTTCGGGCCGATCGCGGCGCGCACACGCTCGGAGGTGTGATCGTCGCCGGGCTCGAGGATCGTGCCGGACGTGAGCAGAGCGCGGATCTGCCAACGCGGATCGAGCGGCTCGTTCGGCTGCATGGCCAGCACCACGCCGTCGGCCGACGCATGCGCGGCGGCGTAGCCCTTCGGGCCCATCGGAGCCATGAGGAGCGGCACGTCGATCGGACGGGGCGGCGCGAAGCCGTCGGAGTGGATCATCTGGCACGCGCCGCCGTCGACCTCGACGACCTCGCCGGCGAGGAGCGCGCGGAGCTGCGCGACGTAGGTCGACAGGTCGGCCCACTTCATCGGCACGACGCCCATGGCTCGGCGCGCGGTGAACCCGGTGCCGAACGCGGCCACCAGCCGACCCGGCGCGAGCTCGTCGATGGTGGCGATCGCCGACGCGGTCACCATCACGTGGCGCAGGCTCGGCACGGCGACGCCGGTGCCGAGGCCGATCGTCGAGGTGGCCTCAGCGGCACGCGCCAACGCCACCCACATGTCGCCGTAGAGCGACGGCGAGTCGTAGGTCCACACCCGCTGGAAGCCGAGGTCCTCGGCGAGCTTGGCGTGGGCCGCGATGTCGCGGTTCGGCGGGAGTCCGCAGGAGATCCGGATGCCGCTCATGATGAATGCCGATTCTGCACGAGGCGACTGTACGCGCACCACCACCGCTGCATGCTGGCCAGAGACGTTTGGAGTAGTGCCTACGATGGCCGCGCCACGCTCGGCGGAGCAGAGTCTCGGACATGATCACGGTTGCGACCGCGCCCAGACGGCCTTCAGGCCGGACGGCTGGGTGTGGCGTTGCGCTGGTGCTGCTCGTCGCCGGGTGCAGCTCCGGATCGTCGAAGTCGGCGCTCTCACCGCCGCCGACGACGAAGCTCGTCTTCGACCGATCGTTCGTCACGCCCGACTCCGACGTCATCACGGTCGCCAGTCCGCTCGCGCTCGACGCTCAGGAGGCCGAGACCGAGCATGGCGGCGTGCGCACGTGGAGAGTGCACCTCACCTTGATGAACGGGGGAGAGCACGATTCGATCGTCCCCGAGGTGGTCGTGCAGTGCGGCGCGCAGGAGGTCGGTGCACAGGTCGGTGGCACCTTGACAGCGTTCGACGCGGTACGGCCTGGCGCGTCCATCGACGGCGACTACGTCGTGAGCGCACCGGCGAGTTCGTGCGCGCAGCCACGCCTCCGGCTGATCGACGGCGAGTTTGCCGCGTACTCCGACGTGCTCGCCACCCCGTAGCAGCGTCAGCGGCTGGGCACCAGGATCGCCCGACCGAGGAGCTTGCCGGCGGCGAGGTCGTCGAACGCGGTGAGACCGTCCTCGAGGTCGTACCGCCTGGTCTCGAGGGTGATCTTCCCGGCCGCAGCGAGCTCGATGACGGCGCGCTGGTCGGCACGGGTGCCTGCGTACGACTTGCGAAGGTCGACCCCCCACGGCAGCGTGGACCACGGCAGCGCGCCGTACTGGATGGTGCCGCCGCCGAGGCCGACGAAGCGCAGCGCGCCGTCGGGGGCGATGCAGCCGACCGCGAGGTCCACCGTCGGCTGGATGCCGGTGAAGTCGAAGACGGCGTCGGCGCCGTAGCCGTTGGTGATGTCGAGGATCTTCGACGCCGTCGTGTCGTCGCTGAGGAACGTGTGCGTGGCCCCGTGCGCAGCGGCGAAGTCGAGCTTGGACTGATCGAGATCCACGCCGATGAGCGTCGCCTCGGACAGCGCGGCGAGGATCTGCAGGCCGGTGTGCCCGAGTCCGCCGAGGCCGATCACGACGGCAGTGGTGCCGCTGCCCAGGCGGTGCATCGCGCCGGCGATCGCGTGGTGCGACGTCAGCGCGGCATCGGCGAGCGGGCCGGCCAGCACGGGATCGAGGTCGCCGAGCGGCTCGAGGAAGCGGGCGTCGACGGCGATGTACTCGGCCATCCCACCCGCCGGCCCGAGGCCGGGGCACGGCGGCAGCGAGGAGCGTCCGGACTCCTCGCACGAGTTGTCGCGGCCCTCGAGGCAGGAACGGCAGTGTCCGCACGCCCAGACGAGGTAGACGAGCACGGGATCGCCGGCAGCGAAGCCGTCGACGTCCGCGCCCACGGTCTCGACCCATCCAGCGGTCTCGTGGCCGAGCGTCAGTGGCGGGCGGTTGATCGGCGCGTGGAGCACGTGCAGGTCGGAGTGGCACAGCCCCGCGCCGGCGACGCGGACGAGCACCTCGTCGGGTCCGATCGTCGGCACGTCGACGTCGCGCACCTCGATCACGCCGGGTCCGATGAGTTGCAACGCGCGCATGGCACTCCCTCCGTTTTCGTCGAGTCTGTCAGTGCCGACCGGTACCGGTCGCAGCGGCCGGACCGGCGCGTCCGGGCAGGCGCACGTCGGCGTCGAGCAGCATCCGCACGGTCATCGCCAGCTGCTGGGAGACCTGGCTGAACAGGATCCGCCCGCTCGACCAGGCGATCAGCGTCGACAGCCAGACGTGGTTGATGATCTCGATGATCGCGTCGCGCGTGTCCGTGTCGAACTCGGCGAGCAGTGGCTCGATGTTGCCGCGCAGGTTCCGGCCGACCTCGCGGCTCGCCCGGCTGACGCCCACCTCCGTCGACGACATCGCGCGGATGACCGCCGCCGCCAGCAGCGGCTGGCGCTCGAGCGAGTGGCAGGCGCGGTGGAGCACGTCGGTGACGCGCGAAGCCGGGGTGCTGCCGCGCGCCGGCCGCTGGTCGAGCTGCGTGCTGAGCTGATCGGTCCAGCTCGACATCACGCTGATGAGGAGGTGGTCCTTCGACGGGAAGTAGCGGTAGATGGTGCCGAGCGCGACACCGGTGCGTGCGCTGACCTCGCGCATGTGGACCGCGTCGTAGCCGCCTTCGATGGCGAGTGCCATCGCGGCGTCCACGACGCGGTCGCGCCGATCGCGCTGCTTCGACGTCAGCGGCGTGACGACCTCGATCGGGCTCACGCGTCGCTGTGGCTCACCCAGCGCGAGCCGCCAGCTGTGCGCCGATGCGCAGCGCCTGCTCGGTGGCCCCGCCCAGCGAGAACTCGATCTGCTTGGCGAACGAGAAGTAGCGGTGGATCGGGTACTCGGTGGCGATGCCCATGCCGCCGTGGAGGTGGACGATCGCGTGCGCGATGCGGTGCCCACCCTCGGCCGCCCAGAACTTCGCGGTGCGAACATCCATCGTTGCGTCGTCGCCGCACTCGATCGTGAAGATCGCCTGCCACAGCGTGAGGCGGATGCCCTCGACGTCGATGTACGCGTCGGCGCAACGGTGCCCGACGGCCTGGAACGTGGCGATCGGCCGGCCGAACTGCACCCGCTCCTTGGTGTACGCCGCGGTGTCGCGCAGCGCCTTGTCGGTGACACCGAGCTGCAGGGCGCACAGCCCGACCGTGGCCCGCTCGATGAGGTGAGCGACGACGGCGTGACCATCGGTGCCGATCAGCGCGTCGGCACCGACGGTCACGCCGTCGAGCTCGACGTAGCCGTAGGGCTCGTGGGCGGTGGTGTCCTGCGCGGAGATCGTGACCCCCGCAGCGGAGGCCTCGACGAGGAACGCCGCGGGCCGACCGTCGAGCGACGCGGTCACGATGATCGCATCGGCGATGGTGGCCGCGGGCACGGTGGTCTTGACGCCGTCGAGCCGGTAGCCGCCGCCGTCAGCGGTGGCCGTGGTGTTCGGCTTGGTCTGGTCACGGTTGAGCGGCTCGCTCAGCGCGGCGGTGAGGATCTTGGTGCCCTCGATGGCCGGCCGGACCCAGGCATCGATCTGCGCGGCGGAGCCGTACTCGGCGAGGCAGTCGGCGGCGATCGCGATCGACGCGAGGTACGGCACCGGCGCGAGGGTGCGACCGATCTGCTCGAGCACCAGCGACTGGGTCAGCAGGCCGAGGCCGCTGCCGCCGACGGATTCGGGCAGGCCGATCCCGAGCAGGTTGGCCTTGGCCAGCTCGGCGTAGAGCGAGGCGTCGTAGCGCGGCTTGCCGCTGGCCTCCAGTTCGGTGAGCGACTCGTGGGTGACCCGGTCGCCGAGGATCTTGCTCGCGAGTCCGATGACGTCGGTCTGCTCTTCGGTGAAGAAGAAGTCCATGGCTCAGCTGCTCCTGCGTGTGTTCGAGGTCGTCGGGTGGGAGGGGATGGTGTGGATCGTTCGTGCGCTCATCGCGGGGCCCTCGGCATCCCGAGGCCGACCATCGCGATGATGTCGCGCTGGATCTCGTTGGTGCCGCCGCCGAACGTGAGGATCAGCGAGCCGCGGTAGGCCTGCTCGATGGTTCCCTTGAGGATGGCTCCGGGGGAGTCGGCGCGTACGAAGGCCTCGTCGGCGAAGCATTCCATCAGCAGCCGGTAGGCCTCGGTCGAGAACTCGGTGCCGAACACCTTCGTCGCCGACGCGTCGGCTGGGCTGACGCCGCGTGACACGCCCCAGGCGATCTTCCAGTTGATCAGCTTGAGGAACTCGACCTTGGCGTGCACGCGGCCGAGGTTGGCCTGCACCCACTGCTGATCGATGATGCGCGAGCCGTCGGCGAGCTTGGTGTTGGCCGCCCAGTCGGCGGTCTCGGCGAGGGCGCGCTGCACGCCGGCGGGCGAGCACAGTGCGACGCGCTCGCGGTTGAGCTGGCCGGTCACGAGCCGCCAGCCCTCGTTCAGGCCGCCGACGATCGCGGACACGGGAACGCGCACGTCCTCGTAGAACGTCTGGCTCGTGGTGGCGCCGCTGAGGGTGTGCACCGGCGTGAAGCTGAAGCCCTTCGCCGTCGTCGGCACGAGGAACATCGTGATGCCCTTGTGCTTCGGTGCATCGGGATCGGTGCGCGCGGCGAGCCACACGTAGTCGGCCGAGTCGATCAGGCTCGTCCACATCTTCGAGCCGTTGATCACGTACTCGTCGCCGTCGCGCACGGCGCGGGTCGTCAGGCTGGCGAGGTCCGTGCCGGCATCGGGCTCGGAGTAGCCGATCGCGAAGTGCATCTCGCCGCGCAGGATCTTCGGTAGGAAGAAGTCCTTCTGCTCGTCGGTGCCGAACTCCATGATCGTCGGGCCCACCGTGTTGATGGTGAGGAACGGCAGGGGGATGCGCGCGGTGAGCGCCTCGTCGCTGAAGATCAGCTGCTCCATCATCGTGCGGTTCTGGCCGCCGTACTGCTCCGGCCAGCCGATGCCGAGCCAGCCGTCGGTGCCGAGCTGCTTGATGGTGTCGCGGTACACCTGGCGACCCTCGCCTTCGATGCCGAGCGCGAGGCCGGCCCGACGCTCTGGCGTCATCAGGTTGGCGAAGTACTCGCGCAGCTCGAGCTGCAGCGCCTCCTGCTCGGGTGTGTACTTGATGTGCATGCCGGGATCCTCTCCTGGTGGAACAAGTTCTCGTTTTGCATCCTGGCATCCGCGTCGGCCGATCACCATGTCGAGCGCACGGACGATCGTTCCTCGTCGGTGGCTCCACCTCACGACTGCAACACGTTCTCGCGGTATGGTCCGGACGTGACCGACCAGGTGCATCCCGCCGATCTGCTCGAACCGCTCGGCATGACCGAGATCGAGATCGGTCCCGGGGTGCGGATCAGCGAGATCTACACGATGAGCGGCATGGTCGGGCTGATGTGGTTCGGCCCGATCGACGCCGAGCGGTTGGTCGTTGCCTGCAACGGCGGCATGGGCGGGTTCCTCGGCCCGGGCCGGGGCATGTTCCCGGCCATCGGCCGGCGCCTCGCCGACGACGGGATCGCCACCGTCAGCGTCGACTACCGACGTCCGTCGCACCTCCAGCTGAGCGTGCTCGACGCGATCGCCGCGGTCGATCTCGCCGCCCAGCGCGGCGCCTCGCGGGTGGTCGCGATCGGCCACTCGTTCGGCGGCGCAGTGGCGGTGAACGTCGGGCTCGCGCTGCCCCGCGCCGTCGCCGGGGTGTGCACCCTGTCGACGCAGTCGGCAGGCTGCGAAGGAGCGGCCGGGCTCGCACCGCGACCGTTCCTCCTCATCCACGGCAGCGACGACGACGTGCTGCCGGCCGAGACCAGCGAGGTCGTGCAGATGCTCGCCGGTGGTCACGGCGACGTCCAGATCGTGCCGGGCGAAGGCCACGGCCTCTCGAACAACCCGCAGCGCATCATCGACCGCGTCTGCGGCTGGGTCGCAAGCGTCTTCGACTGAGGTCGACCAGTCCGGTTCCTAGGCAGCGCCGACCGTGCCCGGTGCCGGGACGTAGGGCTGGAAGAAGTCGTTCGCCGGCACACCGGACAGGCTCAGCACGATCGCCGGGATCGACACGCCGTCGATCTCCTCGCGGATGATGTCGGCGTGGCCCGCGTGGCGGGCGAACTCCTCGATCTGGTGGACGAAGTAGTAGCGGGCGTTCGCCGGGCGGGCGTCGTAGATGCCGTCCCACGGTGCAGGCGGCTCGACAGTCGGTGCGCTCGGATCGGTGGCCGCGATCGCAGCGATGTACGTGACTCGGACCTCGTCGAAGGCAGCGAGCACGCTCTCGCCGGTCTCGTCGTCGGACAGTGCGAACGCACCCATGTACGCCGCGAACGCCTGCTCGTCGAGGGCGCGGGGCGGGGCATCGGGATCGGTCAGGCGCGCCACGGCGCCGCGCATGCCGTGGGTCGCGTGCTTGATCAGCCCGCCGATCGAGAGGGCGCTGCGGCACGGACGTAGGCGGACCTGCTCGTCGGTCAGCCCGATCGCAGCGGCGCGGATCGCGGTCAGTTGCTGATCCAGGTAGCGGACGATCCCGGTGATCTCGTCGTTGGATGCTGGTGCGTACATGTTCGGCTCCGATGGTTGAGGGTTGCTGCGTCCAGCATGTGCCCTGACCCGGACACCATGTGTCCGGTTCAATGCCGATCGTGCGATTCGGGTCGGCCAACAACGAGAGCGCAGGCACGGCGAATGTCACTGGACGACATCGTGAGTGCCTGCGTCCGCGAGGCGCGTCGCTGCGGCGGCGCTCGATCAGCTCGAAGCAGCGAGGTCGTTGAGGATCGCGGCCAGCGTGTGCGGCTGGGACAGCATGATGTTGTGCGCTCCGTCGATCTGGCGACGATCGACATCGGGCCCCAGCTGGCGCACCATCTGGTCGGCGACGGCGGGCGACACCGGCACGTCGTCGGTCATGCCGATGTACGTCGTGGGGATGCCGGTCGCGTACGCGGTCATCGGGTCGCGGAACAGGCCGAGTGCCTCGTCGACCAGGCTGGTGCGCGCCAGCGCCCACTGCTCGTCGGTCATGTCGCCGGCGAAGATCGCTCGCGCGAAGTCCGGGTCCATCGCCGGCAGCACCGCCGAGTCCGGCTGGCCTGCACCGACGTCGGCTCCGAACACGTCGGCCACCCGCACGCCGACCGGCGGGGCGAGGGCGCCGACGTACACGAGGCGGCCGACGCGCCCCGGCGCGTCGAGCGCGGTTCGCGAGATGGTCAAGCCGCCCATCGAGTGGCCGACGAGCATGAACCGCTCGAACCCCGCCGCGTCTGCATCGGCGAGCACGGCCTCGGCACACATCGCGTACGTGATCGCCACGCCGTTCGACGGCCGAGCGCCGCGCCCAGGGAGGTCCACGGCGATCGATGGAACGTCCATCAACGGCAGCACCAGCTGCCAGCACGAGCGGTCGTGATGACCCCCGTGCACGAACACGACACCGTCGATCATCGAGGAAGCGCTCACGCGGGTGAGCCTAGGTGTGGCGGAGGTGTCATGCTGGATGACGGCTCGAGCACTTGGACGGTGGCGTGATGAGAACCCTGCATTGCTGCCTTCGAGCACGGTCGGCGGTTCTCCTTGTGGCGACGACACTTGCGGCGGCGGGTGTCGTCATCCCCGGATCCCCGGCACATGCCTCCACGGTGGTCAACGTGAACGTGCAGACCGACGCCGCGAGTGGCGGCTGCGAGAGCTCCGGCACCGGGCCGTCGTGCACGCTGCGCGAGGCCGTGATCTTCGCCAACGCACATCCCGGGACGACGATCATGATCCCGAGCGGCACCTATGGCCTGACCGTCAGGGGTCGCGACGACGACGCCTCCGCCAAAGGAGATCTCGACCTCAAGGTCAGCACCACGATCGTCGGCGCCGGGGCATCGACCACGATCATCGACGGTGGGGGCGTCGTGCTCACCAACCCGGACCGGGTCTTCGACGTCGTCCCGACCCCGAGTCCCGGTGCCGACGTGTCGATCAGCGGCGTCACGATTCGCGACGGTGACGCGAACGACTCGAACGCGGGCGGCGGCGGCATCCTCGGTCGTGCCGGCTCGCGCATCACCGTGACCGACAGCGTCATCGCCACCAACACGTCGTTCGACGGCCTCGGTGGCGGCATCGCCTCGATCGGCGCGAGCGGGAGCACCACGTCGCTCACTCTGCTGCGGACGACCCTCACCGGCAACCTCGCCAAGGATCCGTTCTCGCAGCGCGACGCACGAGGGGGCGGCGCCTACACGTCCGCGAGCAGCCTGCTGGTCCAGTCGAGCACGATCGACGACAACAGCGCGGTCGGCGGCCAGGGCTCGACCGGCACGCACGGCGGCTACATCGGTGGCGGCGGTGGCCTGGCCGTGGCAGCCGACACCGTGACCGCGTCGATCATCGACAGCACCTTGGCGCGCAACACGGCCCAGGGTGGCGATGGCATCTCCGGCGCCAGTTCGACGACGGGGGGATCGGGTGAGGGTGGAGCGCTCGAGGGCACGACGCTCGGTCACCCGGTGCTCGTGAACACGACCGTGTACGCGAACACGGCCATCGGTGGAGCGGGCGCAGGCTCGGCCAGCAACGGTGGGTTCGGACGCGGAGGAGCCATCTCCGCCGATTCCGTGTTGCTGATCAACTCGACGGTCGCCGCCAACCAGGTGATCAGCGGGGTCGCGGGAGCGGGCGGGACGGCCGGTGCGGTCTATGCCGGTGGGATCTCCGCAATCAGCGCCGAGATGACGAACAGCATCGTGGCCGGCAACCTCTCCGGTCCCCCGAACGCGGTGACGACACCCGACGACATCACGGGCACGGGCGTGCACTCCGGCGGCCACAACATCATCGGGGTCGCAGCGGGCCTGCTGCCGAGCGACCAGTCAGGCACGGTCGCCAGTCCGTTCGACCCCAAGCTGGCGTCGTCGCTGGCCGACAACGGAGGGAGCCCGCAGACCGTGGCGCTGCTGACGGCGTCGCCGGCGATCAACGCCGGGGACAACACGGTGTGCGCCCAGCCGTTGCCGCCCGCCGTGGCGCCGAACGGCGCCGGTGGCGTCGACGAGCGCGGCGTCGCCCGGCCGCAGCCCTCCGGTGTTGCATGCGACATCGGCGCGTTCGAGTACGTCTTCGCGCCGGCGGTCGTCATGCTCACCTCGACCTCGAACCCGGCCCTCACCGCGTCGGCCGTGACATTGAACGCGAACGCGTCGCCGGCCAGCGGCGTCACCGACCCGACTGGCACGGTGACGTTCCGCGACGGCTCGACGGTGCTCGGCACGCTGCCGTTGGCGGGACGCACGGCGAGCATCACGACGAGCACGCTGAGCGATGGCGCGCACGCGATCACGGCGACGTACAGCGGCGACACGGTGTTCGCCCCGAGCACGGGCAGCCTCACCCAGACCGTCGCCGAGCCTGGCGGAGCCACCAGCGGTCTCGAGTTCTACCCGCTCGCCCACCCAGTGCGCCTGCTCGACACGCGACCGAACCACGCCGCGTTCGTGCAACCCGGGTCACCGCTCACGGCCAACACGCCCATCGTGCTCCCCGGGCACGTCACCATCGGCGCGATCACGATCCCTGCCGCCGCCCAGGCACTCGTCGGCAACGCCACCGTCGACAACACCGACGGTGCGCCACCCGGCTTCGCCACGGTCTGGCCGAGCGGCTCGGCACTGCCGTTGGCGAGCAACCTCAACTTCGCCCCGGGCACGGTGCGGCCGAACGAGTTCACGGTCGGCCTCGGCAGCGACGGCAACTTCGACCTCGAGTCGAGCACCGGCGGTCACTTCCTGATCGACATCACCGGCTACTACGCCCCACCGACCTCGGCGGGGCTGTACTTCCACCCGTTGGCTCGGCCGGTGCGCCTGCTCGACACGCGGGTCGGTCAGGCGGCGGTCGTGCATCCCGGCGCGGCGCTCACCGCTGGACAGACGCTCGTCCTTCCGGGACAGTTCAGTGCCGGCGCGATCACCGTCCCAGCGTCCGCTCGCGCCCTCGCCGGCAACGCGACGGTCGACAACACCGTGGGTGCTCCTGCCGGCTTCGCGACCCTGTTCCCCGGCGGCGCCGACCTCCCGCCGACCAGCAACCTGAACTACGGCGCCGGCACGGTCGCCCCCAACGCGTTCACCGTCGGCCTCGGACCCGACGGATCGTTCGACCTGTTCTCCAACTCGGGTGGCGACTTCGTCATCGACATCACCGGCTACTACGACAACGTCTCGACAGGCGGACTGCTCTACCACGCCCTGGTCCGTCCGGCCCGTGAGCTGGACACCCGGGCCGGCCAGTCGGCCGCGGTGCAAACCGGCGCACCGCTGGCCCCCGGCGGCATGCTCAACCTGCCGGGCGCGTTCACGTTCGACACGGTCGTCGTCCCGGCGACCGCCAGCGCTGTCGTCGGCAACGCGACCGTCGACAACTCGATCAACGCCCCCGCCGGCTTCGCCACCCTGTATCCGGGCGGCACCGACCCGCCGCTCGCCAGCAACCTCAACTACATCCCGGGCCTGGTGGCCCCCAACGCGTTCATCGTCGGCCTCGGCACGATCGACTCGTACAACCTGTTCAGCCAGCAGGGCTCGAACTTCATCATCGACATCAGCGGCTTCTTCAGTCCGAGCTGAACGCCTCGGGAGTTCCGAGCCGATCACGTCGCACGTTCACCGGGCGCGGCGACGGCTCCCACTATGGTGGCGTCGATCGGTGATCACATCGGGCTGATCACTGCGGCGAAGGGGAGCGCGAACGTGCGGCGACAAGTGGTGGGGGCGATCGCAGTCTGCGTGTCGCTCGTTGCATCGGGCCTGAGCCTGCCGGCGCCGACATCGGCCCAGCCGCTCGCTCCGAAGGTCACGTCGAAGGCCGCTGGCGATGCGCTCGCCGCGGCCACGACCGAGGCCGCGGCCAAGGCGGCGTTGCTGGAGATCTTCACCCAGGGCGGCATCGGCATCGCCGACGGCACGGGTGCCCCGGCGGACCAGGCGCTCGTGATCGTGCCGACCTGGGAGCTCGACGCGCTGGCGAAGGCGCACATCGACGGCGCCAACATCACACTGGCTCGCAACGCCAAGGCGTTCGACACGATGTTCCGTTGGGCGGGTGCATCGGCGGTCACGCCGGCGACGTTCTCCGGGTTCCTGTCGCAGTGGTTCACCGCACCGGTCGACCCGCGCGAGCAGTTCGTCACCGAAGCGATCGAGGAGCTCGGCAAGCAGACCGATCCGCCGTACGACATCGCTGCCGGCGCGCCGGCGGAGGCGCCGCTGCCGCTGCTGATCCTGCTGGAGGAGTCGATCGCGCTCCGCGGCCCGGACGATCCCGGCACTGCCACGACGACGCCGTCCGGGTTCGTGTCCACGGGCAGCGCTGGATCGGCCCGTGCGCTGGCCAAGAACCCGTGCGAGATCATCACGGGCACGAAGGGCGACTACGACAAGCTCACCGGCGCCTACGACGCGTTCGACAAGTGGGGTCAGAAGTTCAACCCGCAGACGTGGGAGCAGATCGAGCAGAACCTCGACAACATCGAGACCGAGGCGGGTGGAGCGGCAGAGGCCGGTGCGGAGGGTGCGGCTGCTGCAGTCGCGGCCGTCGTCGCGCTGATCAGCGCGATCCTGCAGACGGCGCTCGCCCAGGGCTACCTCGACGTCAAGATCACCCAGGACCCGCGCCCGGTGGTCAAGCACGAGAAGGGTGCGGAGCCGAACAAGACGAAGGTCAAGATCGTCGTCACGTCGAAGTCGGACACGCCCAAGGTGCTCGCCGACTGCGTCAAGATCGTGTCCGGCAACGGGCCCTCGGTGGACCTCCCCGCAGCGGGCATGCCGATCTCGAAGGCACAGGTGACGATGACCACCGGTGCCAACTTCGAACAGCACCTCTCGGTGGACTACGCCGACGGCAACTACGCCAACAACGCCGGCGGTGGTTTCGGCAACATCACCGACGCCAATGGCATGGTCACGATGCCGTTGCAGACCCAACCGCAGAAGGCGCCGCCCGGGCAGGGCAAGGACGAGACCCGTGAGGGCACGATCCACATCGAAGTCGATCTCCAGGGGCTCGGGCCGTCGCCGTCACAGCTCATCGCCGCGATCCTCGACCACATCGCTCCGTGGACCAACGACTTCCCCGTGACGGTGAAGCAGCGTGAGAACAAGGCCCGCAGCATCATCGGCTCGGCCAAGGTCGACGCCATCATCGTCGGCCTCCAGGTCGATCTGAACCTCAAGGCGTGCAACGGCTTCGACGGCTACATCACGGGCACGGTCGGGCTCTCCGGCGGCTACCAGGGCGGCTTCGCCACCGTGGCGTCACAGCTGACGGGGCTACCGGCGAATGGTTCTGCGCTGCCATCGGTGGCGGTCCACGTGCCGGAGCAGCCGAAGGACAACACCGACGATCCCGGCCTGCCCGAGCACGGCGTGATCTCACCGCTCGACGGTCAGCTCGGCATCCTCTTCATCAGCGACACCGTGGCCGAGGTGACCGTCGGTGGCACGCCGCTGGCCGACGTCAACACCGGTCGCGTCTTCACGTTCCCCGTCACGGAAGGAGCCGATGGATGCCCCGGATCTTGATCAGGAGCGCTGCGGCGTTCGCCCTCGCCGCTGGTCTGGTCGCCTGCTCCAGCGACAGCAAGACCGCGCCGGCCACGACGGCATCGACCGCCGTCGCCGACACCTCGGCCGCTTCCACGGAGGCCTCCACAGCGACGTCGACCGGGGCATCGACGGGTGCGACGACCGCCGGGTCGACCGGCACCGTCGCCCCGCCGGCCACCGACGCCACCCCCACCACGGCAACGCCCACCACCGACACCGCGCCGGCGGGCGACGGCAAGTGGCACCCCGTCGTGGCCGCCGATGCCGACGTGGATCCGGTGGTGCCGCCGCTCGTCGAGCAGCTGTTCGCCGGCCAACCCGTGTCCGACGCGATCGCCGGCTCGACCTCGTTCTACGAGGTGCGTTCGTACGCGCTGTTCGTCGATGCGGCCTGCGACACGGTCGCACCGGCCGTGGCCGCCGCGGCGACCGCCCAGGGACTGCAGACCATCGCCAACGGCAGCATCCCGGGCGCGGCGGCATGGTTGGTCGTCAGTGACGGACAGTACGACGGCGCGAACCTGTCGTTCGTGCCGGGCAGCGCCGATGGCACGTGCGAGGTCGACGGCCTCCCGTTCTCGCCCGTGCGGCTGACGTTCGACGGTCCCACCACCGGCACGTACAACGGATTCGTCGGCGTCGGCTGCGGCGCCCTCGACAACCAGGGCATCACACTGGGCATCTGGGGCGCGCCGGTCAACGGCGACGCAACGAACGCGGCGCTGCTGTGGGTCACCACGACCGACGGCGTCGATCCCGGCCCGCACACGGTACGCGACGTCGATCAGAGCGCGTTCGTCCTCGGTCAGTCCTGGACGCTCTCCCAGATCGTTGCCGAGGCGACAACGGACAGGAACAGCGTGCCGGGCCTGAACAGCGTCACCGGCACCGTGACGATGAGCGAGGGCCTGGCCTCGGGAACGCTCGACGTGATGGCCAACGGTGAGCACATCACGGGCACGTTCGCCTGTGGCACGCCGCTCTACACGCCGCCGGTCGTCGCCCCGCCCGACACGGGTGTGCCGACCACCGACGCCGTGGCGCCGCCCACGAGCTGAGCTGACGGATCAGGCCGGCCGGGCCGGGGCGCCGGGCAGGAACGGGTTGATGTCGCCGGCGAGCCAGCCGCCGTCGACGACGAACTCGGCGCCCGTGCAGTACGACGCCTCGTCCGAAGCGAGGAACAGGACCATCGTCGCGATCTCCACGGCGTCGGCCGCGCGGCCGAGCGCGAGCTGGCTGTGCCGGGCATTGAACATGGCGCGCGGGATGTCGCCGATCATCGGCGTGTAGACGCCACCGGGGTGCACCGAGTTGACGCGGATGCCGAACTGGCCGAGCTCGAGCGCGGCCGACTTCGTCATCGCTCGCACCGCGCCCTTCGAGCTGGAGTACGAGACGAGGCTGTTCTTCGAGCCGATGCCGTCGATCGAGCTGATGTTGACGATCGATCCGCCGCCGGCCGCCCGCATCGGCGCGATCGCCGAGCGCATCCCGAGGAACGTGCCGACCTGGTTCACGTTGATGACGCTCATGTACTCGTCGAGCGTGGTGTCGGCGATCGAGTTGAACTTCAGGATCGCCGCGTTGTTGACGAGCACTCGCAGCGGTCCGAGCTCGGCCGCGACGGCGATGACGCGCTCCCAATCCGCCTCGCTGGACACGTCGGTGTGCTGGAAGACGGCGGCCTCGCCGAGCTCGGCAGCGACGGCTTCGCCGAGCTCGTCGAGCACGTCGGCGATCACCACACGCGCGCCCTCCGTCACGAACAAACGTGCCTCCGCGGCGCCCTGCCCGCGGCTGCCTCCGGTGATGATCGCGACCTTGCCGTCCAGTCGTCCACCCATGTGCCATCCCCCTGATCGATGTGACCCGCCGACGCGTGGTCACCGTGGCGAGAGTACGTCGACCCGGGCGCGTGGTCACGAGCGGCGGGCGCGCTCCAGCTCGAAGAAGGGCACCGGGCACGACCGGCCCAGCCACAGCCCGGCACCGATCTCGACGAACTCGCGGTCGAGCACCGATCGATACCAGTCGCCCGTGCGCCAGTGGACGTCCATGTCGGTGTGCTCGACGTCGATGATGTCCACCCGGTCCGCGTCGGTCGGCACCTCGATCATCGCGATGCCTCGCGTCACCCGACCGATGGTGTCGACCGCGGCGCGCACCGCATCGTCGTCGAGGTACTGCAGCACGCTCTGGCAGACCGTCAGGTCGAACCGCCGACGCGTCGACCACGTCGAGATGTCACCGTGCTCGTGTGCGTAGCGCTCGGCCGCATGCTCGCTGATCTCGAGACCGTGGTAGCGAACACCGGGCATGTGCTCGCCGAGCCAGTCGCGCCAGTAGCCCTTGCCCGCGCCGACGTCGAGCACGCTCCGCAACGGGATCCGCCACCACGCCATCATCGACGTGATCCCGGACGCCAGCTGGCCGATGCGTCGCCGGTCGTGGACCGGCTGCGGCCCGTAGAACCGGCGGTAGTAGGTCGCATCGAAGCGGTCGGGCAGGACCATCCGGCCACCGTAGGTCACGGGCCGAGGATGCCCATCTGCTGCATCAGCGCGACGACATCCGTGGTCTCGATCGTTGCTCGGCAGATCATCTGGGGCGATCGCGTCAGGGGGCTGCAACCCGGATGCGCTGGCGTCTCACGGACGTCGTCCTCCACCACATCGCGCGCCCAGCGGGCGGTGCACCGAGACGCCTCGATCATGTCGAGGTGGCCTGCCACGCACTCGTCGCCGCCGAAGGCACCCATGGACGCGAGAACCCATCCGGCGGCCGCGCTGCCGTCAGATGTCGCCCGAGCGTTGCAGCGCCACGAACGCTCCCCATCCTGGCAGCAACGGGATCCAGAACGTGGCGAGCCGGAACAGGATGACGGCGGCGACGGCCGTGGTGCTCGGCATGCCGGCCGATGTCAGTCCGGCGATGAGCGCGGCCTCGACCGCACCGATGCCGCCCGGCGTCGGCGCCACGGACGAGACCGCCGAGCCGATGAGGTAGACGAGCGCCACCGAGGTGAACGCCGGCCCGGCGCCGAACGCCGACACCGCGACCTCGAGGGCCAGGATGTAGCCCATCGTGATCGCGACCGAGCCGCCGAACAGCTCGAGCATCTTGCTCGGCTGACGGGCGATGTCGCCCACGTTCGCGATCGAACGCCGGGTGGCCGGCAGGACACGGGTGGTGATCAGCCGCCGGCTCCACGGCACGGCGAGGGTGGATGCAGCCACCAGCAGGACGCCCGCGGCGATCAGCGCGATCGTGCCCACCGCCGGGAGGTCGAAGGTGCGCAGGCCGGAGGATCCGGCGAGCGACACGAACAGCACCGTGAGCGTGACGTGCACGACGAAGCCGGCGATCGAGTCGACACCGATGGCGGCGACCGCGGACGGCGTGTCGACGCCGCGCTTCTGCAGGAACCGAGCCGTCAGCGCCAGCCCGCCGCCGGGAGCGGCGACGCCGACGAACGATGTGGCCATCTGCACCCCGATGTTCGGCGTCAGTGGGAGGCGCTCGGACAGCGAGCCGTCGAGCGCGATCGCTGCCCCGACGTACGTGGCGGCGGACAGCCCGAGCGCGGCGACCGCCCACCACCAGTCGGCCTGGCGCAGCTCGGTCCACACCGAGCCGATGCCGACGAACTGGGGGACGAGCGTCCACAGCGCGATCGCCGCCATCACGATGGTCACGATCGTGCGCGGCTTGATCCGCTCGAGCTCGGCGATCGGCACCGCATCAGCGCCCGTCGCGCGTTGCACCTCGGTTCGGAGCTGATCGAGGCCGCCGGCGGCCTTGATCGCCGCACGCGTCCGGGGCGTGAGCGCGAGCGGCTGCAGCCGCGGCAGCGTCGCGGCGACCGCCTCCGGGCCGACCGCAGCGACGGCCGCCTCGACGGCGCGGTCCACGCCCAGCGCC
>JAOBWK010000060.1 GCA_025463305.1 Ilumatobacteraceae bacterium
GTCAACTTGCCGTCGATGCGGGTCATGCCGTCGCCGAGGTCGGTGAACCGGATCCCGCGTTGTTGGCGTTTGGCGTGTTCGCGTTCGGCGTCGGTCTGTCCGTCGGGCGGGTTGAGCTCTTGGAACAGGGTCCCGGCGTCGCGGGCTTGGGCGGGTGTGGCGCCTTTGCAGGCTTCGACGAGTTCGGCGACGTCGCCGGTGTGATCCGACCCCAACGCGGGCAACAGGGCTGCGGCGGTGTCCGGGGTGATGTCGCCGGCCGAGACGGCGTCGGCGAGCTCAGGTGACTTGTCGAGTGCTTCGCCGAGCTTCTTCTGCTGGGCTGCGGCACCGGTGGTGGTCTTGCCGTTCGCGGCGAGCCAGGCTTCGATCGAGCGATGCCCGGACGCCATCCAGATCCGGTGTCGGTCTGCTTCCAGCAGTGCCCGGGCTTGGGCGATGCGGATCCGGTCGATCTCGGCCTGCATCGACAAGATGCACGGCCCCAACTCGTCGACGGGAAGCAGCGCTGCATCGGCGGCCAGCAGGGCGGTGGTGCCTTGGTGGATGGTGTCGAGCGCCGACTGCATGCCTCCAACACTATCGAACACACGTTCTATCACAACCCAGAACGGCTGAATGTTCCTCCGATCGTGCCGGCACGAAGGGGTGACGTCGATCACGGAACACGCAGGAAGGATCGAGGTTTCGAATCGTTCCTGATGCAAGCATCGGCATGCGGCATCATGGTTCGCGGTGAGCACCGAGGCCGTCCAGACACCTGCGCGCGGCGGCATCCTTCCCCCGATCGATCGCGCCGGGTTCCGGGCCGGCGTGCGGGTCATGGGGACACCGTCGATCGCGATCGCGGCGTGGGGGCTCGTCACGGGCGTCGCGCTCGTCAAGGGCGGACTGTCGGTCCCCATCGCACTGGTGATGACCTTCGGCGTCTTCGCCGGCTCGGCCCAGCTGGCCGTGCTCCCGCTGCTCGTCACCGGCGCTCCGTTGGTGGTCGTGTGGCTGACGGCCACGTTCGTCAACCTCCGCTTCGTGATCTTCTCGGCCGCGTCGCGTTCCTACTTCGGCAACCTGACGTGGAAGCAACGCCTCTTCGCCGGCTACCTCAATGGCGACGTCGGGTTCGCGCTCTTCATGCAGCGCTTCTCCGGGGCGACCGAGCGCGGGACGCCCGAGCAGTGGGGCTTCTTCTACGGGCTGGCCGTCGTGAACTGGACGTCGTGGATGGCGTCGTCGGTGGTCGGCATCTTCCTCGGCGGCCTGGCGCCGACATCGTGGGGCCTCGAGCTGGCAGCCGTGCTGGCGCTCGTCGCCGTGCTCATCCCGATGGTCACCCGGGTGCCGGCGATCCTCGGCGTCGTCGTCACCGGTGTCGGCTCGGTGGCGACCGCGCACGTGCCGCTCAAGCTCGGGCTGCTTGCGTCCGTCGTGGCCGGCGTGACCGTCGCGGTCGTCGCCGAGACGCACCTGCCCAAGCGCGCGGGCGCTGTGGAGGAAGCGGCCGAAGTGGCCGCCCACGAGGGCGGTTACGGATCATGAACGGCATCAACAGCTGGGGGCACATGTTGCTGGTGTGCGCGGGGATGGCGATGGCCACCGTCGTCACCCGCAGCAGCTTCTTCGTCCTGCCTGCCTCGCTGCGACTTCCGCCGACGGTCGAGCGGGCACTGCGCTACGCGCCGGCCTGTGCGCTGACGGCCATCGTCGCTCC
Organism: Ilumatobacteraceae bacterium; assembly: GCA_025463305.1. The sequence continues at coordinate 1,709 of JAOBWK010000060.1, forward strand.
CGACGTGCTCGCCCGCGACCACGGCTTCGCGTTCACGTGGCACAACAACCAACTGTGGGCGGTGCTGATCGCCGCGGCCGTGTTCGCGAAGACGCGCAACATGCTCGTGATGATGGCCGTCGGCATGACGGCCTTCACGCTGCTCCGCCTGTATGCCTGAGCGACCAGCCATCTCGGCGGCATCACGGTATGGTCGCGACGGCAGGCGACGATGAGGACGAGACCATGAAGAACCCGACCAAGGTCGCAGGCGGCGTGGTCATCACGTTGCTCGGGCTGCTCTTCATGTTCCAGGGCATCGGCGTCGTCAAGGGCAGCTCGATGACGAACTCGAACTTCTGGGCCGTCGCCGGACCGGTGATCGCCGTCGTCGGCCTCGGGCTGATCGCCTCCGGTCTCGGTCGGCTGGGCGGGTTCCGCCGCCGGTCCGACCCGCCGCAGCCGTGAGCACGCGTCGATGAGCGACGCCGAGCCAGTCGCGGCCGAGCCCGCTGGCGTCAACCCGCCCGGCGCGGGGTCGCCGGTCGGCCGGCGGATCGTGCTCGGGCTGGCGGCGCTCGGCGCGGCGGGCATCGTCACCGGGCGCACCGTGCAGGACCACCTCGCCCGCTGGCTGGCGCCGATCCAGAACGCCGATCCGACCGGGCTCACCGGTCTGCTGCCGCTCGGCGCCACGTTCCGCTACTACTCGGTCACGGGATCGGTGCCGACCAAGAACGCCACGAACTACCAGCTCGAGGTCGGCGGGCTGGTCGCCAACCCCACCACGTACACCCTCGGTCAACTGCAGGCGTTGCCGCAGACGATGCTCACCCGCGACTTCCAATGCGTCACCGGTTGGCGGGTGCCGGAGGTGCACTGGAGCGGCGTCCGCCTGTCCGACCTCCTCGATGCAGCCGAGCCCACCGCGGCCGCTGCGGCGATCAGCTTCGGCTCCTTCGACGGCACCTACACCGAGAGCCTCACCCTCGATCAGGCCAGACGCAGCGACGTCATCGTCGCCCTGCAGATGCTCGGCAAGCCCGTCACCCACGATCACGGCGGTCCGGTGCGGATGTACGTCGCCCCGATGTACGGCTACAAGAGCACCAAGTGGCTGTCGAGCATCGAGGTGACCTCCGACGTCGTGCCCGGCTACTGGGAGAACGAGGGCAACTACGACGTCGACGGGTGGATCGGCGACTCGAACGGGCGCGACGATGACCCTGTCGGCTGAACCCGCGAAGGGCGCGACGCTCGACCTCCGCCGGTTCGAGCGCGCCGAGCACCTCGTCCACCGGTCGATCGCGATCTTGATGCTGACGTGCATGAGCACGGCAGCGATCCTCTACAACGGGTTCCTGTCGGCGCCGATCGGGCATCGCCGGATCGTCAAGCTGCTCCACGTGTACTGCGGCTTCGCGCTGCCGATCCCGATCGTGCTCGGGTTCTGCTTCGCTGCCTACCGCCGCGACATGCATCTGCTGAACCGGTTCACCTCCGCCGACTGGCGATGGCTGCGCAGCCGCAAGCGTCGCGACGGCACGATCCGAGTGGGCAAGTTCAACGCCGGCCAGAAGCTCAACGCAGCGCTGAGCGCCGGCGCGATCGTCGTCCTGCTCGCCAGCGGCACGGCGATGTACTTCCCCGATCTCACCCGGCTCGCCTGGCGCACGGGATCGACGTTCGTCCACGACTGGTTCGCGCTTGCGCTCGGCCTGCTCGTGCTCGGCCACATCCGCTACGCGGTCGGCGATCCCGAGTCACGGCGCGGCATGCGCACAGGAGTCGTCAGCACTGCGTGGGCCCGACGGAACCATGCCGCGTGGGCCGACGAGCTCGGCGCCACGACCGCGCCTCATCCGGACGACATCGACGTGAGCACGCCGATCGACTGATCACCCGATCGGGTCGTCCCACACGGCGAACCGCTGCACCGACGGTGGCGTGCGGGTGATCGTGCTCGCGCTCACCTCGTCGGTGGCCGGGTCGACGGTGAGCTCGGCCTTCCACTCGTCGACGCCCATGCGGACCCGGAAGGTGGCGCTGTCGGGGTGCTTCCACGCGATGCACTCGATGGTCGGCACCGCCTCGCCATCGACACCGTCGGAGAGTCCCGTCGCGACGGCCGTCGCAGCAGCTGCGAGCGCCGCGCTCGGCGTACCGACGAACTCGACGTCGAGCGCCTGCACCAGCGGCGCGGCGTGGGGCGTGAGGCCGAGCTCGATCCGCAGTCGGCCGTGCTCGCCGGTGATCCACCAGTCGATCTCGGCCGCGCTCGGCGAGTCGGGCGACGGGTCCTCCTGGTCGGCGTCGACAACGCCGAGCTGGGCGACGGCCTCGGCGACCTCGTCGCGTCGCGCGGCCCGACCGAGGTCGAGGTCCACGTTCCGGCTGAAGATCGCATCGGCGACGGCGTCGTCCCAGCGAAGCACCAGCTGCTGCACCGTGCGCTGCAGCTCCCGCGTCCGCGCCCAACGCGTCTGTCGCGCGGCGGGCGCGTGCAGCGCGGCGAGCACCACCTCCAACGCGGCGGATGCCGGCTGGCTGGCCGGCACGTAGCGACCGTTACCGAGCGCGATCACGCCGACGCCGGTGGCCGGATGCCAGCGCATGTGCGAGCCGTAGCCCGGATAACCGCCGCTGTGGCCGACGATGTGCCCCCAACGCGTGTCGTGGACCACCATCAGCCCGAGGCCGTAGCCGGTGACGCGTGCGCTCACCGTCGGCGTCGCCGGCGACGTGCGCGGCGTCGGCACCGTGACGTCGCTGAACCGTTGCAGCTGCTGCATCTCCCGCCGGGTCGCCCGCGAGAGCGGATGCCCGTCATCACCGTCGAACGGCACGAACGCGGCGGTGAACCCGCCGACCCACGTCGCCAGGTCGCGGACGGAGCTGAAGATCCCGCCCAACGGCGAGAACTCCCCCGGCTCGGCGAACGGCTCGACGTGCCACACGTCGTCGGGTTGATGGTGGCCGGCGACGACGTGATCCGCTGGCACCTCACCGAGCGAGAAGCCGGTCGACGTCATCCCCAGTGGCTCGATCAGCCGGCTCCGGACGACGTCGTGGAACCGCTCACCCGTGACGTTGGCGATGGCCCGCCCGACGATCACGAAGCCGAGGTTCGAGTACTGGAAACCGGTGCCCGGCACACCGGAGAACGACAACCCACCCTCCAACAACGCCGACAGATCGTCCGGCGACATCGACTCCTCGCGATCCGCCCACGGGTCGTCGGTGGGCAGGCCACCCGACATCGTCAGGAACATCCGGATCGTCGGAACGGGTGCGTCCGGCGTCGGCAGTCGCAACGACTCGAGCTCGGGCACGTACGTCCCGATGGGTTCGTCGAGCCGAAGCGCGCCCTCGTCGCGCAGCAGCAGTGCCGCTGCCGCCGTGAAGCTCTTCGTCATCGAGGCGATGCGCAGCACGCTGCCGGCACCGAGCGCAGGCCCGACGGTGGAGGCGCCATCATCGTCGCTCCTCGCCACGGCCGACCCGACGCCGCCGGCGTGGACGATCTGCCCGTCGACGACGATCCCGTAGGCCATGCCCGGCGACTCGTTCCGACCTTGGAAGTCGGCGAACACCGCGTCGACCGCGGCCAGCGCGGCGGCATCGATGTCGATCGTCGGACGCATGCCGGCCGACTGTACCGGCCCGCGATCTCAGGGACCGTAGACCGAAAGGGTCGACGAGGACGCGCCCGTCGACGCCGTCAGCAGGTCGTCGCCCGACACGTCGACGGCGACGGCCGGAGTCAGATGCATCTGCCAGGTGGTGGAGCCGTCCCTGAGGTCGACTCGGCTGAGCAGCACACCGGGGGCGTCATCGGGAGGCGTCGACCGGACGAGCACCGCGCCGTTCCCGCTGGTGTCCGCGAGCGCCGTGATCTGTGGCTCGATGAAGCCCTCGATGCCGGCGATGGTCCGGAACGAGCCCTGACCGCCCTCGATCTGGTCGTCGGTCGCGACGTCGATCACCGCCACGCCCGTTCCACCGTTGCCACTGGTCGCACCCTGGAAGCCGAGGACGACATCGCGGCCGTCGGGACCCGGCACGACCTGCAGGTGCTGGTACGCGCGCGGCACGGTGATCGCCTTGCCGGTCGCCAGGTCGATGATGATGAACGTGTTCTGGGCCTGAGCGAACAGCCGCCCACCGTCCATCTCCTGGAGCGCGCCGATCGATCCCAGTCCGGGATCGAGCGTCCACAGCACGGCTCCGGTGGCGTCGAGGCGGGTGATCGTCGTGTCGTCGCCGGCCGCGGTCTCGACCGTGGCGCCGTTCGACGTCGTCGTCGTCGGCGGCGAGACCGTCGTCAGCGCGACCCCGCCGTCGCGCAGCGAGACCATCGTCGCGACGGTCTTCGGGTGGGCGAACCCGAAGTGCAGCATGGGCGTGATCGAACCAGCGGGCAGCCGGACCAGCACGCCGTCATCGACGAGGAGCGAGCCGTTGGCTGTCGCCTGTGCGTCGACGGTGAGCGGCGCGGACAGCCGGTGTCCGGCGTCGTCGATCGCCTGCACCTGCGTCGCACCACCTTCGGGCCCGTTCAACACGAACCCGTTCGGATCCAGCACGACCGTGTTGGTGGCCGTCTCCGCCGTCCAGCGGACGCTTCCATCGGCCTCGCTGACCATCTCGAGCAGCGCTTGATCGTCGCCGAGCCCGCTGCGGACGATGGCGATCGAGCCGTCGATGATCTGCGCCAGGACCCCCGAGGGCCCCGTCTGCGGATGCGATCCGGAGTCCGCGCCGTCGATGGACCTCGACCAGCGGACGCTCCCCGTCCGCATGTCCAGCCGCTCGGCGACGAGCGAGTGACCGCGTTGCTCGACCGTGTACACCGAGTCACCGTCGGGCAACCCCGACACGAGGTACCCGTCGATCGTGTGCTGCCATCGCAGCGACGGAGGGCCGGCGAGGGCTGCCGGGCCGGACCCATCGTCGTGGCGGATCACGACGACGGCCACCACCACGAGCACGACGACGACCAACCCGGCGAGGACCAGGCGGGCGCGGCCCCCGGCCCGAGGCGATGCACTGGCGGTGACCTCCGTCGCGTCGAGTGCGATCGCCGTCCGGCATCGGGCCCGGGTCACGTCGTCCAGCCAGATCTCGTCGCGACGCAACGTGGAGTCGACCGATGCGGCATCCGATCCGAACGTGGCAACGGCCTGCGACAGGGCGGCTGCGACCTCGCCCGCCGACCGGCCTAGCAGCGCGGCCGCCGCAGCGTGGTCGAGGCCGCGCACGATGCACAGCTCGGCCACGGCACGCACCTCCACCGACGTCTCGACCCCGAGCAACCGGAACCCGACTGCCATCAGCGACCGCTCGTCTGCGGCGCCGCCGCGCACGATCGAGGCGTAGACACCCGGCAGTACCTCGACCGCCCGCGACGCGCCACCGATCCGGCACAGCCAGGCGAACGTCCGGGTCGCCGACTCGTCGAACGCGTCCACGGCCGACGCCGTCACCGCCTGGTCCGTCGCGTCGGGCATCCGGACATCTTCGCCCACCGCTCGCCGGGCATCCGCCCACCCCGGTCGCACCCGGCCCGACTCTGCCCGGCCCGACCCTCCCCGGTCGGAGTCCGCTCCGGCCTGCCCGCTACGTTCGTCGATCATGGCGACCAACCCGACACGCCCCGTCGATCTGGGGTTCCGGCTCGACACGTACGCCCAGCCACGCATCGACGTGCAGCTCGACATGGTGCAGCGCGCCGAGTCGCTCGGCTTCCACTCGGTGTGGAGCGCGGAGGCATACGGCGCCGACGCGCTGTCGCCCCTCGCCTACCTGGCCGGGCTGACGAGCCGGATCAAGCTCGGCACGTGCATCGCCCAGATCGCCGCGCGCCCGCCGACCACGCTCGCGATGCACGCGATGACCATCGACGCACTGGCGGGCGGCAACCGGATGATCGTCGGTGTCGGCGTGTCCGGTCCGCAGATCGTCGAGGGCTGGTACGGCCAGGCGTGGGGCAAGCCCACCACCAAGCTGCGCGACTACGTCACCATCCTGCGGTCCACGCTGCGCCGCGAAGGGCCCGTCTCGCACAGCGGCACCGAGATCTCGTTGCCGTACGACGGACCGGGCAGCCTCGGCCAGGGCAAGGCGCTGAAGTCGATCCTGCACCCCATGGGCGACATCCCGATCTGGATCGCCGCAGGCGGGCCGCGCAACGTGGCCCTCGCCGCCGAACTGGCCGACGGCTGGTTCCCGATGGGCATCTCCGGTCGCGGCACCCTCGACGTCGCCGGCTCGCTCGACGCGGGGTTCGCCGCTCGTTCGCCCGAACTGCCCGTGCCGTCGGCGTTCCCGGTGTTCAACGGGATCACGGTGAACATCACCGACGACGTGCAATCCGTCCTCGATGCGATGCGGCCCCGCACCGGCATGTACGTCGGCGGGATGGGCAGCCGCACCCACAACTACCACCGCGAGGCGATGGCCCGAGCCGGGTACCCGGAGGACGCACAGCGGATCACCGACCTGTGGAGCGACGGGCGCAAGGCCGAAGCGATCGCCGCGGTGCCCGACGCCTACCTCGAGCGGAACGCGCTGCTCGGCTCTCCGGCGCGCATCCGCGAGCGTTGGGCGCAGGGAATGGTGCCAACGGGCGTCACCGGGCTCATCGTCAGCGCCACCCAACCGGAGGCGCTCGATCTGATCGCCGAGCTCAACACGGAGACGTCATGACCGAACTGCCCGACACCGCGACCCCCACCACGCCGGCCGAAGCCGATCTCATCCTGATCGACACGCCTGCCGAGGGCGTCCGGCGGATCACGCTCAACCGCCCCCACAAGCGCAACGCGATCTCGACGCCGCTTCGCTCGGCCGTGATCGACGCGCTGCGGGCCCATGATCACGATCCCGAGGTTCGGGTCACCATCATCCGCGGTGCCGGCGCGTGCTTCTCGGCCGGCTACGACCTCGGCTCCAAGCTGATGGAGGATCCGCCCTACTACTCCGCCCCTGGCGACGGGCAGTGGGCGCGCCAGGCGAACGACACCTGGTTCGGGGTCTGGGACCTCGCCAAACCGGTGATCGCCCAGGTCCACGGATATGCCATCGGCGGCGCCACCGAGATGGCGTCCGCGTGTGACCTCGTCTACGTCGCCGACGACGCGCTGATCAGCTACCCCGTGGTGCGCATCATCAGCCCGCCTGACTTCCAGTACCACACCGTGCTGCTGGGCATGCGCCACGCGATGGAGCTGATGCTCACCGGCGATGCGATCTCCGGCACTCGCGCTGCCGAGATCGGCTTCGCCAACCAGGCGTTCGCGGCCGCCGAGCTGGAGGCCAAGGTGCTCGCCATCGCGAGCCGCATCGCGGGCATCCCCAGCGATCTGACCCAGATCAACAAGCGCTCCGTTCACCGCGCGTTCGACGTGTGGGGCGCCCGCGCGGCCATCCGCGCCGGCACCGAGCTGCAGGCGCTGGCCGGCCACACCGAGACCGCACGCAACGCCCGCGACGGCCTGCTCGCCGCGGTGAAGGCCGCCAACGCGGCCGGACCCGCCGCGACCTGAGGCCGGCTATGCGACGAGGCTGATCGCCGAGTCGTGGGTCTCCTTGGCGCGGTAGAGCGCGACGTCGGCGCGCAGCAGCAGCGACGACGTGGTGTCGTCGGGCTCGCTGAGCGCGATGCCGATGCTCGCCCCGAAGGAGATGTGTCGGGCCGTGTCGTTGATCTCGAGCAGGCTGTTGCGCACTCGGGTGACCACCTCGAGCGCGTCGTCGGTGCTGACGATGGCGTCGAGCACGATGACGAACTCGTCGCCGCCGATCCGCGCCGCCGTGTCGCCCGCGCGGATCGTGGTCCGCAGGCACTGAGCGACGTCGACCAGCAGCTGATCGCCCACCGCGTGCCCGAGGGTGTCGTTGACCGCCTTGAACCCGTCGAGGTCGATGAAGCACAGCCCGATCCGGGTGCCCCCGCGGTGCGCCCGGGCGAGGGCGCGGGTGAGCCGGTCCTCGAGGAGCTGGCGGTTGGGGAGATCGGTGAGCGCGTCGTGCTGGGCCTGGTGGGCGAGCTGCTCGGTGAGCCGCACCCGCTCGGTGGCATCGCGGGCCGTGATCACGATGCCGCCGACGGCCGGCTCGTCGAGCAGGTTCACGCCGACGCACTCGATGTGCTTCCATCCGCCGGTGAACGTGCGGATCCGGGCGGTGAACGGCTCGGGCTCGCGGGTGCCGGCGATCAACGCGCCCAGCTCGGCCGCCGCCGCCTGGGCATCGTCGGGATGGACGATGTTGAGGATCCCGCCGGGGTGCTCCCACCCCGCGGGGTAGCCGAGGATCCGCTCGCTCGACGGGCTGGCGTAGAGGACGTTGCCGGCGACGTCGATGACCAGGATGATGTCGTTGGCATGCTGGAAGAGGTAGCCGAAGCGGGTCAGCTCGCGGAGCAGCTCGCGCTCGACGGTGACGTCGAACGTGGCCGCGATCGCCAGCGGACGATCGGGGTCGGGGATGATCGCGAGGTGGGTCTTGACCCAGATCTCGGTGCCGTCGGGGCGCACGACGCACTGCTCCAACTCGGCGCCGGAACGCACGCCCTCGCGCAGGTTCCGCCCGACCAGGCTGGCGTCGGGCTGGTGATCGACGCGGACGAGCGTGACCACGTCGACACCGATCAGGTCCTCGACGGAGCGTCCGGCCTGATCCGCGAACGTCGCGTTGCAGCGCAGGATCGAGCGGTCGGTGTCGAGGATGGCCAGGCCGACGGGGGCCGTGTCGAGCGTGGCGTCGAGCAGCCGCCTGGCCAGGTGATCGGCGGTGATGTCGGTGAACGCCAGGACCAGGCTGCCCTCGCCGTCGCCGTTGGGCTCGCACGAGACGCGCACGAGGATGCGCTGGCCGTCGCGGCGACGCCAGCCGACGATCTGCCCCTCGACGCGTTGTTCGTCGCGCAGCGCCCGCATCAGCGGCCAGTCGGCGAGCGCCAGCGTGCGGCCGGCTTCGTCGTACGTCTGCCATCCCCCGGACTTCCAGAGCGCGGTGAGCTCGTCGAGCGAGTAGCCGAGGATCCGCTGCGCCGCAGGGTTCATCCGATGGATCGTGCCGGTGCGGTCGGCGAACATGACGCCCTGCTCGAGCGCATCGAGGGACACCCGCGACATGTGCTCGCTGCGGGCCAGGGCGTCCTCGAGCACCCGCTGCCGCTCGGCCTCGTCGACCTCGACGGTGACATCGGCGAACACCGTGAGCACCTGGCGCCCGCCGCCGTCGGGGGCCGCGATCGGCTCGGCGTTCACCCGTAGCCAGCGCCGGCTGCCGTCGGGGTGGAGCACGCCCATCAGCGCGTTGTGGACGGCCACGCCGGTGCGCAGCACCTCGGCCGCGGGACGGTCAGCGGCCGCCCAGGGAGTGCCGTCCGGCAGGTAGGCGATCCAACGTCGGTCGGCCTGCGTGCGCTCGCAGAGCTGGTCGCCGGTGAGTCCGAGCACGCGTTCGGCGGCAGGGTTCCACTCGATGACCTTGCCATCGCTGCTCTGGAGCACGACGCCCTCCGAGAGGGTGTCCAGGATCAGCGCCTTCTTGTGCTCGCTGGCGTCGAGATCGACGAGCAGCTGCAGCTCGGTGCTGCGCTCCAGCTCGTGCTCGACGAGGAGGGCGATCTGCTCGAGCGCTCGCATCTGCGCGTCATCGAGCCGGCGGGGGCGTCGATCGATCGCGCACAGCGTGCCGACCGGGAAGCCGGCCGCGTCGTGCACGACCTTCCCGGCGTAGAAGCGGATCTCCGGGTCACCCGTGACCAGCGGGTTGTCGGCGAACCGGGCGTCGAGGCTGGCGTCCTCGATCACGAACACACCCGGGCCGTCCTCCGCGATCGCGTGCCCGCAGAACGAGATGTCTCGCGAGGTCTCGGTTGCGTCCACTCCGACTCGGGACTTGAACCACTGCCGGTCGCGGTCGATCAGGGACACGAGCGCGATCGGTGTGCCGAGCACCGTCGACGCCAGCTCGGTCAGCCGGTCGAAGCGTTCCTCGGCCGCCGTGTCGAGGATCTGCAACCGTTCCAGCGCGTCGAGCCGGGCCGCTTCGTCGCGCGGAATCCGGGGGGTCAACACATGGTGGGTATCGGCAGATCGCCCAGCGACCTTGAGACGTTCCTGACACTGTTGCCGGCCCTGGAATGATCCGCGCCGGCACGTTGTTCACATCGTTGCGAGCGCAATGAAGTGCGCCGACGACACGAGGACGAGGGCGATCATGACCGACGAACGACACACCGAGCTGGAGCTGGGGCTGGACACGTTCGGCGACGTCACGGTCGATGCCGACGGCCGCGCACTCACGGATGCCCAGGTCATCCGCAACGTCATCGACCAGGGCGTTCTCGCCGACGAGCTCGGCATCGACTTCTTCGGCGTCGGCGAGCACCATCGCAACGACTTCGCCGTGTCGGCACCAGAAGTCGTCCTCGCGGCCATCGCCGGGCAGACCGAGCGGATCCACCTCGGGTCCGCGGTCACGGTGCTCAGCTCCGACGACCCGGTCCGCGTCTTCCAGCGCTTCGCGACGCTCGACGCCGCCTCGCACGGTCGCGCCGAGGTCATCCTCGGTCGTGGATCGTTCACCGAGTCGTTCCCGCTGTTCGGGTACGAGCTGAGCCAGTACGAGGAGCTGTTCGAGGAGAAGCTCGAGCTGTTCACCCGGCTGCGCACCGAGCACCCCGTCACGTGGAACGGCCGCACCCGGCCGTCGCTGACCGAGCAGCAGGTGTATCCCATCACCGACAGCCACTCGCTCACCACGTGGGTCGGCGTCGGCGGCAGCCCCGAATCCGTCGTGCGCGCCGCCCATCACGGCCTGCCGCTGATGCTCGCCATCATCGGCGGCAACAGCGCCCGCTTCGCCCCGTTCGTCGATCTCTACCACCGCGCCCTGGCCGAGTTCGACAAGCCGTCCCAGCCCGTCGGCGTGCACTCCCCCGGGCACATCGCCGAGACCGACGATCTCGCCAAGGAGCAGCTCTACCCGCACATGAAGCGGATGCGCGACCGCATCGGCGCCGAGCGCGGCTGGGGCCCGATGACCCGCGCCGAGTTCGAGCAGCAGGCGGGACCCGACGGCGCGTTGTACGTCGGCTCACCGGAGACGGTGGCCCGCAAGATCGCCGCCACCAGCCAGACCCTCGGCCTGTCGAGGTTCGACATGAAGTACAGCGCCGGCTCGCTGCCGCACGAGCTGCTGATGCAGAGCATCGGCCTCTACGGCACCCGGGTGATCCCGATGGTGCGCGAGCTGCGGGCCGCTACACCGGTACCGACGTGAGGTCCTCGGCCATCACGATCGTGCCGGTGAAGTGCCGGGCGGCGATGCTGCGCCACTCGTCGACCTGACCGGGCTGCATCGACGGCACCTGATGGGTGCACACGAGGGTCCGGACTCCGCAGCGGGCGGCGGTCTGGGCCGCCTGCTCGACGCTCGAGTGGTAGTCGAGGATGTCGTGGAACCGCGCGCTCGGGATCAGCACGACCAGGTCGGGCCGGATGACCGTCTGCACGTACACATCGGCATCGGCGCACAGCTCGTCGAGCCCCGAGCACGGCACGGTGTCACCGGCGATCACCACGCTCTTGCCGCCGTGGTCGATGCGGAAGCCCACCGTCGGCTCCACCGGGCGATGATCGGTGGCCCGCACCGACAGCGCGATGCCGCCGATCTCGAGGGTGTCGTCGCCGTGCAGCTCGTGCACCTCGATCTGTGGCGCCCATCCGAGATCGTCGTGGTGCGCCATCCGGTAGGACACGTCCGGGGCCAGCATCCGCATGATCGCGTCGACCACCTCGGCGGTGCGCGGTGGGCCGTAGACGTGCAGCGTGGTGGGCGTCTGGCTCATGATCCAATGCGACACGATGACGTCGTTGAGGTCGGTGATGTGGTCGCTGTGCAGGTGGGTGAGCAGCACCGCATCGAGCATCACGGGGAACACACCGGCGGCCGCGAGCCGCATCACCACCCCGCGGCCGGCGTCGAACAGCAGGCGCGTCGCGCCCGCGACGACCAGGGTGGATGGTCCGGCCCGGTTCGCGTCGGGGATCGGATTGCCGGTGCCGAGGGTGGTCACGGTCATGATCGGAGGAGTGCTCACCCGACCACTCTAACTCGTGAGAGTCATGCTCTCAAGAGTTTTTGCGAGTATGACTCTCACAAGATGACGATGTGGGATATCATCCGGCCATGACTGACGAGACGGAGTCGATCGACGGGCGGAGCGCACGCCGCGAGCGCGGCCGGCTGGCCGTCATCGACGCGATGATCGACCTTGTCCGCGACGGCCACTCCCCGCCGTCGACCGAGTTGGTGGCCGAGCGCGCGGGCGTGTCGATGGCGTCGCTGTTCCGCTACTTCCCGACCCTCGAGGAGCTGCACCAGCAGACCCTCGCACGTTTCTTCGGGCGCTACGACCATCTCTTCCAGATCGAGCGGATCGGCGAGGGCCCGCTCCCCCGCCGCATCGACCGCTTCGTCATGGCGCGGATCCGGCTCTACGAGACCATCGGCACCGTCGCCCGCTTCGCCCGGCTGCAGGCCGTCGAGCGCCCGCACCTGGTGTCGACGATGTCCGGCCTCCGCCGTCACCACGCCGACATCACCCGGCATCACTTCGACCGCGAGCTGGCCGGGCTCACGAGCGCGCCGCGCACCGACCTGATCACGTCGATCGTGTCGCTCACGTCGTTCGAGTCGTACGAGCTGCTGACCCGCGATCTCGGCCGCACACCGCGGCAACTGCGACGCACGTGGCGTCATGCGATCGCGACGCTGCTCGACATCACGCCCTGACGGTGATCTGCGCCATCTTCTCGGCGATCCACTCACCGGCGACGATGGGCGCGAACGCGGTCGCCGGCACGGACCCGGGGAGCGGTGCGATGAGGGTGTCGGGCCGCACATCGCAGAACGCGACCAGTGAGACGAGCTGCTCGGTGCTGTGCGCAGGATCGGGCGGCAGCACGCGGTGATGCGCCGATCGCCAGCGCCGGCCCGACCACATCTCCAACAGATCGCCGGCGTTCACCACCAGTCCGCCCGGGACGTGTGGTGCGTCGACCCAGCGCCCGTCGCGCAGCTCGACCTGCAGGCAACCGATGCCCGGCTCGCGGTCGAGCACGGTGATCGAGCCGAAGTCGGAGTGCGGGCCGATCCGGTACTGGCCTGGCAGCGGTGCCCCGATCCGTTCGATGGCCGGGTACCAGTTCATGTTGAGCGTGTTCGAGGCGTCGCGGCACGGCTCGCTGAGCACGGCCGGATCGTCGAGTCCCAGCGCCAGCGCGCAGGCGTCGACGAGCAGCTCGTACACCTCGGTGGCGGCCTCGAGGTGCTCGCGGGCGAGCGCCACCATCGCCGGCTCACCGATCGCGTGGTCGGGCACGCCCCGCCGGATCGAGTACGTCTCCTTGAGGTCGGGCGGTGTCTCGACCCCGAACGCGTAACCGTTGGCCTCCATGCCCATCGGGATCCAACCGACCTCGGTGAGGTCGGCCACCTCCCACGGTCGCTTCGCGGCTTCCTCCTGGAGGAAGAACTCCAGCGCCTGCTCGCGCAGCACGCGCACCCGTTCCTGATCGATGCCGTGCCCGACCACGATCGCGAAGCCGCTGTCGGCGAAGGCCGCGTCGAGCGAAGCCGCCACCGCACGCCGGTCGGCGTCCGAGCCCGACGCCCAATGCGAGAGGTCGACGAGTGGGATCTCCATCGACGCGACGGTACCAGTCAGGTGCCGGAGCGGTGCCGGAGCTCGCGGTGGACACTTCGGTGACGCTGCCATTCGCTTCTTCGCTTCGAGACGAACCCCGCCACCCCTTCACACTGGGTGCACGGCGACATCCACGATCGCCGCAGCCAGGAGCACCCCATGAGCTACCCCGACGGCATCGGCGCGATCGACCTGATGATCGGCTTCCCCTTCCGCGACAAGAAGGCCACGTACGAGTACCTGCGCGCCGGCATCAAGGACACGGGCGAGGACGCGTCGGTCATGCCCGCCGGCTACATGTTCAAGGACACGCCCGACGAGGCCGGCGACCGCGACCCGGTCGAGGTGACGTTCGGCGAGATGGACCGATGGGGCGTGGCCGCCGGCCTGTTCGGCGTGAACGAGAACTCGATCGAGGCCAAGAAGCGCTACCCGAACCGAGTGTTCTTCAGCACCGAGATCGATCCGAACGACATCACCGGCGCAGTCCGCAAGATCCGTGCGACCCATCAGCAGCACGGCCTCAGCGCGGTCACCACGTTCCCGGCCGGCTGCATCCCGCAGGTGCCCGTCAGCGACCGTCGCTACTACCCGATCTACCAGACGTGCATCGACCTCGACATCCCGATCATCAGCAATGCGGGCATCCCCGGCCCGCGGGTGCCCGCCGAGTGCCAGAACGTGATGCACTTCGATCAGGTGTGCTACGACTTCCCCGAGCTGCGCATCGTGATGCGCCACGGCGCCGAGCCGTGGGAGGACCTGGCCGTCAAGCTGATGCTGAAGTGGCCCGGGCTCTACTACATGCCGAGCGCCTTCGCCCCGAAGTACTACCCGAAGGCGATCATCGACTACGCCAACTCTCGTGGCTCGGAGAAGGTGATGTACGCCGGCTACTACCCTGCCGGACTCACGCTCGAGCGGATCTTCACGGAGATGCGCAACGTGCCGCTCCGCGACGACGTCTGGCCGAAGTTCCTCCGCGAGAACGCCAAGCGGGTGTTCAAGCTGGGCGATCTCGACGAGTCGGTCAGCTGACCCGCCACGCCTCGGCGCCGTCGTCGACGACGGTGCGACCTCGGGCGGCGATCGCCTCGCGCAGCGCCGGACCGAAGCGCTTCCAGCCGTCGTTCAACAGCACCTCGCCGGCTCCGGTGGTGATGGCGATCCGGTCCTTGTTGAGCATCTTGCGGCGCTGCCCGGCGCCGACGATCTGATCCAGGTCGATCGCGAACAGCGGACCGTCCGCCTCGTGACGATGCTGCAGCGCGCCAGCCACCGCAGCACCCGCCACGCCGCCGATGCCCACGTTCGCGGCGAAGCGCTGATCGAAGAAGATCAGCCGCTGATCGGTGAGCACCGCCGTGCCCATCGTCGCGCTCGCCCCGCCCTTGACCAACGCGGTGGCCATCCGTTGGATCTCTCGTTCCTCCATCCCCGGACAATATCCGCGGCGTGCGGGCGTGGCCGGGGCGTCCAACCGCTGTCACAGCTCCCGCGCACTTACCGCCGGCTATGCGATCGCTTCTCGGTGCTGCCTCGGGGATTCTGTGCGGTTCGGCGGGAGCGTTCTGTGTTCTTGGGGAGCGGCTGCCGCGATCACCGCCTGCGCAGAACAACCCAACTGAACCAAAACATCGTATCTGGCCTTGCGGCCGCGACACCCGAACGAACAACGCAACAGTGCATGTCAGAGGTTGTCAGCTCGGGAACCAGCCGTTGACGTCGGCGATCAGGTGGGTGTTGACGCTGGCGTAGAAGCAGACGAACCCGTCCGTTGACACGGGGGCGATGACAGCGTTCGGCACGGTTTGGCCGGCAACGAAGTTCAGGTTC
>JAOBWK010000063.1 GCA_025463305.1 Ilumatobacteraceae bacterium
CCTGAACTTCGTCACCGGTCAAACCGTTCCGAACGCGGTCATCGCGCCGGTTTCGGCGGACGGCTACGTCTGCTTCTACGCGTCGGTCGACACCCATCTCATCGCAGACGTCAACGGATGGTTCGCCACCTCCGGCTGACCAGCCAGGCCGAGCGCGATGGACACTCCGGCAACGTCCCACCCAAGCGGCAGACGCCCGCACAGCACCGCGACGCAGAACGGTGGCCGACTCGTCCAGCCGATCGCCCTCCATCAGGCGCATCGGCGCGCTGCGCTGGCCGCCTCCTCTCGAGTAGCCCGATTGGTTGCAAGCCTGGCGGCATCAGTTCAGGGGTCCGCTCGTCGAACGACTCAGAGGATACGCAGGCGTTGGTGAGCACGTATCGGTCTCCAGCGCAGGTCGTGTCCCATCGCTGTCGTACACGTTGCCGGTGCTGGCCATGACGAACCCGTGCTCCGGGCGAGTGCGTGCGGACGGCGTCGATGAGGTTGCGAGTGCCGTCGAGGTTGACGCGCCAGATGGCGTCTTGGTCGTCGGTGTGGAACAGGGCTGCGAGATGGACGACGACGTCGACGCCTTCCGCTGCAGCGTGGAGCGAACCGGGTTGTTCGAGGTCGCCTCGCGCGGCGGTGGTGCCGGGTGGCAGGTCGACGTCGCCCCGGACGAGGGCCCGGGTGATCGCGCTCGGCGTCAGCGAATTCCCCGACCTCACCATCACCACCGTCCGGAACTGGACCCCGATGGACGGTGCCGGCGAGCCCTACTGCCCGTACCAGGACATCGAGACCCACGCCGGCGCCAATGAATGCATCGCCATCGATGCGTCGTGCACGATGGCTCACTGGAACGACAACGAGGTCGCCTCGGCCAGTGTGCGGCTCTCGTTGGCGTTGCCGTCGGGCCTCACGCGTGGATCAGCGCCGACAGCAGCGCTACCGACGGCCTGTCGGCGCCGATCACCTCACTGTTCCAAGCAGCGCCAGAGCTGAGCGCGGCGATGAGGGATGCCGTGAGCACGTTCGTCGAGGCACTGAAGGCGTAGCGCTCGCGACCGACGCGGGCGTCAGATGTGAGCACGGGCCGTCGGAGATCTCGACGATCCTGCTCGATCGGCGCGCATCGCCAGCAACCAGACGCGCCGGCTCACGGGTTGGGCGCGATGGGCGGTGGCGCCTCGCTCGTCGTGGTCGTCTAGCTTGCCAACTCGGGCGTTCGCGGCCGGACGGCGCGCCGTGTGCGCGGAGCGAGAGACAGAGGGGACAGGCATGGCGTTCTTCGGGATGCGGTTCGACTTCAGGAACCCGGCGATCGCCGGAACGACGATGACCTCGCGGTACAAGGCCGGCATCGACATGGTCGAGTGGGCCGACGGACTCGGGTTCGTCACGGTGGTGCTGTCGGAGCACCACGGCAGCCCCGACGGCTACCTCCCGAGTGCATTGCCGATGGCGGCGGCGATGGCGGCGCGCTCGACGAAGATCGGCATCACGATCTCCGCCATCGTCGCACCGCTGCACGATCCGCTCCGCCTCGCCGAGGACGCCGCGGTCGTCGATCTGATCAGCGGTGGCCGCGTCAACCTGATCCTCGCCAACGGCTACGTCGACAGCGAGTTCGAGATGTTCGGCGTGCCGATGAACCAGCGCGCCAAGCGCACCACCACGGCCGTGGAGACGCTGCGCTCGGCGTGGACGGGCGAGCCGTTCACCCATCAGGAGCGCGCAGCGCGGATCACGCCGATGCCCGAGCGGCCGGGCGGCCCGTCGATCACGCTCGGCGGCAGCACCCAGGGCGCCGCCAAGCGCGCGGCCCGCATCGGCGACGGGTTCGCGCCGTCGCTGCCCGAGCACTGGGACTGGTACCGCGAGGAGCGCATCGCGCTCGGCCATCCGGATCCCGGTCCGCACTTCGGCGACTACATCGGCAACTTCCACCTCGCCGCCGATGTCGAGGAGGGCTGGGCCGAGGTCGGGCAGTACTTCCTGCACGAGACCAACGCGTACGGGAAGTGGATGGCCGATGCCGGCCTGCCCGGGATGTACCACATCGCCGCCGACGTCGACGCGGTGCGCGCCCAGGGCATGTACCGCGTGCTCACCCCGGACATGCTGCTCGCCGAGATCGAGGCCGCCGGCCCGTTCGCGTTCGTGCTGTTCCACCCACTCCTCGGTGGCATCCCGCCCGAGTCGGCTTGGCGCGCCCTGCACCTGTTCGAACAAGATGTCCTGACCCGCCTGCCGGGCTGAACCCCGACCCCCACGAGACGAGAGCTGTCGATGTCCGAATCCGCTTCCCCCCTTGGCCAAGGCCTCCTCGCCGGCGTTCGCGTCCTCGACCTCTCGCTGCTCGGGCCCGCCGCGCTGGCGTCGCACTTCGTCGACTTCGGCGCCGAGGTGATCAAGATCGAGGCGCCGTCCGGTGACTACGTGCGCGAGATGACGTGGCCGATCGTCGACGGCACGTCGCTGATGCACCTGCGCGTCAACCGGGGCAAGGAGTCGCTGGTGCTCGACCTCAAGACGCCGGAGGCGGCGGAGGTGCTCACCGAGCTCATCGCCAAGTCCGACGTGATCATCGAGGCGATGCGCCCGGGCTTCCTCGACAAGCGCGGCTTCACCAGGGAGCGCCTGGAGGAGATCAACCCGGCCATCGTGTTCTGCGGGATCAGCGGCTACGGCGCCACCGGCCCGTACCGTGACCTCCCGTCGCACGGCATCGCGTACGACACGTGGGCCGGTCAGATCAAGCCCATCGTCGACGAGCAGGGCTTCACGCGCATGCCCGACCAGGCCAACATCGGCATCATCGCCGGACCCGCGTTCGGGGCGATGGCCGTGCTCGCCGCGCTCGTGCGGGCCCGCACCACCGGCAAGGGCGCGCACATGGAGATCGCCCAGAGCGACGCAGCCGCCTACTTCGACTGGTACCGCATCGAGACCTACCGCGCCTACCAGCACGACGAGAGCTTCGTCACCGGCAACAAGAGCGACGACCTGGTGCGTCGTGCGCCCGGACTCGGCGGGATGTGGGAGGGCGTGCGCTACCAGATGTACGAATCGGCCGACGGGCACGTGCTGTTCATGGCCAGCGAGAACGCGTTCTGGAAGAACTTCTGCGTCGGCCTCGGCCGTGAGGACCTCTACGAGCAGTTCCCGGGCAGCAAGTACGCCGACCACGCTCGTGGCAACGTCGAGCTGCAGGCGATCCTGCGCGACATCTTCCGCACCAAGACGTCGCAGGAGTGGATCACCTTCGCGGGTGAGCACAACACGACCATCGCCCCGGTCAACACACCCGGCACCGTGATCGAGGATCCGCAGTTCCAGGACCGGTTCACGTGGACCACCGTCGAGGAGACGGGCATCGAGCAACTGCTCTTCCCGCTGCACATGGACGGCGAGACGCAGCCCGTGCCGACGAAGGCACCCACGGTCGGTCAGCACTCGGCCGACGTGCTCAAGCGGGTGCTCGGCTACGACGACGCCAAGATCGACGCACTGCGCGCCGCCGGCGCCACCTCCTGATCAACCCGCGCCGCTGATGTAACGCTGGCCCTGCCAGTCGACACAGAGGTACTGTTGCGACGTCTGCGCCCCAGGGGTGGAGCAAGGACATCTCACACAACCTCATTCCCTGTCGAAGAAGGCTGGACCAGATGTCGTACTCCACCACCCCCACGCGCCCTCGCGGCGCCGTCGCCCGGCTCCTGGCCGTCCTCGCTGTCGTCGCCCTGACGGTCGCGGCCATCGTGATGCGTGCCGGCGCGACCTCGCAATGGGTCGACGGCGCGGCGAAGCAGTCGGACATCGGCAACTGCGTCACCGGTCAGTCCGAGAAGGGGGCCGCGGCGTGGACCGGGTCCATCAACCTGCCGAGCACCAGCGAGCCGTATCCGGGCGAAGTCTACTACCTGCACACGATCGTGTATGGCCAGGGCAACTCCTGCGCGGGGCAGTACGCGAACGTCGAGCTGACGCTGCCGCCGAACACGTCGCTCGCGATCAGCACTTCGAACCCGGTCAAGTGCTGGGCCATCGCGCCGAGCACAACCACAGCGGACCAGGGCGACTGCCCGCAGACCTTGACCTCCGGCGTCACGGGTGGTGTGTACCGGATCCCTTCGCCGGTCACGGGTACCTTCGCCAAGCTGTGGCCACTCCCGCAGGGCTACGGCTGGGAGTTCCAGGTTCCGGTGGTCAGCAGCGTGCCGTTCGCACTCAGCGGCGGCGTGGCGGGATACACGAAGGTCCTGGACGGCTGGAGCAGTCCGGTGCTGCAGCCGACCGGACCCGTCCAGGTGTACGCCCGCGCACCGCAGATCAGTTCCACGTCGACCACCAACTTCGCGTCGGCGAACTGGCCGTCGACGATGTTGACCACCCAGTACGTCAGCCCGTACGGCGTCGCAGGGGGTGCGTACTTCGACATGCTGACCGGTAGCGGAGGCTCGGTGGCGTACTCCGACGGACCGGAGAACTTCGCAGCGGGCACCACGGGCGCGGTCGGGGTCACCGAGGACTGGGTCATCAGTGGTCACCCGCTGGTCGCCAACCACACCTACTACTGGCACATGCGCTACGTCACCTCGGCCGGGACCTACACGGGTGCGCAGCAGTCGTTCACAACGCCCCCGACGACGGGTGGCACGACCACATCGTCCACCACGACGACCACCACGACACCGCCGACCATTCCCGGTGGTGGAGGTTCCAGCGGTGGCACGGTGCCGCCCACGAGCCCGACCAGTCCCTCGACATCGACATCGACATCGGCGACCAGCGCCACCACGGCGTCCACGTCCGGCGGAGGGACGGGTTCGACTGCACCTGCCCCGGCGGTCGCTTCCTACTCACCGATCGTGCCGGGTCGCATCCTCGACACGCGGACGGGTGCCGGCTTCTCGACCGTCGACGGCGACGGTCTAGGCCACGGCGAGGTCGGGGCGAACCAGACCATCGAGTTGCAGGTAGCGGGACGAGCCGGCGTTCCTGCCGACGCATCTGCGGTGGTGTTGAACGTGACGGTCACCGGTGCTGAGGGCAACGGCTACGTCACGGTGTACCCATGCGGTTCACCCCAGCCGACGACGTCGAACCTCAATTTCACGGTCGGACAGACCATTCCGAACGCGGTGATCAGCAAGATCGGCGATGGCGGCAAGGTGTGCCTGTTCGCGAACGTGGCGACGCAGCTCCTCGCTGACGTCGGCGGTTACTTCCCGGCCGGCGCGTCGTACTCGCCGATCGTGCCGGCTCGCATCCTGGACACACGCCAGGGTGCGGCCTACTCGACCGTCGACGGGGTCGCTCTCGGTCAAGGGTTGCTCGGCGCGAACCAGACGATCGAACTGCAGGTGGCAGGTCGCGCCGGAGTTCCAGGGGATGCCTCGGCAGCGGTGCTGAACGTCACCGTCACCGGTGCGCAGGGCAACGGCTACGTGACGGTGTACCCGTGTGGATCGTCGCAACCGACGACGTCGAACCTCAACTTCACGGAGGGGCAGACCATTCCCAACGCCGTGATCAGCAAGATCGGTGACGGCGGGAAGGTGTGCATCTTCGCGAACGTCGGTACGCACGTGCTGGCCGACGTGAACGGCTACTTCCCGGCCGGCTCGTCGTACACGCCGATCGTTCCCGGACGCATCCTCGACACGCGGATCGGGCCCGACTTCTCGACGGTCGACGGCCTCGGACTCGGGCAGGGTCTGCTCGAGGCAAACCAGACGCTCGTCCTGCAGGTCACCGGTCGCGCCGGTGTTCCGGCCAGCGCGTCGGCGGCCGTGCTGAACGTGACGGTCACGGGTGCACAGGGCAATGGCTACGTCACGGTCTACCCCTGTGGGTCGCCGCAGCCGACGACGTCGAACCTCAACTTCTCCGTCGGCCAGACGATTCCCAACGCAGTGTTGGCGAAGATCGGCGACGGCGGCACGGTCTGCATCTTCGCCAACGTCGGCACGCAAGTGCTGGCCGATGTGAACGGCTATGTGCCGGCGTGATCCCGGACGCATGCAGCAGACGTCCGCCTGAGGCGGACATCTGCTGCCAGCGCCACCTGCGATAGCGGGTAATGCGACGCATCAAATTAGGATCGCCACGTTCGTCAGAGCCGCTCCGGCACACGCCGGAGCGGCGCCAGATCGTTGTGTACGGGGGTCCACATGGAGTTCGGGCTGTTCAACCAGATGTACCACCCGGTGCATCGTCGTGCGGTGCGCGGCGAGCACGAGTGCCTGATGGAGGAGCTGGCGCTCATCGAGGTGGCCGACCGCGTCGGCTTCAAGTACGCCTGGGTCAGCGAGCACCACTTCCTCGACGAGTACTCGCATCTGTCGGCCAGCGAGGCGTTCATGGGCTATGCGCTCGCGCGCACCAAGAACATCCACATCGGCTCGGGCATCATCAACATCACCCCGCCGGTGTCGCCGCCGTCGCGCGTCGCCGAGAAGGTGGCGATGCTGGATCACCTCGGCCAGGGTCGCTTCGAGTGGGGCACCGGTCGCGGGTCGTCCTCGACGGAGGTGCACGGCTTCGGCATCGAGACGATGGACGAGACCCGCGACATGTACGACGAGACGCTGCCGGAGATCCTGAAGATGATGCAGCCGGGAGAGTACGGCCCGTTCGACGGCACGTTCTTCACGATGCCCCGGCGCAACGTGCTGCCCAAGCCGTACACGAACCCGCATCCGCCGATCTGGGTGGCCGCCGGCTCGCCCGGCACGTTCGAGAAGGCGGCCCGCCTCGGTCTCGGCGTGCTGTGCTTCACGATGGGAACGCCCGACACGCTGGCACCGCTGATCGAGGTCTACAAGAAGAACATCGAGCACGCCGAGCCCGTCGGTGGCTACGTGAACAACAACATCATGGTCACCACGGACATGATGGTGCTCGAGGACGGTGCCCGGGCCCGCCAGATCTCGTTGAACAACCGCGGCAACTACCACACGGCGCTGCTGTTCCGTTACCTCGACAGCTTCCCGATCGGGCAGGGCCAGCCGAAGTGGCCCGACATCCCTGCGCCGCCCGAGGCGAGTGGGCTCGACTACGCGATTCGCAAGGGCATCGTCGCGGTCGGCACACCTGACGAGGCCATCGCCACCATCAAGCGCTACGAGGACATCGGCGCCGACCAGCTCACGTTCGGCACGTTCTCCACCGACGTGTCGCTCGCCGACGCCACCGAGGCCTACGAGTGCTTCGGCAAGTACGTGCTGCCGGAGTTCGACAAGGATCCCGTGCACAGCACCACGCGGCAGCGCAACGCGCAGCTCGGTGTGCTGCCGGCCGGCGTGCCGGTCTGAGCCGGAGCGATCGGTCGGCCACGAGCACATGGACATCGAGGACTCCCCGGAAGAGGCTGCGTTCCGTGCCGAGGCGCGGGCCTGGCTCGGGGCGAACGCGAAGCCACGCGACCTGACCACGCAGCACCGCCCCGCGAACACCGATGCCGAGCAGGATGCCCACGCCAAGCGCTGCCGGGAGTGGCAGCGCGTGCTCTACGACGGCGGCTGGGCCGGGCTGACGTGGCCGAAGCAGTTCGGTGGCCGAGGCGGCAAGCCGTGGCAGGCGGCGATCTTCGCCGAGGAGCAGGCGACGTTCGACGTGTCGACGGGTGTGTTCTCCGTGGCCCACGGGATGGTGGCGCCGACGCTGATGGTGCACGGCAACGACCGCCAGCGCGCCCACCTCGACGCGATGCTGCGCGGCGACGAGATCTGGGCCCAGCTGTTCAGCGAGCCCGAGGCCGGCAGCGACCTCGCCAACCTCGGCACCCGCGCGGTGCTCGACGGTGATCAGTGGGTGGTCAACGGGCAGAAGGTGTGGACGAGCGGCGCCCAGCACAGCCAGTACGCGATCCTGCTCGCCCGCACTGATCCCGACGCACCCAAGCACGCCGGCATCACCTACTTCCTGGTCGACATGCACACGCCGGGCATCGAGGTCCGCCCGCTGCGCCAGATCACCGGCGCCGCGCACTTCAACGAGGTCTTCCTCACCGACGTCCGCATACCGGTCGAGAACGTGGTCGGCGAGGTCAACGCCGGCTGGAAGATCGCGCACACCACGCTGTCGAACGAGCGGGCACTCATCGGCGGCAGCGGCGGCAACGCGTACACGATCCCCGAGCTGATCGACCTCGCCCGACGGTACGACCGCAACGACGATCCCGTGATCCGCCAGGGCCTGGCCCAGGCGCACATCCGCGCCGAGGTGCTCAAGTACATGGGCTACGGGCTGCGCACCTCGATCAGCCGTGGCGAGATGCCGGGGCCGGGAGCGAGCGTGATGAAGCTGTTCATCGCCCGGCACTGGAGCGCCACCACCGACCTCGCGGTCGCGATCGAGGGCGCGTCCGGGATGCTGTGGGGCGAGTCGGCCACCGAGGACGGCCGCTGGCAGACACTGCTGTGCCAGCAGTACGCGATCCGCATCGGCGGCGGCACCGACGAGATCCAGGGCAACGTCATCGGCGAGCGCGCACTCGGTCTGCCGCGTGAGCCGGCGCTCGACCGCGACCTGCCCTGGCGTGAGACACGAGGAGCCCGATGATGGAGGACCCGGCATGAGCGACTTCGCCACAGCAGCTGCAACCGCCGGCCCGTACTCCGCCGAGGACGTGGCCGCGTTCCACGCGGCGCTGCAGGCCTTCGCGGGCCAGGAGATCGGCATCGACCAGCACGGCTCCGACCCGGTGAACGTGCCGATGGTGCGCCACTGGGTGGAGGCGATGGGCGACACGAACCCGATCTACGTCGACGAGGCCGCGGCCGCCGCGTCGGTGCACGGCGGCCTCGTCGCGCCGCCGACGATGCTTCAGGCGTGGGTGATGCGCGCCTACGGCGTCGACCGCAACGCCACCGGCCCGAACCCATATGCGGACCTCACCACACTCGTCGAGTCGCACGGCTTCACGTCCGTCGTGGCCAGCAACTCGGAGTCGACCTACGACCGATACCTGCGCCCGGGCGACCGGATCGCGATGCGCACGGTCATCGACTCGGTGTCGCCGGAGAAGTCGACCGCGCTCGGTGCCGGCCACTTCATCACCACCCGTCAGGACTACTTCGACCAGGACGGCGAGCGGGTGGGCAGCATGCTCTTCCGCATCCTCAAGTTCCGCCCCGCGCCGAAGGTCGCCCCTGCCGCCGCACGTCCGCTGCGCCCGCGCCCAGCCACCACCCACGACATCGCGTTCTTCTTCGACGGCCTGCTCGAGGGCAAGCTGCTGATCCAACGCTGCGCCGACTGTGGCACGCTCCGCCATCCGCCCGGCCCGATGTGCCGCAACTGTCGCTCGCTCCGATGGGACACGTTGCAGTCCGCCGGCAACGGCACCATCCACAGCTTCGTCGTGGTCCACTACCCGCAGGTGCCCAGCTTCGACTACCCCAACCAGGTCGTGCTGGTCGAGCTCGACGAGGGCGTGCGCCTCGTCGCGAACACGCTCGACATCCCGCGCGAGCAGTTGGTGATCGGGTCCAGGGTGCGGCTGGGCATCGAACGGGTCGACGCCGATCTCGCGCTGCCGTTCTTCACGCTCGCCGACGCTGAGCAGAGCGCCTGATGAACTTCGATCTGAGCGACGAGCAGAACGTCGTCAAGGACCTCGCCCGGCAGATCTTCGAGGGCCACGCCACGGTCGAGCGGGTCAAGGACGTCGAGCGCAACCTCGGCGGTTTCGACGAGGCGCTGTGGCGCGAGCTGGCGGCGGCCAACCTGCTCGGGCTGTGCCTGCCCGAGGACCTCGGCGGCAGCGGCTTCGGGCTCGTCGAGCTGTGCCTGCTGCTCGAGGAGCAGGGGCGTCGCGTGGCTCCTGTGCCGCTGTGGGCAACGATCGCGCTCGGCGCGCTGCCGCTCGCCGAGTTCGGAACGGCCGAACAGCAGGCGTTGCTGGCCGGTGTCATCACCGGCGAACTGCGTCTCACGGCTGCGCTGAGCGAGTCCGGCGCCGACGATGCGCTGCGCCCCTCGGTGACCGCCACTCGCGCCGATGCCGGCTGGCACCTGCAGGGCTTCAAGCCGAGCGTGCCGGCCGCACAGTTCGCCCATCGCATCCTCGTCCCGGCGACGCATGCCGCGGACGGCGCGGTCGGCATCTTCCTCGTCGACCCGACCTCGGCGGGCGTCCGGCTCGAGCCCGTCGACGCCACCAGCCACCAGCCGCACGCCCACGTCGACCTCGACACGGTGGTGGCCGCGGGTGATCGGCTCGGCGGCGACGACGGTGACGGCGCCGCGCAGCTGCTGTTCCTGCTCGAGCGCGCTCTCGTCGGGTTGTGCGCGATCCAGCTGGGCGTGTGCGCCGCGGCGATCGAACAGACGGCCGCGTACACCAGCACGCGCACCCAGTTCGGCAAGCCGCTGAGCACGTTCCAGGGGGTGGCCCACCAGGCCGCCGATGCGTTCATCCTCACCGAGCCGATGCGGGTCACGATGCTGCAGGCGGCGTGGCGGTTGATGCACGGGCTGTCGTCGCGACAGGAGGTGCTCATCGCCAAGTACTGGGCGAGCGAGGGCGGCCAGAAGGTGGTGCACCTGTGCCAGCACCTCCACGGCGGCATGGGCGCCGACATCGACTACCCGATCCACCGCTACTTCCTCTGGGGAGTGCAGAACGAGACCACGTTGGGCGCCGGCAGCGTGCAGCTGTCCCGCCTCGGCAGCCTGATCGCGGCCGATGCCGGGCGACCGGCCACTGCCGCGACCGCAGGAGGAGCAGGACGATGAGCACGACCACCTTGCAGTACAACGACGTCGGTGTCGGGGATCAGCTCGATCCGTTGGTGCTGCCGCTCGATCGCAGCTTCATCGTCGCTGCGGCGATCGCCAGCCGCGACTACCAGGACGTGCACCACGATCCGGACATCGCCCAGGCCAAGGGATCGAAGGACATCTTCATGAACATCCTCACCACGAACGGCCTGATCGGACGGTACGTCACCGACTGGGCAGGTCCGGACGCGTTCATCCAGAAGGTCGCCATCCGCCTCGGTGCGCCGAACTACCCGGGCGACACGATGACCATCACGGGCACGGTCACGCGCAAGGACGCCGGAACCCTCGACATCGCAATCGTCGGTGCGAACTCGCTCGGCAACCACGTCACCGGCACGGTCACCGTGCGCCTCCCTGGGGCCCTGCCAGGAGCGGCGGTGTCATCGTGACCCGCAGCAACCAGCTCGGCGGCAAGACCGCGATCGTCGGCATCGGGGCCACCGAGTTCTCGAAGGCATCCGGGCGCAGCGAGATGAGCCTGGCGTGCGAAGCCGTGGTGGCCGCGCTCGACGACGCCGGCATCGCTCCGGCCGAGGTCGACGGCTTCGCCTGCTTCGGTCCGGAGACCAACCCGGAGATCGAGATCGCCCGCAACACCGGGATGAACGAGCTGACGTTCTTCGGCCGCGTGCACCACGGCGGGGGAGCAGCGTGCGCCACCGTGCACCAGGCCGCGATGGCCGTCGCTTCGGGCGCCGCCGATGTCGTGGTCTGCTACCGCGCGTTCAACGAGCGCAGCGGCCACCGCTTCGGGGGCGGCGTGCAGGACGCGCCGATGTCGGCCTCTGCCGAGCGGGCCAACTTCAGCTGGTACGCGCCGTACGGCCTGCTGACCCCGGCGTCGTGGGTGGCGATGGTGGCCCAGCGGTACATGTACGAGTACGGCGTGACGAGCGAGGACTTCGGCCGCGTCGCCGTCGCCGATCGCAAGCACGCCGCCACCAACCCGAAGGCCTGGTTCTACGAGCAGCCGATCACGCTCGAGGACCATCAGAACAGCCGCTGGATCGCCGAGCCGCTCCACCTGCTCGACTGCTGCCAGGAGTCCGACGGCGGCGTCGCGCTCGTCGTCACCAGCGTGGAGCGCGCCCGCGATCTGCCGAGCACGCCGGCCGTCATCTCGTCGGTCGCCCAGGGTGCCGGCGTGGATCAGCACATGATGACGAGCTACTACCGCGACGACATCGCCCGGCTGCCGGAGATGGGAGCCGTCGCCCGCCAGCTGTTCGAGGGTGCAGGCCTCACCGCCGACGACATCCCGATGGCGATCCTGTACGACCACTTCACGCCGTACGTGCTGATGCAGCTCGAGGAGTTCGGGTTCTGCGGGCGCGGCGAGGCGAAGGACTTCATCCGCGACGGCAACATCGAACTGGGTGGCCGGCTGCCGATCAACACCCACGGTGGCCAGCTCGGCGAGGCCTACATCCACGGGATGAACGGCATCGCCGAAGGCGTCCGCCAGATCAGAGGTTCTGCGGTGAACCCCGTGCATGATGTAGAACATGTTCTCGTTACTGCAGGAACCGGCGTGCCCACCAGCGGCCTGATCCTGGGTGTCGGCTGACGCCGACGCCGCGTTCTCCACCAACCCACTGCACCCCCCGCATCGATTCTCGGAGCCCTCCCATGACCATCACCGACAAGCCCTCCACGCTCGACGACATCGACATCGCCAGCCACGACGCGTACGTCAACGGTGTCCCGTTCGACCAGTTCGCCCGGCTGCGCGAGGAAGCACCGCTGTACCGCCACCAGCCGATGGAGCCGGACCAGCCCAAGGAAGGCTTCTGGGTCGTCACCCGCCACGCCGACTGCGTGAAGGTGAACCGCCAGTGGGAGAACTTCTCGTCGCAGCGCAAGGGTGCCCTGCTCGTCGAGGACCGCCCCGACCTCGAGTTCGCGCGCATGCTGATCGACCTCGATCCGCCGGAGCACCAGCGCCTGCGCCAGCTCGTCAGCCGTGGCTTCACCCCGAAGGTGATCCGCTCGATGGACGGCCACTTCCGTGAGGTCGCCGAGCAGATCATCGGCGACGCCGTCGCCAACGGTGAGTTCGACTTCGTCACCGACGTCGCCGCCGAGCTGCCGCTGTATGCGATCGCCCAGCTGCTCGGCCTCCCGCAGGAGGACCGCCACAAGGTGTTCAAGTGGTCGAACGCGATGATCGGCGCCGCCGACCCCGAGTACCAGGGCGCCGACGACATGGCCGCCAACGCGATGACCGAGCTGTACATGTACGCCAACGAGCTCGCCGCCGCCCGCAAGATCGAGCCGAAGCAGGACATCATCACGACCCTGCTCGAGGCCGACGGCGATCAGCAGCTCACCGAGCACGAGTTCGACCTGTTCATCCTGCTGCTGTCGGTGGCCGGCAACGAGACCACGCGCAACGCGACGGCGCAGGGCATGCTCGCGTTCTTGGAGTTCCCCGATCAGTGGAAGCTGCTCCAGTCGGATCCCGCCAAGTACATCGACGGCGCGGTCGAAGAGGTGCTTCGCTTCGGCACGCCGGTGATGCAGTTCCGTCGCACCGTCACGAGCGACATGGAGCTGCACGGCCAGACCATCAAGGAAGGCGACGCCATCGCGATGTACTACATCTCGGCGAACCGCGATCCCGAGGTCTTCCCGAACCCCGACACGTTCGACATCACCCGCTCGCCGAACCCGCACCTCGCGTTCGGTGGCGGCGGCCCGCACCACTGCCTCGGCGTCAGCCTCGCCCGCCTCGAGATGCGGATCATGTTCGAGGTGCTGATCGACAAGGTCGATCACTTCGAGCTCGTCGAGCCGCCGGCGCGCCTGCGCAGCAACTTCATCCACGGCATCAAGCACCTCCGCGTCCAGGCCGTCCAGCCCGCCTGAAGCGCCCGGACGACCCCTCGATCCCGGCTGGTGGTCGTCGCCTCCGCCAGCTGCGGTCAGGCGGCCCATTGTTCGGCGGGTGGTCCGGTGGTTTGGATGCTGCCGTCGGGGTAGGTGATGGTCAGTGATCGGTCGGGGTGCATGACGAGGCGCCAATGGCCTTCGTGGACGCAGTGATGATGTCGACTGCACAACGGCACAAGATTCGCGAGATCGGTCGGCCCGAAGTCTTCGTCCCAGAATTTGAGGTGGTGTGGTTCGCAGTGCTTGGAGCGGACCTTGCAGCCAGGGATCGCGCACCACAGGTACATCGCCCGCAAGGCCCGCCGTTGATGCTTGGTCGCCAACCGTCGCGTCCGGCCGAGATCGAGCGCGACACCATCACCGTCGAGGACGGCGGGGATGATCCCGGCCGTGCATGCCCATCGCCGGTATGACTCGATCGGGAGATCGGCGTTGAACCCGTTGTCGACGCAGGACCGCTTCGACGGCGAGTTCAGCAGGGTCTCCAGATCGATCACCACGACGATCTCGACACGATCACCGGCGGTGATGATGTCACCCTGCCGATCGGCACCCGCACAGTCGTCGCCAGCCGTATCGGCGGTACCGGTGTCGGCGGTGGGGTCGGTGACGCCGGCGCGACCGTTGACGAGCGCGATCAACGCCAACGCGCGCAGATGGTCCTGACGGCCTTCGCCGTCAGGGCACGTGTCGGGGACACCGCCATGGAACATCGCGTCCACGGTCGACTCGAGCCGTCCCAACAGCAACACACCCGATTCCGGGTCGAACTCGCCGCGGATCTGGATCATCCCGGTGTCCGGATCCGTCCACGACCGCAGGCGGCTCGCCCGCCGCTGGCGACGCAACCGTTCCTCACCCTCGGACGGGTCGAGCCGGTTGATCTCCTGGCGGAGGCGGCGATCGAACTGCTCCGGTGATGTCCGCCCGGCGATCGCCGCCAAACGCTCGCCATCAGCGACCAATGCGGCGCGCTGATCCTCGTCCTCGACCCGCTTCAACGCCCGTCCCAACACATCGACATGATCGGCGGACACCGCCCCCGTGGCGAGCGCTTCGTCCATCTCCGGCACAGCGCCCAACGTTTCTGCCCGCCGCGCGGCCTGATCGGCATCGCGACGAGACGCGTGACCGGCTTCGGCGATGTCCGCCTCGGGCAGGATCGACGGCTGCGACTCCGCCAGGCGTTGCAGATGGCGTGTCACCAGCGCATGCCGCGAATCCAGCCATGAACGGCCACGCCCCAACAGACCGAGCTCACGCTTCAACCCGTCACGATCCAACAGCGACAGATCCGTGACCGCGTGCACACCCAGCGCAGCCAACAGTTCGGCGACCCGATTCGCTGCTGAAGGCGTCGCCGTGCTCATGCCACCATCGTTGCAAAAGGGTGTCACACAGTTCCGGTGACGATCCGGTTGGCACGCCGTTGCAGACGGAGATCGCAGGCCCGAACTGCCGAACGATCGGGCAGACTCGCGTCCATGGGCCGGATCGATGACGCGCGACTCACGTTCGATCGCGCCGTGGGCGCCTCTGACGAAGTCAGGCCGTCGTACCAGCCGGCCTTCTTCGACATCAACTTCGAGCGGCCGCCGTCCGCGTCCCCCGGCTAGTTGCGCTCGTCGCCGTTCGCCGTCACGGCCGGCTGGAAGCGGTAGCCCACGCCGGGATCGGTGATGAAGAACTCAGGGCGGGAGGGGTTGGCCTCGAGCTTGCGGCGGATGTGGCCCATGTGGACGCGGAGCAGGTTCTGATCGGGGTCGTACGTGGGGCCCCACACCGCGGTGACCAGCTGGCGGTAGGTGATCAGCCGGTGCGGGTTGCGCACGAGGTGGCCGACGATGCCCCACTCGATCGGGGTGAGGCGCACCTCCTCGGCATCCGGTCCGGCGAACGCGCGGTGACCGGCGAGGTCGAGCCGGAACGCCGACGTGATGATCTCCGGCGCGTCGGGCACCGCGTCGGGATTGCGGCGCAGCACGGCGCGGATGCGCGCGACGAGCTCGGCCATCCCGAACGGCTTGGTGACGTAGTCGTCGGCGCCGGCTTCGAGCGCCTCGACCTTGGAGCGCTCGTCGTCGCGCACGGTGAGCACGATGATGGGCACCTTGGTCCAGCCGCGGACCGCCTCGAGCACCATGATGCCGTCCATCCCGGGCAGGCCGAGATCGAGCAGCACCATGTCGGGGTGCTCGCCGGCGATCACGGTCAGCGCGGCCTCGCCGGTGGTGGCCTCGAACACCTCGTAACCGCGTGCGCCGAGGTTGAGGCTGAGCGCGCGCCGGATCTGCGGTTCGTCGTCGACCACCAGGATGCGGATCACGTGGCTGCCTCGTCGACTCGGGGGAGGGTGATGGTCACGGTCAGCCCGCCGCCGGGTGTGTCGTCGAGCGTGAACGTCCCGGCCATCGCATCGACGAATCCTTGCGCAATCGAGAGCCCGAGACCGACACCATCGGTCGTGTGCTGATCGCCGAGCCGCTGGAACGGGGCGAGGACCTTGGTGCGCTCGGCCGCGGCGATGCCCGGCCCGCGGTCGACGATGCGGAGGTGGACCGTGTCGCCGACCACTCCGCACTCGATGCGCACCGGGATCCCCGGTGGGCTGTGGCGGATCGCGTTGGCCACGACGTTGGCGACGCTGCGCTCGAGCAGCGTCGGGTCGCACAGCACGGCGGGTGTCGAACGTGGGATGCAGACCTCGACCGCATCGGGCGCGCTGTTGATGCTCTGCAGCGCCGCGCCCGCGATGTCGGCGAGCGTGGCGGGGTGCAGATCCACCGCGAGCGCGCCGATCTGCAGCCGGCTCGCGTCGAGCAGGTTGCCGACGAGGCGGTTCAGCCGATCGGTCTCCTCGTCCACCGTCAGCAGCGCCTCGGCCAGCTGCGCCGGCGTCCACGCCACCGACGTGTCGCGGAGGCCGGAGATCATCGCCTTGATCGACGCGAGCGGTGTGCGCAGATCGTGCGAGACGGCGCGGAGCAGGGCGGTGCGTACGGCGTCGATGTCGGCGAGCGCGGACGCCTCGCCTGCCTCGGCCGCGAGCCGGCGGTTGTCGATGGCGACGGCGAGCTGATCGGCGAGCACGCGCAGCAGGCGGAGATCGTCGTCGGACAGCGTGCGTCCGAACACGTGCAGTGTCGCGGAGGGGCCAGGCACCCCGACGACCGTCGAGAACAGGGTCAGCGACGCGGTCGGCCGACCGGTGGTGTCGCCGGCGGTGGCGACGGCGGAGGGGTCGTCGGGTCCGACGATGGCGACACCCGCGAGGTCGAAGGTGGCGCGCAGCTGGTCGACGAGCAGGGGGAGTGGGTTCTGGTCAGCGGCGAGCGTGGTGGCCGACCGGGCGAGCGCCTCGGCCTCGAGCCGCGCCCGCCGCGCCTCGACGGCCCGACGCGACGCGACGTCCACCAGCGACCCCACCGCGACCGCCACCACCACGAACACCAGCAGCGAGATGGAGTTCTCGAACTCGGCGATGGTGAGGGTGTGGTACGGCTTGACGAAGTACCAGTTGACCAGCAGCGATGCCGCGATGGCGGCGACACCGGCGACGATGCGCCCGCCGATCGCGGCGATGAGCAGGACGAACGCGAGGGCGATGAGCAGCACGGTGGAGAGCGCGGCGTGGTCTCGGATCAGCACCGCCAACGCGGTCAGCAGCGGCAAGCCGGCGACGGTGAGCACCCATGCGGTCCACGTGCGGCGGCGGTCGATCACGGCCGGCGTGCGGTTGCGCGATGTGCGCGCCGCGTCGGCCGCCTCCGGGCTGGCGATCACGTGGATGTCGATGTCGCCGGCGAGGCGGGTGATGCGGGCCACGAACGATCCGTGGAGCACCTCGTGCCACCGGCTGCGACGGCTCGCTCCGAGCACGAGCTGGGTTGCCTTCTCGCGCCGCGCGAACGCAGCGAGCGCTTCGGCGGTGTCGTGGCCGACCACCTCGTGCACCGTGCCGCCCAGCTCGGTGACCAGCCGCCGTTGGGCCGACAGGGCCTCGGCGTCGCCGGCGGTCAGCCCGTCGTCGACGGCGACGTGCACGCCGACCAGCTCGCCGCTGACCCGGCCCGCCATCCGGGCCGCGCGCCGGATCAGCGCATCGCCGCCGGCGATGCCGGTGATGCCGACGACCACGCGCTCGCGCGTCTCCCACGTCGTGGCGATGCCGTGCGCATCGAGGTACCCCTGGAGCGACTCCTCGACCCGGTCCGCCAACCACAGCAGGGCGAGCTCGCGGAGCGCACCGAGGTTGCCGGGCCGGAAGTAGTTGGCGAGCGCCGCGTCGATCCGCTCGGCCTGGTAGATGTTGCCGTGGGCCATCCGCCGCCGGATCGCCTCCGGTGACATGTCGACCAGCTCGAGCTGATCGGCGCGGCGGACGATGTCGTCGGGCACGGTCTCACGCTGCACCGCCCCGGTGATCTGCGACACGACGTCGTTCAGTGATTCGAGGTGCTGGATGTTGAGCGTGCTGATGACGTCGATCCCCGCATCGAGCAACTGCTCGACATCCTGCCAACGCTTCTCGTTGGCGGAGCCCGGAGCGTTCGTGTGGGCGTACTCGTCGACCAGCACCACCGCGGGCTTCCTGGCGAGGACGGCGTCGATGTCCATCTCCTGGATCGTCGTGCCCCGGTAGGCGACCTCCTTCGGCGGGATGATCTCGAGGTTGCGGATCTGCGCTGCGGTCTGGGCTCGGTTGTGGGTGACGACGATGCCGATGACGACGTCGGTCCCACGCTCCGCGCGGCGAACGCCCTCGCCCAGCATCCGGTAGGTCTTCCCGACGCCGGGCGAGGCGCCCAGGTAGATCCGCAGCGAGCCGCGAGCCATGTGGCTCAGAACCCGATCTCGGCCGACGTGTCGGCCGCCGCTGCCCAGCTCCGAACGGTCATGCGCTGAGCGCGTCGAGGGCGACGTTCAGCTCGAGCACGTTCACGCCGGGCTCGCCGAGCACCGCGAAGTCGCGGCCGTCGGTGTACTTGTCCACGAGCGTGTGGACCTGGGCCACCGTGAGGTTGCGCTCCTTGGCGACGCGAGCCTCCTGCAGCCGTGCGTTGGCGATCGAGATGTCGGGATCGAGGCCCGAGCCCGATGCGGTGACGGCGTCGACCGGTACGAGCGTGGTGTCGGACAACCCGTTCTCGGTGCGGTAGGCCTTGACCCGGTCGGCGACCGACGACAAGAAGTCGGGGTTGTTGGGGCCGAGGTTGGAGCCCGAGCTCTGTGAGCCGTCGTAGCCGGCCCCCGCCGCCGACGGGCGGGGGTGGAAGTACTTGGCGGCGGTGAACGTCTGGCCGATCAGCTCGCTGCCGACGACCTTGCCGTCGACCTTGATGAGCGAGCCGTTGGCCTTGTCCTTGAACGCGGTCTGGCCGATCGCGAGCGTGACCATCGGGTAGATGAGGCCGCAGATGACGGTGAAGATCACCAGGACGAGTGCGGCGGGCTTGAGTTGGCGGAGGAATGTTCTCATGGTTACTTGAGTCCTAGGGCTGTGACGATGATGTCGATGAGCTTGATGCCGATGAACGGCACGACGATGCCGCCGGCGCCGTAGATGAGCAGGTTGCGCTTGAGCACGGCGCCGGCGCTCTCGGCCCGGAACTTCACGCCGCGGAGGGCGAGAGGTACGAGGGCGATGATGATGATCGCGTTGAAGATGACGGCGGACAGGATGGCCGAGCGTGGGCTGGAGAGCCCCATGATGTTCAGCTTGTCGAGCACCGGGAGCACGCCGGAGAACATCGCCGGGATGATCGCGAAGTACTTGGCGACGTCGTTGGCGATCGAGAACGTCGTCAGCGATCCACGGGTCATCAGCAGCTGCTTGCCGACCTCGACGATCTCGATCAGCTTGGTGGGGTTGCTGTCGAGGTCGACCATGTTGCCGGCCTCCTTCGCAGCCTGCGTGCCGGTGTTCATCGCGACGCCGACATCGGCCTGGGCGAGTGCGGGGGCGTCGTTGGTACCGTCACCGGTCATCGCGACGAGGTTGCCGCCGCCCTGCTCGCGCTTGATCAGCGCCATCTTGTCCTCGGGCGTGGCCTCGGCCAGGAACCCGTCGACGCCCGCTTCCTCGGCGATGGCCGCAGCGGTCAGCGGGTTGTCGCCGGTGATCATGATCGTGCGGATGCCCATGGCCCGGAGCTGGTCGAAGCGCTCGCTCATGCCGGGCTTGACGGTGTCCTTGAGGCGGATCACGCCGAGGACCCGCCACGTGTTCGAGCCAGCGGCCTTGTCGATCACCACGAGCGGCGTGGCGCCGTCCTTGGAGACGCTCTCCACGATCGGCAGCAGCTCGAGCGGAGCCGGTGTGCCGGCCGCCTCGACGAAGCGGCGGACCGAGTCGGCGGCGCCCTTGCGGACGCTGCGACCGTCGCCCAGGTCCATGCCCGACATACGGGTCTGGGCCGTGAAGGGGACGAGCTCGGCACTGGGATCGTCGAGCGGTTCCAGCCCGAACCGCTCGACGGCCAGCGTCACGATCGAGCGCCCTTCGGGCGTCTCGTCGGCGAGTGACGACATGAGTGCACCTTCCGCGACCTCGGCCTCGGTCACGTCGTGCACGGGGAGGAACTCGGCGGCCTGGCGTGAGCCGTACGTGATGGTGCCGGTCTTGTCGAGCAGCAGCGTGGTGCAGTCACCGGCAGCCTCGACAGCTCGACCGGACATCGCCAGCACGTTGCGCTGCACGAGCCGGTCCATGCCGGCGATGCCGATCGAGGACAACAACCCACCGATGGTCGTGGGGATCAGGCAGACCAGCAGGGCGATGAGCACGACGATGGACTGCTCGGCACCGGAGTAGATGGCGAACGGTTGCAGCGTCGCCACGGCGAGCAGGAAGATGATGGTCAGGCCAGCGAGCAGGATCGACAGCGCGATCTCGTTCGGCGTCTTCTGCCGGTTGGCACCCTCGACGAGGGCGATCATCCGGTCGAGGAAGGTCTCACCCGGCTTGGCGGTGATCTTGACGACGATCTCGTCGCTCAAGACTCGGGTGCCGCCGGTGACCGCTGAACGATCACCGCCGGATTCGCGGATGACCGGTGCCGACTCGCCGGTGATGGCCGACTCGTCGACGGTGGCGATGCCCTCGACGATGTCACCGTCGCCGGGGATCACCTCGCCGGCGGTCACGACGCAGAGGTCGTTGACCAGGAGGAGGGCGGAGGAGCGCTCCTCGATGGTGCCGTCGGGCAGGCGAACCCGAGCCGTGGTGTCGGCCCGGGTCTTGCGCAGCGCAGCGGCCTGCGCCTTGCCGCGGCCCTCGGCCATCGCCTCGGCGAAGTTGGCGAAGAGCACCGTGAACCACAGCCACGCAGCCACCAGGCCGGTGAACGCGTTCTGCTGGCCGCTGCTGCTGGCGTAGTCGCGGATGAAGAGCAGCGTGGTGAGCACCGAGCCGACCTCCACGATGAACATGACCGGGTTGCGCACCATGGTCTTCGGGTTCAGCTTCTTGACGGAGTCCCAGCTCGCTGTCTTCAGGATCGCCGGATCGAAGATCGAGGTCGACTCCTTGGTGCGCACCTTCGGTGCACGCTGCCCGTCCGGTTGCGGGGCTTCCGGCTCGGGGGTTGGGGTGGTGAGTGTTGCAGTCATGATGTCTGTCGCCTCTTCTGGCTCAGTGCGTGAGGTGTTCGAGGATGGGCCCGAGCGCGAGCGCCGGGAAGAACGTGAGTCCGGCCACGATGGCGATGACGCCGGCCACGAGGACTCCGAAGAGCGCCGTGTGGGTCGGGAACGTGCCGCTCGTCGCGGGCACCTTCGGTTTGCCGGCCAGCGAACCGGCCACACCGAGCGCTGGGATGATCAGGAAGAACCGTCCGATCAACATTGCAACGCCTTGGGTGCTGGTGTACCACTGGGTGCTGGTGTTCTGGTAGGCGAAGGCCGAGCCGTTGTTGTTGGCCGCCGACGCGTAGTTGTAGAGCACCTCCGACAGGCCGTGAGTGCCCGCTTGGTAGGTGTTCGCGCTCTTCAGCATCACCGCCGCAGCGGCGAACACCAGCAGGGCGATCGGCATCGCGAGGATGAAGAGCGTCACGAGCTTCATCTCCGCGGCTTGGATCTTCTTGCCGAGGTACTCCGGCGTGCGGCCCACCATCAGCCCGGCGATGAACACCGCCAGGAGGGCGTAGTGCAGCACGCCCATCAAGCCGACACCGACGCCACCCGGCGTGATCTCGCCGAGCATCATGTGGATCATCGGCGACGCACCGCCGAGCGGCGTGAACGAGTCGTGCATGCAGTTCACCGATCCGTTCGACGTGCCCGTCGTCGAACCGGCCCACAAGCCGCAGGCCGAAGTGCCGAAGCGGATCTCCTTGCCTTCCATGTTGCCGCCGGATTGCGTGGTCGACAGCGATTGGTCGACGCCGATGGCAGTCAGCTTCGGGTTGCCGTTCTGCTCGGCGAACATCGAGAACCCGGCGAAGACCAGCAGCAGCCCGGCCATCACCGCCAGCAGCACCCGTGCTTGCCGTTTGTCATTGACCATCTTGCCGAACATGACCACGAAGGCGAACGGGATCAACGTGATCGCGTAGAGCTCGAGCATGTCGGTCCATCCGTTGGGGTTCTCGAACGGATGCGCCGAGTTGGCGTTGTAGAACCCGCCGCCGTTGGTGCCGAGCTGCTTGATGGCCTCTTGCGAGGCCACCGGGCCGCCGGGGATCAACTGGGTCGCAGGTGTTCCGGCGGTTGCCGTGCTCTGGTCGACCGCGACCGCAACGGTGTTGCCCTTCACGTTCTGGATGACGCCCTGCGACATCAAGACGATGGCGAAGACCATCGACATCGGGAGCAGGATGCGGGTCGTGGTGCGGACCAGGTCGACCCAGAAGTTGCCGACGTGGCGGGTGCGAGACCGGACGATGCCGCGGATCATCGCGACGGCGATCACCATGCCGGCTGCCGCCGACACGAAGTTCTGCACCGTGAGCCCGAGCATCTGGGTGAGGTGGCTCATCGCCACCTCGCCCGAGTACCACTGCCAGTTCGTGTTCGTCACGAAGCTGACGGCGACGTTCCAGGCGCCCCAGGGGGTCACCGCGGTCCGGTTGGTCGGGTTGAAGGGGAGCGAGCCCTGGAGGCGCTGGATCGCGTACACCACCAGCAGCGACACGAGGCTGAACGCGAGCAGCGACATCGCGTACACGTTCCAGCGCTGCTCGCGCTTGGAGTCGATCCCGCAGACCTTGTAGATCGCCCGTTCGATCGGGTCGAAGAACCGGTCGCCGGGGGCCTTGCCGT
This sequence comes from Ilumatobacteraceae bacterium, assembly GCA_025463305.1. The sequence goes on from JAOBWK010000063.1 coordinate 22,939, forward strand.
CCTTGCGGTGGCCGTACACGTCGGCGAAGTACCGGCCGAGCGGCGGCACCGTCACCAGGAGCAGGATGACGAGGATCGCGAACTGGAGGAAGTTCTGCCAACTCATCAGAACCGCTCCGGAAAGATCAGGACGATCAGGAGGTACAGGACCCCCAGGGTGGCGAGCCCGAGGGCCACCCAGTTGTCGATGGAGTTCGTCGCGGAGATCACGCGGTCACCTCTGTGTTGTCGGTTGGGTTCTTGGCAGTTGATGTGGCGCTCATCCCGGCTGCGGCGAGGTCTGCCTCGGCATCACCGGGACCGAAGTCGTCGGGGCCGATGATCCGGTCGCACCAGTTCACGTACGCCACGCAGATGCCGAAGAACACCAGGGTGGCGAGAACAAAGATTGCGTCGCCCATCACTGCACCGTCTTTCCATTGTTGGTCACGACGATCGTTGTACGCCTGTCCGATGCCCTCTGAACGGGTGATTCACGGGTTCTTCACCGCGCGCGGGACCTTCTTCACATCGCCTTTATGGTCCTTGCTCTCACCGCGCTCTCACCCGGCTCTTTCCCGGCGGGCACTGCAAACCGAACCGGTCGGAATGGATCGGGAATCGCACGGGTTGACGGCGGCGGCCACAACCACGGCCCGAGTCATCCACGACCCCCCGGAGCAAACCCATGAGCTACCCCGATTCCGCCCTCGACCTGCTGCAGGCGCCGGGCACCGCGATCCTCAGCACCGTGACCCCGAGCGGACAGATCCAGTCCACCGCGCTCTGGTACCTCCTCGACGACGGCGTCTTGAAGATCTCACTCGCCGGCTCGCGCAAGAAGCTCCGCAACCTGCAGGAAGACCCGTCCCTCACGTTCTTCGTGCTCGATCCGGCGAACCCGTTCCACTTCGTCGAGATCCGCGGCACAGCCTCGATCACGCCCGACCCGGACTACAGCTTCCGCGACAAGGTCGGGGTGCAGTACTCGACCGACGTCTCGACCTTCGATCAGCCTGGCGAGGCGCGCTTCGTCGTCACCGTCGAGCCGACGACGGTCAACGCCCAGTAGCCGACGCTGCGACGGTGGGGTCGGTCAGGGGTGCTGTGAGCTGACCGACACCACTTCGCCGGTCATGTAGCTGCTGTAGTCGCTGGCGAGGAACACCATCACGTTGGCGACCTCCCACGGCTCGGCGTAGCGGCCGAACGCCTCGCGCTGGGTCAGCTCGTCGAGCAGCTCGTCGCTGGTCACCTTGGCCAGGAACGGGTGCATCGCGATGCTGGGCGCGACGGCGTTCACGCGCACGCCACGCTTGCCGGCCTCGATGGCCGCGCAGCGGGTGAGCGCCATCACCCCGGCCTTGGCCGCGGCGTAGTGGGCCTGGCCCTCCTGGGCCCGCCAGCCGAGCACCGAGGCGTTGTTGACGATGACGCCGCTGCCGCGCTCGTACATGTGCTGCAATCCGGCGCGCATGCAGCGGAACGTGCCGTTCAGCGTGACGTCGAGGACGAGACCCCACTGGTCGTCGGTCATCTCGTGGAGCTCCACCGTGCCACCGAGCCCGGCGTTGTTGATCAGCACGTCGATGCCGCCATCGCGGTCACCAGCACGGTTCTTGCCGGCGAACGCCTCGGTGGCACCGGCGATCAGCGCGCGCACGGAGTCCTCGTCGGTCACGTCGCACGGGATCCCGGGCACGCCGAGCTCGGCTGCCGATTCGCCGCAGCGACGCTCGTGCTTGTCGCTGATGACGACGGTGGCGCCCTCCTCGACGCAGCGCTTGGCGGTGGCGAAGCCGATGCCGGTGCCGGCGGCGGCCGTGATCAACACGTTCTTGCCGGCGAGCAGGCTATGGCCGGGGACGTATGCGGGAGCGGTCATGGGAGGCCTTCGATCGGTTCGGGAGAGCGTCACTTCGTCGTGGACTGGAGTTGCGGTTCTTTGGGCAGGCCGAGCACGCGCTCGCCGAGCACGTTGCGCTGGATCTCGTTGCTGCCGCCGTAGATGGTGTCGCTGCGGGTGAACAGGAACAGCTTCTGCTCGAGGGTCAGCTCCTCGTCGGGGTCCGGGACATGGGCGAGCCCGCTCGCGCCCTGGAGGTCGATCATCAGCTCGCCGAGGTCGCGGTGCCAGGTGCCCCAGAACAGCTTGCCGATGCTGGCCTCCGGCCCGGGAACGCCGGCGCCCATCGAGCGGAGCGCGTTCCAGCGCATCAGCTGCAGCCCGGTGTGGGCCCGCACCAGGCGCTGGCGGACGACGGGATCGCCGGCGAGCCCCTGCGCGCGGGCGATGTCGATGGTGGTCTCGAGCTCGCGCTCGAACCCGACCTGCTGGGCGAGCGTGGAGATGCCGCGCTCGAAGCCGAGCAGGCCCATCGCCACGCCCCAGCCGGCTCCGGGATCGCCGATGATCATGTCGGCCGGCGTGCGCGCGTCGGTGAAGAACGTCTCGTTGAACTCGCCGCCGCCGGTGATCTGGCGGATGATGCGGGTCTCGACGCCGGGTTGGTCCATCGGCACGAGCAGGAACGACAGGCCCTTGTGGCGGCTCGATCCGGCCTCGGTGCGGGCGACCACGAAGCACCAGTGGCTGACGTGAGCGAGCGAGGTCCACACCTTCTGCCCGTTGACGACCCACTCGTCACCATCCAGCGCCGCGCGGGTCTTGACGTTGGCGAGGTCGCTGCCGGCATCGGGTTCGCTGTAGCCCTGGCACCAACGGACGGTGCCGTCGAGGATGCCGGGCAGGAACCGGTCGCACTGGTCGCGCGTGCCGTACTCGATCAGCGTCGGGGCGAGCAGGTTCTCGCCCATGTGGTTGACACGGGCGGGCGCCTGGGCGCGGGTGTACTCCTCGGCCCAGATGATCTGCTGAGCCACCGACGCGCCACGGCCGCCGTGCGATGTCGGCCAGCCGATGCCGATCCAACCGGACCGGCCGAGCTCCTGCTCCCACGCGACGCGGATGTCGAAGCCGATCTCCTCGTCGCCGGGGCCGCCGCGTCCCTTGAGCGATGCGTAGTCGCCGACGACGTGCTCGGCCAGCCACTGCTGGACGTGCGCACGGAACTCGTCGTCGGCCATCCCGGCCAAGGATCCGACCGGGGACCCGGCAGGGTCGACGGCGGGCGCGGCAGCGGTCATCGGCCGCTCAGCCGTTCGGCTTCTCGCCGGCGGCTGCGGCCTTGCGCCCGGCCTCGACCATGTCGAGGAACGGCAAGCGCTCGGTCTTGATGGTCTGTGGCAGGCGCTCCTCGATCAGCTCGGGCGTCCAGCGCACGTCGTTGTACATCGCGCGGATCTCCTTGGGCTGGCTCCAGATCGCGATCTTGTTGCCGACCACGCTGTACACCTGGCCGGTGACGTCCTTGCTGGCATCGCCGAGCAGGTAGGCGGCCATGGGCGCGATGTCCTCGGGATCGCCCATCTCGGCGAGCGTGGTGGGCACGTTGGCGCTCATGCGCGTGCGGGCGACGGGAGCGATCACGTTGGCGCGCACGCCGTAGCGCTCGAGGCCGACGGCCGCCGCGTAGGAGAAGCTGACGATGCCGCCCTTGGCCGCGGCGTAGTTGGCCTGGGCCACCGAACCGAGCGCCCACACGCCGCTGGTGAAGGCGATGAGGCTGCCCCCGCCCTCCTGCTTGCGCATGATCGCGGCTGCGTGGCGGTAGACGGTGAACGTGCCCTTGAGGTGGACGCGCACGACAGCGTCGAACTCGTCCTCGCTCATGTTGAACAGCATCCGCTCGCGCAAGATGCCCGCGACGCACACGGCGCCGTCGATGCGGCCGTAGGTGTCCATCGCCGCGGTGACGACGCTCTCGCCGCCCGCCATCGTGGACACGTCGCTGGCGATGGCGACAGCCTCGCCGCCGGCGGCCTTGATCTCGGCGACGACCTCGTCGGCGATGGCCGAGCTGGGCTCGGAGCCGTCGGCGCTGACACCGAAATCGGCGACCACGACCTTGGCGCCCTCAGCGGCCGCCAGCAGCGCGATCGAGCGGCCGATGCCGCGTCCCGCCCCCGTGATCGCAACGACTTTGTCCTGCAGGTACCCCGACACGTCGACCCCTCGTCTGTTCGTCTCTGTTCTGGCCAGAGGGCAACGTATCACCGGGTCCCCGAGGGCTCGCAAAGTTTCTGACACGACGTCAGATTCCCTTCGGGCGACGGCTACGGTCGCGTTTCGTATGCATCTGGCCGAGACCGACGAGCAGCAGGCGCTCCGCAAGGAGCTGCGCGCGTACTTCGAGCAACTGCTCACGCCCGAGGTCCGCGACGGCATGGGCGACACGGGCGAGGGCAACCCCGAGTTCCGCCGCTTGGTCAAGCAGATGGGCGCCGACGGCTGGCTCGGCCTCGGCTGGCCGACGGAGTTCGGCGGCCAGGGCCGCCCGCCCACCGATCAGTTCATCCTGTTCGACGAGGTGCAGCGCGCGCACGCGCCGTTCCCGTTCGTCACCATCAACACCGTCGGCCCGACGCTCATCGCGTACGGCACCGACGAGCAGAAGGCTCGCTTCCTGCCCGGCATCCTCGCCGGCGACATCAACTTCGCGATCGGCTACACCGAGCCCGAGTCCGGCACCGATCTCGCCTCGCTGCGCACCACGGCGGTGCTCGACGGCGACGAGTGGGTCATCAACGGCACCAAGGTGTTCACCAGCGGCGCGAACCAGGCCGACTACGTGTGGCTCGCCTGCCGCACCGATCAGGACGCGCCGCGGCACAAGGGCATCTCGATCATCATCGTGCCGACGGCCACGGAGGGCTTCTCCTGGACGCCCATCGTCACGGTGGGCAGCAACGTCACGACCGCCACCTACTACACGGATGTGCGGGTGCCGAAGGACAACGTCGTCAGCGACGTCAACCGCGGCTGGCAGCTGATCACCACCCAGCTCAACCACGAGCGCGTCGGGCTCGCCGCGTTGTCGGCACTGACCCATCGGCTGTACGACGACGTCGTCGCGTGGGCGGCGGCCGAGCCGGCGTCGGCGGGCGCGGCCTCCGGCGAGCGGCTGATCGAACCGCGCATGATCGATCTGGCGTGGGTGCAGGCCGACCTCGCCAAGTGCAAGGCGATCCTCGAGGCGCTGAAGCTGATGAACTGGAAGCTCGTGCGCTCGGTCAACGACGGCACGCTCACCCCGCAGGCGTCGTCGTCGGTGAAGGTGTTCGGCACCGAGCGCGGCGTCGAGGTCTACAAGCTGCTGCTCGGCATCCTCGGCCCGGTCGGCCACCTGCGCCGCGGTTCGCCCGGTGCGGTGCTGCACGGTGAGGTCGAGCAGGCCGGGCGGATGGCCCAGATCAACACGTTCGGCGGCGGCGTCAACGAGATCCAACGCGACATCGTCGCCACGGTCGGCCTGGGCATGACCCGAGCCAGCCGCTGACCGCCTTCGACCGAGCACAGCGACCCACCCCGCTCGACACAGGAGAGACCGATGAAGTTCTGGTGTGCGACCGCGTTCATGAACACGACGGAGGTGGTGCACGTCGCCCGGCTGCTCGACGAGGCCGGCTACCACGGCCTGCTGATCAGCGATCACCTCTGCTACCCGAAGGAGCTCGTCAGCAAGTACCCGTACTCGCCGCACGAGGATGGTCGGCCGATCTGGGAGCCCGAGGCGGCCTGGCCGGACCCGTGGGTGCTGATCGGTGCGATGAGCAGCGTCACCAGCCAGCTGCACTTCGCGACCAACATCTACATCGCCGGCCATCGCCCGATCCTGCAGGTGGCCAAGGAGGTCGCCACGGCGGCCGTGCTGTCCGACGGACGGGTGACGCTCGGCGTCGGCGCCGGCTGGATGAAGGAGGAGTTCGATCTCCAGGGCCAGGACTACGCCAACCGCGGCAAGCGGCTGAACGAGATGATCCCAGCGTTGCGCGAGCTGTGGCAGGGCGGCTGGGTCGAGTGGCACGGCGAGCACTACGACATCCCGCTGATGACGCTCGAGCCGCATCCGCCGGCTCCCGTACCGATCTACACCGGCGGCCACACCGACGCCGCGCTGCGCCGGGCGGCGAAGTACGCCGACGGCTGGATCGGCAACGCCTACCCGTGGGCCGAGGCCGAGGTGCACATCGGCCGGCTCCGGCAGTTCCTCCACGAGGAGGAGCGCGACCCGGCATCGTTCGACATCATCTGCGGGCTCTACGAGCGGCCGTCGATCGAGATGTACCGACGCGCCGCCGACGAGCTCGGCATCACCGGCACGATGTGCATGCCGTGGGCGACGGGCAACGTCAACAAGGGTGATCGCCGCAACCTCAACGAGGTCGCCGCTGCCTACAAGAGCCACATCGACCGGTTCGCCGAACAGTTCGTCCTCCCGCTTCAATAGGCCCACACGGCGCAGCGTCTGGTGCGCACGAGCAAGGAGGTTCTGATGTCGGGGGACATCAACATCGGCGGCACGGTCGACGACCGGTTCGCCGCCGTCCGCGAGCAGTTCGTCCGCAACCTCGAGTCCGGCGACGACGTCGGTGCATCGGTCGCGGTCATCCTCGACGGCGAGCTCGTCGTCGACCTGTGGGGTGGCACGGTCACCGGCGACGACGGTGTCACCAAGGACTGGGAGCGCGACACGCTCATCAACGTCTGGAGCACCACCAAGACGATGACGGCCCTGAGTGCGCTGGTGCTCGCCGATCGGGGCGAGCTCGACGTCGATGCACCGGTCGCGAAGTACTGGCCGGAGTTCGCCGCGAACGGCAAGGAGGGTGTGCTCGTCCGCCATCTGATGAGCCACTCCGCCGGCCTCTCCGGCTGGCAGGAGCCGTTGACCACCGAGGACCTCTACGACTGGGAGAAGTGCACGTCGGCGCTCGCCGCCCAGGCGACGTGGTGGGAGCCGGGCACCGCCAGCGGCTACCACGCGATCACCCAGGGCTACCTCGTCGGCGAGGTGGTGCGCCGGGTCAGCGGCGCGACGGTCGGGCAGTTCTTCGCATCCGAGATCGCCGGTCCGCTCGGCGCCGACTTCTTCATCGGCACGCCGGCATCGGAGGACCACCGAGTCGCGTACGTCATCCCGCCCGACGTCGGGTTGGCCGGTGCCGATCCGCTGCCGCACGACTCGCTCGTGTACCGCACCTTCTCCAACCCACCGATGGACGCCGCCGCGTCGCAGACCGTGCCGTGGCGCCGGGCCGAGATCCCCGCGGCCGGCGGACACGGCAATGCCCGCTCGGTCGCGACCGCGCAGTCCGTCGTCAGCCACGGGGGAGAGGTCAACGGCGTGCGCCTGCTCTCGCCGGCCGGCATCGACCGCATCTTCCGCGAGCAGACCTACGGCAAGGACCTGATCCTGCCGGCGACGTTCAAGCTCGGCATCGGCTACGGCCTGCAGTGTCCCGAGGTCCCCATCGCCCCGCACGAGCGGGCGTGCTTCTGGGGTGGCTGGGGCGGCTCGCTGTGCGTCAACGACCTCGAGTCACGGATGACATTCGCCTACGTGATGAACCGGATGGGAGAAGGAACCACGGGCGACATGCGCGCCGGCCTCCTCCTCTACGGCGCCCACGCCGCAGCCAACGCCGCCTGACGCCTCCGGGTTGAGCGCCAGGCTGGAGGCTTTGCGCACCGGAGGCCGTCCGCGCCACCCGGGCGCGTCACAGATCCTCCAGCATCGCCGCCGAAGCGGGACCGGAGGCTTTCCGCGCCGCTCGGTCGGATCGGAGAGCCTCCGGTGTGGTGCGTCTGGTCACGCCGCGCCGCGACGGAGTTGGTCGATGTCGGCTCGACGCCGGCGGTACAGCTCGACGAGCTCGTCGGCCAGGGCATCGAGATCGAGCAGATCGAGCGCGGTGACTCGGTCGACCTGCCAGCCGATGAGGTGGCACTGACGGTCGCGCTGGCGATCGGCGCCGTTCCCATCGCGGAGGAAGTGATCCGGATGGATGTCGATCTCAAGGCCCCAGCAGATGTCGGGAACGCTGATGTCGAGCCGGATCCGTCGACCGTTCGGGAGGTCCAGCCACGTCTGCTGCACGACGATGGGAAGGCCGCGCGACTGGAGGGCCGACGCGACGACGACCTCGGGATGCGATTCGAGCGGGCCGCCCGGAAGTCGGCTGGTCAGCGTCTCGATGAATCGCTGTGATCCCGGGCGATGTGGGTTGGCCAACCGCTTCCCGACAGCGATGAGTGCGCCCATGCCGCATTGTCCGTCGCGCAGGATCTGCTCGGTGACGGATCGGTGGCTGAGATCGTCGAGGTCCGCCGCGAGATCGAACGCGAGCCTCCACGGCGTCGCGATGCGGATGCCATCGGCGCGCACTTGCACATCTTGCGCTTCGTCGACGGCCCGTGACTGGCGGACGATGATGCCGGGGAGGCGGAGCTCGTGGCCATGTGGGACGCAGTAGTGGATGTCGGTCTTCGGCATCCGCCAGAGCCCCCGGAGCCGACCGCCTGCGGGGCCAGTGACGAACCCTGTCGGATGCGCGACCGAGAGCACGACGCAGGTCGATCGAGCCAGCGGTGGAGTCGACGCGATCCGATACACGCCCTTGGCCACGACCACGAGCAGCCCTTCAGCGACGTGACGACGGCGAGTCCGGGCAGACACGCCGCACTGTTCGAGCCGGTCGGCATCGATGATGCCGTGGTGCTTGCTCAACCAGTCGAGCGCAGATGGTGTGAGGTGGAGTTGGCGCATGAGACCTCCGTCGACGACTTCATCGGCGGGGAAGGCCTGGGCGCGACGCTACGTGAGGGGTGCGCGATCGACCGGAGGCTCAGCACACCGGAGGTCGACCGCGCCGGACGGTCGCGTCACCCGGCCTCCAGTCGCGGCTCGGACGCGGAACTGGAGGATCTGCGCACCGATCGAGCGGTGCGCAGATCCTCCAGTGCGGAAAGCCTCCGATGGGGGTCGAGGTGTGAGCGGGGGTCAGCCCGGCCAGACGATGGTCTGCATCTCGGTGTAGGCGAGCATGCCGAAGTCGCCGCCGTCGCGGCCGACGCCGCTCATCTTGAAGCCGCCGAACGGGGTGTCGTGGTTGCGCTGGGCGGTGTTGATGCCGACGTTGCCGCTGCGCAGCTGCTTCGCCGTGCGGTAGGCACGGTCGATGTCCTGCGAGAACACGTAGTCGTACAGGCCGAAGTCGGTGCTGTTCGAGATGGCGATGCCCTCGTCGTCGTCCTCGAACGGGACGACGACCACGACCGGCCCGAAGATCTCCTCCTGGACGGCCTTCATGCCCTGCTTGCAATCGGCGATGAGCGTCGGCCCGACGTAGTACCCCGTGTCGAGCCCAGCCGGGTTGCGACCGTCGACGACGATGGTGCCGCCCTCGTCGGCGCCGGACTGGATGTAGCTCTCGATCCGGCCCTTCTGGGCGGCGGAGATCACGGGTCCGACGAGCGTGTCCATCGAGGTCGGGTCGCCGACCTTCAGCGTCGGGGCGACGGCGCCGAGCTTGGAGACCAGCTCGTCGTAGCGGCTCTTGTGCACGATGGCGCGGGTGGGAGCGGTGCAGATCTGGCCGCTGTGGAACGACCACACGCTGGAGATCGCCGAGACGGCCTTGGTGAGGTCGGCGTCCTCGAGGACGAGGCCGGCACCCTTGCCGCCGAGCTCGAGCAGCAGGCGCTTCATCGTCTTGCCGCCGGCCTCGAAGATCCGCTCGCCGACGCCGGTGGAGCCGGTGAAGCTGACCATGTCGACATCGGGCGTGGTGGTGAGCGCGACAGCGGTGTCGGGCGAAGAGCCGGAGACGATGTTGACGACGCCGGGCGGGAAGCCGACTTCGTGCATGATCTCGACCAGCTCGAACACGGCCAGGGGATCCTGCGGTGCCGGCTTGATGACGACCGTGCAGCCGACGGCCAGCGCCGGCGCGATCTTGCCGGCGATGTTCGTCAGCGGGAAGTTGTAGGGCGAGATGCAGGCGACGACGCCGACCGGCTGACGGTTGACGATCGCGCTGATCAGGCCGCCGGCAGCCAGCGGCGTCGTGCCGATCTGCGACGGAGACAGTGGGATGTTGAGGTCCTTCGACGCCGCCTCGGCGTAGCGGTCGAAGCGCTCGATCGCGACCGGCACCTGCATCCGCGAGCCGACGAGTGCCGTGGCGCCGCACTCGCTGATGATCAGCGGGATGAGGTCGTCCATCTTGGCGCGGAGCTTCTCGGTGACGGCGGCCAGCAGACGGGCACGCTCCTCGACCGGCGTGCGCCACCACTTCGGGAACGCCTCCTGGGCGGCGCGGGCGGCGGCGAGGGCCTGCTCGGCCGAGCCCTCGGGCGCTTGCCCGACGACCTGCTCGGTGGCCGGGTTGATGATGTCGTACGAGCCCTTGTCGCCGTCGACCCATTCGCCGCCGATGAGCATCTTGTACTGCTTGGTCATGTGCGCTGAACCCCCTGGTGTCACTGCGTCGCTTGCTGCGTCGCTCACTGGCGCAAGTCGCCACTGTAGCCAACCCCAGTCTAGAATCTGAAAGACCGTCAGATTCCTATGGGAGCCTCTCCATGCTCGATCTTCTCATCACCGGTGGCCTCGTCGTCGATGGCACCGGCACTCCAGGTGTGCTCGCTGACGTGGGCATCCGCGACGGTCGCATCGTCGCGATCGGCAGCATCACGGAGGAGGCCGCGGAGACGTTCGACGCCACGGGCCTCGTCGTCGCGCCGGGCATCGTCGACCCGCACACCCACTACGACGCGCAGCTGCTGTGGGACCCCACGGCCAGCCCGTCGAGCAACCATGGCGTCACCACCGTCATCGGCGGCAACTGTGGCTTCACGCTCGCGCCACTGATCCCGGGCGATGCCGACTACCTCCGCAAGATGATGGCCAAGGTCGAGGGCATGCCGCTCGCCGCGCTCGAGCACGGCACCGACTGGAGCTGGGAGACCTTCGCCGAGTACCTCGACCGGATGGACGGCAACATCTCCGTCAACGCCGGGTTCCTCGTCGGTCACTGCGCGATCCGCCGCTACGTGATGGGCGGCGAGGCCGTCGGCAACGCTGCCGATCCGCAGCAGGTCAAGGCGATGCGCGCCGAGCTGAGCCTGGCCATCGAGGCCGGTGCGCTCGGGTTCTCGTTCACCAACAGCTCGTCGCACAGCGACGGCGAGGGCGAGCCCGTCGCCAGCCGCTGGGCCACGCCCGACGAGCTGATCGAGCTGTGCGAGGAGACCGGCCTGCACGAGGGCACCACGCTCGAGGGCATCGTCCCCGGGTGCCTCGACATGTTCGCCGACGACGAGATCGAGCTGCTCGGCAAGATGAGCGCCGCCGCCAACCGGCCGATGAACTGGAACGTGCTCACGGTCGACTCGCGAGTGCCCGAGCGGGTGCCGCGCCAGATGCTGGCCAGCCAGCGCGCCACCGAGCTCGGCGGCATGGTCGTGCCGCTCACGATGCCCGTGCAGGTCCCGATGAACATGAGCTTCAACACGTTCTGCGGGCTGTGGCTGATCCCGGGTTGGCAGGAGATCCTTGGCGTGCCGGTGCCCGAGCGCATCGAGCGGCTCAAGGACGGCGACATCCGCCTCCAGCTGCTCGAGCTCGGCCAGTCGCCGAAGGCCGGCGTGTTCCGCCGCCTCGCCGATTGGGGTGACTACGTGATCGGCACCACCTACGCGCCGGAGAACGAGCGGCACCGCAACCGCCGCGTCGCCGACATCGCCGCCGAGCAGGGGATGAGCTGCTTCGGCACGTTGCTCGACATCGTCATCGCCGACGAGCTGAAGACCGTGCTGTGGCCGCAGCCGGCCGACGACGACGGCGAGTCCTGGCGGATGCGCGCCGAGCTGTGGAACGACCCGCGGGCGATGATCGGCGGCAGCGATGCCGGCGCCCACCTCGACCGGATGTGCGGCGCGCCGTACCCGACCCGCTTCCTCGCCGACTGCATCCGCGGCCGTCAGCTGATCACCATCGAGAAGGCGATCCAGTTGATGACGTCGCGCCCGGCGGCGCTGTTCGGCCTCGTCGACCGTGGCACGCTGACCGTCGGCGGCAACGCCGATGTGTTCGTGTTCGATCCCGCCACCGTCGACAGCGAGCCTGCCACGCTCGTCACCGACCTGCCCGGCAACTCTGCCCGGCTCACCGCCGGCTCGTTCGGTGTGAAGCGCGTCCTGGTCAACGGCGTCACGATCATCACCGATGGTCAGCCGACGGGCGCCACGCCCGGAACGGTTCTGCGCAGCGGGCGCGACACCGCTACCGTCCTCGCTCGATGAGCGACACCCCCGACCCCGACTCAACGGCACCCGATGCCGACCTCCTGTACACCGTCGAGGGCGGCATCGCCCGGATCACGCTGAACCGGCCCGACGCCGCCAACGCGCTGACTCCGGACCAGCGCAACCGGCTGATCGAGCTGTTCGAGAGCGCGAGCGGCGATCTGAACGTGCGCGTGGTCGTGCTCACGGCGAACGGCAAGCACTTCTGCACGGGCGCTGACCTGCGCGTGTCGCGCATCCCCGAGGCACCCCGCCCCGCCGATGCGCCCGACCGCTCGATGGGCGACGTCGGTCGCAACATCAAGCGCGGGGCGCAGCGGTTGGTCAGCAGCATCATCGACTGCGAGAAGCCCGTCATCGCCGCGGTCAACGGCACCGCGGCCGGCATCGGTGCGCACATCGCACTCGCCTGCGACCTGATCATCGCCGCCGACACCGCACGCTTCATCGAGGTGTTCGTCCGACGTGGCATCACGCCCGACGGCGGCGGCGCGTACCTCCTGCCGCGCATGATCGGCCTGGCCAAGGCCAAGGAGCTGATCTTCCTCGGCGACGACCTGCCCGCGCCCGACGCCGAGCGGATCGGGTTGATCAACAAGTGCGTGCCGCTGGCCGACCTGCCCGGTGCGGTCGACGACTGGGCCGGTCGCCTGGCCAAGGCGCCGACCAAGGCGATCTCGCTGTCGAAGTGGTTGCTCAACCGATCCATCGACAGCAACCGCCAGGGTGCGTTCGAGGACGAGGCGTGGGCCCAGGACCTCGCCAGCACCACCGAGGACTTCAAGGAAGGCGTCGCCGCCTTCATCGAGCGCCGCGAGGTCCAGTTCCGCGGCTGGTGATCACTGCATGCGTGATGTCGTCTGTGGGGCGACATCACGCGGTCAGACGCCTCAGTTGTCGGAAGGCGTCGGGGTGTACGGGCGGATGGTCACCCGGTTGTCGTGGTAGACGGCGCCGGCGCCCATGTCGCTGTCGCGCTCGACCACCGTCGCGTTGACGGACCGGCCGCCGGTGAACGCCTTGGTCCATCCGCCCTTGACCGTCACCGCGACACCGGCGCGGGCTGACGGGCCGACGGCGAGGCGGGCGACGAACGAGCCGCGCTCGTTGCCGACCTCGACGAGCGCTCCGTGGTCGAGGCCGAGCGATCCCGCATCGGCCGCGCACACCGTGACCGTCGGCTCGCCGGAGCGGGCGACGTTGCGGTCGACGCCGGCGAACACGGAGTTGACGTGGAAGTGGCTCGCCGGGGCGAGCAGGGCGAAGGTGCCCGGCGCGTCGGCCGTCGCCTCGTCGGGCGGGCGGAAGTTGGGCAGCCGACCATGGCCGTCGCGCTCGGCGCGCTCGGAGGCGAACTCGAAGCTGCCCGACGTCGTGGCGAAGCGCTCGGCGAAGGGCGAGTAGCCGACGGTGCCGGGGATCCGCACCCAGCCGGCGGCGCGCAGCTCGTCGACGCCGATGCCGGCGTCGCGCCACAGCGGGGAGTCGAGCAGGTCGGCGGCGAGCTCGAGATCCGACGCGTGCAGCGCGGGCTCGGTGAGACCCATCGCCGCAGCGAGCCGGCGCATCAGCTCGGTCTTGCTGAGGCACTCGCCGGGCGGCTCGACCGCGGGCTCGTTCCAGTTCAGGTACAGGTGCCCGAACGACTCCATGATCTCGGTGTGCTCGGTCTGCAGCGTGCAGGGCAGGAGCAGATCGGCGTAGTCGGCGGTGTCGGTCTGGTAGGCGTCGAACACCACCGTGAACAGATCGTCGCGCTGGAGTGCGGAGCGCACCGCGGCCTGCGCCGGGTTCGACACGACCGGGTTCGCGCCCATCACGACCAGGGCGCGCACCGGAGGGTCCTGGCGCTCGAGCTCGCCGGCGAGACGCGTCATCACCAGGGTGCGCCGGCCGTCGGGACGCAGGTCCTGGCGCGACAGCCGGAAGCTGTTCAGCCGGTACGCGTCGGAGGTGCTGTAGACGAGGCCGCCACCGCGCATGCCGTACGACCCGGTGAGCGCCGGGATGCAGGACACGACCCGCGCGGCCTGGCCGCCGAAGCGCTGGCGCTGCATGCCCTGGCCGAGCTTGATCGCGACCGGGCCGTTCGACGCCAGCCGCCGGCCGAGGTCGATGATCTGCTCGACCGGGATGTCGCAGATCGCTGCCACGCGCTCCGGGGTGTGCTCGTCGAGGGACGCGGCGAACTCGTCCCAGCCGAGCGTGCGCGCCTCGATGAATGCCGCGTCGACCCCCTCGCGTGCGATCACGTGGCACAGCCCGAGCGCGAGCGCGGCGTCGGTGCCGACCCGGATCGCGAGGTGCTCGTCGGCGCGCTCGGCCGTGCGGTGGCGGACGGGATCGATCGCGACGACGTGCGCGCCGTTCGCCCGGGCCTGCTCGACGAACGGCCACAGGTGCTGGTTCGAGGTGAGCGTGTTCGAGCCCCAGAGCAGGATCGTGCGTGCCTCGACGATGTCCTCGGGGTCCATGCCCGACGCCGAGCCGGCGGTGTAGCTGATGCCGAGGTGCCCGGAGATCGAGCAGATGCTGGCGTGGTGGCTCGCTGCGCCGATCGCGTTCCAGAACCGGTGGGTGGCGCCGATGCCCTGGAGGTAGCCGACGTTGCCCGTGCCGTCGACCGGCCAGATCGCGTTGCCGCCGTCGGAGTCGAGGATCTGCTGCAGCCGGGTTGCCATCTCGGCGATCGCGTCGTCCCACGAGATCCGCTCGAACTGCCCGGCGCCCTTCCGCCCGACCCGGCGCATGGGGTGGAGGATGCGCGACGGATCGCGGCTGAACTCGAGGTAGGGGTTGACCTTCACGCACAGCCCGCCTCGAGTGTGCGGGTGCTCCGGGTTGCCGCGCAGCTTGACCGCGGTGCCGTCGTCGTCGACCGTGACGATCCAGCTGCATGCATCGGGGCAGTCGAGCGGGCAGGCCCCGATCACGTCGCGCGTCATGACGGCATCGTAGGCGGGGGATAGGGTCGGGCCATGGAGAGTTCCGGCGATGTCGATGTGCTCGAACCGATCACCGATGAGGAGCTGACCGCGCTGGCGCTGGCTGCGGATCCGGACCCGCTGATCGACGACGACGCCGTCCCGCTCTCGGCGTTCCACGCGGAGTTCGGCGACATCCTGCCGGACTGGTACATGCCGGCCCCTGCCTCGATCAGCGGCACGCCGGGTCGGCGTCGGCGCAACGCGGTGATCGCCTCGGTGGTCATCTTCTCGCTGCTGTTCATCAACGCACTCGGCCTGTGCATCACCTACGGCCGTCTCGAAGTCCCGTTCTGACCGTCCCGTTCTGAACGTCCCGTTCTGACCGTTCGCACCTCGGGCCGTAGTCTGCGCCGTCGTGCCGACGTTCGCCGATCACGTCCTCGCCCGAGCTGACGACGACACCCTCGCCCTGCTGTTCGGCGACGAGCGCTGGACGTACCGAGAGTGGGTGGCCGAGTGCGTCGCCCGTGCCCGGTTGTTCGAGTCGCTGCGGGTCGAGGGCGCCGCGCACATCGGCCTGCTGCTCGAGAACATCCCCGACTTCACGATGTGGCTCGGAGCTGCGGCGCTCGCCGGGGCGACCGTCGTCGGCATCAACCCGACCCGTCGCGGCGCCGAACTGGAGCGCGACATCACGTTCACCGAGTGCCAGCTCGTCGTCACCGAGACGTCGCAACGGCACCTGCTCGACGGGCTCGACCTCGGTCGCGCGAACGGTCGCGTGCTGGTCGTCGATGCGCCGGAGCACCGCGAGGCGTTGGCGCCGCATCGTGATCTCGGCCGGTTCACGCCCCGGACGACCAGCCCGAGCGACACGTTCCTGCTGCTGTTCACGAGCGGCACGAGCGGTGCGCCCAAGGCGGTCATCACCTCGCACGGCCAGCTGCACAACGTGTCGTTGTCGATCGGGGCGAACACCGCGCTCGGCCCCGACGACGTCACGTACATCTCGATGCCGCTGTTCCACAGCAACGCGCTGTTCACCGCGTGGGCGCCGAGCGTGGTGTACGGCGCCGCGATCGCGCTCCGGCGAACGTTCAGCGCGAGCGGGTTCCTGCCCGATGTCCGCCGCTACGGCGCGACGTACTTCAACTACGTCGGCAAACCGCTCGCCTACGTGCTGGCCACGCCGGAGCAGGCCGACGATGCCGACAACCCGCTGCGGCGGGGCTACGGCAACGAGGGTGCGGAGGCCGACATCGCGCGCTTCGCCGAGCGCTTCGGCTGCCCGCTCACCGACGGCTACGGCCAGACCGAGACCGGCGCGTCGATCCAGCGCGTCGCCGGGATGCCCGCCGGCGCGCTCGGGCTGGGCGCCCCCACGATTCGAGTCCTCGATCCGGCGACGGGCGACGAGTGCCCGCGTGCCGAGTTCGACGACCAGGGCCGGCTGCTCAACGCCGAGGCCGCGACCGGTGAGATCGTGAACAGCACGCGGGGCACGTTCGAGGGCTACTGGAACAACCCCGAGGCCGATCGGGAGCGACTGCGAGATGGTGCGTACTGGACCGGCGATCTCGCCTATCGCGACGTCGACGGCTACTTCTACTTCGCCGGTCGCAGCGCGGACTGGATCCGCGTCGACGGCGAGAACTTCGCGGGCGCGCCGATCGAGCGGATCATCGCCCGCTTCCCGGGCGTGGTGCTCGTCGCCGTCTACGGCGTGCCCGACGCCGAGATCGGTGACCGGGTGATGGCCGCGGTCCAGCTGGCCGACGACGTGCCGTTCGACCCGGACGCGTTCGCGGCGTTCCTGTCCGAGCAGACCGATCTCGGCCCGAAGTGGCTGCCGACGTACGTCCGGGTCGTCGACCGGTTCCCGATGACGCAGACCAACAAGATCCTCAAGCGCGACCTGGTCCGCGAGCAGTGGCCCGTGGGAGCGGCGCTGTGGTGGCGGCCGGGTCGCGATGTCGAGCTCGTGCCGTTCACCGACGACGACCGGTCGGCCTTGCGTGCCCGCTTCGCCGCCGCCGGGCGCGCCAACCTGCTCACCGCGTGAACGGGCGTGTCGGCTGCCACGCGGCCGTCACTCTTACCGAACTCTCACTCCCTCCTACGGTGGCGCCCAGGTTCGTCGGCGACACTGCCGAGACCCGAACGTCCCTGCTCGCCTCGACGCGAGACCCCCGAAGGAACCCGAACGAATGACCAGCTCCCAGTCCCGCTTCGAAATCGTCTCGCGCCGCGCGTTCGTCGTGCGATCGCTCGCACTCGGCGCCCTCGTCGCCGTGCCCGGCCTCGCCTGCTCCAACGATGACAAGAAGACCTTCTCGTCGTCGACCACCGCAGCCGGCACGGCCACCACGACAGACACGGCTGGCACCGCAGCCACGACGGCTGCCACCGCAGCCGCGGGATCGACGGGATCATCAGCCGCCGGCACGGCGTCGACCGCGGCCGGCGCGGCCACGACCGCGGCGGCAGCGGCGGGCGGCACCTTCCCGTCCGGCGGCCAGCTCGTCGTCAAGTTCACCTATGCGGCCGCCGGTGGTGGGCAGGTGCACAACCCCTTCATCGCGGTGTGGGTCGAGGACTCCAAGGGCGATCTCGTCAAGACCGTCAGCCTCTGGTACAGCCAGCGCGACAGCCGCTACCTGAACGAGCTGCAGCGCTGGGCCACCGTGGAGACCGCGTTCCAGTCGGCCGGCAAGACCGATCCGTACGACACGGTGTCGGGCGCGACGCGCATCGGTGGGGCCTACTCGGTGATGTGGGACGGCACCGATGCTGCGGGTGCTCCAGTTGCGCTCGGCGACTACTTCGTGTGCGTCGAGGCGGCGCGCGAGAAGGGCCCGTACGAGCTCGTCCGCGGCGCGGTCACCATCGGCACCACGGCATCGACGACACCGCTCGCCGACAACGGCGAGCTCACCGCCGCCTCGGTCGAGCTCACCGTCTGAGCGATGGAGATCGAGGACACCAACACCAGCGTCGCCGTCGACACGCCGCCGGACGAGGTCGATGCCGCGACCCAGAAGCGCCTCGACCGGCTGAACGACGGACCGCGCCGCACAGCGCGTGGCAAGGGCACCCAGGCCACCGCGAAGTGGGTGCGCCTGCTGCACGTCTGGACGAGCATGATCAGCCTCCTGGTCGTGCTGTTCTTCGCGGCCACCGGCATCACGCTCAACCACCCGAACTGGACGTTCGGCCTGAACGGGAGCACGACGGTGCACACCGGGACCCTGCCCGACGGCTGGGATGCCAACGGCGCCGTCGACTTCCTCAAGGTGTCCGAGTTCGTGCGCAACCAGTACGACGTGAAGGGCGCGGTGGGCGACTACAGCGCGACGTCGACGGATGGTCTGATCAGCTTCAAGGCCCCGGGCTATGCGGCCGATCTCGTGTTCAAGGTGCCCAGCGGGACGTTCACGCTGACGATCCAGCAGCAGGGCCTGCTGGCCGTGATGAACGACATCCACAAGGGACGCGACACGGCCGGATCGTGGGGTTGGGTCATCGACGCCAGCGGTGGGTTCCTCGTGGTCGTCGCGCTCACCGGCCTCGGGATCCAGCTGTTCCAGCGGAAGCGCCGGCGCAGCTCGCTGATCATCGCCGGCGTGGCCACGGTGGCGACGCTGGTGCTGATCTACATCTCGCTCGGCTGAACGGGCGCGCTCAGCGCGACCGCTCGAACGCGGACCAGCCGGCGCTGCGCCAGACCGTGCCGGCGTCGTCGACGGTGCAGCAGCTGACGTCGTCGAGGGCGTCGGCGAACGCGATGGCCGCCGCCGGCGCCAGCACGCCGACGACCGTGGCGACGGCGTCGGCGGTGGTCGCGTCGTGGGCGATCACCGACGCCGACCGGACGTGATCGACCGGTCGCCCGGTGCGCGGATCGACGACGTGGCTGTACCAGCGGCCGCCGATCCGCACACCGCGGCGCGCCGATCCGCTGGTGGCCAGCCCACGCCCGGCGATCTCGACCGTCAGCAGCGGGGGAGCGTTGTCGTACGGCGTCGCCGGGTTCTCGATCCCGACGCGCAGCGAACCGGCACCACGGTGGAGCAGGTCGCCGCCGGCGTTGACGACGACGCTCTGCACGCCGCCCACTGCGCAGCCCGCCACCACGGCGCGGTCGACGATGTAGCCCTTCGCGATCGCGTTCAGATCGATCGTGGCGCAGTCGGCGATCGGTCGCGGCCCGGCCGGTCCGACGGCGAAGCGTGGCGCCTGGATCGACATGGCGGCCGCGAGCAGCGTGTCCGGATCCGGCTCGGCATCGTGAGCCGCTGCCTCCGACCACATCCGGCCGAGCACGCCGGCCGCCGGGTTGAACGCACCGCCGCTCAGAACCTGCCAGCGCAGCGCGAGGCGCAGCACCTCGTCGAGCTCGGCGCTGATCGCCACGTCGTCACCGCGGCGCCAGCGGCTGAGCTCGCTCGTCGGCTCGTACACGCTGAACACCTGCTCGAGCCGTTGAACCTCGGCGACGATCCGTCGATCCGATTCGGCCGCCGCCGCGTCTGCTCCGGCGATGCGCACCTCGACGACGGTGCCGAGCAACGGCTGGTGCACGGCGACGAACGTGTCGTGCGCGGGCCCGGCCATGTCGAGATCGTACGGGCTCGCCGGCGGAGGCGTCAGCGGGGGAGCAGCGCGGTGCGGCCGTGCGCGCCGAACTCGGCGGCGAGGGCCTCGGCATCGTCGGCGGTGAACAGCCGGTAGGTGTCGCCGCGGTCGGGCTGCCACCAGATCTCGTCGGTGGTCACCCAACCGACGGAGCGCAGCGGCTGCTTGCTGACCTTGTTGTTCGCGGTGAGCGGCATGTCGGCGGTGATCCGCACGAAGCGAGGTGTCCACTTCGTGCCGAGGTCACGCTGCTCGCCCAGGAAGGCGGCGAACGCTGCGGCGTCGAAGGTGTGGCCGGGCTTGAGCTCGATCGCCGCCATCACCTGATCACCGGTGCGTGGGTCGGGCACGGCGTACACGGCGATCATCACAGCGTCGTCGAGCCGGTTGAGGATGTTCTCGACGGGCGCCGCGGCGAAGTTCTCGCTGTCGACGCGCAGCCAGTCGCTGCTGCGCCCGGCGAAGTAGTAGAAGCCGGTGTCGTCGACGTACGCGAGGTCGCCCGTCCAGTACCAGCCGTTGCGCAGCCGATCCGTGGTGGCCTCGGTGTTGTTGTAGTAGCCCTCGAACATGCCGCCGCCCGAGCGGTTGACGATCTCGCCGATCGCGACATCGCCGTTGACGAGGCCGCCGTGCTCGTCGAACACCGCAGGCGGGCAGGGTTCGAGCGTGTTCGGATCCACGACGGCGATGTCGGCGCCGCCGTCGAGCCGGGGCACACCGAGCGCGCCGGCGGGCGTGTCGGGCGTGCGCATGATGATGACGACGCTCTCGCTCGATCCGTAGCCCTCGATCAGCGGGCAGCCGAAGCGCTCGAGGAAGTGCTGGCGGTCCTGGGCGCTGGCCTCGGTGCCGAACCCGAGGCGCAGACGATGGTCGCGATCGTGCTCGGTCGGCGGCTGGCCGAGGACGTAGGCGATGGTACGCCCGACGTAGGTGAAGTAGGTGCACCCGTACCTGCGCACGTCGGGCAGGAATCCACTGGCCGAGAACTTGCGGCGCAGCACGACTTCGGCGCCGACGGCGAGCGCCGGTGCCCAGCACGCCATCAGCGCGTTGCCATGGAACAACGGCATCGAGCAGTAGCAGACGTCGTCGCGGACGATGCCGTACGACATCCCGGCGCGCACGCCGGCGCCCGCCATCCGCTCGGTGCTGCAGACGACCGCCTTCGGCGCGCTGGTCGAGCCGCTCGTGAAGAGCAGGAACAGGATCGTCGCCGGATCCGGGTCGTCCGACGGATCGGGCACGTGATCGGTGACAACGATCGAGTCGCAGTACTCGTCGGTGTCGATCCGCAGGATCCGCCCCGTGGCCGCACCGAGATCGAGACCGTCGAGGAGCGGCGCGCTCGCCGAGTCGGTGATGATCAGCTGGCAGTTGGTGTGGCGGACGTCGCGCGCCAGCTCGTCGCCGCGCCGCGTCGGGTTGATGCCGACGACGGTGGCACCGGCGAACGCGGCGCCGCCCGCGACGAACAGGTACTCGGGCACGTTCTCGAGCAGCACGCCGACGTGGAACGGTCCGGCGACGCGGCGGGCGCCGAGCATCGTGGCGCGGGCGACGCTCTCGCGCACGACCTCGCGCCACGTCCACGACTCGTCCTCGAAGCGGTAGCCGACGTGATCGTCGTCGGCGCGGTCGCGCAGCAGCGACGCCGTCGTGTACGCGACGGTCAGCTCCATCGCGGGCAGGCTCATCGGCTGCCTGTCGGGTTGTCCAGCTCGGTCAGGTTCGCCGGCTCAGCTGAAGTTGGTGAGCCGCAGCATCTTGATCGCGTTGCCGCGCACGATCTTGTAGACCGTCGCATCGTCGAGGTCGGCGACCTGCTCCTCGAACAGCTTCATGCTGTCGGGCCAGGTGCTGTCGGTGTGCGGGTAGTCGGTCTCGTACGTGACGTTGTCGACGCCGATGCGGTGCAGGCTCTCGAGACCGTGGCGGTCGCGGAAGAAGCAGCCGTAGATCTGGCGGTGCCAGTACGTGCTCGGCGGCTCGGGGATGACGTCGCGCACGCCGCCCCAGGCGCGGTGCTCGCGCCACACGTCGTCGACGCGCTCGAGGATGTACGGCAGCCAGCCGATCTGGCCCTCGCTGTAGGCGAGCTTGAGATCCGGATAGCGCACGAGCAGGCCGCTGAACAGGAAGTCGCTGAGCGAGCTCATCGCGTTGCCGAAGCTGAGCGTGGCGGCGACGGCCGGCGGCGCATCCGACGACGTGGCCGGCATCTGCGACGACGAACCGATGTGCATGCACACCACGGTCTTGGTCTCGGCGCACGCCCGGAAGAACGGCTCCCAGTAACCGCTGTGCAGCGTGGGGAGGCCGAGCTTGGCCGGGATCTCGCTGAACGCGACTGCCGTGGCGCCGCGCTCGGCGCTCCGCCGAACGGTGGCGGCGGCGAGGTCGACGTCCCACAGCGGCACGAGCGGCAACGGGATCAACCGGCCGCCGGAATCGCCGCACCACTCCTCGAACATCCAGTCGTTGTAGGCCTCGACGCATGCGAGGGCGAGGTCCTTGTCCTTGGCCTCGGCGAACGTCTGGCCGCAGAAGCGGGGCATCGTCGGGAAGCACAGCGAGGCCTCGACACCGTCGATGTCCATGTCCTCGAGACGGGCCTTCGGGTCATAGCAGCCCGGGCGCATCTCGTCGTAGGTGATCGGCGACATCGTCATGTCGTCGCGGTCGAAGCCGACCGCCGCGACGTGGCGCTTGTGCACCTGCAGCAGATCGCCGTAGACCCACATGTCGGCCTTCGGCGCCGCGTCGTCCCACTGGTACTCGTAGGTGGTGCCGCCCTTGTAGGCGATGCCGGCGATGCCGCGACGCACGACGTGCGGCTTGTCGGGATGGTCCTGGAACTTGGCCGGCAGCCAGCGGTCGAACAGGTGCGGCGGCTCGACCACATGGTCGTCGACGCTGATGATCTTGGGGATCTCACGTGAGGTCATGGTGCATCTCCCTGAGTGAAAAGAGGCAGCTCAACTGGTGTGTCGAGCGTTTCTGACACGGTATCAGATTCGCCGTTGCGATCCCCGGCTGTGCCAAGATCGACCGATGGGAGGCCTGCGCGACGAGAAGGCGTTCGTGCGTTGGGCGGTGGCCGATGGCGTGTCGGTGATGGGCACCAGCGTCAGCACCGTCGTGCTCCCACTGGTGGTGTACGAGGCCACCGGTTCGTCGGCAGCGACGGGCGGTCTGTTCGCACTGCGCATCATCCCGTACATCCTCTTCGGCGCCGTGGCCGGACCCGTCGCCGACCGGAAGAACCGCCGGCGGCTCATCGTCGGCGGGCACATCATCGAGGGCGTGCTGGGCGCGACGATCCCGATCGCCGCGCTGTTCGGGGTGCTGACGGTGGCGCAGGTCTACGCCGTCGGCCTGCTCTCAGCCTGCGCGTTCGTGTTCTCCGACGCCGCCGTGTTCGGCGCGGTGCCGGCGATGGTGGGCACCGATCGCCTCGCCGCGGCGAACGGCTTCCTCGGCTCGATGGTGTCGGCGGCAGAGATCGCCGGACCAGCACTCGGCGGCATCCTCGCGTCCACGGTCGGCGCCACGAACGCGGTGTGGTTCGACTCGTTCAGCTTCTTCTTCGCTGCCGCCGTCCAGGGCTCGATCCGCTCCAGCTTCCGCATCGGCGAGCCGCCCACCGGTCCACTGCAGATCAAGCAGCAGATCGGCAAGGCGATCCGGTTCGTGCGCGGCAACCGCAGCGTCGCCACGCTCCTGCTCACCGGGTTCGGCAACTCGCTCGGCTTCGGCGCCGTGCTCGGCCTGCTGGTGCCGTATGCCGTGCAGCAGCTCGGGTTGCCGGAGAAGGACCTACGCGTCGGCCTGCTGTTCAGCGCGAGCGGATGCGGCGCGCTCATCGCCGGCCTGCTGTTCTCCCGCGTGTTCTCGCCGATCCGGGTCAAGCGGATCACACCGATCGCGATCGGCGTGTCGTCCGTCATCGCGCTCGGTCTCGCGCTGAGCACGTCGTGGGTGTCGTCGGGCATCCTCCTCGTGGTGTTCTCGTGGTCCATCGGCACGACGGTCACCACTGGCATCACCTACCGCCAGCTCGCTGCGCCCGACGAGCTGCGCTCCAGCGTCAACGTGTTCGGGCGGATGATCTCGTGGGGTGGCCAACCGTTCGGCGCCGGCATCGGTGCTTTCGTGTCGGCGGTGGTCAGCGTCCGGGCCGCGTTCGTGGTTGCCGCGATCGCGATGGCCATCAGCGCCGTCTGCGCCCTGGTGTTCCTCCGCCCCTCGACCGCGATCCACCCCACCACTGCACCGCCCGTCGCCCCCGAACCCCTTTGACGCTGCACGATGTCACGCTTTTTCTCCGCTGCGCCGGAAAGGCGTGACATCGTCAGGCGGCGAGGCGGCTCACGGCCTCGAACAGCTTGTCGGTGACCCACGTCGGGCGGTCACGGACGTCGTCGTGGGTGAACCCGATGACCGTGTTGCCGAAGAGCGTGAGCTCGGTCCGTCGCTGTTCGTCGCGCTGGATCGCTCGCCTGCTGGAGTGGGTGCCGTGCCCGGCGAGCTCGACGATGAGCCCACCCTCGAAGAAGGCGTCGACGCGGGCGATCGTGCGGCTCTCGGCGCGCCACACCTTCTGCATCGTCGGCCGTGGCAGTCCCGCACGGCGAACGACGCCGAGGAACCACCGCTCGAGCCGGCTCTCGCCTCCAGTGTCGACGAGAGCGTCGAGCAGCGCGCGTCCGTGGTTGAGCGCCCTGCAATGGCGCTTCAGCACCGCAGCGCGGAGGCGTTGCTCGCTGAGAAGCTTCAGGCGGATCGCCGAATCGATCGCGTTCTCGATCTCGATCGAGGAGAACCCGAACTTCGGCGCTTCGAGGATCAACCGCTGCGCGTTGAGGCAACGGATGCCGTCGACGGTGACGGTGTCCGCGATCCTCAACGGGTACTTCGTCGATGCAACGCGATGTGGCGTCGCCGTGTTGCGCTTCGCTCGGGAGACCAGCACTTCCACCGCATCGCCGGTGAACCCGTCGAGGCCGAGCAGCCGGCAGCCCGTCCGTCCGGCGACGAAGCCGGCCCCGGCGACGTCGGTCATCGCGCCCCACGTCGACCGATGCCATGTGGCCGGCGAGCCCACGATCGCGTACGACCGTGTGCCGATCGACTCGATCAGTCCGCGCTGTGCCCAACGCGATCGAGTCGCGCCATCGACGCCGAGCTCACGGAGTTGTGCGGTGCTGATGGCGCCGAACTGCTCGGCAGCGATGGCGGTTGCGAGCGCGTACTTGGCGTCCATCCCTGGATCGTGCAGCACGGGTGTGACAACGCAGCGACACCACCGACGATGGCACCGTTTTTCAGTTCAGGGCTGAAAAACCGTGACATCGTTGAGGATGCGGGCCGGTCGAGGGCGTACGGGACCGCCGGCGCGCGTGACGGCTTCAGGCGTGGACGATGTCGGTGGCGAACTGGTCGAGCGCGGCGGTGAACTCGTCGAGGGTGGTGCCGGGCAGCGTCACCGTGACGCCGCTGACACCGAGCCCGGCGAGCCCGGCGAGCTCGTCGAGCAGCGGCTGCGGATCCCACTGCTTGTCGCCGAAGCCCGACATCGTCCACGGCGAGAACCAGATCTCGAGCGGCTCGGCGCGCTCGTGCTCGTCGGCGAGGCGGGTCGCGATCGCGATGCGGCCGCGCAGGTCGTCGAGGTTCTCGATGCCGGGCGTGCCGAGCATCTTCGACGCGCTGGCCGGGCTCGGCATCGGGATCCAGCCCTGCGCCATCGTGACGGCTCGGCGGATGGCTGCGGTCGAGTTCCCGCCGACGAGCAGCGGCGGGTGCGGCTGCTGCGCGGGCAACGGCTGCAGCACGTTGTCCGTGCTCGTGAAGTCGGTGCCGACCATCGCCACCGGCTCACCGCGCCAGGCGGCCGTCATCGCGCGCAGCACCTCGTCGTTGCGCTTGCCGCGGCCGGCGAAGTCGGCGCCGAGCGCGTTGAACTCCGGCTCCAGGTAGCCGGCGCCGACACCGATGATGGTGCGGCCGTTGCTCAACGAGTCGAGCGTGGCGATGCCGTTGGCGGTGACGAACGGGTTGCGGTAGGCGAGCACGAGCAGGTTGGTCTGCAGCCGCAACGTGGTGGTGGCTGCGGCGGCGAACGACAGCGCGACGAACGGATCGAGCGAGTGGTGACCGCCGCGGGCGACGTACTTGGCCGACGGGAACGGGTGGTCGGTGACGAACACGGCGTCGTAGCCCGCAGCCTCGGCCCGCCGGCTCACGGTCGTGATCGCGTCGACCGTGGCGAGCTCGGGATGCTTCGGGAGGCGGTCGGTGGGCAGGCCGAGTGAGATCAACATCGCCGCGAGCCTACGAGTCGGCAGCCCTTCGGGCCGGGTCCCGACGCATCAACGTCCTGTCAGGGCGCGGTGCACGAGCTCGGCGATGGTGTCGCGCTGGGCGTCGACGGAGGCCCCACGGCGGGCGATCTCGTTGCGGTACGGCAGCAGTCGCTCCATGATCGCGATGACGGCGGCCGCGGCGACGAATGGGTTGATCGAATCGGGCAGCCGGCCGTCGGCCTGGGCCCGCTCCACCATCTGCCGCATCGCCGCGATCATCAACAGGTTGGCGTCGGAGCGCGATTCACGGAACGCCGGATGGCCCTCTTCGGCCTTCAGGTTGCGCACCCGCAGCACGGCGTTGTGGTCGTCCCAGAACCGGGTGTACGCGTCGACGAACTCGCGGGCGCGCTGCACTCCGTCGTCGGCTTCCCAGTCGCTCTCGAAGTGTGCGGCCAGGGGCAGTTCGTCGCGCGTGGCCTCGTCGGCCAGCGCGAGCAGCGCGGCGTCGACGTCGACGAAGTACTGGTAGAACGTGGCCGGCGACGATCCGACCTCGCGGGTGATGTCGACGATCTTCAGGTCGAGCACGCCCTGCTCGGAGAGCAGCTTCGACGTCGCCTCCAGCAGCCGGGCCCGAGTGGTCTCGGCACGGGATCCGAGCACGCGGCCATCAGCACCGAGGATGGCCTTCTTGGTGCCCGTCACCGTCTGTCCCGTTGCGATTCAGGAACCGTACACGGCAGCGGGTGCAGGTGCGTTCGCCAGCAGGTCCTCGACGAGCGCGCCGATCTCGGCCGGCTCGAAGCGGGCGCCCTTGTCGAACACCGCGCCGTGCTGCCAGCCATCGGCGACGCTGAGCTGGCCGCCGGCGGTCTCGAACATCCGCCCGGAGATCGTGCACTGGGCGGAGCCGAGCCAGACCACGATCGGGCTGACGTTCTCGGGCGCCATCGCGTCGAAGCCCTCCTCGGGCTTGCGCATCATGTCGGCGAACGCCTCCTCGGTCATCCGGCTGCGCGCCGAGGGGGCGATGCCGTTGACGAGGATGCCGTAGCGGCCGAGCTCGGCCGCGGCGACGATGGTGAAGGCGGCGATGCCGGCCTTGGCCGCGGAGTAGTTGCCCTGGGAGACGCTGCCGAACAACCCGGCGCCCGATGACGTGGTGACGACGCGTGCATCTCGCTGGCGACCTGCCTTGGACTCGCCGCGCCAGTAGTCGATGGCCTGGCGCACCGGGCAGAACATGCCGCGGAGGTGCACGCGCATGATCGCGTCCCATTCGTCGACCGACATGTTGACGATCATCCGGTCGCGCACGATGCCGGCGTTGCACACGACGGTGTCGAGGTGGCCGAAGGTCTCGATGGCCTGAGCGACGAGGTGCCCGGCCTGCTCCCAGTCGCTGATGTCGTCGCCGTTGACGATGGCTTCACCACCGGCGGCGCGGATCTCTTCGGCCACCTCCTGGGCGGGCGACAGCGTGCCGCCGCTGCCGTCGAGCTCGGCGCCGATGTCGTTGACCACGACCTTCGCGCCTTCGGCGGCGAAGGCGAGCGCATGCGCCCGGCCGAGGCCGCGGCCGGCGCCGGTGATGATGACCACTCGATCGTCGCAAATTCCCATGGTGTGGATCCGTCCTGTCGGGGGCCGCAGGATCGTATCTGACGCATCGTCAGGTTCGGAAAGCCGGGTCGGGCTGATTGACTCTTGCAGAACAGTGGAACGCGAGTTCATGGAACTCGGGATGGAGCGATCTCGTGGCGGCGCGATGCAACGACCCAGACAGCCGACCGATGCACCGGGTGGCGGCGCAGTGAGCCGCGCCGGACGCGGTGAGATCGAACGGCTGCGCGCCGACAACGCGCGCCTGCGCGGCGAGCTGACGGCCGGCCGGGTGCACACTGAGCGGTTGCAGCGCATCATCGACGTCGCGCCGGTCGGCATCGTCCGCTACGACCTCGGCGGTGGCGTGGAGTTCATCAACCGCTGGGTGCTCGACGTCACCGGGGCAGCGGACGCCGACGACTTCCGCGAGCGGGCCGGGCAGTTCGTGCATCCCGACGATGTCGCCGGGCAGGTGCGGGCGCTGCGCTCGGCGCGGCTCGGCCGGCCCAACCACTACACGGTGCGCGTCGTCCGCCCGTCCGGCGAGTGGGTGCACCTCGAGGGGTCGTTCCTGCCGACGCGATCCGACGGGCACGTCGATTCGATCATCGCGATCTTCCACGACGTGTCGCACCAGATCGAACAGACCCGGATGGTGGCCCGCTTCACGGCCATCACCGAGGTCACCACCGACATCGTGGGCATCACCACCGTCGCCGGCGAGGTCGTGTACCTCAACCCGGCGGGTCACCAGTTCATGGACCTCGACGGCGACCATCCCACCGAGATCGCCCGCTTCTTCGACTTCATCCCGGTCGAGTACCACCCGCGCCTGCTCGGTGAGGCGTTCGACACGGTGATGCGCGGGCAGGTGTGGCAGGGCGAGGTCGAGCTGCTGAGAGGTCGAGACCTCGCGCGCTGCCCGATGTCGGCTGTCGTCGTCGGCATCCGCGACGACGCCGGCGAGCTGATCGCGCTCGCGGTCACCTACCGCGACCTCAGCGAGCGCAAGCGGTTCGAGGCCGAGCTGGCCCACGGTGCGTCGCACGACTCGCTCACCGGGTTGGCCAACCGTCAGGAGCTGCTCCGCTCGCTCGACGCCAGCATCGTCTCCGGTGCCGCGACGGCGGTGCTGTTCTTCGACCTCGACGACTTCAAGGTGGTCAACGACAGCCTCGGCCACGCCGTCGGCGACACGGTGCTGTGCGAGCTCGGCGACCGCATCCGCGACGCAGCTCGCGGGTCCGATGTGGTCGGACGGCTCGGCGGCGACGAGTTCCTGATCATCTGCCGTGGGGTGTCGAGCGCGCCGTCGGCGATGGCCGTTGCCGACAAGATCCTCACCGCCGTCGCGCAGCCGCTCGCCGTCGACAACCGACCGCTGCGCGTCACGGGCAGCATCGGCATCGCCCTCTCCGCGGCTCGCGGAGCCACCGCGGTCCAGCTGGTGCAGGAGGCCGACATCGCGATGTACCGGGCCAAGCGCGCCGGTCGTGGCCGGGCGATGCTGTTCGACGACTCGATGCGGGTCGAGGCCGTGGATCGGCTGGAGCTGCACCGCGAGCTGCGCCTCGCCCTCGAGCGCGACGAGCTCGAGCTGCACTTCCAGCCGCTGGTGTACTTCGGTCGCGACGTGGTCCAGAACTTCGAGGCGCTGATCCGCTGGCGACATCCCCGCCACGGCCTGCTCGGCCCGCTCGAGTTCCTGCCGGTCATCGAGCAGGTCGGGCTCACCGAAGCGGTCGGACAGTGGGTGTTCGCGGCGGCGTGCCGGGCGGCCGCGGCGATGCGCGCTGTCGAGCCCGAAGTGTGCGTCGGCGTGAACGTGCACCCCGACCAGATCCGCCAGCCCGGGTTCGTCGAGGCGATCACTCGCTCGATGGAGGCGGCCGGCGTCCCCGGCGCGGCGTTGGCGATCGAGATCACCGAGCACGCCGTGATGGCCGACGTCGAGCTCACCCGCCAGGTGCTCGAGGAGCTCCGTGCGCTCGGGATCGCGGTCGCGATCGACGACTTCGGCACGGGCTACTCCAACCTCGATCTGCTGCGCCGGCTCCCGGTCGACTTCCTCAAGATCGACCAGAGCTTCGTCGCCGGCCTCGGTGTCGAGCCTAGCGACATGCAGCTGGTGCGGATGATCCTCGGACTGTCGAGCGAGCTCGGCATCACGGTCATCGCCGAGGGTGTCGAGACCGAGCTGCAGGCGAGCGAGCTGGTGCGCCTCGGCTGCACGATCGCGCAGGGCTACCTCTACTCGCGGCCGCTCACGTTCGACGACGCGATGGAGCGGCTACGCGCCCAACGTGTCGACGGCGAGGGCGATCAGCACGCCAGTCCGCCGTCGAGGCTGAGGATCGTGCCGGTCATGTAGCGGGCCGTCTCCGAGGCGATGTACGCGAAGGCCTCGGCCTGCTCGCTCGCCTCGGCCGAGGGGATCGGCGACATCATCTTCGTCATGATCGAGTAGTCGCCGCCCTTGGGCAGGTCGGTGAACTGGTGCACGATGTTGGTCTTCGTCTCGCCCGGTGCGACCGCGTTCACACGCACACCCTTGTTCCGGTACTCGTAGGCGAGGGCCTTGGTGAGGTTGACCACGCCGCCCTTGCTGCCGCAGTAGGCCGCACTCCAGGGCAGGCCCATCAACCCGGCGTTCGACGCGGTGTTGACGATGACGCCCTTGCCGCCCGCCTCGAGCAGGTGGGGGAGCGCGTAGCGGCACATGTAGAACGTGCCGTTGAGGTTGACCGCGACGATGCGCTCGAACGCCGCCGGATCCTCCTCGTGGCTCCACGAGAAGTGACCGATGCCGGCGATGTTCAGCAGCGTGTCGAGACCGCCGAGCGCGGCGACCGCGGCGGCGATCGTGGCCTCGACCTCCGCGGCCTTGGCGACGTCGCACGTGAACGCGTAGGCGGTGCCGCCGGCGGCGTTGATGCCGTCGACGGTGGCCTGCGGATCGTCGATGTCGACGCACGCGACGGCGGCCCCCTCGGACGCGAACAGCTCGGCCGTGGCCTTGCCGATGCCCGAGTTGGCGCCCGTGACGACGACGTGGCGGCCTGTGAATCGGGTCATGCGGTTCCTCCGTAGGTGGCGCGTAGGTCCTTCTTGAGCACCTTGCCCGTGGGGTTGCGGGGGAGTGCGGTGACGATCTCGAGCTGCTCGGGCAGCTTGTACGTCGGCAGCTGGCGTTCGCGCAGGAACGAGGTCATCTCGGCCATCGTCAGCGTCTGGCCCTCGCGCAGCACCATCACCGCGCACGCCCGCTCGCCGCTCGCGTCGTCGGGCAGGCCGATGACCGCGGCGTCGGCGATGGCCGGATGGGTGTGCAGCAGGTCCTCGATCTCCTTGGCGGAGATGTTCTCGCCCTTGCGGATGATGATGTCCTTCAGCCGGCCGGTGATGCTCACCCAGCCGCCCTCGTCGCGCACACCGAGGTCGCCGGTGCGGAACCAGCCGTCCTCGTCGAACGCATCGGCGTCGAGCGATTCGTCGAGGTAGCCGAGGCAGACCTGTGGCCCCTTGAGGCGCAACTCGCCCTCCTCGTCGGGCCCGCACTCGTGGCCGTCGAGGACGATGCGGATCTGCACGTCGGGGCAGGCCCGGCCGTCGGTGGTGGCCTTCTTGATGTCCGGGTCGTCGACGTGCACCATCGTGTTGATCGGCGACTCGGTCATGCCCCAGCCGCCGATCAGCGGCGCACCCATCTCGGCCATCATCTCGCCGTGCAGCGACTTCGGCTTCGGCGCGCCTCCGCCGTTGAAGATCCGCACCTCGGGCATCAGCCGCTCGCCGGGCGGCAGGGCGCGCTGGGCGTTGAGGTAGGTCTGCCAGAACACCGTGCCGGCACCGGCGCAGGTGACGCCGTGGTCGCCGAGCCACTTCGGGGTGTCGACCGGGCTGAACGACTCGACCATCAGCAGCTCGACGCCGGTCTCCATCGCGTTGAACAACCAGATCAGCCCGCCGACGTGCGTGATGGGGAACACCACCGCAGCCTTGTCGTCGGGGCCGACCTCCATGCTCCACTGCATGCCGACGTTCGACGCCGACATCGTGTGATCGCTGTGCTTGGCGCCCTTCGGATCGGCGGTGGTGCCGGAGGAGTAGAACAGCCAGCGCAGCTCGTCGAACGCAGGCACGTAGTTCGCCAGGGTCGAGGGGTCGCCCTCGGGCAGATCGGGGTCGGCGACGATGACCTCGACACCGAGGCCGGTCGTGGCCTCGGTGGCCATCGGCGTGTAGTCGAAGCCGCGGAACACGCCGGGCGCCACCATCACCGAGCACGAGCTCTGGCGGGCGATGAAGCTCACCTCGCGGGCGCGGTAGATCGGCAGGATCGGGTTCTGCACGGCGCCGAGGCGCGAGAGCGCGGCGGCGAGCACCATCGCCTCGAACCGCGACGGCAGCACCCACGAGACGTTCGAGCCGAGGCCGACACCGTGGGCGGCCATGCCGGCCGCCACGCGCTCGCTCCAGGCGCGGTACTCGCCGTAGGTCAGCGTGCGGCCCTTCTCGTCGATGGCCATCGTCTTGTCGGGCGTCAGCTCGGCGCGCTCGCAGATCAACTGCCACAGGGTCTTGCCCGTGGTGTCGATCAGCTTGCCGGCCAAGAACGCTTGGCGAGGTGTGGGGGTCGCGGTCAACGGGTCCATGCGAGGGCCTCCTGGTGGGCACGTGGTTGCAGGGAGACCTTGTCGATCTTGCCGATCGAGGTCAGGGGGAGCTCGTCGACGATGACGAGACGATCGGGCGCCTTGTACGCGGCGAGGTGCTCGCGGACGTACGCGCGCAGGTCGTCGAGGTCGAGCGTGACGCCCCGTGCGGGGACGGCGAACAGCACGCCGATCTCGCCGAGGCGGTCCTCGACGGGGACGCCGACGATCGCGCACGCGGCGACGGCGGGGTTGGCGCCGAGGCAGTTCTCGACCTCGATCGGGTAGACGTTGTTGCCGCCGCGGATGTACATCTCGGTGTTGCGGCCGGCGAGGCGGAGGTTGCCGTCGTCGCCGATCCAGCCGAGGTCGCCGGTGTGCAGCCAGCCGTCGGCGTCGATGGCCTCGGCGGTGCGCTCCGGGTCGCGCCAGTAGCCGCGCATGTTCGCGCGGCTGCGCATCACCACGGTGCCGATCGCGTCGGGTCCGGTGCCGGTGATCGGGTTGCGGTCGTCGTCCTCGAGCCGCAGCTCGACGTCGCCGTTCGGGCGCCCGACGGTGGTGCAGATGACCTCGACGGAGTCGTCGAGGCGGGTGCCGGTGGCGACGCATGACTCGGTGCTCGCGTAGCGGTTGACCACCGGGCAGCGCAGCTTCTCGCGCATCTCCTCGACGAGCTCGGGCGGTACGCGCGAGGCGCCGACGCCGGCGATGCGCAGGTTCGACACGTCGGTGGTGGCGAAGTCGGGGTGATCGAAGAGCAGCCGGTACTGCGTCGGCACGCCCTGGGAGACCGTGACCCGCTCGCCGCCGATGAGGGCCAGCGCGCCCGCCGGCGTCCACGGGGTGGGCGTGATGACGGTGGTGATGACGTGCTGCAGCTCGTCCCACACGCGCGTCATCGCCCCGACGTGGGCGAAGGGGAGCGGCGACAACCGTCGGTCGCCGGGTGCGCTGAGCGGCGCCGCGCCGAGCGTCATCGCGCGCAGGCAGCCGTGGTCGAACCACGCTCCCTTCGGCATGCCCGTGGTGCCGCCGGTCCACACGATCGCGACCGGATCGGTGGCGTTCAGCATCACCCGGCGGCGCAGCGGGTCGCCGGCGCTGGTGTCGATGTCCGGGAGCGGTCCCTCGAACGTGAACGTCGGCTCGGCGAGGTGGTCGATGTGCGCGAGCTCGGTCGGGCCGTAGCGCGGGTTGATGCCCGTCGTGATGCCGCCGGCGCGCATGATGGCCTGGTAGGCCACCATGTAGTCGATGCCGCTCGGGAGGCGCACGCCGACGACGTCGCCCGGGCGGATGCCTTGCTCCGTGATCAGCCACTCGGCGAGCGCGTCGGCCCGCGTCGCCCACTCGGCGAACGACATGCGCGCGCCGTCGTGGACGACCGCCTCGACGTCGCCGTGCCGGGTGACGACGGCATCGAAGAGATCGAGCGTGCTCTCGAAGTCGCCGATGACCGCTTCCATGATGAGGTGCGATGCCTCTGTGTGGATGGGCGAGGGGCTCAGAAGGTGAGCACGCCGCGGGCGACGGTGCCCGATTCGAGTCCGTGCACGGCGTCCTGCCAGTTCTCGACCGGGAACGTCTGCGACACGAGCTCGTCGAGCAGCACCTCGCCACGGCGGTACAGGTCGATGATCTTGGGGATGTCGCGGTGCGGCGAGATCGCGCCGTACCGGCAGCCGATGATGCCGCGGTCGACCTGCACCAGCCGGCCGTAGAGGCCGTGGAACTCGGCGGTGGCGCTCGGCACGCCGATGACGACGACCGTGCCCTCCCATTCGAGTGCCTCGAGCGCGTTGTTGGTGACGACGGGGTGAGCCACGCAGTCGAACGCCCAGTTGACGCCCCCGCCGTTGAACGGGCCGCGGAGCATCTCGTCGTTCCACGGGCGCAGTGCGACGATGGCCTCGACGATGTCCTCGCGCTTGCCGTCGAGGAAGTGCGTCGCGCCGAACTGACGGGCGAGGGGTTCCTTCTTCGGCTCGGTGTCGATCGCGATGATGGTGGACGCGCCCTGCACCTTGAGGGCCTGGATCACGTTGAGGCCGACACCGCCGACGCCGAACACGGCTGCGCTCTGGCCGCGCTTCACGTTGGCCCGGTTGAACACCGAGCCCATGCCCGTGACGACGCCGCAGCCGATCAGGGCAGCGGACGTGAGCGGCACGTCATCGGCGATCTTCACGCACTGGATGTCGCGTACGAGCGTGCGCTCGACCATCGCGCTGGTGGCGGCGAAGTTGTAGATCGGCTGGCCGTCGAGCGTGAACGGTGTGCTCCAGTTGCCGAGCGTCTGGCGGCACGCCGTCGGCTTGCCGTCGTTGCAGCGGTCGCAGAAGCCGCAGGCGGCGAGGGTGGCGATGACGACGTGGTCGCCCGGCTTCACGTGGGTGACCGCGTTGCCGACCTGGGCGACGATGCCGGCGCCCTCGTGACCGCACACGCCAGGTGACGGCACCGGGTAGAGCCCGGTCATGTAGGAGATGTCGCTGTGGCACAGGCCGGCGGCGGCGATCTCGACGATCACCTCGCGCGGTCCCGGCTCGCGGACGGTCAGTCCGTCGACGAGCTCCGTGGTCTTGCCGTCAAAAACGATGCCGCGCATGTGAACCCCCATTGTGTCCAGCGGTAGGTGCCCGACGGTACTTCGGGCGGATGGTGATCGGCCGCAGCGGACGCCGGGCCGGGTGGGAACTGCTCTCGCCGAACTACTTCAGGTGGTCGATGTGCAGCATCTTGATCGCGTTGCCGCGCACGAGCTTGTACACCGTCTCGTCGGAGAGGTGCGCCATCTGCTGCTCGGCGATCTTCATCGTGTTCGGCCACGTGCTGTCGGAGTGCGGGTAGTCGCTCTCGTACGTGACGTTGTCCTCGCCGATCTCGTCGAGGCAGGTGAGGCCGTGCGGATCGTCGAAGAAGCAGCCGTAGACGTGCTTGCGGAAGATGTGGCTCGGCGGCTCGAGCACCGTCTCGGCGATGCCGCCCCATCCCCGGTTCTCCTCCCACACCGTGTCGGCGCGGTTGAGGATGTACGGGATCCACCCGATCTGGCCCTCGCTGTAGGCGATCTTCAGGTCGGGGTTGTTGGTGAAGATGCCGCTCATCAGCCAGTCGACCATGCTGAAGCAGCAGTTCGCGAACGTGAGCGTGGAGCCGACGGCGGCCGGTGCGTCGGCCGACGTGGACGGCATCTTCGAGCCGCTACCGATGTGCATGTTGATCGTGACCTGGGAGTCGTTGCACGCCTTGAAGAACGGATCCCAGTAGCCGCTGTGGATGCTCGGCAGGCCGAGGTTCGGCGGGATCTCGCTGAAGCAGACGGCGTGGACGCCGCGCGCGGCGTTGCGGTACACCTCGGCAGCGGCCAGCTCGGCGTCCCACAGCGGGACGATGATGAGCGGGATCAGGCGGCCGCCGGACTCGCCGCACCACTCCTCGACCATCCAGTCGTTGTACGCCTCGACGCACAGCTTGCCGAGATCGTGGTCCTGCGCCTCGGTGAAGGTCTGACCGCAGAAGCGGGGGAACGTCGGGAAGCAGAGCGAGGCCTCGATCCCGTTGACGTCCATGTCCTCGAGCCGCTCCTTGAGCAGGTACGAGCCCTGGCGCATCGTGTCATAGGTGATGCCGGTCATCGTGATCTCGTCGCGGCCGAAGCCGACGGCGGTGTCGAGACGGGTGAGCGGACGACGGAGGTCCTCGAAGAACCACCAGTCGACGGGCTCGCCGGGATCGCCCGGCTCGCCGGGGATGGCGGTGAACTTGCCGCCGATGAAGGTCATCTCCTTGACCGGGCGGCGCTCGATGCGCGGACCGATGTCCTTGTACTTCGCCGGGAGGCGGTCGGACCAGACGGTGGCAGGCTCGATCACGTGGTCATCGACCGAGATGATCTTGGGCAGTTCGCGCATGTGCGGAACTGTAGCCCGGTTTCTGACGGTGTGTCAGATTCGGAGCGGCCCCAATTCCGGAGAATCTGCACCGGCCTCTACGGCGTGGCGATGCACCCGACGCGACGCCCTGACCAGGCATACTCGGGATCGTGGTGGCTCCCGATGACCGTGATGCAGCCGGGACGAACGTGCTGCTGATCACCGACACGCACCTCGGTCCGGGCCAGGCCGGCGTGCTCGTCGACACGCTCGGCGGGCTGCTCGACGACGCCGATCTGATCGTGCACGCCGGTGACATCACCGACCGTTCGATCCTCGTCGCGCTGGGGGCCTTCGCGCCCGTGCGCGTCGTGCTCGGCAACAACGATCGCGGTCTCGCGTTGCCCGAGCGGATCGTGTTCGACGTCGACGGCGTGGAGATCGCCGTCGTGCACGACAGCGGCGCGTCGGCGGGACGCACGGCCCGGTTGCGGCGTTGGTTCCCCGACGCCGACGTGGTCGTGTTCGGCCACTCGCACATGCCATGGCTCGAGGTGGATCGGCGCGCCGACGGGCAGCTCCAGCACCACGTCAACCCGGGCTCGGCGATCCAGCGGCGACGCGCACCGCACCGAACGGCCGCCGTGCTGCAGATCGCGGGCGGCGCGGTCGCCGGGCTGCGGCACGTCACGTTGCCGCCGCAGCCCGTCTCCTAGGGTCGTGGCGTTGCGGCAACGGCCGCCCGTCCGCTCGCTGCCCAGCCCGTTCCTCCGGAGACCCCCCATGCTCGATCCACACGCGTTCCGCCTCGACGGCAAGACCATCCTCGTCACGGGAGCGGCCCGCGGGCTCGGCCGGGCGATGGCGATCGGCTTCGCCGTCTACGGCGCCGACATCGCGATCTGCGACCGCCTCGGCGACGAGCTGGCCGACACCAAGGAGACCATCGAGGTGTTCGGGCGTCCGGTGCAGACCGCCGTCCTCGACGTGCGCGACGCCGCCGCCGTCAACGAGTGGGTGGAGTCGCTCGGCGACATCGACGTGCTCGTCAACAACGCGGCCGGCACCTTCCACGGCGCGTTCCTCGATGCCAGCGCGAACGCGCAGCGGGCGCTGATCGACGCCAACTTCACGAGCGTCACCAACTTCGTCAGGGCCTGCGTGCCGAAGATGCCGACGAGCTCGTCGATCATCAACATCACCTCGGTCGAGGCGTACCGCAGCTCACCGGGGTTCGGGATCTACGGCGCGATGAAGGCCGCCGTCGAGCACCTCACTCGAACGCTCGCCCTGGAGCTCAGCGACCGCGGCATCCGCGTCAACACGATCGCCCCCGACGGCCTCCCGACGCCGGGCGACGGCGAGCTGTACATCGGCGAGCACGACGACTACGGCCGCAAGCTCGCTCTCGGCTGGGGTGTCACCGACGACATCTGCGGGCCGGCCGTGTTCCTCGCGTCCGCGGCGAGCCGCTACGTCACCGGCACCACCATCCACGTCGACGGCGGCAGCGACGCGGCCCGCGGCTGGTCCCGCGACGCCGCCGGCAACTGGGTTCCGTGATCCGGGTGCCGTGATCCGGGTTCGGTGATCGGGGACATCGCGGGCGGGGCGCGAAGTAGCATCGGCCCATGGCATACCCGTTGTTGGATCCCCACGCGTACGAGCCCGACATCGCCGATCTGGCCGAGCTGCGCGCCCACCGCAAGACCCGCCTCGCGCTGGCGTACCGCGTCTTCGGCGCGCTGCGCTGGGGCGCGCTCGGCGACGGTCACATCTCGGCCCGCGACTCGGAGCGTGCCGACCACTTCTGGCTCGCCGGCTACGGGGTGCCGTTCAACTCGGTGACGGTCGACGACCTCGTGCTGGTCGGTCCGGAGGGCACCGTGGTCGACGGCCGCGGCGGCATCAACCAGGCCGCGCACAACATCCACTGGCCGATCCACGAGGCCCGCCCCGACATCGTCTCGGCGGCGCACACCCACACGCCGTACGGCACGCCGTTCTCGGCACTCGTCACCAAGCTGCGCCCGATCACCCAGGAGGCGTGCGCCTTCTACGACGACCACGAGATCTTCGACGACGAAGAGGTCGACATCGTCTCCACCGACGGCGGCAAGCGGATCGGGGTCGCGCTCGGCGATGCCAAGGCCGTCATCCTCCGCAACCACGGTCTGCTCACGGTCGGCCAGACGGTGGACGAGTGCGTCGGCTTCTACGTGATGATGGAGCGCACCGCCGAGGCGCACATGAAGGCCCCGAACGGCAAGGCGATCGGCCACGAGGCGGCGAGCCAGGCTTACCTGGCCGTCGGCACCCACCTCGCCGGCTGGCACTACTTCCAGTGGCTGCTGCGCACCTACGTCCCCGACCCCACCGTCGTCGGCTGACCGCGTTCTGACCTGTCGAATGTGCCCTCTGGGGGGCATTCTCCTTCGGAGAACGACTCGCTAGAAGAGGAGTTGGCCGACGGTGTAGATGATCAGGCCGGCGAGGCCACCGACGATGGTGCCGTTGATCCGGATGAACTGGAGGTCGCGGCCGACCTGGAGCTCCATCTTGCGGCTCGTCGACTCACCGTCCCAGCGAGCGACGGTGGACTCGATCAGCGCGCTGACCTCGCTGCGGTAGTTCTCGACGACGTAGCCGACGGCCTGGGTGACCCAGCGATCGATCTTGGCCTGCAACTCGGGTTCGTCGCGCAAGCGCTCGCCGAGCTTGCCGAGCGAGGTCGCGATCCGCTCGCGCAGCTCGCTGTCGGGGCGTGATGCCGCATCGATCAGCCCGCGCTTCGCGTCGCGCCACAGCGACGAGATCCACGCCTGCATATCGGGATGGGCGAGCACCTCGTCCTTCAGCTGCTCGCCCTTGGCCAGCAGCTCCGGGTCGGTGCGCAGCCGATCGGCGAACGCTTCGACGCGCGCCTCGATGGTGTGGCGCACCTCGTGCTCGGGATCGGCGCCGACGTCGAGCAGGAAGCGGATGACCGCGTCGTAGATCTTGGTGAAGATCCGGTCGTCGATCGACTCCGGCACCCACCACGGCGACTCCTGCTCGAGCCGCTCGCGGAACGTGACCCGGTTGTCGTCGAGGAAGCCCTGCAGCCCGCTGAAGATCGCATCGAGCAGGCGCTGGTGGTGCCCGCCCTCGACGGCCAGGTCGATGGTCTTGCCGAGCAGCGGCGCGACGGCGGTGGAGCGGATCCGGTTCTGGACGATCCGCTCGATGCCCTCCTGGACCTGGGTGTCGTCGATGACCTCGATCGCGCCGCGGATCACGTCGGCCACGCCGATCGCCGCCCGTGCCGCGTTCGCCGGCTCGGCCAGCCACTCGCCGATGCGGCGCCCGACGTCGATGCCGGCGAGCCGCTCCTCGAGGATCTCGCGCGACATGAAGTTGGTCTCGACGAACTCGCCGAGCGAGCGGCCGATCTCGTCCTTGCGGTTCGGGATGATGGCGGTGTGGGGGATCGGCAGGCCGAGCGGATGGCGGAACAGCGCGGTGACGGCGAACCAGTCGGCGAGCGCGCCGACCATCGCTGCCTCGGCGAACGCGCGCACGTAGCCCCACGCGCTCGAGCCGTCCTCGTTGGCGCGCGCGACGAGGAACAGCGCCGCGGCTGCGATCAGCAGCGCGAGCGCGAACAGCTTCATCTTGCGGAGCGCGGCCGCCTTGGCCGCGTCGTTCAACGTCTCATCCATCCAGCGCTCCTGTGCCCAGCGGGTACGCACACCGAAACCCCACGTGACAGGCGGCCTCGTCGATGCCTTGGCGATGCCGCGCCGCCGGACGGTACCGGCGGCAGTAGTTCGCAGCACACAGGAACGAACCACCTTTGGCGACGACGGCCGCCGGTGACGTCGCTGGGCCGCCGCAGCACGATGCGGGGTGATGGTCCGTCGACCACGCATCCGCCGTCAGCTCCCACACGTTGCCGAGCATGTCGAACAACCCGAACGGGTTGGGCGGGAACGAGCCGACCGGCATCGTGCCCGGCGGCCGGGTGCGGATCGAGCGCCACGGGAACTCGCCGAGCCACACGTTGGCCAGCAGCATCCCGTCGCCGGCCAATGGCCAGTCGACACCGAGCTGCTCGCCGGCTCCAGCGGCCCACTCCCACTCGGCTTCGGTCGGCAACCGGCCGCCGGCCCACGCCGCATAGGCCGCGGCGTCATCGCGGCTGATCGCGACCACGGGATGGTCGTCGTGCTCGCCGTCGAGCGCGACCTCGCGCGGCCGCCGCCAGGTCGCCCCGGCATCGTGGCGCCACCACGCATCCGGCCGACCGAGGTCGACGGGCGCGTCGGCGGGCACGAACACCGCGCTGCCGCTCCGCTCGGCCGTCGTGATGTGCCCCGTCGACGACACGAACGCGGCGAACTGGGCGTTGGTCACCGGGTGCACGTCGATCTCGAAGTCGTCGACCCGCACCTCGCGCGACGGCGCCTCCTCCGGATACGCATGGTCGTCGCCCTGGACGAAGGTGCCGGCGGGGATCGCCCGACGTGGCGCGGTCACCCGTGGCGGCTCGGCGCCTGCAGGGCACCGACGCTCATGTCGATCAGGTTGGCGACGAACGCCTCGTCCGTGAGGTGCAGTGTGCGTCCCTGGTCGATCTGACGGGCGCGGAGCGCGAGCGCGTCGGACACGAGCATCAGCATCGTGGTGACCCGTTCGTGGCGCACCTCGCTCGGCTGGTCCGGGATGGCCGCAGCGATCATCGACATCGCCGCGTGGGCCTGCGGCGGCGTCTGCGGGGGGCCGTCGTCCCAGAAGTCGAAGAGATCGGTGAGCTGGGCGATGACCCGCAGGAACTCGCGGCCCTCGTCGGTCTCCAGCTTGCGTGCGAACGGCAGCACGAACGCACGCACCACGGCGGGGATGTCCGACCGGAGCCCGTCGGCCTCGATCGCCGCGAGCATCTCGGCACGCTCGTCCTCGATGCCCTCGTTGTGCCGCTCGATGATCGCGTTGAGGAGACCCTCACGACCACCGAAGTGGTAGTGCAGCGCGCTGGTGTTCTTCTGTCCGGCCCGTTCGATCACCGTGCGCAGCGGCACGCGGAAGACACCCTGTTCGGCGAACAGGTGCTGCCCGATGGTGATCAACTTGTCGCGCGTGTCGTGCGCCGTGCGAGCCACGGGGTCACCCTAGCCAGGCGGTCGCGACGGGCTCTGGCTCGGCTCGGCGGCCCGACGTGCTCTACTGGCGAGATGATCGCTGACATGACGGGACACGTCGCGCTGGTCACCGGAGCGGGCAGCGAGGAGGGCATCGGCTTCGCGGCCGCGAGGGTGCTCGTCGGCTGTGGCGCGCGCGTGGCCATCGTCGCGACGTCGGAACGGATCCACGACCGTGCCATCGAGCTGGGCGACGATGCGATCGGCATCGTCGCAGATCTCACCGATCCGGACGCGGTCGACTCGATGTTCGCCGAGCTGTTCGCCTGGCGAGAACGGCTCGACATCGTCGTCAACAACGCGGGGATGACGTCGGTCGGCGCGGGCACCGACGCCGCCCGGCC
This sequence comes from Ilumatobacteraceae bacterium, assembly GCA_025463305.1. Next base: position 64,667 of record JAOBWK010000063.1, read on the forward strand.
GCTGGAGGAGCTGTCGCTCGACGAGTGGCACGAGACGATCCAACGCAACCTCGGCACGGCCTTCCTGGTGTGCCGCAGCGCGGTGCCGATCATGCGCGAGGCCGGCTACGGGCGCATCGTCAACGTCGCCTCGACATCGGGACCCGTGTCGGCGTTCACCGACGGCAGCGCGTACGCGTCGGCCAAGGCCGGGATGGTGGGCATGACGCGAGCCCTGGCGATCGAGGTCGCCCGCGCGGGCATCACCGTGAACGCCGTCGCGCCGGGCTGGATCGACACCGCATCGGCGAGCGAGAGCGAACGCCGGGCCGGCGCGGCGTCGCCGATCGGACGGAGTGGTACGGCCGACGAGGTGGCCGGCGCGATCGCGTTCCTGGCCTCGCCGGCGGCGTCGTACATCACCGGCACCACGCTGGTGATCGACGGCGGCAACGCCATCGCCGAGGACCACGCGCCGGGTGGCCGGGTGCCGACGGGGACACCGCCGGCGAGCTGGCGCATCGGCCCGGTCGCGACCGGCGATGCGGTGCCGCGATGAGTGACGCACCGGTCGTGCTGATCACCGGCGGCGCCGGTGGCATGGGCGTCGCCGCGGCGCGTCGGTTCGTCACCGGCGGATGGCGGGTGGTGGTGGCCGATCACGATCAGATCCGCGCCGAGGCACTCGCCGACGAGCTCGGACCCGACGTGGTCGCCGTCCACTGCGACGTGACCCGGCCGGAGTCGTGCCACGCCGCGGTCCGCGAGGCACTGGCCTGGGCCGGCCGGCTCGACCACACGATCGCCGCCGCCGGTCTGTGGACGGAGGGGCCGATCGACGATGTCGACGAGTTCGAGTTCGATCGGGTGATGGCGGTCAACGTGAAGGGCGTGTTCTTCACGTGCAAGGCCTCGGTGGCCGCACTGCGCGAGTCGCGCGGTTCGATCACCCTCGTCGCCAGCGATGCCGGGCTGCAGGCCAACAAGGGCGCGTCGGTGTACTGCGCGTCGAAGGGCGCGGTGGTGCTGCTCGCCAAGACGCTTGCGCTCGACCTCGCCCCCGACGGCGTGCGCGTCAACGCGGTCTGTCCGGGCGACGTGATGACGCCGATGCTGCGCTACCAGGCCGATGCCTACGGCGGCACGGATCAGGAGGGCTACCTCGCCGGCCTGCTCGCCAAGTACCCGCAGGGCGCGACGGCGCGCTTCATCGACCCCGCCGAGATCGCCGAGATGCTCTGGTTCCTCGCCCAGCCGACATCGGCGCCGATCACGGGGGCGGCGCTCAGCATCGACTTCGGGTTGAGCTCGGGCATCCAGTGAGGCGGCACGCGGCGGTCGAACCGCATCCGAGTCGGCGACGCGGTTGGCGGCAGGTGTGGCGGGGTACCGCGCTGACATGAGCGACGCCCAGGATCAGGCAGAGGACTTCGACGAGGACGCGATCGGCACGGACGACGCGGTCACCAGCGACGAGGCCGAGGTCGACGCCGATGCGGAGTGGCCGCCGAGCCGGCCGCACGGCATCCAGTTCGCCGACGCCGACGTGACCGACGAGTCGTTCGCCGAGCGCACCGCCCAGGAGGAGCCCGAGGTCTGGGAGGCCGAAGTCGCCGACGCGAACGTCGGCGACGACTGACGCGCCCTGCGACAGATGTCAGTCGCAGCCGTCGATGCCGCAGGTCTGTCCGTCGGCGTCGGCGAGCATCGTCAATGGATGAGCGGCCGCCCAGCCCTGGGCCAGCGCGGACGCGAACGCCTCGGTTGGCTGCGCGCCGGAGAGCCCGATGGCCCGATCGATGACGAAGAACGGCACGCCGCGGATGCCCAACGCCTCGCCTTCGTCGATGTCGGCGCGGACGTCGTCGCTGTAGCGGTCGCCCTCCAGACCCGTGCGGACCGTGGTCTCGGCGAGGCCGACCTCTGCGCCGATCGCCACCAGCACGTCGATGTCGCCGATGTCGGCGGCGTGCTCGAAGTGCGCCGAGAGCAGCTGCTCCTTGACGGCGTCGGCCACACCCGCGTCCTTGGCGAGGTGCAGGAACCGGTGGGCGAGGAAGCTGTTGGCGACGACGACGTGGGCGAAGTCGTAGTGCAGACCGACACCGGCGGCCTGCTCGGTGACGTGCTCGAACATCTGCGTGACCCGGTCGCGCGGCATGCCCTTGCGCGTGCTGAGGTAGTCGAGCTCCGTGCCGTCGTAGTGCTCGGGAAGCGTGGGGTCGAGCTGGAAGCTGCGCCAGACGAGGTCGACCTCGTCGCGATGGGCGAACCGCTCGAGCGCGGCCTCGAACCGGCGCTTGCCGATGTAGCACCACGGGCACGCGACGTCTGACCAGATCTCGATGAGCACGGCCATGGCAACGTCGTCGCGACAGCGGGCATTCCCGGCGCGACCGGCGAGACTGGCGAGGTGAGTGCAGGGATCGAGATCACCGAGAGCCACGTTGCGCGGGTCGGCGACATCAGCGTGCGACGGGCGCTGCCGATGGCGAGGCGGCGCACGGTGGGTGCGTGGTGCTTCATCGACCACATGGGTCCGTCGGACGTGCCGCTCGGCATCGGCAGCAGCATCGGCCCGCACCCGCACATCGGTCTGCAGACGGTGACCTGGCTGGTGGAGGGCGAGCTGCTGCACCGCGACAGCCTCGGCAGCGAGCAGGTGATCCGGCCGGGTCAGCTGAACCTGATGACGGCCGGGCACGGCATCGCCCATGCCGAGGAGGGGCTCGGCCGGGCGACGGGTCGGGCGCACGGCGCCCAGCTGTGGGTCGCGATGCCCGAGTCGACCCGACACGGCGCCCCGGCGTTCGAGCACCAGGCCGAGCTGCCGCAGCTCGAGCTCGGATCGGCCACTGCCACGATCCTGATCGGCGAGCTCGGGGGAGGGGTATCGCCGGCACGTCGCGACACCGATCACGCCGGCATCGACCTGGACGTGCGCCCGGGCACGACCGTGCTCCCGACCTCGGTGGGGCACGAGCACGCGATCGTGGTGCTGGCGGGCGTGGTGCAGATCGACGGTGCGACGCTGACGCCGGGCCACCTCGGCTACGTCGCCCCCGGACGCGACGAGCTGGCGATCTCCTGCACCGAGCCGGCACGGCTGCTCGTGCTGAGCGGCGTGCCGTTCCCGGAGCGGATCAGCATGTTCTGGAACTTCGTCGGCCGCGACCACGACGAGCTCGAACGGGCCGGCGACGAGTGGAACGTCGGGCACGAGCGCTTCGGGTCGGTGGCGTCGCCGCTCGAGCGGATCCCCTCGCCGACGCCGCCCTGGCGCCACGCGTGAGCACAGCGTCACGGCCGGTCCGACCCGGCCGGGTCTGCGTTCGGGCACAGCGGGGAACATCATCGGCATGACACTTCCGGAGATCGTCGACCGAGACAGATGGCGTGCCGCCCGTGTCGAGCTGCTCACCGCCGAGAAGGCGATGACCAGGGCGCGGGACGAGCTGAGCAGGCGACGACGCGAGCTGCCGATGGTGCGGTTGGACACCGAGTACCGCTTCGACGGGCCGAACGGCTCGGTGCCGCTCATCGATCTGTTCGAGGGGCGTCCCCAGTTGATCGTGCAGCACTTCATGTTCGACCCGAGCTGGGAGGACGGCTGCCCCAGCTGCACGGCCGCATGCGACGAGATCTCCGCCGGCCTGCTCGACCACCTCCATGCCCGCTCGACGACGCTGGCCGTCGTCGCACGGGCGCCGCTGGAGAAGATCGAGCGCTACAAGGCCAAGCGGGGCTGGACGTTCCCCTGGTACTCGTCGTTCGGGAGCCCGTTCAACGACGACTTCCACGTCAGCCTCGACCCGGCCGTGGCGCCCGTCGAGTTCAACGACCGGACAGCCGACGAGCTGGCCTCCACAGGCCTCGGCTGGATCGTCGAGGGCTCGTCGGAGCAACCCGGATACAGCACGTTCCTGGCGGCCGACGGCGGGATCTTCCACACGTACTCCATGTTCGCCAGGGGCTGTGAATGGCTCGGTGGTTCGTACGCGTTCTTGGACATCACGGCCCTCGGCCGCCAGGAGGACTGGGAGCAGCCCGCCGGGCGGGCCGACTTCGTCCGCGGCGCGGTGCCCGACTTCGCGAGCTGAGCCACCGCGCCGCTCGGCGGGTCAGGACGTCGCAGGGGTGCTGGCGGCCGCCGTGGTGGCCGCAGTGTCGGCGCCGATCGCGTTGCCGTCGGCGCCGAGCACATACCAGACGCCGCCCTCGGCCTGGCCGTTGACGTCGCCCGGCGCCGAATCGCCGGCGAAGAAGTACAGCGGGTGTCCGTAGAACGTGACCTGTGACGTGCCGTCGGCGCGCGTGGTGGTGGCGAAGTCATCGGCATCGAGGCCGGTGCCCGGCGTGACCGCGCCGAGCAGCGGCGGCCACGCTGTGGCGCAACCGCCGGAGCACACGCTCGTCGAGCCGGTGTCCTTGGTGAACAGGTACAGGGCCTTGCCGTCGGCGGTCTCGAGGATCTTGCCGAGCTTCGAGTCGACGAGCTGCACGGCCGTTTCCGCGGCGGCGCCCGCAGCGGTCGAGCCAGCCGTCGACGCCTCCGTCGATGCCTCGGTCGACGCCTCCGTCGACGCGCTGGTCGTGGCTGCGGTGGTCTCGGCGGTCGTCGCCGCCGTGGTCTCGGCGGTGGTGGCGGCCGTCGTTGCTGCAGTCGTGGCGGCGGTTGTCGCCGCCGGCGCGGCAGTGGTGGCGGCCGCGACGGTGGTCGCGGGTGCGGAAGACTTGTCGGAGCTGCATCCGGCGAGGAGCACCACGACGGCGACGGCGGACATGACGGAGGTTCTGCGGAGCATGGTCATGGTGGTCCCTACGACCGCTCGCCGGATCGAGATTGGAAAAACCCGATCGTCGAACCGCTCGTAGTGTTCCGTGATGGTGATGTGGACATCGCACGTCGAGCGGCTCGACGACGGAGCACTCCTGGCGTCGATGGCGGCCGGTGATGCCAACGCGGCCTCGGTGTTCGTGCGCCGTCACCAGCGCGCCGTCTACGGCCTGGCGATCACGATGTGCCATGACCCGCGCCTCGCCGAGGACGTGTCGCAGCAGACGTTCGAGCGGGTGTGGAAGCACGCCGGCAGCTACGACGCGCGGCGTGCACCGGTGCGGGCGTGGATGCTCACCATCACCCGCCGGCTGTGCATCGACACGTTCCGCACCAACCACAGCACGCCGATGGATCCGTTCGATCTCACCGCGCTGCTGCCACCCGCCTCGGGCTCCGTCGAGGACCAGGCGACATCGCGTGCCGAGGTCCGTGGCCTGCGCGACGCGCTGATGAACCTGCCGCCCGAGCAGCGGCGGGTGCTGCTGCAGGCGTCACTGGGCGGACGGACCGCGGTCGAGATCGCCGCGATCGAACAGATCCCGGTCGGTACCGTGAAGACCCGCCTCCGGCTCGCGCTCACGCGGGTCCGCAACGAGGTCCGTCCGATGGGGGTGGACGATGTCTGAGCCGGTCACCTGCGAGATGTTCGACGAGGCCGCCGCCGAGCTGGCCTTCGAACTGGTCGAGCCGGAGATGCGTGATGCCCTCCTGGCCCACGCCGCCGGCTGCGATCGCTGCCGGCAGGAGCTGGAGACGCTGTCGGCGACGGCCGACATGCTCGTGCTCCTCGCGCCCGATGGCGAGCCGCCGATCGGCTTCGAGCAGCGTGCCGTCGAGGCGATGGTCGGCAAGCGGCGCTCGCGGGTCTGGGTCGCGCTCGCCGCGGCCGCGTTGCTGTTCGTGGTCGGCCTCGGGGTCGGCTCGCTGCGCTCCGACGACGATTCGCCGGCCGAGTTCCGGCAGGCCGCACTGGTGGACGCGCAGGGTGTGTCGCACGGTTCCGCCTCGATCGCGACCGCCGACGATGTCGTGCTGACGATGTCGCTGAAGGGACTCGACGTCGGCAGCTACCGCTGCCTGGTGCAGCTCGAGGACGGCTCGACGAAGCTCATCGCGACCTGGCCGATCGACGCCACCGGCAAGGGCTGGTGGGCGGTGCCACTCGAGGTGCCGGCCGGTTCGGTGCGCTCCGTGGTGGTCGAGGACGACGACGGCTCCACCGTCGCCACCGCCGTCCTGCACTGACGCAACGTTCGTCGTGTCAGGCGGCGATCACTCCGACTTGCTCTTGGCCTCTGCGCCGAACTTGTGCATGAAGACCAGCGCGATCACCATGATCAGGGTGACGCCGGCGTTGACCCCGAGGCCGATCTGGGCGTGGTTGAACGCGGACTGGCTGCTCTCGTCGCCGAGTGATTCCTTGGCACCGATGGTCAGGATGTGCCGCACCGCGGAGATGCCGCCGATGATGAGGAACGGCGTGAGCTGGAAGCCCTCGTCGTGGAAGTGGGCGAGCACCGTGGTGAGCAGCTCGAGCACGATGACGACGAACAGCACGCCGTTGATGCCGCCGATGACGCGATCCGCATAGGCCTGGTCGTGGGTGAAGTCGATCACCGAGCACACCAGGACGTAACCGGCGAGGCCGACCATCGCGATCGCGACCACGTAGTGGATGAGGTCCTCGGCGAGGTGCAGGACGTGCAGCGGCAGGTCCGGCTTGTTGTCGTCGTCGTGCGGGGCGTTCATGGCCACAGGATGCCACCTGGCCAGGCGTGGAACGGGGATGTCTGCATCGATGCACGGACGGGTGGAGTCTCGAGGCAACGCCATCGTCAGGTGAGAGTTCGGTGACGGCAGGGTAAGAGTTCGACGAGAACGCACGTTCGGATGAGATTCCAAGACTTCTCGGACGCCTGGCGGAGCTTCGGTCGGGATGATGGCCCCGCACTGCACCGAGGTCCGCGTCACGGCCGTGACGCGTGGCCGGAGACCACCGAGGAGAACCCATGTCGATCACCGAACTCAAGCCGCCGGACATGTCGATGCCCACCGAGACCTCGCTCGGGGGAGCCGGGCCGATCGACCCCCTCGGCCCCAGCGTGGTTCCGGCGCGCAAGAAGCGGCGCGGCAGGACGGCGTTGGTCGTGGTGATCGTCATCGCCCTCGCCGCCGGCGGAGCGAGCTTCTACTGGTTCGCGATTCGCACCAAGAGCTCGTCCACCAGCACGACGAGCACGACCCCGACGCTGACGCCCGAGGTGGTCGACGCCACGACCGGCAACGTCACCGACACGGTGTCGGCTGAGGGCACGGTGGCCGCCGCCACCACCGACGACCTGAACTTCACGGCGGCCGGCACGGTGACCGCGGTCAACGTCGCGGCCGGTGACACGGTGACGAAGGGCCAGGTGCTGGCGACGATCGACTCGCCGGCACTGACGTCGTCGCTCAGCACGGCACAGGCCGACTACACCTCCGCCCAGGCGACGTTGAGCGACGACCAGACCGCCGACGCCTCCGACGAGCAGATCACGGCCGACTACATCAAGGTCGGCGTGGCGTACGACTCGCTCGTCGACGCCTACACCGCAGCGGCCGGCTGGCAGCTGATCGCCGCCAACGACGGCACGGTGAGCGCCGTCAACCTGACGGTGGGCGAGCAGCTCTCCAGCAGCGGCACCGGTGGCATCTCCCAGACCGGCTCGGGCAGCGGCAGCGGCAACGCCGGCGGCGCGATCGGATCGTCGAGCAGTGCGGCGGGCGGATCGACCGGCGGCTCCTCCACGTCGACGCCGCAGATCGAGGTGGTCAGCACCGGCAAGTTCACGGTCGACGTGTCCGTCGACAGCACCCAGATCGATCAGGTCAAGGTCGGCCAGACGGCCACCGTCGCCCTCTCCACCGCGACGACCACGACCACCACCAACGGTGGGTTCGGCGGCACGTTCCCAGGCGGCGGCACGTTTCCAGGCGGCGGCACCTTCGGTGGCACCGGGACGGGCCGCACGACGACCGGCACCGGCACGGGTCGTACCACCACCGGAACGGGCACGGGTCGTACCACCACCGGAACGGGCACCGGTCGGACCGGAACCGGAACGACGGCTGCGGGCGGCACCACGGCAGCGGCCGCCAGTACGGCGAGCGCGACCGGGACGGTGACCGCCGTCAGCAAGATCGCCGATGCGACGTCGGGCGTCGCCTCCTACAAGGTCACCGTGGCGTTCGACGGTGACGCGACGAAGTTCTTCGTCGGCTCCACCGTGACGGCCGACATCACGACGGCCACCCGCACCGGGGTCGTCCTCGTGCCGGCCCGGGCCGTCACCACCACCAACGGTGTGTCGACCGTGACCGTCTCCACCGACGGCACGACCACCGGGCCCACCGAGGCACGGACCGTGGTCACCGGCTCGACGGCGGGCAACATGATCGAGATCACGTCCGGCCTCACCGCCGGCGAGCACATCATCGAGGAGACCATCAGCCGCACGGGCAACTTCCCGGGCGGCGGCACCGGGAACTTCCCCGGTGGCGCCAACTTCCCCGGTGGCGGCAACTTCCCGGGCGGCGGTGAGGGCGGCACCCAGACCGGCACCGGCGCGGGCACGCAGACAGGGACCGGCACCGGCACGCAGACGGGCAACGCCCCCGCCGGGCAGACCCCGCCCGCGGCTGCCTCCACCGCGACGACCGCCGTCACGGCGACGACCGCCGCCGCAGCGACGAGCGCGACGTCATGAGCGCCGTGATGATCGACCGGCCGGAGACCCCGGCCTCCCCGCCGCCCGCACCAGCCCCGTCGCCGGTGCCCGTGATCGAGCTGGTGGACGTCAGCAAGATCTACTCCGCCGGCGAGCTCCAGGTCGCCGCGCTGCGCGGCGTGTCCCTGAGGATCGAGCAGAACGAGTTCGTCGCCGTCACGGGTCCATCGGGCTCGGGCAAGTCGACGCTGATGCACATCCTCGGCTGCCTCGACGTGCCGACCCACGGTGCGTTCCGCCTCGCCGGGCACGACGTGCAGTCGTTCGACGAGAACCAGCTCTCCGACGTGCGCAACCTGTTCATCGGCTTCGTCTTCCAGCAGTTCAACCTGCTCGCCTACCTCCCGGCGTGGCGCAACGTCGAACTGCCCCTGATCTACGCCAAGGTCCGCCCGCACGAGCGGCGCGAGCGGGCGATGGACGCGCTCGCCACGGTGGGCCTGGCCAACCGGGCCAACCACCGTCCCGGCGAGATGTCCGGTGGCCAGCAGCAGCGGGTGGCGATCGCTCGGGCACTCGTCACCGAGCCGGCGATGATCCTCGCCGACGAGCCGACCGGCAACCTCGACTCGACCTCGACATCGGAGGTGCTCGGCCTGCTCGACGAGCTGCACGATGCCGGCCGGACGATCGTGCTGATCACCCACGAGCACGACGTGGCCCTGCGTGCCCAGCGGATCATCCAGATCCGTGATGGGCAGGTGTGGCTTCCCACCGTCGCTCCGGAGCAGCCCGCCACCACCGCAGCCACCGGCACAGCCGCGGCGGAGGCGACCTCGTGAAGTGGCGTGACACCTTCCGCACCGCCGGCGACGCCGTCCGCACCCATCGGCTGCGCTCGGCGCTGACGATGCTCGGCATCCTGATCGGCATCAGCGCGGTGGTGCTCACCGTCGGGCTCGGCGAGGGCGCCAAGGCCCAGGTGCAAGACAGCCTCGACGCGCTCGGCACCAACCTGCTGGTCATCTCGCCCGGCAGCTCGACCAGCAGCACCGGTTCCCGCGGCGGCTTCGGCACTGCCTCGACGCTGACGATCGAGGACGCCGATGCGCTGTCGTCGAGCGACGTGGCCCCCGACATCCAAGCGGTCGCCCCCGTGTCCACCACGCGAGCGTCGCTCGTCGTCGGCGACACGAACTGGTCGACGACCCTGACCGGCACCACCGCCAGCTGGCAGACGATCCGCTCCCGCGAGCTCGAGTCCGGCCGGTTCATCACCGCGGCGGACGAGGCCGATGCAGCGGCCGTCATCGTGCTCGGACCCGACACCGCGAAGGAGCTGTTCACGACGACGGACGCAGCGGTCGGCCAGTCGGTGACCTACAACGGCCTGTCGATGAAGGTGGTCGGCGTGCTCGCCGAGCTCAGCTCGTCGGAGTCGACGTCGAACAACGACGTCGCGATCGTGCCGTTCAACACCTACTCGCAGCGTCTGGTCGGCGGCTCGACCCGCAACGCAGTGAGCTCGATCTACGTCAAGGCGACATCGTCGGCGACGCTCTCGGCCGCCTACCAGGAGGCCCAGGCGCTCCTGCTCAACGTGCACGGCATCACCGCAGCCAGCTCCGCCGACTTCTCGATCGCCACCGAGCAGTCGATCCTCTCCGCGGCCAACACCGTCGACGACACGCTCACCGTGATGCTCGGCGGGATCGCCGTGATCTCGTTGCTCGTCGGCGGCATCGGCGTGATGAACATCATGCTGGTCTCCGTCACCGAGCGGATCCGTGAGATCGGCCTGCGCAAGGCGCTCGGTGGCCGCCCGCGGATGATCCGCCGGCAGTTCCTCGTCGAGGCATCGATCCTCGGCCTCGCCGGCGGGTTGCTCGGCGTCGGCCTCGGCGCGGCCGGCGCGACGATCCTGCCCCACTTCACCAGCTCGCGGGTGATCATCTCGATCCCCGTCGCGCTCGGCGCCATCGCGATGTCGATGGCCATCGGCGTCGGGTTCGGCGTCTACCCGGCATCGCGCGCCGCTCGTCTCGCACCCATCGACGCCCTCAGGAACGAGTGACCGCCATGTCTCGCACACGCAAGAACCAGGCCGCTGCGACCAGCCCCGGCAACGCCACCGTCGAGCACCTCGGTCGGGTCACCCGGCCCAAGAGCGACGTCGCGTCGCTGATCCCCGCGTCGGTGCTCAACCCCAAGCTCGCCCGCCGGGCTCGGCGCAAGCGTCGGGTGGCGATGACCGGCGTGACCGCGCTGGTGCTCGCGGGTGGCGGCATCGCCGTCGCCCACGCCTCGACCACCGAAGCACCCGGCTACCGCACGGCGGTGGTCAGCACCCGCAGCGTCGACGCGGTGCTCGACGCCGTGGCCTCGATCGTGCCCGTGTCGCAGGCGTCCGTCGCCTTCCCGGTCAGCGGCACCGTCTCCACCGTCGACGTGAAGGTGGGCGAAACGGTGACGGCCGGCGAGGACCTCGCCAGCCTCGACACCACGAGCCTGGTCCAGGCCCTGCACACCAAGCAGGCCGCACTCGCCAGCGCGCAGCTGATCCTCTCCAAAGCGCTCGCCGGCGACGACGTCTCGTCGCTCACCGGCGGCGGCGGTTCCGGCGCGACCGGCTTCGCGGTGACCTTCACGGCGCACCTCGCGACGCTGCTCGGCGTGCACGTGAGCGACGTCAGCAGCGACATCGGCAACGCCCAGCAGGCCGTGCTGTCAGCGCAGCAGGCCGTCGACGCCGCGCTCGGCAACGCGTCGACCGCGATGTCGGCGGCGACCTCGGTGTGCGGTGCGATCGGCATCGATCCGACCAGTGACCCGGCGACGGTGCTGTCGTCGCTCAACGCCTGCCAGACCGCGCTGAACGCCGTGCTCACTGCGCAGAACCAGGTGAGCTCGGCCCAGGCGGCGCTGGCCACCGCCTCGACGAACCTCGACAACCTGCTCCAGGCCCAGGCGACCGCCGCGGCGACCACGACCACCACACCCACGACGACGCCGGACACGACCACGCCGACCTCGACCACCGTGCCTGATCCGACCGCCACCACGACGCCGACGACGACCGGCACGACGACACCGACGACCGGCACGACGACACCGTCGACCGGCAGCACGACGCCCGTGAGCTCGACACCCGGCGGCGCGACGTCGACGACGGTGGCCGGCGGCGGCAGCTCACCGTCCGGACAGCCCGGCGGCGACCCGACTGCGACGAGCGACACGACCGCCACCAGTGGCCAGACCACTGGCGGCGGCCGCTCGACCGGCGGGTTCTCCGGCAGTGGCGGCGGGAGCGGCGGCGGCTCGACCTCGGCGAGCAGGTCGCCGTCGGCTGCAGACCTCATCGCCTACCAGAGCTCGGTCGACGCGGCCTACGTGGCGGTGGCTGTCGCGCAGCAGGCGATCGATCAGACGACGGTCGCCAGCCCGATCGACGGGACGGTCATCGCCGTCAACATCGAGGCGGGCGACAGCGAGACCGCCGCGTCGGCGACACAGAACATCGTGATCCAGGGTGCCGGCGGCTTCGAGGCCACCACCACCGTCTCGCTCGCCGACATCCCCCAGGTGAAGGTCGGCCAGACCGCCACCGTGCTGCCCGATGGTGACACCACGCCGCTGCAGGGCAAGGTCGTGTCGATCTCTGCCGTGCCGGACTCCTCGACGACCACCACCAGCTACGGCGTGGTCATCGCGCTCGACGGCAACCCGACCGACCTTGACAACGGTGCGATCGGTTCGACCGCCATCGTCACCGGCAGCAAGTCCGGTGCGCTGACGGTGCCGACCTCGGCCGTCACCACCGACGGCACCCAGCACACGGTCACCGTGCTCGACGGCACCACCACCACGGTCACCCGTGTCCAGGTCGGGGTCGTCGGCAGCACGTGGACGGAGATCACCAACGGGCTCACCGCGGGCCAGCAGGTGGTGCTCGCCGACCTCGGCTCGGCGCTGCCGACCTCGGCCACAGCGGCCTCGAACGCGACGACGTCGAACCGCACCGGCGGCTTCGGTGGCACCGGCGGGTTTCCCCCTGGCTTCGGCGGCCAGCGCGGCTGATCGGTCAGTCGACGCCGGCCAGGAAGGTCTGCAGGCGGTGCAGCTCTTCGCCGCCGAGCGAGTCGAACGAGAACGCGACGTACGTGCGGAAGTCGTCGCCTCGGGCGATGCGCCGGGCCGTCACCATCGTGTGCAGCCGGCCGTCGTCGAGCGCGATCGTGACGATCGCGGTCTCTCCCGGATCGAGGGCGACGGGCTCGTGGAAGGCGAGCAGGAGGCCGGACAGCGAGAGGTCGATCGTGGTCGCATCCGGCAGTGGTCGCTCGGGCGCAATCGTGACTCGGACATCCGCTGACCGCGAGGCACGGGGATGGAGTCGCGGATCGCTCACACCCCGATTACTACCCGATCGCGAGGCGTGAGATCCGTCGTTTCCGTGAACTCTTCGGGTTCGCGACGTGCATCGCCGCAACGGTTGCAATCGGCATCAACGGACGCGCAGATCGCGTCGCTCGGAGCGTCTGAGCACGACCGTTCATGGGTATGTGCGCGCAGCCGCGAAGCACGTGGCGAACGAGGATGGAGCAACGTGATGACCGAGCAAGTGCTGCAGCTGCTGACGGCGATGGCGACCCCTGGCGAACCCCACGCCTACCGCGTCACCGGTCACGGCGAGATCGACATGGCGTCCGCTCCACAGCTCGACGCCGTCTTCGACGACCTCATCGCCAAGGGCGCGAGCATCGTCATCTTCGACGCCCGGGGCGTCGACTTCCTCGACTCCTGCGGGCTCCGCGCCATCATCGGCGGCGGCAACAAGCTCGCGGACGCTGGCGGACAGCTGTTGATCGAGGGCATGAGCGGCTCCGTCCAACGGGTGCTCGAGGTCAGCGGCCTGCTCGAGCGCTACCGCGCCGGCTGAGCCGAGCTCAACCGAGCTCGAACCAGACGACCTTTCCGTCGGTGCGGGGTTCGGTGCCCCAGCGGGTCGCGACGCCATCGATGAGGCGCAGGCCGAGGCCGCCGACGCGCAGTCCTGCCGGATCGGGCTGCGGGAGCAGCTGGGGGAGCGCGGCCGAGCCGTCCTCGACCTCGACGCGCAATCGATCCGGGCTCGTGCGGTACGCAGCGCGGAAGCCGCAGAGGCCCGGCGCGTGCATCACCGCGTTCGACACGATCTCGCTCGTGAGGAGGATCGCGTCGCGGACGAACACCACATCAGGCCCGTCGCCGAGCAGGTGCTGCAGCGCCGTGCGGGCCGTGCGCACCGACGACGGCTCGGCGCGCAGGCGCAGATCGATCGTGGTCGCCATGTCATCCGCCATTGCCACTGGATCTACCCCGGACGCCGCGACGGCAAACCGGTTTACGCTGCGGTCGACGACCGAGCGAGGAGCGGCATGCAGATCCAGCACAACGACCCATGGAACCCGAGGCGGCATGCTGCGGGTGGGCGATGACGCCGATCCCGGCGCCCGGTGACGAGCTCCTCGGTCCGCCGTCGGCTGCCGAAGTCGAGCTGTTGGGGCGGGGGGTGCTGTCGGCCATCAGCGCCGGCGACGTGCCCACCGAGTTCCAGGCGCTCCTGGTCGAGGCCACGTTCGAGGCGATGACCGGCCTCGCCCTCGACGCGACGAGCTTCGTGCCGATCTCGCCCGACGACTTCGCCGACGGACTCGCATCGCGCAACGTGGCCTTCAGGACGCGCATCCTGCAGATCATGATCCTCGGTGCGCTGGTGGTCCGTCCGCTGCCGGTCGGCGTTGCCGACGACGTCGCCGCGTTCGCGCGGGCGATGTCGGTCGACGACGGGATGCTGCAGGTCGCGCGCGACTTCGCTGCCGATCAGCTGGGGCTCGCCGCCGTCGACTTCGATCGCAACGGATACACCGCGGATTGGTCCACCGAGCGCACCGACGCGCTCCATGCCACCGGGCTCGCCGAGGCCTGGTCGCTCACCGTCGACGATCCCGTGCTCGCTGCGCGCTGGGCGGCGCTCGGCGACCTTCCGCGGAACACACTCGGTCGACGGGTGTGGGAGTTCTACGAAGCGCGTGGTTTCGTCTACCCCGGCCTGCCGGGGTCGGCACCGCCGCTGCTCGCCCAGCACGACTGGGTGCACGTGCTCGCGGACTACGGCTCCACCGTGGAGTCCGAGCTGGAGGTGTTCGCATTCATCGCCCGGGCCAACGACGATCCGCGCGGGTTCTCGTTGCTGGCCATGGTCGTCAGCCTGTTCGAGACCGGCTACCTCGCCCACGGCGCCGGTCTGTTCGACGCGTTCCCCGGCCAGCTGTCGCGTGCCGGCATGGCCGTGCGCGTCGCCGACGCGATGCGCCGCGGCGCGCTCGGTCACGGCATCGACGGCGCGCCCGACGTCGACTTCCTCGCGATCGACTGGTTCACGATCGCCGGCCGTCCCCTCGACGAACTGCGCGAGCGGTTCGGGATCGGGCCGAAGTCGGCGGGCGCGATCGCCGCTGGTTCCGTCGGCCCGTGGGAGCCAGGCGGCATCAGCGAGTACCAGTTCACCACGGCGTCAGCGGCGGCCGGCGACGCCTACGACGCGTACGGCGCCTGCGTCTGACACACCAGTCGGTCGGCGCGCCTCAGTCCTCCTTGCCGATCATCACCTCGGTCGACTTGATCACCACGATCACGTCGTCGCCCGGAGCGAGCTCGAGCCCTTCGGCCGAGTCCTTGGTGATGGCGGCGGTGATCTGCTGCCCGTCGGGCAGGGTGACGAGCACCGTCGACATCACCTCGCCGTGGTGAACGGTCTCGACGACGGCCTTCAACTGGTTCCTCGCGCTCAATCGCATGTGCTCTCCTCGACCGGTCGCCGATCGCTTCGGCGGATGCGGCGGACTGTAGTTGGCGCGCTGATGTTGACAGTCGACGCGACCGAGCACTAGAACGAGACGGCTTAGTCATGGAGTGACTATGTGGGGCATCGTCGTCGGAGCCCCACGCGCGCTCCCGTCGGAAAGAGACGATCCATGCATCGAAGTGCCAAGGTCACAGCAGCGATCGCCGCCGCCGTCACGGTCGTCGCCACCAGCGGGATGATCACGTCGGCGCCGGCCCGGGCCGACTACGGCCCGTCGGGCACCGACGTCGTCGGCGTCGGCGCGGAGACGCTCAACTACGCGATGGACTTCCTCGCCGACGGTGACACCAACGGCGACCTCGGCTACAACGCCGCCAACAACGTCAACAAGTTCGTCAGCTTCGACTCGACGGGCGACGGCAACGCGCGCAACTCCTACCTCAACGGCAGCACCTATGCGTCGCCGAAGCCGCTGAACCCGACGGTCGTGCTGCGTGCCGGCACGTACCCGGTGGTGCGGCCCACCACCACCGCGACGTCGTACGCGGCGATCCTCGCCGACACGGCCACGCCGCACAAGATCGACTTCGTCAAGGCCATCGGCAAGCCGACGCCCGACAACCAGACCGCTGCCGCCAACGCCGGTTGGGGCTACCTCCACCTCGTGCAGATCGGCACCGATCCGCTGCAGGTCATCGGCAGCACCACGACCCACGCACCAGCCGGCCTGTCCGCCGCTGAGCTCGTGAAGATCTACGACGGCACGTACGCCCACTGGAGCGACATCCCCGGCAACTCCGGCGGCTCCACCGCTGCGATCGTCCCGCTGATCACGCCGGTCGGCGCAGGCACCCGCAACACCTTCCTCGCCGACCTCAAGGCGGCCAACGGTGGCGTCGACATCACCCTCGCCCCGACCGTGCAGATCGTCGAGCCGAACGATCCGAACGATGTCACCGGCAACCCCGCTACGGACGACGCGATCATGCCGTTCGCGATCGGGCGCCTGGCGCTGTACAACGGCTACTTCCACGCACCGTCCGTCGGCGGCGCAGCGCTCACGTCGGGCGTGAAGGCGCTGACGGGCACCACTCCCGACGCAACGCCGGCGTACAGCACCACAATCGGCATCTACATCGCCTTCCGTCAGTCCGACACCACGCTCGGACCGTGGCAGCCCGGCGGAACGAAGAACTGGGTGCAGACGCTGTTCTCCGATCCGGGCGGCACGCCGTTCGTGAAGAAGCCCGCCGGTCAGGCGCTGATCGCTGCGTCCGGCATCACGCCGACCTACAGCGACCTCGGCAACGTGCACAGCTGACGGCCTCGAACCGATGATCCGTACGAGCCGTCCACTGCAACGAAGGACCACCATGTCTCCCACCACCGTGTCGTCCCGTTCGGGTCGCAGTCCGCGCGCTGCGCTCCGTGCCGCGGTCGCCGGCATCACCACCCTCGCGCTCGCGGCGGTCATCACCGCCTCGGCAGGCGGCACCGCCTCGGCCGACACGCCGCCGCCGCCGTTCGAACCGGATCCCGGCTCGATCGGTGGGCTCGTGTTCTACAACGCCGCCGGACAGGTGATCACGAGCGGTTCCACCACCGACGCGCCGTTCGCGGCGTACGTGCAGGCCACGGGCCCGGGGCGTGCCGGCGACACCAAGGCAACCCTCTTCGGATACCTGCCCAAGAACGGCGTCGCCACCGGCTCGTGGGCGGGCGAGGCGATGACCGCGTCGACCGCGTTCCCGAACGCCGGCGCGCCGGCTCCGGTCTCGACCACGTCGACCCCGGTCGTGTCCGTGGTGGCGTCCGACGAGACGCTCGCCGGCCTCGCCGGCGACTTCCCCAACAACGCCAGCGACGCGTACCAGGGCCTCTACCAGCTCCGGCTGAAGACGTCGGGCCCGAACCAGACCGCGAACGGCCGGTACTCCGAGGCCGACATCCTGATCACCGGTACGACGTGGACGGTGGCGTACTCCAGCCCGTCGGCGTACGAGTACGCGGCGGTCCAGCCGGCCCGCCTGCTCGAGACCCGCGCCGGCGGCAGCACCATCGACGGCCAGTTCAACAACACTGGCTTCGTCCCCGGCGGCACCGAGACCCAGCTCACCGTGGCCGGGCGCGGCGGCGTGCCGTCCGATGCATCCGCTGCCGCGCTCAACGTGACGGTCACCGAGCCCGCCGCCGACGGCTTCCTCACGGTGTACCCGTGCGGCGCCGACCGCCCGACGGCATCGAACGTGAACTACGCCAAGGGCCAGACCATCCCGAACGCGGTGATGACCAAGCTCGGCACCGGCGGCAAGGTCTGCCTGTTCAACTCGCAGCCGACCCACCTCGTCGTCGACGTGAACGGGTTCTTCTCGTCCGGCACCGACTACGCCTCCCTGGTGCCGGCCCGAGTGCTGGACACCCGGGCCAACCAGTCCACCATCGACGGCCAGTTCAACAACACCGGCTTCGTCCCCGCGAACACGGTCACCGAGCTACCGATCGCCGGCCGGGCCGGTGTGCCCGCCAACGCCGCGACCGCCGTGCTGAACGTGACGGTCACCGAGCCGGCGGCCGACGGCTTCGTCACCGTCTACCCGTGCGGCAGCGACCGTCCGACGGCGTCGAGCGTGAACTACTCGACAGGTCAGACCATCGCCAACGCAGTGCTCACCAAGCTCGGCACCGGTGGCAAGGTCTGCATCTTCAACTCCCAGTCCATGCACCTCGTCGTCGACGTCAACGGCTACTACGCACCGGCGGCCGCCTACGTACCGCTCGTGCCGGGCCGCCTGCTCGACACTCGGGCCGGCCACAGCACCATCGACGGCCAGTTCAACAACACCGGGTTCGTCGCCTTCGGGACGGTCACCGAGCTCACCGTCGCCGGTCGCGCCGGGGTGCCCACTGCCGCCACGGCGGCGGTGTTGAACGTGACGGTCACCGAGCCGGCGGCCGACGGCTTCGTCACGGTGTATCCGTGCGGCAGCGATCGTCCGACGGCGTCGAACCTCAACTTCGCCACCGGCCAGACCGTTGCCAACGCGGTGGTCAGCAAGCTCGGCACGGGCGGCAAGGTGTGCATCTTCAACTCGCAGGCGACGCATCTCGTGGCGGACGTCACCGGCTTCTACCCCTGATCCGCACGTCGACGCCGAGGGCCGCACGGCCCGGAGCAGGTGGTCCCGCGACCGGCAGGCATTGCCGTCGCGGGACCGTCGACATCTATAGTTGGCGGTCGACCAAGTCAACTGGCTCTCACGATGGCTTGCCGACCCTCACGGATCACAAGCGGAAAGAGACCCTTCGATGGATCGCACGACCCACCTGAGCGCCCGTGCCGTGCTCGGCAGCGCGCTGGTGGTCATGTTCCTCGCGATGGGCGTGGAGCGGGTCGCGTCCGCCGACAGCGTGCCGTACACCGATCCGAACGCGTTCGGGTTCATCGGGCTGTGTGACACGTCGGACCACGCGGTCGATCACGGCAACGTCGCCGATCAGCCGTTCGTGCGCTCGGCGGTCGCGTCCGAGGCAGCCGTGGCGCCGTACGACGTGGGCGGCCGCACCGCCACGCTGTTCGCGTATCAGCCCCGTCAGGGCACGACACCGCAGGAATGGAGCGGGCAGCTCCTCACCGCGTCCAGCTCGTACACCGATGTGCAGCATCCGACGGCCGTCGCCACCGCCGGCGACGATTCGCTCGCCTCGTTCATCGCCAGCTTCCCGCCACAGTGGGACGGCCTGATCCAGCTCCGGCTGTACCTCGGCGCCCCCGGCCAACCCGCTCGCACCGGTCAGTACGCCGCCACCGACATCCAGGTCTCCGGCTCGACGTGGAAGGTGGTCCGTGGCGGCACCACACCGTGTGATGCCAGCAAGTCCACATCGCTGGAGGACCTCGTGCCGGGCGGGTCGGTCTCATCGGCGGTGCCCGCCACTGGTCCTGCCGTCACCACGACCGCCGACCACGTCGCGCCCGACACCGGCGCGTCGGGTGGCGGCTCGTCGACCGGCGGTCGCCTCGCGCTCGCCGGCGCCGGCGTCGTGATCGTCGCAGTCGCGTTCGTCGTCTACGACCGGCGCCGGCGGGCGAGGTCGACGCGATGACCGACGGAGCCCAGACCGATCACGCGGCTCCCGACGACGACCGGATCGAGAACCCGACCGATGTCTACCCGGTCGTGGTCGAGAACCCGACCGACGTCTCTCCGATCGTGCCCGACGACGGCCAACCGACCGCCGTGATGCCCATCTACATCGGTCGGACGCCCGATCCCTTCGCGGATACGGGCGAGATCGCGATCACCGTCGCCCAGCCGGTGCTCACCGATGCCGCGCCGCCCGACGTCGACGCCGTTGCGGTCGAGGCCGCTTCGGTCGAGGAGAGCGTCGACGAGCCGACCGACCTGCCGCCGCCTACGCTTGCACTGCCGGCCATCGTCGAGCAGCCGTACGTCGCCCCGTGGTCGGCCGATCAGCTGGGCTGGCCGGAGCCCGCGCCGACGGTGGCGATCGCGGCCGTCATGGACGACGCCGAGCGCGTCGCGCCCGTCGTCCGTCGCCCGGCGTCGTCGCTCGAGGCCGATGCCGTGTCGGCCTGGTACGGCTCGAAGAAGGTGCTCGAGCGGGTCTCGCTGGTGATGACGCCCGCCTCGGTCACCGCGCTGATCGGCCCGTCCGGCTGCGGCAAGTCGACGTTCCTCCGCATCCTCAACCGGATGCACGAGAACACACCCACGGCGAAGATGGGCGGACGGGTGCTGCTCGACGGCGACGACATCTACGCCGCCGGTCACCGCGTCACCGACACGCGCCGCCGGATCGGGATGGTGTTCCAGAAGCCGAACCCGTTCCCGACGATGTCGATCGCCGACAACGTGACGGCCGGCCTGAAGCTCACCGGCCACCGGCTCAGCCGCGCCGATCGAGCCGACCTGGTCGAGCACTGCCTCACCCGTGCCGGGTTGTGGCGCGAAGTGCGCGACCGGCTCGGCGAGCACGGCGGAGCGCTGTCCGGCGGGCAGCAGCAGCGGCTGTGCATCGCCCGTTCGCTCGCGGTCGACCCCGACGTGCTGCTCATGGACGAGCCGTGCTCGGCACTCGACCCGACGTCGACGCGGTTCATCGAGGACACGATCAGCGAGCTGTCGGCCGACATGACGATCGTGATCGTCACCCACAACATGCAGCAGGCCGCTCGGGTGTCGCACCACAGCGCGTTCTTCCTCGCCGAGGACGGCGCACCGGGTCGCATCGTCGAGTCAGCGCCCACCGAGCAGCTGTTCAACCATCCCGTCGATCCGCGAACTGCCGACTATGTCCACGGTCGATTCGGCTGACGTGCCCGTCGACGATCGCGCCGCGACCGTCGAGCCGGATGCCGTTCCGCGCGATCAACCGCGCGATCAACCGCGCGACGAGCCGCGCGCCTTGGACCCCGGCCTGGCCCCGGCCGACCGGGTGTTCCGCTACGGCGCGCGCGGCATCGGCCTCGTCGTCCTCGCGATCACCCTCGCGATCGGCGGCTTCCTCGGCTACCAGGGCGTGCCGACGCTGCACCGCTACGGGCTGTCGTTCTTCACCGAGAGCCGCTGGCTGCCGAACCGCGACATCATCGGCCTCGCCTCGGTGCTGCTCGGCACGTTCGAGGTCGCGCTGATCGCGCTGGTGATCGGCATCCCACTCGCGTTCCTCACTGCGCTGTACATCAGCGAGTACGCCCCAGCGCAGCTGCGCTCGCTGTTCGTCGGCGTGATCGATCTGATGGCCGCGATCCCGGCGATCATCTACGGGCTGTGGGCGTTGTTCGTGCTCGAGCCGCACGCGATCGACGTCGCTCGCTGGCTGAACCAGAACCTCGGCTGGATCCCGATCTTCCGCTCGAACACCGATGCCGATGCCGCCAACTGGGCCCGTTCCAGCTTCAGCTCCTCGGCGTTCATCGCCGGCATCGCGGTGTCGATGATGGTCATCCCACTCGCCTGCTCGGTGATGCGGAGCGTGTTCGCCGAGACCCCTGACGCCGAGCGCGAGGCCGCGATCTCGCTCGGCGCCACCCGCTTCGGCGTGATCCGCCTCGTCGTGCTGCCGTTCGGTCGGCGGGGCATCATCGGCGCGACGATGCTCGCGTTCGGACGGGCGCTCGGTGAGACCATCGCGGTGCTGCTCATCATCTCGCCGGCCTTCGAGATCAACTTCCACGTGCTGTCGGTGGGCACGATGACGGTGTCCGCACTGATCGCCGACCAGTTCGGTGAGGCCTCCAAGTCGCAGCTGTCGGCGCTGCTCGCAGCCGGGTTCGTGCTGTTCCTGATCACCC
This sequence comes from Ilumatobacteraceae bacterium, assembly GCA_025463305.1. The sequence goes on from JAOBWK010000063.1 coordinate 86,356, forward strand.
TGGTCGTCAACACCATCGCTGCGGTGCTGGTCAACCGCAGCCGCAGCGGTGCGGCCACGGAGATCTGATGACCGCGACGACCGACCTCGACGTGGAGCGCGACAGCGCATTCCACGCCCACGACGACCCGGCGCTCGACCTGCCGCGCCGCCTGCGCGTGCGCACCTTCGACGAGATCGCATGCGCGGTCGGTGCGGCGATCGGATCGTTCGCGATCGTGTGGCTGGTCTACGAGCGGCTGTTCCCGCTGGCCGGGCTGCTCGGGTTCGTGGTGGCCTGGTACCTCACGTTCCTGCTCCTCACCGTCTTGCTGTCCCGGCTGGCGAACCCGGGCACCACGGTGTCGGACCGGTTGGTCTCGGCCGTCGTCCACGGCGGAGCGATCGTGGTGGGTGCCACTGTGGTGTTCGCCGCCTCGTTCGTGTTCGTGCGCGGCTGGCCGGCCCTGCACCACCTCAACTTCTACACCCACGACATGGCCGGCGTGCGGCCCACGTCGCCGCTCACCCAGGGCGGCATCTCCCACGCGCTGGTCGGCACGGCGATCCAGGTCGGGCTCGCCGTCGTCATCGCCCTCCCGCTCGGCCTGGGCACCGCGATCTTCCTGACCGAGGTGGGTGGCAGACTTGCGCATGTCGTGCGCACGGTGGTCGAGGCGATGACGGCGTTGCCCGCCGTGCTGGCCGGCCTGTTCGTGTACGCGGTCCTCATCATCGGTCTGCAGTGGGAGCGCGACGGCTTCGCGGTGTCGTTGGCGATGGCGACGACGATGATCCCGGTCGTCGCCCGCTCGTCCGAGGTCGCCCTGAACATCGTCCCGAACGGCCTGCGCGATGCGGGTCTCGCGCTCGGGGCGTCACGCTGGCAGACGGTGCGTCGTGTCGTGATCCCGACGGCGCTGCCCGGGCTCGCCACGTCGTTGATCCTCGGCATCGCGCGCATCGCCGGCGAGACCGCGCCGTTGCTGATCGTCTCGGGCGCCACCACGTTCTTCAACACCGATCCCTTCCACCGGCCGATGAACTCGCTGCCGCTGTTCGTGTTCTCCGGCGTCCGCAGCGGGGAGCCCCTCTACCAGACCCGGGCCTACGGGGCTGCGGCGGTGCTGGTGGTGTTCGTGCTCGTGCTGTTCGTCCTCACCAGGGTCCTGTCCAGGAAGCGGAGCCCGTCGTGACCGCCGAGCGGGTCGACGGCGACTGTGCGCAGCGCACGCATCCAGGTCGGCGGGTCGCGCTGCTGGCCGGCCTGCTGCTGGTGCTCCTGCCCACCACGATGGCGGGCGCGGCGGGCAGCCACTCGCTGATCCAGGGGAGCGGTTCGAGTTGGAGCGCCAACGCGCTCAACCAGTGGATCGCCGACGTGCAGTCGAACGGGATCCAGGTCGTCTTCACCGCCAACGGATCGGCGCAGGGACGCAAGGACTTCGCCTATCGCACCAACGACTTCGCGATCACCGAGATCGGCTTCCAGGGCACAGACGCGTTCACCGGCGACACCGACACGTCGCAGGGCCGGCCGTACGCCTACCTGCCGATCGTCGCCGGTGGCACCTCGTTCCCGTACCAGATCAAGGTCGGCGGGCAGCTCGTGCGCGACCTGCGCCTGTCCGGGCTGACGCTCGCCAAGATCTTCACCAACCAGATCACCGACTGGAGCGATCCGGCCATCACCGCCGACAACAACGGCCGCCAGCTGCCGTCGCTGCCGATCATCCCGGTCGTGCACTCCGAGGGGTCGGGCACATCGGCCCACTTCAGCGACTACATCGCCGAGGAGTTCCCGGATCTGTGGATGACGTTCAACGGTGCGCCCGGGCTCACCGAGTACTGGCCGCGGCACGGGAACACGATCGCCCAGAGCGGCTCCGAGGGGGTCATGAACTTCGTGACCTCGTCGGCCGCCAACGGCGCGATCGGCTACGACGAGTACTCCTACCCGCTCGGCAAGAACTACCCGGTCGCGAAGATCGAGAACTCGGCGGGCTTCTTCACCCTCCCGACCCAGTACAACGTTGCGGTGGCGTTGACGCAGGCGAACATCAACCAGGATCCGACGTCGCCCGACTACCTCCTGCAGGACCTCAGGAACGTGTACACCGACACGGATCCGCGCACCTACGCGCTGTCGTCGTACTCCTACATGGTGATCCCCACCGGCACCGCCCCGGCCGACACGAAGATGACGACGTCGAAGCGACAGACCATCGCCGACTTCCTCTACTACTCGATCTGCGACGGCCAGCGCGAGATCGGCCCGATCGGTTACTCGCCGCTGCCCGTCAACCTCGTCCAGGCCGGGTTCCAACAGATCGCCCGGCTGCACGACGCCGACCCGAACGTGGACCTCACCCAGCGCGACGTCTCGACGTGCCACAACCCCACGTTCGATGCCGCCGACCTGAACCGCAACCGGCTCGCCGAGATCGCCCCGCAGCCGCTCGCGTGCGATCAGGCCGGTCAGCCGATCTGCGATCCGAACATCCCCCAACCGCTGCCCCTCGACGACTCCGTGCTCGGCACGGCCACCACGACGGCTGCGGCCGTGACGCCCACGTCCACGGTCGCGACGGTGCCGGCCGCCAACGCACCGGTGACGGTGGCCGACACCGTCGCCAACACGGTCACGCGCAGTACGGCAGCGAGCAGTGGGGGACCGGCCGTGATCAACCTGCCCACCGCGAGCACCGTCGCCGCGGCGGGCGTGCCGACTGTGGGGTCGTCCGACATCGCCACGGTCGACTCGGTGGACATTGCCGCGGCCCCCGCCGTGGTGGACCAGGTCGCGCCGCTCGGCGGCGCGGTGTCGACCTCGACCTCGGCGCCCGGCTCCGCAACGGCGTCGGCCGACGCGGGCGTCGCGCCCGTGTCGGTGGTGGCTGCGCAACCCGTGCCCGCAGGCGGCGCGGTGGCCCCGGGGATCCAGCAGGCTTCGGGCGATCAGCCCCAGCACGTCACGGGATCGTCGTCGTCGGGCATCCTCGCTCCGGTGGTGATCGTGCTCGTCGCGCTGCTGCTCGTCGCACCCGCGGTCCGGGTGCGGATCTCGGTCAAGCGCCGCCGGGGGGCCGTCTGATGCGTCGCCTGCTCGCCATCCTCGTGCCGATCCTCGTGCTGCTGCCGATCGCGGCATCGGCCCCATCGGCCACCGCCGACACGTCACCCGCTGCGCCCGCGTTCTCGACGTCGAAGACGATCACCCGCAACCACCTCGAGCACGGGGCCGACGATGTCGTCGACACCCGCAACTTCTCCGTGTCGATCAGCCAGACCACGCAGCTGCGCGGTCACGAGCCGATCAGCGTCACCTGGTCCGGCGCACACCCGACGGGCGGCATCGTGCCGGACCAGAACTCGGGCGACGCGGCGGAGCAGGAGTACCCGGTGGTCGTGCTGGAATGCCGCGGCGACGACAGCACGGGTGTAGCGGCCGACGCCATCGACCCCACCAAGTGCTGGACCGCCACCAGCTCCGAGCGCTTCCAGGACTCGTTCGACACCGCCTTCCCGCCGTGGCGGATCGATCGCTACGCGGGCGCCGCCGACCGCACCGCCGTTGCAGGCCTGCCCAGCCAGCGCCCGCCGGCGTGCTCGACGGCCTCGCCGTCGGAGCACTGGGTGCCATTCCGCGCTGCCGACGGCACGGTGTACCTCGGCGGCTCCGGCGGTTGCGGCGGGCAGGCGCCCGAATCGGCCAACGTCGGTGGGCTGAACCTGCCGAGCAACACCACCTACGGCGTCACCCACGCCGACGGCACGGGTGAGGCCACGTTCGACATGTGGACGGTCGATGAGAACGCGTCGCTCGGTTGCTCGGACACCGTCGCCTGCTCGCTCGTCGTGGTACCCATCATGGGCGTCAGCTGCGACGTGACCGGGGCCTCACTGCCGGCCGCGGATCAACCCGGCCCCGATGTGTCGGCAGACGCCGACAACCGGTGTGAGGCCACGGGTGCGTACCAGCCCGGGCAGCTGTTCAGCGCCGGCATCACCTCCGCCGTCGCCGTCGCGGGCGCGCTCTGGTGGACGGCGTCGAACTGGCAGAACCGGGTCACGGTGCCGCTGCAGTTCGCCACCTCGTCGCACGTGTGCGACGTGGTCGACAGCAAGCCCGAGCTCGACATCTACGGCTCGGAGATGATGACGCAGACGATGCTGCAGTGGGCGCCGACGTTCTGCCTCGACGACAACCTGTTCCGCCTCAAGCACGTGCAGACGCCCGAGCCGCAGGCCCGCAACCTGCTCGCCTCGGGCGGTGCCTCGGCCATCTTCACCAGCTACCCCGATCCGTCGGTGCCGAGCGTGATCGCTCCCGTCGCCTTCACCGGGTTCGCGATCTCGTTCACGGTGGACGACGCATCCGGCAACCCGTTGCAGACGTTGCGGCTCACGCCTCGGCTGTTGGCGAAGCTGCTCACGGAGTCGTATCCGGCCATCAATGCGATGAAGCAGGAGTACACCGCGCTCGCCGACAACCCGTTGAACATGTCGCTCGATCCGGAGTTCACCGCGCTGAACCCGGGCCTGCCGGCCGGCGGGGTGAACGCCTCGCAGAGCGCCTCGACACTGCTCGCGCTCTCCAGCGATTCTGACGTGATGTATGCCCTGACCTCGTACATCACCAACGATCCCGAAGCGCGGGCGTGGCTCGACGGTGCGCCGGATCCGTGGGGCATGGTGGTCAACCCGAACTACAAGGCCATCACCTTGCCGGTGTCCTCGTGGCCGCTGCTCGACACGTTCGAGCCGCCGCTGCTGTACGCGTCGCACACGAACACGTGCCTGTCCGACGAGCCCGTGCCGTACCTGCCGCTGGTGGCCGCGCCGCTCAGCCGGTTGAGCACCATCGCGCTGAACATGCAGTTCGCGATCGCGAACTCCCAGACGGTGTGCAAGACCGTGCTCGACGGATCCACCGACGGCGAGAAGTTGGTGCCCCTCGGCCGGCAGACGGTCGGGTTCCGCTTCATGCTCGGCGTCACCACGGTCGCCGACGCACGGCGCTACGGGCTGCGGACCGCCTCGTTGCAGACCAACGTCGACCCAACGGCCGCCGTCGCGTTCACCAACACCGACGGGCGCACGTTCGTGGCGCCCACCGACGACGCGCTGAAGGCGACGGGCGCACTGCTCGCCAAGGACTCCACCACCAACACGTGGCCCGTGCCGTACGCCTCGTTCCGCACCGATCCGCGGGCGGCCACGGCGTACCCCGGGGCGATGGTGGTCTACGCCCAAGTCCGCACGGGCTCGCTGTCCGGTGTCGACGCGACGAACCTCACCACGTTCCTGACGTTCGCCTCGGCGAGGGGCCAGACCACCGGGGTGGTCAACGGCGCGCTGGCGCCCGGCTCCATCCCACTGACGAGCGACAACGGGTTGCAGGACCTCGCGGCCGCCACCGCGGCCGCAGCGGCCGTCGTCAACTCCGAGGCGCCGCCACCGCCGTCGACCTCGCCAGCCGTGCCGGTGGTCCCCGTCGTCACGGACACGACGCCGGCCACGGCGGCGCCCGTGCCAGTGGTCGTGACCGCGACCACCACCAAGAAGACCACGAGCACGACGGTGCGGCCCGTGACGACGTTCGCGACGGTGCCGGTCACGTACGCGACGATCCCGATCGAGACCGTCGACACCGCCGACATCGTGCCGATCGAGACCACCCCGCCGTTCACCGAGCCCCCGACCACGTCGTCGACGGTGCCACCGACATCGTCCACCGACGCGGTGCGCGACGCGGCGACCAGCCGGGGTGGCCTGTCCGCCTCCGAGCCACCGCCGCCGCCCGGGCCGACGGCCGGACCCGGCTCATCGACGGCTGGTCGGGCGCTGCCGATGCTGCTGATGATCGGCCTGCTCGGGCTGCTCGGCGCGTCGATGGTGAACCTCGCCACGAACCGGCGGACACGGGCCCGGGCACGATCGTGACGGCCACCGAGCCGGACCTCGATCCCTGGGATGCCACCGAGTTCGGCTCGTCGCCGGCGTACGGCGGCTTCGAACCGGTTCCCGACGACGACGGATACGACGGGCCGATGGCCGACGGCTCGGTCGAAGTCCACCTCGTCCAGCCGACCGGACCGCCACCGCCCCGCCGCCCGTTGTTCGGGTTCCGCGGCCCGGTGCGGCCGTCGACGCCGTTCTGGATCCTGATCAGCCTCAGCGTGGTATCGCTGTGGTGCGTGTTCTTCGCCATCGTGCTGAGCCCGATCCAGGGCCATCGCAGCCAGCGCAACCTCTACGCCACGATCCGGTCCGAGCTCGCCTCGCAGACCGTCCCGGTGCACAGCCCGATCGCCTCCGGTGCGCCGATCGCGCTGCTGCAGATCCCCGACATCGGCGTGCACAACCTGGTGGTGGTGGAGGGCACCAGCGCCGGCGATCTCGAGAACGGGCCCGGTCACCGACGCGACACCCCGCTGCCCGGTCAGGTCGGCGTGTCCGTGCTGATGGGCCGCAGCCTCCTGTTCGGCGCGCCGTTCGAGCGCCTGCTCGAGCTGCGCACCGGCGCGATCATCAGCGTCACCACCGGCCAGGGCACCTTCCGCTACCACGTCGACAGCCTGCGCCGCCCAGGCGATCTCGAGCCGCAGCCGATCACCTCGCCGAACGGTCGACTCACGTTGATCACGTCCGAGGGCGTGGGCAAGGGGTTCGACGCGACCCGCCGAACGGTGTACGTGGACTCGACGCTGATCGACACCGCGATGCCGGCCGACGGCAACCGTCCGAGCGCGATCGACGATTCCGAGGCGTCGATGCGCGGCGACACCGGGCACCTGCCGGATCTCGTCGTGTGGTTGGTGCTGCTCATCGCGGTGGTGGTCGCAGCGCAGTGGCTGCAGGCGCGGTGGGGGCGCCGTCAGACCGCGCTCGTCTGTATCCCTGTGCTGCTCGCACTGCTCTGGCTGGCCGCCGAATCCGCTGCGCAGCTGCTGCCCAACCTGATGTGATGGACGACGAACCGACCCCCGATCCGGTGCCGGGCGAGCTCGAGCGACTGGCGCAGCAGGTGCGCGACGCTGCGGCGGCGCGGATCGAGGTGGCGCGCACCGAGGCGCTCGCCCTCGGGCAGCTCGCCGATCACCTCCGGTCGGTACCGCCGCCGGGTGACGTGATGTGGGCCCCCCAGCCGTCGGACGGCTCAATCCGCGCTCCCGGCGCGAGCGAGATCGCCGCCGATGCCGCCGACGTCGCCAGTCGGGCCGAGACCGAGTCGACGGAGCTGCTGACGTCCGCGCTGGCGCGGCTCGTCGCCGCACGCGATGCCGATGTCGCAGCCGAACCACCCCCGTGGTCCGACGAGACCGACGGTGTCGACGGCGACAGTGCCGACTTCGACGCTGCGGTGATCGGCGAGCTGCCGGCGTCGAGTGATCCGGTCGGCAGGCCGTTGATCGCGCTCGAGGTGCTGATCCCGCTGGTGGTGCTCGTCCTGCTCGTCGTGGTCTACGTCAGCTGGGCCGGCTGACCGGTTGCAGATCCGCCGCGCATCGCGGCGGATCTGCAACCAGTGAGTTTCGATCACGCGGGGATGATCAGGCCGGGACGGAGATGGTCTTGTACTCGGTGTAGGCGTTGATGCCCTCGGGGCCGAGCTCGCGGCCGAGGCCGGAGGCCTTGTAGCCGCCGAACGGGGCGCCGAGGTCCATGCCCGAGCCGCTGTTGATGCCGTAGGTGCCGGTGCGGACGCGCGTGGCGACGTCCATCGCCAGGTCGAGGTCGGCGCTCCAGACCGAGCCGGACAGGCCGTAGTCGCTGTCGTTGGCGATCCGCACGGCGTCGTCGACATCGTCGAACGGGATGACGGTGAGCACCGGCCCGAAGATCTCCTCCTGGGCGATGCGCATGTCGTTGGTGACGTTGGCGAACAGCGTCGGCTGCACGAACCAGCCGTGGTCGAAGCCCAGGGGCCGGCCGTTGCCACCGACGACGACGCGAGCACCTTCCTCCTGGCCGAGCGCGATGTACTTCTCGACGCGCTCCTGCTGACGCTCGGCGACCAGTGGTCCGATCTCGGTGGCGGGATCCTTCGGGTCGCCGATCTTCAGGCTGGCCGTCATCTCGGCCAGTGCATCGACAACCTCGCCGTAGCGCTTCTTCGAGGCGAGGATGCGGGTCTGGGCCACGCACGCCTGGCCGTTGTTCATGAACGACGCCATGCGCAGGCCGCTGACGACGTTCTCGAGGTTGGCGTCGTCGAGCACGATCGAAGCGGACTTGCCGCCGAGCTCGAGGCTGCAGCGCTTGAGCTGCTCGCCACAGATCGAAGCGATCCGGCGGCCGGCGGCGGTGGAGCCGGTGAACGCGACCTTGTTGATGCCGGGGTGGCTGACGAGGTACTCGCCGACCTCGCGACCGGCCGGGAGCACGTTGAGCAGCCCGGCCGGGAGACCGGCGGCATCGGCGATCTCAGCGAGCACGAACGCGTTGAGCGGCGTCTCCGGAGCGGGCTTGAGGATCACCGGGTTGCCGGCGAGGAGCGCGGGGGCGAGCTTGGTCATCGTCACGAACTGGGGCACGTTCCACGGCACGATCGCGGCCACCACACCGACGGGCTCGCGGCGCACGACGACGTTGCCGAACGCGCCCTGGCGGGGCTCGTGCCAGGGATACGTCTCGGCGTAGCCGAGGAACGTCGACAGCGTCATCCACGCGATCGGCGCCTGGGCGATCTTCGCGAACGAGGTGGGCGAGCCCATCTCGTCGGTGATCAGCTCGGCCATCTCGTCCATGCGTGCGGCGTAGCCGTCGAGCAGTCGCCTGAGGATGACGACGCGCTCCGCGACGGGCGTGCGCGCCCATCCGTCGAACGCTGCGTTGGCCGCGGTGACAGCCGCGTCGACGTCGGCGTTGGCCGCTTCGGGCACGGTGCCGACGAGCTCCTCGGAGAACGGGTTGACGACGTCGATGGTCGACGTCGCCGACGGCTGCACCCACTGGCCGCCGATGTACAAATGTTCCCAACTCGGCATCTGAGCTGCTCCTCTGGTGTTTCGATGATGTGGTTCGGTGATCGATCCGCTGAGACGGAATAATAGTCACTCATTGACGCTGCCGCAGGACCGTGGTCCCGATCGTGGCAGTGTGTGACACGGGACCCTACCCAGGGCCCCGGCGGACACCCGAAGCCGGACCGGGCTCGAGGAGGCACCTGTGCAAGCGACCGCAGCGATCGTCGAGGCCTGGCTCACCCAGCGTCGGATCGGTGTCGTGGCGCGGGTCGTCGGAGCGGTCGGACTGGGCCCGCGACCGAGCGGAGACCTGCTGCTCGTCGACGCGAACGGTCGCACGGGCGGCACGCTGCTGGCCGGAGCGGTCCATCCCGAAGTGGTGGCTGCGGCGCGCCGTCTGCTCGACAGCGGGGGCGCGCACGCTGTCGTGGCGATCGACGTGGACTCGGTCGATGCGGCTGCCGCTGGACTGACGTGCGGCGGCGCGGTCGAGATCCTGCTCCAGCGTCTCGACGCCGTGCCGACCGAGCTGTGGGACACGCTGGCTGCCGGCCGCCCGGCTGCGGTGGTGACGGCGCTGCGGCGCGCCGAGTCGGAGGCATCGGCCGCTCCGCGCTCGGTGATGGTCGTGCTCCCCGGCGGCAACGCCTTCGGGACGCTCGGCGATTCCGGGCTCGACACGATGGCGCAGGCCGAGGCCGAGCCGATGCTCACCCACCCCGGAGCGGGTCTGGCCCGGCTCACCGTCGGGCCCGACATCGAGCTGGTCATCGAGGCCTGGAGCCCCGTTCCGCGCCTGCTGGTGCTCGGCGCCTCCGAGTTGTCGATCGCACTCAGCCGGCTGGTCGAGATGCTCGGCTGGACCGCCTCGACCACGGTGACGGCGGAGTCCGCGACCGCGGCGATCGAGCAGATGTCCTTGGCCGATGTCGTCGTGGTGATCGAGCACGATCCGTTCATCGCCACGCCGGTCCTGGCTGCGGCGCTGCGTCGCGGCGTCGGCTACGTCGGGGCGCTCGGGTCGCGTCGCACCCAGCAGGTCCGTCGCCAGCACCTCGCCGATGTCGGGGTGCGCGCGGTCGACGTCGACCGGCTCCATGGACCCACCGGCCTCGACATCGGCGCCCGCTCGCCTGCCGAGACCGCGGTGTCCATCGTCGCCGAGATCATCGCCTCCCGATCCGAGCGCAGCGGTGCGCCGCTCGCCACGACCACCAATCGCATCAGCGGGTGACGGGCCTCGACACGGGCGCCGTTTGGGACGCGTCGGTGCGGGTACGGCTGCAACGACCACCACGAAGCGCGACAGCACGAAGAGCGACGCACGAGCGACCGGGAATGGGTGAACGACATGGGTGAACGACATGGGTGAACGACTTGATGGAACGGTGGCGCTGGTCACCGGCGCGAGCAGTGGCATCGGCGAGGCGACGGCGAAGGCGCTGGCGGCCGAGGGCGCGGTCGTGGTGGTGGCGGCGCGGCGCAAGGACCGCCTCGACGCGCTCGTGGCCGAGATCGAGGCCGCGGGTGGCACGGCCCGGGCCATCGAGTGCGACGTCACGGTCCAGGACGAGGCCACCGGTCTCGTCGAGACGACCGTCGCCGAGATGGGCCGCCTCGACACCTTGATCAACAACGCCGGTGTGATGCTGCTCGGCCCGGCCGTCGGGGCGCCGATCGAGGAGTGGAACCGGATGGTGTCGCTCAACCTCAACGGGCTGTTGTGGTGTGCCCACGCCGCGCTGCCACACCTGCTCCAGGCTGCCGAGGACTCGCCGCGTCGCGTCGCCGACCTCGTCAACATCAGTTCGGTCGCGGGCCGGGTGCCGAGGTCCGGCTCCGGCGTGTACAACCTCACCAAGCACGGTGTCGGAGCGTTCAGCGAATCGTTGCGCCAGGAGCTCACGACGCGGCACGTGCGCGTGTCGCTCGTCGAGCCGGGCGCCGTCGCCACGGAGCTCGCATCGCATGTGCGCGACGAGGTGCGCGCCGGGATGATGCAACGCTTCGCCAACATGGAGCGGCTGGAGTCGGAGGACATCTCCGACCTGATCACGTACATCGTGACCCGCTCGCGTCGGGTCGCGATCAACGAGGTGCTGATCCGTCCCACGGAGCAGGAAGGCTGACGCGGCCGCCCGACGATGTGGCATCGTTGGGCATGGCAGGACGGCTCGAGGGCAAGACAGCGATCATCACCGGCGCCGGACGCGGGATCGGGCAGGCGATCGCCGAGCGGTACGCGCTCGAGGGCGCGGCGGTGACGGTGGCCGACATCGACGGGTCGAACGCCGAGGCCGTCGCCGCCGGGATCCGTTCGTCCGGTGGTCGGGCGATCGGCCTGACGATCGACGTGTCGAACGCGGCCCAGATCGACTCGATGGTGGCGGCGACGCTCGCCGAGTTCGGCGCGCTCGACGTGATGGTCAACAACGCGGGCGTCGTCCGCGAGGCCGTCCGCCACGTGCTCGAGGCCGACGAGGCCTGGTGGGACCTGATCATCGACACCAACCTCAAGGGCCACTTCCTCTGCTCGCTCGCCGCGGCGAAGCACATGGCGGGTCACGGCGGCGGCACGATCATCACGATGTCGAGCGGCGGCGCCAACCGGGCGCATCGCGGGATGGTGGCCTACGACAGCTCCAAGGGTGGCATCGAGGCGATGACCCGCGCGCTGGCGCTCGACCTCGCCCCGTACGGCATCCGAGTCGTCGGTCTCGTCCCGGGCCTCATCGTGCCCTCGCGTGAGTCCACCGACCCGGCGGCGCTGGCCAAGACCGACGCCACCGTGCCCATCGGCCGCGCCGGCGTGCCCGACGATCTGGCCGGTCCGGCGGTGTTCCTGGCCACCGACGACGCCCGCTACATCACGGGCAGCTTCGTCACGGTCGACGGCGGCGTGCTGTTCCAGCAACGTTCACCACAGGTCGAGACTTTTCCCCTCGACCGCTACCCACATCGTCCCTGACCTGCGGTTTCGTCGCTCGGCGACGGTTGGTGGAGGGGTCCGAGACCTGACCGGTTGGTCAAACGCGATCAAGTTCGCGCCCTGAACGACCGATCTCTCCATCGTGCGGCGGACACGGATGTTCCTCCTCGTTGCGGCAGCCCTGGTCACGGCGCCCAGCGTGATGGTCGAGCCGTCCGCCGCGTCACCGCTCTCGCGCACACAGGCCACGGCGCACACGTACGTGGTCAAGGTCGGCGACTCGATCAACAAGATCGCCGTGCAGCTGCAGGTCAAGCCGGCCGATCTGCTCACCGCCAACCACCTCACCACGACGAGCGTGATCCATCCCGGCCAGACCCTCGTCGTGCCGGCGGGGGCCAACGCGTACATCGTGGTCTCCGGCGACTCGCTGGCCCGGATCGCCGGCAAGGTCGGGGTCACGGTCACGGCGCTGCTCACCACCAACCAGCTCCAGCTGACCAGCGTGATCCATCCCGGCGAGACGCTCACCATCCCGGCCGGCGGCCACCCCGCAGCAGCGTCGACCACCACCAAGACGACCACCACCAAGACGACCACCACCAAGACGACTACGACACCCACGACCGTGCCCGCCACGACACCGGGCACGACGACGCCCACCACGGCAGCCCCGGCGACGACGCCCGCCACGGCCGCCCCGACCACACCGGCACCCGGCTCGACCACGTACACGGTGATCGCCGGTGACTACCTGGCCGGCATCGCCACTCGATCGGGCGTCACGCTCCCGGCGTTGCTCGCCGCCAACCACCTCATCGTCACCAGCCTGATCCTGCCGGGGATGACGCTCACGGTGCCCCCGGCGACCCTGCCGATCCCCGCCGCGACGACACCCGCGACGACACCGGCCACGACGACACCGGCCACGACACCGGGCACGAGCCCCGCCACACCCGACGCCGCGCCCACCACCACCGTCGCCACACCCACAACAGCCGCGACCACCCCGACCACGACATCGCCGGCGTACCAGCAGTCGATCGCCACGTTGCTCGCGTTCTTGCAGGCCCAGGTCGGCAAGGCCTACGTGTTCAACACCGCTGGCCCCGACACCTACGACTGCTCCGGACTGGTCACCGCGGCGTACCTGCAGATCGGCATCAGCCTGCCCCATCAGAGCGCGCTGCAGTCGAAGAAGGGCACGCCCGTGAACTGGACCACTGACCCGCTCCTGCCGGGCGATCTGATCTTCCAGTACACGACGGCGTCGCCCACCGTGATCGGCCACGTCGGTGTCGTCATCGACGCGACCCACTGGATCCAGGCCTCGCGTCCGGGCACCCCGGTCAACATCGGCCCGATCCCGGCCACGTCGCGGATCGCCGCGGTGCGTCGCATCCTGCAGCCCTGAGCCGCGCCGTCAGCTGAGGGTCGTGGCGCCGGCAGCGCGGGCCGTGTCGATCGCGGCCTGCAGCGAGGAGACGTAGCCGTGGCTCGTGTACGTCGCCCCCGACACCGCATCGATCGTCGCGCCCTGCGCCTGCAGCGCCTCTCCGCGCAGCAGCGGTAGCGCCCGCGCGTTGATCTGCTGGCTTCGCCCGTCGCCGTCCGGGTACTGCACGATCGCGATCTCGATGATCGCGCCGGCCTTGACCTGCACCTGTACCTGCACGGGTCCGAACCGGGTGTCCGAGACGGTGCCGTCGTAGGCCAGCACCGAGCGGGCGTCGACGGTGCCCGACACCGTGCCGCTCGTGGCCACGGGCGCCGGCAGGGACGCCAGCGCGGTCGGCGCGGGCAGCGAGCGGTCCCGAGCGGCGAACCACAGGCTGAGGGCGCCCGTGGCCGCGAGCGAGGCGGCGACCGCGCCGATCCGCGCTCGGCGCGCCGGATGCCGACGGCGGGGTGGGGGAGCGACCACGCTCACGGCAGCGGCGCCGTCTCGTCGCTGTCGTCGGCGTCGAGGGTCTCGCAGGCATGGGCGGCGCGACGGCGATCGACCACGCTGAAGGCCCGAACCACCAACGAGTACAGGCCGAAGCCGGTCGCGGCGACGATGCCGACCTCGAACAGGCCTTGGCCGGCGTCGCTGCCGAGCTGCGCCGCATGCAGCATCGCCAGCGCCACGGCCACGATCGACGACAGGTGCACGATCCTCCAGACACGACGGGACAGCCGGCGTCGCGGCCACGACGTCGCCACCGTGAGGACGATCAGGTAGGTGGCGATCACGCCCCATGCCAGCGGCCAGACGGAGTCGTGCCCGGTCCACGGCACGAGGATCTGCTCGAGGCCGATGCCGGCGTTGGTGTCCATGTACGCCGCGCCGAGGTGGGCGACGGTGAAGATCAACGTCAACCCGCCGAGCTCGTTGTGCAGATCGAGCCACCAGTTGGCCCGGCGGCTGGCACCGGTGTTGCGCGCCGAGAAGAACAGCCCGTAGACGAGCGCGGCCACGGCGAGCACGGTGGCGACGATGCCCGTCGCCCGGCTCAGGTACCACCAACCGTCACGCACGCGGCTCACCCACCACACCAGTCAAGCGCACCTCGGTCAGATGGTGAGCAGCTCCTCGAAGAACCCGCCGATCTGGCGCTCACGGTCGACCAGGTGGATCTCGAGGATCCAGTGCGCCACGCGTCCGGTCGGATCGAGCCGTCGCATGACGTTCGAGTTGCCGGCGGTGATGTACGAGTCGAGCCGTTCGCCGTCGAAGTTCTCGTGCGGGAACTCGCCCACGAGGTGACCGGCCTGGCCGTTCCCGTACTCCCAACCCCGCTCGGCGGTGAGCCGCAGGATCTCCGCATGCAGCTGCTCGGACGTGATCTGCGGATCCGCCTCGAAGTACGCCCGGCCGGCGTCGAAGATGTCCTGGAGGTCCTCGCGCAGGCGCAGCTTGTCGGGGTCGTCGCCGAGCACCCAGGTGCGGCCGAAGTCGGCCTCCCAACCCTCGAACAGCGGACCGAAGTCGGCGAACACGATGTCGTCGTCGGTGAGCCGGCGATCCGGCGGCTCCTCGCGATAGATCCGCAGCGTGTTCGGACCGGAGCGGACGATCCGCCGGTGCCAGTGCTCGGGCATGCCGAACCGCGCTGCGGCGAGGTCGCGGATCGCATCGCTCGCGTCGCTCTCCAGCACGCCGGGGCGCAGGATGTCGGACGCGCCGACCGCCTCGAACAGTTCGACCGCATGGTGCTGGGCTTCGAGGAGGCGGTCGCGTCGCAGCGCTTCGTCGTGGAGGGGCATCGCCCGATCGTAGGCTCGGGCCGGACTCGCAGGGCGGCGATGGCCGCGCTGGTAGCGTCGGTTCGTGGCGAGAGCAGGTTGGGCGAACTCGGCGCTGGAGATCTCCCAGCGACGCCGTGTCGTGATGGGCGTCGGCCTCGGCCTCGTCGTGACGCTGGTCGTCGAGGTGCTGCACGCGCCCTGGCAGCTGTTCGTGCTCGCCGGTTGGGACGCCGCCGCGCTCGTGATGGCCGGCTCGATCTGGATCTTCGCCGCCGTCCTCGACGGAGCGGCCACCCGCGCGGCTGCGCGACGAGAGGATCTGAGCAGCGTCAGTGACGACCTGTTCATCCTCGCTGCGTCGGTGGTCAGCCTTGCGGGCGTCATCGTTACCCTCGTGGCAGCGAACCACCACCACGGTGCGCTGAAGGCGACGATGATCGCCGTCGCGATCGCAACCGTCGCGCTGTCGTGGACGCTGGTGCACACCCTCTTCACGCTCCGCTACGCCCGGCTGTTCTACGGCGATCCCGAAGGTGGCATCGACTTCGGCGAGGACCTCGACCCGGACTACCGGGACTTCGCGTACGTCGCATTCACCGTCGGCATGACGTTCCAGGTCTCCGATACCAACATCACGGCGCGGGCGGTCCGGCGCACGATCACCCGGCAGGCGTTGCTCGGTTACGTGTTCGGCACCGTCATCATCGGGGTGACGATCAACGTCGTCGGTGGCCTCGTCCAGTAGCGCGGCGCTTCGTGCTCAAAGGCATCTTCAGCTTTGCTACCGTCGCCATGCACGAACGGACCGGACCCCGAACGTGCAGCGGAGGTCAGCCGTGGAACTGTTGTTGTCGTCGGAGGGGCGGGTGCTCGTGCACGTCGCCGCGCATCCCGACGCGACCGCCCCCCAGATCGCCGCCGAGCTCGACCTGCCCGAGCAGCAGGTCCGCGCGATCCTGCGACGTCTCGAGCGTGAGGGAGCCATGCGTCGCGTCGTGACGGGCCGGAACATCAGCCGTGTCGTCGAGCTCGACTGCGCGCTTCCCGATCATCCGACGGCGACGATCGGGATGATGCTGGCGGTGCTCGGTGTGCAGGCGGCACCGCTGCTGCGTGTGATCAGCGAGATCGTCACCAACCAGCTGTGAGCGGGCGTTCGGGTCGTCGACGGTGATTATCCTCGACGCATGACGACGCTCGACCAGCTCTACATCAACGGCTCCTGGGTCCCGTCGGCGAGCACGGAGACCATCGACGTCTTCGACTCGCTGACCGAGACCGTGATGGGGTCGATCCCAGCGGGCGATGCCAGCGACGTCGCTGCTGCGGTCGCCGCGGCGAAGACGGCGTTCGAGACGTGGTCGGTGAGCCCGGTCGCCGAGCGCACGAAGTTCCTCGGCCGCATCGCGGACGGCCTCGACGCGCGCACCGACGAGCTCGCCGCGCTCATCACGCGTGAGACCGGCATGGCGCTCGATGTCTCCCGCCCCGTGCAGGTCGGTGGGGCGGCGTACGGCTTCCGTCAGGCAGCAGCGCTCGCCGAGTCGTTCCACTTCGAGTCCACCATCGCCAACTCGCTCGTCGTGCGTGAGCCGATCGGCGTCGTCGGTTGCATCACGCCGTGGAACTACCCGCTGCTGCAGATCGCCGCCAAGGTGGCCTTCGCCCTCGCCGCCGGTTGCACGGTGGTGCTCAAGCCGAGCGAGATCGCCCCGATCGACGCGTTCATCCTCGCCGAGGTCATCGACGAGGTCGGGTTGCCCGCCGGCGTGTTCAACCTCGTGTCGGGCTACGGGCCCACCGTTGGTGAGGCGATCGCCGCGCACCCCGACGTCGACATGGTGTCGTTCACCGGCTCGAACCGCGCCGGGCGCCGCGTCGCCCAGCTCGCGGCGGAGACGGTCAAGAAGGTCGCGATGGAGCTCGGTGGCAAGTCGGCCAACATCCTGCTCGACGACCTCGACGACGCCGGGCTGGCCGCGGCCATCACCGACGGCGTGGGCAAGGCGTTCGTCAACTCCGGGCAGAGCTGCGACGCGCTCACCCGCATGCTCGTGCCGGCGGAACGGCTCGCCGACGCCGAGCGGATCCTCGTCGACGTCGTGTCCGCGCTGACGGTCGGCGATCCGTTCGTCGACGGCACCGACCTCGGCCCGCTGGCCTCGGCCGCGCAACGCGACCGCGTGCAGAGCTACATCCAGAAGGGCGTCGACGAAGGCGCCGAGATCATCATCGGTGGCCTCGGAGCGCCGGACGATCTCGCCGTCGGCTACTACGTGCGGCCGACGGTGTTCTCCAAGGTCAGCACCGGCATGACCATCGCCCAGGAGGAGATCTTCGGGCCGGTGCTCGCGCTGATGCCGTATGGCGACACCGAGGAGGCGATCCGCATCGCCAACGACAGCGTGTTCGGGCTCGGCGGTGGCGTGTGGTCGGCCGATGCCGACAGGGCCCGTGGCGTCGCGCGGCGGATCCGCACCGGGCAGATCGAGATCAACGGTGGCGCCGCCAACCCTGACGCCCCGTTCGGTGGCTACAAGCAGTCCGGCGTCGGGCGCGAGTACGGCATGCCCGGCCTCGAGGAGTTCCTCGAGTTCAAGAGCATCCAGCAGTAGGGGACCAGCAGGAGGAGAGGGGCTCAGCCGTTGCGGGAGCGGAACCGGTCGAGCTGACGGCGGTCGCGCTTGGTCGGCCGGCCCGAGCCGCGGTCGCGGACGAACGACGGCGCGTACTCGTCCCGCGGCGGTGGCGGCGGGCTGTGATCGATCACGCACTCGGCGGCGATCGGCGCGCTGACCCGCTTCTCGATGATCCGGACCACCTCGAGGATCCGCTGGCGATCACCGACGTACGCAGCGACGCGGTCGCCGACCCGCACCGTCGTCGCGGGCTTCGCCGTCGCACCGTTGACCCGCACGTGACCACCGTTGCAGGCGTTCGCGGCCATCGTCCGGGTGCCGTACATCCGCACCGCCCACAGCCACTTGTCGACCCGGGTCGCCTCCATCGACACCACGATGCCACATGCCGCGACCTGTGCTGGGGCGCCATGCTGGCTCACAGCAGGCTCTGAACAACGTCGCCCATGATCGAGGCGTGGTCACCCGCGCCCCGGAACGCCCGGCAACGTTCCGACCCGAGATCGAGGGCCTGCGTGCGGTTGCCGTCCTCGCCGTCGTGCTCTACCACGCCGACCTCGGCCCGTTCCGCGGCGGCTACGTCGGCGTCGACGTGTTCTTCGTCATCTCCGGCGCGCTCATCACCGGGTTGCTGCTGGACGAGGTGTGCCGCTCCGGCGGGCGTCGCTGCCGCGCTTCTGGGCTCGGCGGGCTCGTCGTCTGCTCCCGATGTCGATGCTCGTCGTCGCCGTCACGGTCCTCGCGTCGCGCTGGATGCTCGATCCGCTGACCCAGGGATTCGTCGACCGTGCTGGACTGGCGGCGATCGGGTTCGTCGCGAACATCGTGTTCTGGACCCGAGGTGGCTACTCGCATCTCACCGTCCCCGACCCACTCGTGCACTTCTGGTCGCTCGCAGTCGAGGAGCAGTTCTACCTGGTGTGGCCGTTGCTGCTGTGGGCGATGGCTCGCACTCGGTTCTCGTTCATCCGGTTGCTCTCGTGGACGATCGCCGTTGTCGGCGCCGCCTCGCTGGCGGCCTGCCTCGTGCTCACGCCGAGCCGCCAGGACTTCGCGTTCTACTGGCTCCCCACCAGGGCGTGGGAGCTGCTCGCCGGGGCCGCCATCGCGGTTGCCGGCCCGGCACTGACGAGGTCGTCAGCGGCGGCTCGAACGCTCGGGGCGTGGGTCGGGCTGCTCGCGATCGTCGTCTGCATGCTCAGGTATGGCGATCCGACGTCCCCGGGTCGCGCGCCCTGCTCCCAGTGCTCGGAACCGCGCTCGTGTTGATCGGTGCGTCGGCGACGGGCACCGGCAACCCAGGCCGGTTGCTCGCCACGCCGCAGCTCGGGTGGATCGGCAAGCGGTCGTACTCGCTGTACCTCTGGCACCTCCCGATCCTGGTGCTCGCCGCCGCGAGATGGGGCCCGCTGACCGCGCCGCAACGCGTGCTCGCTGTCCTCGCCGCGATGACCGCGGCGGCGATCTCGTTCGCTCTGCTCGAGGACCCGATCCCACGCCGCGCAGTGGTTCAGTGCGATGAACACGGCCGCGCTGCGCAACCACTGGCGGCTGGTGGTGCTCACCAAGATGGGCTGCCCGACAGCCGATGTCCCGACGACACGTCGTGGAAGGCCGGACTCGATCGCACGCTCACCATGCTGCGCCCCGAAGCGAGCCGCGTGCTCGTGCTCGGCGACACGCCGACGCCGATGAGCGACGTGCCGGCGTGCGTCGCCGGCCACGTGCGTGATGTCGGTGTGTGCATGAGCACGCGCGCCGCCGCGGTCCGTCCGGGGCGGCTGCAGGCCGAGGCCGAGGTTGCCGCCGCGCACGACGCCGCCTTCGTGTCCACCGACGACTGGCTCTGCACGGATCAGTTCTGCCCGGTCGTGATCGGCGACGTCCTCGTCTACCGCGACGACAG
Source organism: Ilumatobacteraceae bacterium (assembly GCA_025463305.1). Next base: position 106,011 of record JAOBWK010000063.1, read on the forward strand.
CCACCTCACCACGACGGCAGCCGCACTGCTGACCCCCTACGTCGAGGCGATGCTACGACCGCTCCTGCCCGCTCCATGACCTGGGGAGCCGGACGCGGCGGCTCAGCGGTGATCGCGGTCGTGCTCGTGCCGGTGGTGTAGATCGGGGACGTGCGGATGGGCGTGCACGAGCTCGGTGTGCACGTGGCGGTGCTGATGTCGCACATCGCCACCCTCTGGATGGACGTGGCTGTGGTGGCCGTCGTCGTGGGTGTGCTCGTGATCGTGCTCGAGCGCCTCGTGGCGGTGATCGTGGAGGTGGTCGCTCCCGAGGACGAAGCTCACGCCGGCCGCGGCGATGACCAGCGCGGTCAGCTCGCGTGCCGTTGCGTGCTCGCCGAGCACGGTCCACGAGACGATGGCTCCGACGAACGGTGCGGTGGCGAAGACGAGCTGGCCGCGAGCCGCACCGAGGTCGCGGGCGCCCGCGACCCAGAGCGTGATCGAGGCGCCGTAACCGAAGCCGCCGACCAGCAGGGCCGCAAGGATCGGCCATCCGTCGGGTGCCCCGCCGAGGATCAGACCGATCGTCAGGTTGGCGCCGCCGGCGATGAGGCCCTTGACGAACGTGATGTGCGCCGGCGCGAGCTCGTCGAGGTTGGCGGTGACTGAGTTGTCGACACCCCAGCACAGGCAGGCGCCGGCGATCAGGAGTGCGCCGATTCGCAGATCGCCGCCGCCCGACCAGCCGAGCACGGCGCTGGCCGTGACGACCAGGGCGGTGCCGGCCACGACACGACGGCCGAGGTGCTCGCGGAACACGAAGAGGGCGAGCAGCGTGGTGAACACCAGCTCGAGGTTCAGCAACAGTGAGGCGGTGGCTGCCGACGAGTGCCGCAGGCCCGCGGCGAGCAGGACCGGCCCGACCGCTCCGCCGAGCACGACGGCCATTCCCAGTCGCGGCGCGGCGCGAACGAACGACGCGCGGTCCGGACGGTGACGCCCGACGACAGGGAGCACGGCGATCGCGGCCCCGAGGTAGAGCAGGCCGGCCAAGGTGAACGCTCCCATGTGGTCGGCGAGCCGAGAGGCTGCCGGCGCCGAGACGCCGAACAGGATCGCCGCCGACGAGCAGCGGATGACGCCCCGGGGGTTCACGACCGCCGCTCGCGTCGCCGGCCGCCGAGGGTCACCGGCTGATCGTGCACAATGGCGAGCGTACCGACCGGCGCGACAGCGACGATTTACTCAGCGGTTACTCGTTGCGAACCACCGGTCGCGCGTGGGTGCTGCACGATTTGCAGGAGTGGAGCAGCGATCGCCATCCCGGGTTGGCAGGGTCACCGCAGCGCAACGGATCGATCCACTGATGCGCGCCTCGACGATGGCGGCCGCCGAGCGACCGAAGGCTCCCGGCGAGCGCGGACGCGTCCCCGAAGACCGGTGGCAGGTGCCGGCGATCCTGGCGCCGGTCGTTGCATCGTTCCGGACGGGATGGCAGCGATGGTGCCGGGCGGCCCGGCGTTGGCGTCGCGCTCGACGTCGAGTCCTGGCGATCGCGCTGGTGCTCATGATCCCGGTGATGTGGTCCTATGCCCGTGCGATGACCGGGCCGGGGAACGACAGCCTGCAGGCTCGAACGGTCGAGTGGGCGCGCGACAACCATCTCGGTTGGGCGGTCGATCGGCTCGAGAAGTGGTGGTACGCGAACCACCAGGCCAAGATCGGCGGCGCTCCGAACCTCACGTCTGCGGCCGTCAACGTCGCGTCCTCCGGCACGGCGGCGTCCGTCCCGGAGCCGCTCGGAGTCGGCGTCCCGGCGCTCCCGCGGGTTGCCGGGCACCTCGACCCTCCGACGCCGCTGGTGTCGCCAGCGTCGCCGACCGTGCCGGGTGAGGGGACGTGGACCGCCGTCGGTCCACTCGTGAACGGTGCGCAGGGCGCCTATGTCACCACCATTCGTCCTGACGCGATCCACACATCGGTGCTGGACGCGGTCATCTGGTTCGATCCGACCGTCCTCAAGTTCCGACAGTACCCCGGGCTCAAGATCCCCGGCGCGCCGTGGGATCGACCGCCATACGTGGAGGCGGACCGACAGGCGCAGCTCGTCGCTGCGTTCGCCGGCGGGTTCCGGATCCGTGACTCGAACGGAGGGATCGTCCTCGGCAACCGCACGCTCGTCCCGATGCGCGTCGGTGGCGCCACGTTCGCGATCGACGACAACGGCGTCCCGAACATCGGCGCCTGGGGCACGGACATCAGCCGCTCGGCGACGCTGGACTCGGCGCGCCAGAGCCTGGACCCGATCGTGATCAACGGCGCGCCCGCACCCGACCTCGCGAGCGACCCGAACAAGAAGTGGGGCTTCACCGGACCGGCCAACAAGAGCGCCGTCTGGAGATCCGGTGCCGGCATCCGGGCTGACGGCTCCGTGATTTGGGTCGGTGGAGACGGCCTGACGGTGGAGTCGTTGGCCGACACACTCGTGCGCGCCGGGGCGATCCGAGGGATGCAACTGGAGATCAACCAGGAGTGGGTCCAGCTCAACACCTACGCAGTCGGCGCCGACGGCACCGTGCACGGCAAGCGGCTCCTCCACGGGATGCAGCACACCGGCGATCGGTGGCTGACCGAGGACACACGCGACTTCGTGGCAGTGTTCAGCCGATGAGGGGGCGGGCTCGGACCACGTTGGCCGCTGCACTTGCTGCCACGGTGCTTGCCGGTTCGTTGGCGATCACGGCGCACACGGCCATCCTCGCGTCAGCGGCGGCGGCCACCGGGTACCACTCGTTGACGCCGCAGCGGCTCGTCGACACCCGCAGCGGGCTCGGTGTGGGCGGTCCCGGAACTACCGTGCCCAGTACCCCCGTGTCGATCGCGATGACGGGCGAGGCGGCGAACGCTGCAGCAGTGGCGCTGAACGTCACCGTCACCGATGCCGGTGCGGCGGGCTTCGCCACGGTGTACCCGTGCGGCGCGCCGCCACCGCTGGCCTCGAACGTGAACTTCGACGCCGGACAGACGGTGCCGAACGCGGTGATCGCGGCGCCTGGGGACCACGGCGCGGTCTGCGTCGTCACGAACGTCGCGGCGGATCTCGTCGTCGATCTCGAGGGTTGGTTCCCCGTCGGGTCCTACGCCCCGTTGCCCGAGCCACGCCGGGTGCTCGACACCCGGAGCGACCCGTCGCTCGGTCTGCGCGCCGGTGTGGAGAGCCGACTCGTGCACGTCGCCGACGGCGCGCCGGTGGTGGTGAACGTGACGGTGACGAACCCGCGGGGCAGTGGCTACCTCGTCGTCTACCCGTGCGGGGCGAAGCCGCCGATCGCGTCGAACCTCAACTTCGCGCCCGGCGAGACCGTCGCCAACCTGGCGGTCGCACATCCCGACCCGAACGGCGACGTCTGCGCGCTGTCCAGCGTCGCGACCGATGTGATCGTGGACCTGCAGGGTGAGATGGGCGATGCGGCGGGCTACACCGCGATCTCTCCCGTGAGGATGGTCGACACACGCTCGCCGATCGGCGTACCGGCGGTGGCCCGGACGTCGCCGGGTCAGGTCGTCGAGCTCGCCTTCCCGGAGGAGAGCGGCATCCCATCGGTGGTCGACTCGGTGATCGTCAACGTCACCGCGACCGACGCCGTGGCGGGCGGCTACGTCACCGTCTACCCGTGCGGCCAACCGCCACCGCTGGCGTCGAACGTCAACATCGAGAGGGGCGAGACCCGGCCAAACCTGGTGCTCAGCGCTGTCGGCGCGGACGGCATCATCTGCCTCACGACCAACACGGCGACGCACATCGTCGTCGACCTGCAGGGATGGTTCACGAGCGGTGCGCCGATGACACCGACCTCGCCGGCTTCGCGGCAACACGTCGACGTCGGTCCGGGTCTCGCTGCCGGCTACCTCGCCTACCTCCCACCCGGCTACGCCTCGTCGCCCGGGCGAACCTGGCCGACCATCGTGTTCCTACACGGGTCGGGCCAGACCGGACCCGGCTCGGGCGCTGCGCTCGACGGACTCGCGGTCAACGGGCTTCCGCGGCTGTACGAATCCGGGACCGAGCCGGCCGCCGCGACGGGCTTCATCGTGCTCGCGCCGCAGATGCCCGACGGGTCGAACTCGCCGACCAGGCTGCGCACGTGGCTGAGCGAGGTGCTTGCCCGGTACGGCGTCGACCGCGACCGCGTGTACCTGACGGGCCTGTCCGCCGGCGGCTTCTACGCGTTCGACTACGTGGGCGCGGTCGGTGACTCGAACGAGTTCGCCGCGGTCGTGCCGATCTCGGGGGGCTTCCCGCACCCGATCCAGTGCTCGAGCTGGCAGCACACGCCGATCTGGGCGTTCCACGGTGAGGCCGACACCACCGTGAACCCGGCTGGCTCGATCACGACCATCGGGGCCATCGACGCGAACTGCTCGCCGATCGAGCCGCTGCGCCTGACGACGTACCCCGGCGTCGGCCACGACGCGTGGGACCCGACCTACGACCTGTCCGGCATGGCCGCCGGTCGGACCAACCCGCAGCACGATCCGTACGACGTCGACATCTACACCTGGATGCTGGCCCACGTCCGCAGCGAGTACCGCTGACGCCACCACGGGCTCCACGGCCGTCACGCGGCGGCGGCGGCGAAGAGGCGATGGAGCCCGGCGACGACCGTGCTGTCGCGGGCGTCGGTCATCAACTCGTCGACCCGATCGAGGCGGACCCATCGAACCTGATCGACCTCGCCGTTGGGCCGGAAGAGGCCGCTCGCATCGTGCATCGACCAGTAGCGAACGGTCTTCGATCGTCCCTTGCGGTCGATGTACTGCGTGCCAGGGAGCTCGATGCCGATCCGGGCACGCAGCCCGGTCTCCTCCCGCACCTCGCGGATCGCGCAGTCGAGCGCCGACTCGCGCCGCTTGCGCTTGCCCTTGGGCAACGACCAATCGTCCCGATGCGGGCGATGGATCAGCAGCACCTCGACGCCCTGCGCCGCCGTGCTTCGCCAGACGACACCCCCGGCCGCTTCGATCATGGTTCCGAGCCTAAGAACCGGTGAGGCCCCGAGAACGCGATGGTTGGTGAACGACGAATGGCCCCAAGGTGAACATTCGGCGACGTGGCCGTCGTGGACGCTGCCGGAGCCGCGGTTCGGTCGGAACCCTGGATGGGCACGGCTACGGTCCTGCGACATGCCGCCAGGTCCGACCGCTCTCGTCGTCGACGGTCACCGCCGGGGAGCCGTGGTCGAGGCACTGCTCGAGCTCGGGTTCGTGTTCGAGCCTGCCACCGACACCGACGTGACCGTGCTGGACACGTTCGACGGACGTCTCCACCGCGCCGGCATCCGGCTCGCGCTGCATGACGACGTCGCGCTGGAACTCGTTCGGCCCGGCTTGGCCACCGTCCGCGTCGATGCGGAGGGCTCGCCAGCGTCCGCGACGGAGATCGCCGATCCGTCGTTCCGTGCGGCGGTCGAGGCGCTGATCGGTGGTCGGCTGCTGATGGCGCGGCTGCGCTACACGGCGTCGACGGCCCTGGCGGTGGCACGCGACGAAGACGGCCGAGCCACCGCCGAGATCGTGCTGTCATCGCACATCGCGGTGATCCCCACCGTCGATGCGCCACTGCCCGAGTCGGTGGTCGAGGTGCGCGCCGTCTCTGACTCGGCCAAGCCGGCTCGACGCGCGGTCAAGACGCTGGTGCGCCTCGGGTTCGAGGCCATCGACGGTGATGCGGCGGCGCTCGTCGCCGGCGGGCTCGGCGTCGGACTCGGTGACTCGGCCAGACCCGCCGACGTGCGACTCGATCCCGAGGCACCGGCGGCGTTCGGCGTGCGCGACGTGCTCGCCAACCTCGCCGACTCGATCGAGGCCAACTGGCAGGGCACGATCGACGACGGCGATCCGGACTTCCTCCACGACCTCCGCGTGGCGGTGCGGCGGACGCGCTCGATCATCACCGAGACCAAGAGCGTGCTGCCTGCCGAGGTCGTCACCAAGGTCGGCAAGCAGTTCACCTGGCTCGGCGCGGTCACGGGTGTGGCGCGCGACCTCGACGTCCACCTCGTCGACTGGGACGACGACGCCCGACCGCTCGGCGCCGACGCAGCGGCAGCGCTCGAACCGGTGCGCGCGCTGCTCGCCCGACGGCGGGCCGAGGCGCACACAGCGCTGGCCGAGGCGCTCACCTCGCCGTCGGCCACGAAGCTGATCGCCAAGTGGCCGACCATCATCGCCGGGATCCCGACCCATGCGCGACCTGGCCCGGACGCAGACGAACCGCTCGGCGGCATCGTCCGCCAACGGATCATCGAGGCGCAGGCCATCCTCATCGACAAGGGCCGGCTGATCACACCGGAAACTCCCGCCGACGAGGTGCACGACCTCCGCAAGGACGCCAAGCGCCTGCGCTACCTCCTCGAGTGCTTCGCGACGATCCTCGCCGAGCGCCCGCGCAAGAAGTTCGTGAAGCGCCTCAAGGCGCTGCAGGACAACCTCGGCACACATCAGGACGCCGAGGTCCACGTCGCGCTGCTGCGCGAGGTCGCGGTCGAGATGGGTCCCGACGTCATCCCGGGCAAAACCGCTGACGCGCTGGAGCTGATGATCGAACGCCTCGAAGCGGTGCGGCTCGCTGCGCGCACGAAGTTCGCCGAGCGGTTCGCGGCCTACGACACCGAGGCCACGGTGCTCGCGTTCGAGGACATGCTCGCTGCGCTCGTCCCCGATGGATGAGCCTCCCGCGATCGGCGCTCGTCCTCGGTCGGTGAGAGTGCGCGCCGGACTGCCTCGCGCTCGTGCTCGGGCGTCTCCAGCTCGTCGAGGAGGCGTTCGATCCGATCGTCCATGGGTCCGCTCCTGTCTGCTGGTCCTCGGTCGGCGAAGCGTTGTCCGATGTGTACGACCACGACAGCACACGGAGATGACGGGAACACGACACCCGAATGGACGTTGCGTGAACAGTCCTGGGCGGGCGCCGTCTCGCGGTCAATCGTGGGCGTTGCGGAGGCGGGTGCGTTCGTGGATCAGGTTCACCGTCAGCAGCAGATCGCGATCGGCGAGGACGTCATCCGGGCTGCCCGAGCGGACGATGCGGTTCTCCTCGCTGAACACGACGCAGCGGTCGGCCAGCACCTCGAGCGTGTCGAGATCGTGGGTCGCGAGGACGATGGTCTTGCCGGCGTGGTTGAGCTCGACGATGAGCTCGATCAGCCACTGCTGCGTCCGCGGGTCGAGCCCGGCGGTCGGCTCGTCGAAGAGGAGCACCTCAGGGTTCATCACGAGCACCGAGGCGATCGCGACCCGCTTCTTCTGCCCGCCGGACAGCTGGTACGGAGCGCGGTCGGCGAGATCGGCGATGCCCAGCATCACGAGGGTGTCATCGACGCGCGTCGTGACCTCGGCGTTGGTCATGCCCAGGTTGAGCGGTCCGAACGCGACCTCCTCGCGCACCGTCGGGGAGAACACCTGCGCGTCCGAGTTCTGGAACACGAACCCGACTCGTGAGCGGAAGCCGAGGTTGAACTGCTCGTCCTCGAGGGAGTCTTCGGTGACGGGCGCTCCGAACGCGGTGATCGTCCCCGAGGCCGGCACGATGAGTCCATCGAGGATCTTGAGCAACGTCGATTTGCCGCAGCCGTTGGCGCCGAGGAGCGCGACCTTCTCACCGCGGTGGACGGTGAGCGACACGTCGCTGAGCGCCGGGAACCGGCCGAGGTAGGCGTACGAGACCTCGTCGACGACGAAGACCGGTTCAACGACCGACGGCACGATCCACTCCGATCGTGACGACGATCGCGACCGTGCACGCCACGGTCCAGCAGACGTCGATCGAACGCACCCTGAAGGCCGTCAGCGTTCGTGGGTGGCCGGTGTACCCGCGGGACACCATCGCCTGGTGGACCTCGTCCGACAGCTCGTGGGCCGTGCCGAACACCGTGCCGGCAGTGGCGGCGACGAACGCTCGGCCGCCCGCGACGGAGCCTCCGGTCCGGACGGTGCGTGACTTGCGGGCCTCGTACATGTCGGTGACGGATCCGAGCAGGTGGAAGACGTAGCGGTAGGCCATGCCGAGGACGAGCACGAACATCTTCGGCAACAGCAGGGCCCGGAGCGCCGACAGCAACCTCGTCCAGGTCGTGGTCAGCGCCACGAGCACGACGAACGAGATCGAGGTGGCCACGCGGACCACGATCAGGCCCGCCGATCGCAGTCCCTGGCTGGTGAGACCCACCCGATGACCGAACCAGTGGCCGAGCGAGACGGCGATGTGGCCCGGGGTGATGAAGCTGAAGGTCGCGGGGAGCACGACGATGCCGGTGAAGATCGGGATGAACAGCCAGACCCGCTTGACGAAGTACGCGATCGAGAACTTCGACGCAACCGCCAGCAACAGCGCGATCGCGTACAGCCCGAGCAGCACCGGGATGTTCCGCAGGACCGCCGTCGTCACCACGACCGCGAGCATCGTGACGGCCTTGACCCGTGGATCGAGGCGTTGCAGCAGCCCGGGCTGGGCGGCGATGTCGTCGGTGAACAGTGCCTGGCGCATCACGCCCGAGGCTCCCAGGATCGTCTTGTCGATGAAGTTCGTCCGACCGCGCTTGCCGATGCACGCGCACGGGCACAGCGCGACATCGCGCTGCAGCAGCCAACCGGGCGTGCGGGGCGGCGCAGAGGTGGTGGTCGGCTCGGTTGTCACAGCGATGCAGATGCGGTGGGCGGACGCGCCTCGGAGCGGAGCCGGGAGACCGTGCGAACGATCGCGAACACGAGGAACACCACGGTGCTGATCACCAGCATCCCGACCACGGCGGACAGGACGTAGCCGATGTTCGGATGCTCGCCGTCCTTGAACCCGTAGCCGCCGAGCACGGAACGGTCCCAGAACGAGCTCCACCTCGCGAGCCCGGTCGGGACGGCCCGCAGGTTGTACTTGCCGAGATCGAGCCGGTCGGGCGCATCCTCACCGAACGCGCCGCCGGGCGCGAGCAGGCCGAGTGGGGTGAGGACGACGAGCACCCCGAGCCCGATGAACGCCCAACGCCATCCGAGCGGCCGTCGGTCCGCGAGCTCGCCGTCGACCGGCACGTTCGGATGGTTGATCCGCAGGACGGGGATGTTTCCCCGCTGGAGGAACGCGATGACGCCGAACGTGAGCGCGAACTCGACCAACCCGGCCGCAGTGAGGTGCGCCAACGCCATCGCCGGGACGGTTTGGCTGATGTGGAACGGGGCGTACAGCGGGGTGCCGTCGGCGGCCGTGAACAGGTCGGGTTGGAGACCGAACTCGATCGCCGCACACATCGCCGCCACGTTCAGCCCGACATAGGCCCCGATGCCGCCGGCGAGCGCTCGACGTCGGTGCGTCAACGTGACGTTGAGGGTCAGGGCGCGGTAGACGCCGTAGCCGACGAACGGCAGCACCAGCGCCATGTTGAAGCAGTTGGCGCCGAGCGCGAGGACGCCCCCGTCGCCGAAGAACAGCGCCTGGATGATCACCGCTGCGGACACGGCGATGAGCGCCGCCCACGGGCCGAGCAGGATCGCCGTCAACGTGCCGGCGACCCCGTGCGCGGTGGTGCCGTCGGGGATCGGGACGTTGAACATCATCACGATGAAGCTGAAGGACGCGCCGAGCGCCACGTACGGCACGTAGCGGGACTTGACGACCCTGCGGACCCGCCGTCCAGCGGTCACCCAGAACGGGACCATCACGACACCGAACGCACCGCACGTCTCCGGACTCAGGTAGCCGTCAGGGATGTGCATCGTTTCCTTGCCGGGACATCGACGCACCGTATCGCAACTCAGTTGCGATAGGGAAACCCGCGGGGGCAGCTCAGTCCGGGGTCGAACACCCCAGACATCGGCCCATCAGCGGGAAGTGCACGAGATCCAGGCGGATGCCGGTTCGGTCGGCGATCAGATCCGAGAACGCTCGCAGCTCGGCGGCCGGCAGCTCGACGGTGGTCCCGCAGACCATGCAGGCCACCGGCAGCGTCGCCAGTCCGCGTCGGCGGTACACGGCCTGACCATGGCCGAGGTGGACGTGCTCGGCGATCCCGAGCTCTTCGAACTGCGTGAGTGCCCGGTACACGATCGATCGATCGTGCACGCCGAGGCTGGCGAAGATCTGATCGGCCGAGAGCGGTTCGGCGGACCCATACAGCAGTGTCGCGAGCTCTCGCTTGGCGGGTGTGACGCGTCCGCCGCGTTCGCGGATCCGGTCCAGCGCGGCCTCGAGGGTGTGCACTGCGTCGCCCCGGTGGAGTGCCGGCGTCGTCATGCCACGCCTCCGAGCCGACGCCAGAGCATGCGTCGAGTGTATGGCCCCGCCCGTCGCTGTCCGGGATGCTCGTCATTACAGTCGTCTCGGGTCGGCCCGATCGGGGAGCGCGCCGTCGGTCGCGGCCAAGCAGCGAGAGGACGTACCAGATGAGCGCAGAGGACAAGCTGGCCGTGGCCGAGTGCCTGTACCGGTACGCCGCAGGGGTCGACACGCGTGACTGGCCGCTGTACCGGTCGGCGTTCGCCGACGAGGTCGAGTTCGACTTCTCCGGCTACGACGCTGGCCGACCGGCGGTGACGATGGCCGCCGATGACTGGGTCGCCGGCGTGAGGCCGTTGTTCGACGGCCTTGCCGCGACACAGCACATGATGTCCAACCCGCTCGTGGAGCTCGACGGTGACAGCGCGGGGATCATGATGTACGTGCGCGCCCACCACGTGCGCGACCCCGCAGATCCTGAGTCCTCCTACACGATCGGCGGTCACTACCGGAACCGTCTCGTGCGCGCGGGATCCGAGTGGAGGCTCACCCGGGTCAGCCTCCACGTCACGTGGACCCTCGGCCATCCCGAGATCATGAGCCCACGCTGATTGCGCGATAGTCAGTGGGTTACCTCGGCCTCATCGCCGCGAACCATGGGGCCCGCGCCGGGCCGCCGCCGCTCGACGGGCTGCCGATCTGAACCGCCCTGCAGGAAGCACTGTCCTCTCGTGAGGACGGCAGAATGACCAGGCAAACCAAGCGATCGAAGGAGCGCCCCATGAAGTACGAGGTCGAGCACGACGACGCCGAATGGCGAGCCAAGTTGAGCCCCGAGGAGTTCGCCGTCCTCCGCCAGGCGGCGACGGAGCGGCCGTGGTCCGGCGCACTGCTGGAGGAGCACCGCGAGGGTGTGTACACGTGCAAGGCGTGCGGCAACGAGCTGTTCAAGGCGGGCACCAAGTTCGAGTCCGGCTGCGGCTGGCCGAGCTTCTACGAGTCGGTCCGCCCCGAAGCGGTCGAGCTGCTCGTCGACGACAGCCTGGGTGTCATCCGCACCGAGGTGCGCTGCGCTCGTTGCGGTTCGCACCTCGGCCACGTCTTCCCCGACGGCTTCGGCACCCCCACGGGCGACCGCTACTGCATGAACTCCGTCTCGCTCGACTTCGTCCCCGACGGCGAGACCGCGAGCTGACGCCGCCGTGGCACCGGTGGCTCAGAAGCCGGCCCCGCCGGTCTTCGGGGCGGTCGTCGTCGGCGCCTTGGTGGCCGTGCCCGGCACGGAGGTGGTCGGCGTGTTGTTGGTGCCGGGCTTGGCGCTCGATCCACAACCCGCTGCTGCAACCGCGAGCATCGCGACGCACGCCATGGTTGCGATCCGCTGAACGCCTCTGCTGGTCGTCGTGGGATTGGTCCGTGTCATCTCGTTCTCCTCGATCGTTGTCATCGATCACTACGACCGAGTCCGTGTTTTGGATCGCTGCTGCCGATGCGGCGTTCGGCGAGCGCGTCGAGGCTGAACCGGCCGGCGCCGGACAGGGCCAGCACGAGTGCGAGCGCGGCCAGCGTCAGGTTCAGCTCGTAGCCGGGTGGGACCTTCTCGGAGTTGATCCCATTGGTCCAGGTGACCGTGATCATCGCGATCACCATGTCGGCGCACAGCACGACCCCGGCCAGTCGTGTGCCGAGCCCGGTCGCAATCGCGATGCCCCCGACGAGCTCGATCACGCCGCCGGCGACGGCGAAGAGGCCGCCAGGGTGGAGGCCAGCGGTGTTCGCCATGAACAGCGACGTCTGGTGGATCCCGGGACCGCCCCACCATCCGAACAGCTTGCCGGCGCCGTAGTAGACGAAGACCCACGCGAGCGCGACTCGTGCCACGGCGAGGGCGACATCGACCGGCCGCTCGGCACCACGGGTGCTGCACGTGGCGGCGACCCACCGGCGGCCACGGGACTCGCGTGCCTGCGGCGGAACGGTCGTCATCACGCCACCACGTCGTGGTCGTCGACGGGTCGACCGGCGTGATCGTCCAGCGGACGGAACGGCGCGACGAGCTGCGCGGCGAACACCGCGAGGTGACGCGGGCGTGTTCCCGCCTGCTCGACGATCAGTGGTCGGCCCGGAAGTCCCGTGTCGGTCCTGATCGTCGCCGGCGTCGGCCAGACCGCGGTGTGGAACAGCTGGTCCCAGATCGTCAGCGCGAAGCCGAGGTTGACGTCTTGCGGGCCGTCCAACTGGTGATGGATGCGGTGGAAGTTGGGGCTGACGAGGATGCGCTCGAGCGGGCCGAACCCCAGGTTGGTGTTCGAATGCGCGAACGCGACCATCGCTGCGTAGACCACCAGCATGGTCGTCGTCAGCGCTCCGTTGGCCAGCAGCACGATGGCCGGGACCAGTGCGATGAGGTACGAGACGTGGATCAACGGGTGTGTACGGAACACGGTCAGCACGCTCATGTCCTCCTGGGAGTGGTGGAGCTCGTGGAACCGCCACAGCATCCGCACGCGGTGGTTGGCCAGATGAGCGAGCCAGTTGCACGCATCCATGGCCAGCACGATGACGACGGTGGCGACCCATCGAGGGACGGCCGCGTTCCTCGGTAGCACGATCCACGGCATCGTCGTGCGGGCCACCTCGGAGAACGACAGGGTGAGCGCCGTCACGAGCGGGATGACGAGCGTCGCGTTGAGGATCGTGAACAGCAGGTCCTGGCAGTGCCCGCGGGCGATCAGCCGACGGCGCTGTGCCGGCCGCACCCGTTCGACGACGAGCAGCACGCCGATGATGACGATGCTCGCCGGACCGATCGCGACGACGCGCACATCGGACATCGAGCTCGAGAAGCCCCCACCACCGAACTCGGTGGACCAGCCGATCGCGACGAGGGCCACGGCGATCGCCGCGATCGAGACGGCCGGCCAGTAGACCCGCGACGAGACGCCCCGTCGCGAGCGCTGGACCGCGGGCGGGGACGGCTCGATCAGCTGCATGCCCTTTCACTACGAACAACCCGTCGGAAGGGATCGCCCAGGTCTCGGAACCGGTGTCATGGGTACCTCTCCTGGATGAGCGATGTCCCCAATTCCCCCGATGTCGGTGCGGTCGGCACTGCCGCGCCCGTGCTGGGTCAGCGCTACCAGCTCGTGCAGCGGCTGGCGACCGGCGGGATGGGTGCCGTGTGGAGCGCCACCGATCTCGTGCTCGGACGGACGGTCGCGGTCAAGGTCCTTCGTGACGATCTGGTCGACTCCAGCACGTTCCTCGAGCGCTTCCGCAACGAGGCCCGCCACACAGCGTCCCTCGCCCATCCGGGCATCGCCGGCGTGTACGACTACGGCGAGGATCGCATCGACGGGACGGTGCGCGCCTACCTGGTGATGGAGCTCGTGCCCGGCAGCGCCCTGTCCGAGGTCATGTTCGATCACGGCCCGTTCGACACCACGACGACGCTGTCCGTGCTCGCCCAGGCCGGGGAGGCGCTGCACGCCGCGCATTCGGTCGGCATCGTCCACCGCGACGTGAAGCCCGGCAACCTGATGGTGCTCGACGACGGATCGATCAAGCTCACCGACTTCGGCATCGCCAGAGCCGCTGACGGCGTGGCGATCACCGAGGTCGGACAGGTCGTCGGCACCGCCCAGTACATGGCGCCCGAGCAGGCGATGGGCGAGGATGCCACGGCGTCGAGCGACGTCTACTCCCTGGGGGTCATCGGCTACGAGATGCTGGCCGGGCGTCCACCGTTCACCGGCGCCAACCCCGCCGCGCTGGCGCTGGCGCACGTGCACCAGGCTCCTCCGCCGCTGCCGGCCACCGTTCCGGCCGGCGTCACTGCGTTGATCGAGACCGCGATGGCGAAGGATCCTGCGCGACGGCCGGCGGATGCATCGGCGTTCGCGGCCGCCGCCCGTCGGCTGCTCCTCGACCACCTCCCACCGCCGATGACGGTCGCCACGTCGGACGGCAGCGCACCGCATGGCGGGTACGACGCGGCCGGCACCCCGACCGCGCTGATGGACGGAGCAGCCCGTGCCACCGCGGTCATGCCGGCCGGCGGCGTGGCTGTCGGGGCGCCACGCCTCGAGGTCGCCGCGGCATCGTTGTCGCCCCGTCGCCGAATCGGGCGATGGTGGCTGCTCGGCGCGCTCGTCGTCGTCCTGCTCGGGGCTGCTGCCGCGGTGTCTCGTTCCTCCGACGACGCGTTCCACGCGCCGACCGGCGCCACCACGACGGCACCCGCCCCGCCATCATCCGCGACAACGACCCCGACGGCCCCTGCCACCACCACGCCGGTCGCCGTCGCCCCCGCGGTGCTGGTGAGCCAACCACCCGCCACGACGGTGCCAGCGGCCCCGGCCGGTGGGAAGGGCAAGGGGAACGGAAACGGCAAGGGCAGGGGCGGCGGCAAGGGCTGATGCCCGGCCGAGTGGACCGTGGGCCACGCGCTGGGCGTCTCGATCGGGTGCTGATCGGTTCGATCGTCGGGTCCGCCCGCCCGATCGACGCGTTCGGCCCCTGGCGACGCGAGAGGATGCCTCATGGCTGAACTGATCCTCGGACCGATGCTCCGCTACGTCGACGAGACGTCTGCGACGGTCTGGATGGAGACCGACGCGGCGTGCACGGTGCAGGTCCTGGATCGAGAGACGCACACGTTCACGGTCGCCGGTCACCACTACGCGCTCGTCGTCCTCGACGCGCTCGAGCCGGCGGGCGCATACCCGTACGACGTGACGCTCGACGGTGTCGTGCGGTGGCCCGAGGCCGGCAGCTCGCTCCCGGCGAGCGTTGTGTTCTTTCAGGACATGGGAAACGGATCTGTCAGGTCATAGGAAACTCGATGTCGCGAGACATCGCTGACACACGACTGGCGTGCTGATGACGCTGGTGGATGTCCAAAGCGCGTTTGGTGATCACCGCAGTTGTTCTCGAGGGCCGCTCCCAGGCCGACGTTGCTCGCGCTTACAACGTGTCCAAAGGCTGGGTCTCCAAACTCGTCGCCCGCTACCGCACCGAGGGTGACGCGGCGTTCGAGCCACGCTCACGTCGACCGCACACCTCACCCAACGCGACCCCACCCGCGACCGTTGAACTGATCATCGAGCTCCGCCACCAACTCACCACTGCCGGCTTGGACGCGGGCCCGGACACCATCCACTGGCACCTCCAACACGACCACCACATCACCGTGTCCGTCCCGACGATCAGCCGCACCCTCACCCGCCACCAACTCGTCACCCCCGAACCCAAGAAGCGACCCAAGTCGTCCTACATCCGCTTCCAAGCCGAGCAACCCAACGAGACCTGGCAATCCGACTTCACCCACTACCGGCTCGCCAACGGTGTCGACATCGAAATCCTGACCTGGCTCGACGACCACTCCCGCTACGCCCTTTCGATCACCGCCCACCGGCGCGTGACCGCCACCGATGTCCTCACCACCTTCCGACAAACCTGCACCTCACACGGCACCCCAGCATCAACGCTGACGGACAACGGGATGGTCTTCACCACCCGCTTCGCCGGTGGACGCGGCGGCCGCAACGCCTTCGAAGCCGAACTCGTCCGTCTCCACATCGTCCAGAAGAACTCGCGCCCCAACCACCCCACCACCTGCGGCAAAGTCGAACGCTTCCAACAAACCATGAAGAAATGGATCCGCGCTCAACCCGACCAGCCAGCCACCATCACCGAGCTACACACACTCCTCGACCTGTTCGCCGACGAATACAACCACCACCGACCACACCGATCCCTCCCACACCGCTCAACCCCCGCCACCGCCTACCAGACACGCCCCAAAGCCTCACCCGGCAGCCGCAATGACCCCCACCACCGAGTTCGCCACGACCACGTCGACAACAGCGGCACCGTCACCCTGCGCCACAACGGACGCCTCCACCACATCGGCATCGGACGAACCCACGCCCGAACCCCCATCATCCTCCTCATCGCCGACCTCGACATCCGCATCATCCACGCCGCCACCGGCGAAATACTCCGCGAACTCACCCTCGACCCCACCCGCGACTACCAACCAACCGGCGCACCCAAAGGCCCCACCAGACCCCGAAAATGAAACCAACCCGGACCTTCGCAGGTCCGGGTCGTTTCCGATCTCCTGAGAGATCACA